>JAVVTQ010000001.1:0-152849 GCA_036653595.1 Oscillospiraceae bacterium
GATAGTCGCGGCGAAGCGCAGCTTCGGCAAATTGATGGTAAAACGTTCTCGAAGCGCAGCTTCGGGGTTGTTATAACACATTCCCTCAAAGTGCGAAGCGATAGGCGCGGCGAAGCCGCGAGGCGAAGCGCAGCTTCGGCAAATTGATGGTAAAACGTTCTCGAAGCGCAGCTTCGGGGTTGTTATAACACATACCTTAAAAATGAGAAGCGATAGTCGCGTCGAAGATGCGCGAGACAGCTTGCGGCGGTGCTTTTCAAATAAGCGTCGCCCAAAAAGCCGCTCATCGCCATCAGTTGGGAGTGGGAATTTAAATGAAAACATAAATATCGGTCGCAAACGCGCCAAACGTGCCGTGTGCTTGCATTTTCTGCAAGGCGGTGGTATATTATATACATTGAATGATGTTTGTTTTGTGAAAGAGTGGGAACCCCCACTCTTTCATTTATCTGTGCCTATATTAAAATCCATTTTATCGGAGGCCCATATGCCCGACAAAAAACTGAATGTCACACAATCGGTGCGCTCGGCGGTTGAGCCTTATGCAAGGCAACTGGGGCTGGAGCTTTGGGATGTGGTGTATGTCAAGGAGGGTCCGTCGTGGTTTTTGAGGATAATAATCGACAAGCCCGGCGGAGTGTCACTCGATGACTGTGAGAGTCTCTCAAGGGCGGCGGATTCCTCGATTGAAGCACTTGATATACCCGAGCACGAGTACTACCTGGAGGTCAGCTCTCCGGGCCTTGGCAGACATCTCAAAACACAGGAACATCTGCTGGCATATCTCGGAAAAAAGGTGGCCGCGCATCTCATTCGGGCTGATGCCGACGGCGTCCGAGATTACGAGGGCGCGCTGGTATCCTATGACAACGACTGCGTCACTATCGACTGCAATGGCATGCCCACCGTCGTGCAAAAGAGCGCTGCGGCATATTTTAAGGCGTGCGACGACGACACTGACTTAGACTTGAAAGGAATATTGTAAAATGAACGCCGAATTTTTTGAAGCTCTGACATTGCTCGAAAAGGAAAAGGGCATATCGGGAGATTATCTTCTTGAAAAAATCAGGAATGCGATAATTATCGCCGTCAAGCGCGATTTTGGAGGCAAGGACAACATACTGGTCGACATAGATCCCGAGACTCAAAATTTCAAAGTTTCCCTGCAAAAGGAAGTTGTGGAGGAGGTCGAGGACCCCGATACACAGATGACACTTGAGCAGGCGCAGGCTTTGCGCGCGCGCGCAAAGCTGGGAGCAACCATCGACATACCGCTCAAAACGAAAGATTTTGGCCGAATCGCCGCGCAGACCGCAAAACATGTAATTCGCCAAGGAATCCGCGAGGCTGAGAGAAGCCAGATTTACGATGAGCTTCAAAGCAAGCACGGCGAAATCATAACGGCTACCATACTTCGCATCGATGCAAAAAAAGGCACCGCAGTTCTCGAAATCGGGAAGACTGAGGCCATGCTTCCCAAAACCGAGCAGGTTCCCAAAGAGGTGCTGCATGAGGGCGACCACATAAAGGTTTATGTAGTTGACATATCCGTGACTGACCGCGGTCCGAAGATAATGATTTCGCGCACTCATCCGGGGCTTGTAAAAAGGCTCTTTGAGATGGAAGTTCCCGAAATATTTGACGGGACTGTGGAAATCAAGGGAATTTCGCGCGAGGCCGGAATGAGGACGAAGCTTGCTGTGTGGTCAAAGGATGAAAACGTCGACCCGCGCGGTGCCTGCATAGGAACGAGAGGCGCACGTGTCGCAAATATCGTCGATGAGCTCGGCGGAGAGAAAATAGACATCGTGCTCTACAGCGAGGATCCAAAAGCATATATCGCGGAGGCTCTGAGCCCTGCGAGTGTGGTAAATGTCGAAATACTCGACGAGCAAAACAGAGTTTGCCGCGTGACTGTGCCGGACCACCAGCTCTCGCTCGCCATCGGCAACAAGGGACAGAATGCACGTCTGGCGGCGAGGCTTACCGGCTATAAGATAGACATAAGGCCGGAGAGCGGATATTACGGCGAGGATGATTCAAATGCCGCGGCACAAGAGGCGGCAGAGTAAAACGACATAAAAAGGAGGGATTTTTAACATGCCGCAAAAGAAAGTTCCAATTCGCATGTGCACAGGCTGCCGAGAAAGCAAGCCCAAAAAAGAGCTTGTGCGCGTTGTTAAAAGTCCCGACGGGGAGATAAGCGTCGACCTCACAGGAAAAAAATCCGGGAGAGGCGCGTATCTCTGCAAAAATGCAAAATGTCTCGAAAAGGCACGGAAAATTAAAAGCCTGGAGCGCGCGTTCGAGTGCGCGATAAGCGACGATATCTTTGAGCGTCTCGCGGCAGAAATCGAGGAACACGGCGATGCCTGACAGCGGAGTTCTATCGGCGATATCGATGGCGCGCGGCGCGGGACAGTTAAAGATAGGCTTTGACGCCACGGTGAAATGTCTGGGCAGGGATGCGGTGCTTGTTCTTACGGCAAATGACATCTCGCAAAGAACACTGGCGGCAATGACAAAAGCGTGCGGCAATTTGGCAGAGCAGCTCGCGATAGATTTTTCCCAGGACGAAATAGAAGAGGTTGTGGGTCGCAGGTTTGCCGTCTGCGCCATCACCGATGACAATTTTGCATTTTTAATAAAGAGTAAACTGGCCAAACATAAGGAGGCGCATATATGATAATTAAATACAGATTGGGAGAACTTGCAAAGGATCTCGGACTCGCGAACAAGGATGTCATCACGGCGATGAAGACCGCCGGTGCGGACAAAAAACACACAACGGTGCTCACGGAGCCCGAGCTTGACTTTATCTTCGAGTCGCTGACGCAAGGAAACAGCGTGCAAAGCTTTGACCAGTATTTTGTGGAGAGCAGTGCGCCCTCTCAAAAAAAAATAGAGGCTCAAAAAGCAGCAGATAAAGCAGATAACGCCGAAAAACCGGCCGTTCCGCAGGGTGCGGGAATTGTGCCTCCCAAAAAGCCAAAGGAAAACACAGAAGCCGCCGTGACAGAGCGCGTCAGCCGCGTGATAGACACGCGCGCCGCTGTCGTAGAAATAGACAAATACAACGAGAAGTATGAGAACATTGCGCAGACCTCCACAACGGACAAGGCGCAAAACCGACGCAACGTACCGCAGGGCAAGAAGCAAAAGCTGAACCAGCGCTCACAGCAGCGCCAGAAACAGCAGTATCAGCGCCGCGAGACGGAGTCGGAGCGTTTGCAGCGCCTACAGCTTGAAAAAGCGCGCCACGCACAGCTGCGCATATCAATTCCGGACGAAATTTCTGTCGGTGAGCTTGCTAGCCGCCTAAAAGTCGCGGCGCCTGCCGTTGTCAAAAAGCTGATGGGGCTGGGAATCATGGCCTCTATTTCGGAGATTGTCGACTTTGACACTGCCAGTCTCGTGGCAGACGAATTTGGCGCAAAGGTAGAGCATGAAATACATGTCACGATAGAAGAACGCCTCAATATCACGGTCGAGGACGAGGACAAATCCGAGGATCTCACAGAGCGCTCGGCTGTCGTAGTTGTCATGGGACACGTCGACCACGGCAAGACCTCGCTGCTCGACTACATCCGCAAGGCTTCCGTTGCAACAGGTGAGGCCGGCGGAATAACGCAGCACATCGGCGCCTACAGGGTGCCTGTCAAAAACAAATTCGTGACATTTCTCGATACACCGGGACATGAGGCATTTACCTCAATGCGCGCACGTGGAGCTTCCGTCACCGACATCGCGGTGCTTGTTGTCGCCGCCGACGACGGTATCATGCCGCAAACGATTGAGGCAATCAACCACGCAAAGGCCGCCGGTGTCGCTATAATTGTCGCAATAAATAAAATGGATAAGCCCACCGCGAATGCAGAAAAAGTAAAACAGGAGCTTACGGAATATGAGCTTGTGCCCGAGGAGTGGGGCGGCGACGTGATATGCGTGCCCGTGTCCGCAAAGACGGGTGCCGGCATAGACACACTGCTGGAGATGATAACGCTAGTCAGCGAGGTAAAAGAGCTGAAAGCAAACCCAAACCGTCTTGCAACGGGCACAGTCATCGAGGCAAAGCTCGACAAGGGCCTTGGCCCTGTGGCGACGATACTCGTTCAAAACGGCACGCTTCATGTCGGAGACACGATAATTGCAGGCACAGCCGTCGGACATGTGCGCTCAATGCTCGATGACCACGGGATGCCAATCGAATCGGCCGGGCCGTCAGTGCCCGTTGAAATTGCCGGGCTTGTCGATGTCCCTGCCGCCGGAGATATTTTCAACGCAGTCGCCGACGAGCGCCTTGCGCGTGAACTTGTCGACCAGCGCCGCATAGCGGAAAAGGAAGAGCAGTTTAAGACATACAAAAAGGTCACCTTGGACAATTTGTTCAGCCAGATAGCCGAGGGCGACGTCAAGGAATTGCCGATAATTGTAAAAGCTGACGTCCGCGGTTCCGCAGAGGCCTTAAAGCAGAGTCTCGAGCAGCTGTCCAACGAGGAAGTGCGCGTTAGGATAATCCATGCCGCAGTCGGCGCGATAAACGGCTCTGACATAATGCTGGCAGATGCATCCGGAGCAATTGTCATAGGGTTCAACGTGCGGCCAGACCCGACTGCTGCAGAGCAGGCCGAGCTAAACGAAGTAGAAATGCGCATGTACCGGGTCATTTATGATGCTATTGAGGACGTCAAGTCGGCGCTCAAGGGAATGCTTGCGCCAAAAATTCGCGAGGTTGAGCTGGGACGCGCCGAGGTGCGCCAGGTGCTCAAAATTTCATCAATCGGCACGGTGGCGGGCAGCTATGTTCAAAACGGAACAATCACAAGATCCAGCCTGATTCGCATAGTGCGCGGAGGAATCATAATAAATGACGACAAAATCGCCACACTTCGCCGCTTTAAAGATGATGTAAAAGAGGTTGCTTCCGGCTATGAATGCGGTATAACTCTTGAGAAATTTGCAGATATTAAAGAGGGCGACATCCTTGAGGCATATATAGTCGAGGAATATCGCGACTGATTTTCAGTAAAAAGGAGAAACTATGCCAAATAAAACCAAGCAGGGCAGAGTTAATATGGATATGAAGCGTGAGATTTCAGCCGCAATATCCGGGATGAAAGATCCGCGGCTCAATGAGTTTCTCTCAGTAAACCGCGTTGACGTGACGGCTGATAAGTCATATGCCAAGGTCTTTGTTGGCTCGCTAAACGGTGCACAAGCCGCAAAAGAGGCGTGTGAGCTTCTCACTAAGGCAAAGGGTCACATCAAGACCGAGCTTGCAAAAGTTTTGCGCATCAGGAAAATACCTGACCTCACATTTATACCGGATGACTCTGTCGATTACTACAACAAAATAAATTCAATTTTGGAAGGGCTTAAGGATGAGTAATGCATTGACGGAACAAAATGCCGCAAAAATGCTTCTCGAAGCAGAGGATATACTCATCATCTGCCACAAAAATCCCGACGGCGACACTTTGGGAAGCGGATTTGCCATGTGGAGCACGCTTCACCGGCTAAAAAAGCGCGCCCGCATAGTATGCGACAGTGCATTTCCCGGACGCTATGGCTACATGCTTGATAAGTACAACATGGATAGATGTGAGGACTTTGAGCCTCGCTTTATTCTTGCCGTGGACACAGCCGCAAAGGAGCTTATGGGCGAAAGTCTCGTTTCTCTCGCGTCCGAAACAAACCTGTGCATTGATCATCATATGCTCAATGGCGGTTACGCAGAAAACTTGCTGCTTGATGCAAAAAGCGCATCATGCTGCGAGATAATTGCGCGCGTAATCGACGAAATGGGCGTCACAATAGACGGGTATGCCGCGCAGTGCCTGTACACAGGGCTGGCAACGGACACCGGCTGCTTTCGCTATTCAAACACGACCTCAGGCACGCACCTTTTGGCGGCGCGCCTTTTTGACATTGGCATAGACTATGAAATGCTCAACCGCATCCTGTTTGAGACAAAGACACGTGCCAGAGTGGAGCTTGAACGCAGAGCGCTTGCGGGAATGGAATATGCATGCGGGGGAAAGCTTGCGTTTATGACAATAACGCAGGAAATGCTGGCAACGGCCGGTGCGGATCCAAGCGAGGTTGAGGGAATCACTGCAATTCCGCGCACGATCGAGGGCGTTGAGGCGGGTGTGACACTTCGCGAACTTCCAACGGGCACGTATAAGGTTTCAGTGCGAACATTCACAGTTGACGCCTCTAAAATAGCGGCAATTTTCGGCGGCGGCGGCCATGTGCGCGCGGCCGGGTTTGAGTGCTCGGGCACGCCGTACGATATCAAGGTCGCGGTTGTCGCGGCGCTGGAAAGGGAATTGTCGATTTGAACGGCTTTATAGTAATTGACAAGCCCCGCGGTTTCACATCGTTTGATGTTGTGGCAAAGCTGCGGGGCGCTTTTATGCAAAAACGCATCGGACACGGCGGGACACTCGACCCTATGGCAACAGGGGTGCTGCCTGTGTTTTTAGGCAACGCAACGCGAGCCGCAGACATTTTGCCCGACACAAAAAAGAGATATGTCGCGACGGCGAAATTCGGCATTTTGACCGAAACGGGCGATGTGACCGGTGCGGTGATTGAGAAAAACGAAGCGGTGTGCAGCTGTGCGGAGCTTGAACGAGCCATGGCTGCAATATTCGGCAAGCAAAGCCAGGTTCCCCCGATGTATTCGGCATTGAAGATTGACGGAAAGAGGCTCTACGAGTTGGCGCGCGAGGGAAAAACGGTCGAGCGCCTGAGCAGAAGCATAGAAATATTCGACATTGAGCTTTTGAATTTTGATGAAGCGACGCGGGAATTCACGTTTGACGTGACGTGCTCAAAGGGTACATATGTGCGAACGCTCGCCGAAGATATTGCAAAATTATGCGGCCTTATAGCGACTCTTACGGCACTGCGCAGAACGCGAAGCGGTCCTTTTTTGGAGTCCTCTTGCATACAGCTGGAGGAAGCCTGCCGCGCTGCTTGTGACGGAGGCGCAAAGAGCATGCTGCGACCGATTGAGGATGCTTTTTTGCCGTACAGAGATGTTTTTTTGACGGCATCGGAGAAAAAAGCTTATCTAAACGGCGTAAGCTTTTGCAGAGCCGAATTCAGTGACGGTGCCGAGGAGGAGACAGTCCGCACATTCTGCGGCAGCTGTTTTTTGGGCACAGCGCTGATAACAAAAGACGGCACCGTGAAAAAGCAAAGGCAATTCTTTGAAAACACATGAGGGCAGCTTATGAGATCGATGGCGGAGTTCATAAAAAATAAATGCCCGAGTGACGAATGTGCCGTGGCACTCGGCTATTTTGACGGCATACATGTGGGACATGCGGCGGTGCTGCGCTGTGCGATAGAAGCCGCAAAAAGCATAGATGCAGCTTCATATGCTCTCACATTTGACATGTCCGCGCTTCGTGCAAGCGGCAAGGGAGGAAAAGATCTTTTGCCGAGAGACGAGTCGCAGAGAATTGCCCAAAATATGGGCATAGACTCCTTTCTGACGCTCAATTTTGGCACAATAGCGCACATGAGCGGCGAGGAATTTGTGTGTGAAGTTCTTATGAAGCTTTTGAAGGCGAGAGTGATTTGCTGCGGCAGCGATTTCAGGTTCGGAAAAAATCGCTCGTGCGGAGTAGCGGAGCTTCGCGCGATATGCGGCAGTCAGAAGATTGAAACAATTGTCGCAGAACCGGTTTTTGTCGGAGAAGAAATTGTCTCCACCTCAAAAATCAAGGCGATGATTGGCTGCGGGGATGTCGAAAAAGCCGCCCTGATGCTTGGCAGGGCGTACGGCATGGCGCTGCGCGTGACGCACGGAAAGCGCCTTGCTCGCAATCTCGGATTTCCGACGATAAACCAAGTTCTCCCTAGCACGATTGTCGAGCCGCGACACGGAGTTTATCGTTCGAAATGCACTGTCGGCAAAAAAGTGTATTTTGGCGTGACGAATGTCGGTCTTCGGCCGACGGTCGAATGCAGCGAGGTGGTGACACTCGAAACGCATCTTCTTGACTTTTGCGGTGACCTTTACGGCGACATTGTGCACACAAGCCTCGACGGCTTTATGAGGGATGAGCAGAAATTTTCCGGGGTAGACGAGCTTCGCGCAGCGGTGCTGAGAGACATTGACACCGTGCGGCACGGAGCATAATTCGCGATATTCCGCCTTGCTATTGATTTCAAAGTGTGTTATTATTAATTATAAATGACCTCGGCCTCGGAGCGGTGGCGTATGCCCATCTAACGGGAAACCTCTATACCCCGCGCTGTGACCGCAAGGCATCAACAAAAAGGAAGGTATTTTAAAAATGCTTAAGGACAAAAATCTGGTAATTGAAGACAGCCGTCTGCACGAAACCGACACGGGTTCACCCGAGGTTCAAGTCGCGATTCTCACAAACAGAATCAACCACCTGACAGAGCACCTCAAGGAGCACAAGCAGGATCATCACTCCCGCCGCGGACTTCTTAAAATGGTCGGTCAGCGCCGCAATCTGCTCGCATATCTCCAGAAAAAAGATGTAGAGCGTTATCGCGCACTTATAGCGAAACTTGGTCTTCGCAAATAATTCGAACTTTTCAAAAGGCAGACGCTATGTCTGCCTTTTGTAGGTAACAAACTCAGGTTGAGGCTTGGTTTTTAGCAGTGAATTGAGTTTTTTATGAAAAAAACTGAATTTATTGCTAAACCCAAAATCAGCCGGAGTTAAAATTAAACTTTGGAGGATTTATTATGTTTGAAAATTTTCGAGTTTTTGAAACAGAGCTGGCAGGCCGCAAGCTCTCTGTTGAAACAGGCAAAATGTGCGGACTTTCGAATGGCTCCTGCCTTGTGCGCTATGGCGACACCGCGGTGCTGTGCAACGCGACAATGAGTGCAAAACCGCGCGATGGCATTGATTTTTTTCCGCTTTCAGTCGATTTTGAGGAAAAGCTCTATTCTATCGGCAAAATTCCGGGCAGCTTTCTGCGCCGCGAGGGAAGACCCACCGAGAAGGCAGTTCTGACCTCACGCGTGGTGGACAGGCCAATACGCCCTCTGTTTCCAAAGGATATGCGCAATGATGTTTCCGTTGTGATGACTGTCATGTCGGTCGACCCCGATTGCTCGCCCGAAATCGCAGGAATGATAGGCACTTCAATTGCCCTTTCCATTTCCGATATACCATGGAACGGCCCGATAGCCGGCGTTGCAGCAGGGCTTGTCGACGGGAAAATCGTCATCAATCCGTCCGAAGCTGACCGCGAGAAATCCGATCTTCAGCTGACAGTTGCAGGCTCGCTTGAAAAAGTGGTCATGATTGAAGCCGGCGCCAACGAGGTCGACAACAAGACCATGCTTGAGGCTATAATCCAGAGCCACACCGAGATAAAGGCACTGTGCAAATTCATAAATACAATCACCGATGCAATCGGCAAGCCGAAAAAAGAATTTGAGAGCCAAGAAGTCCCCGCTGAGATGTACGAGGATGTCAAGAATCTCGCAATTGAGCGCGTTCGCATTGCTATGGACACGGACGATAAAACTGTCCGCGATGCTGCGCTTGCCCCTATTTATGACGAAGTGCATGAGATACTCGGCGCAAAATATCCGGACAGCACAGCCAAGCTCGACGAATGCATGTACAAGCTTCAAAAATTTGTCGTGCGCCGCTGGCTGCTCGATGATGGAAAACGCGTTGATGGACGCGGTATAAATGAGATTCGCCCACTTGCGGCAGAGGTCGGACTGCTTCCGCGCGTTCACGGCAGCGGTATGTTCACACGCGGTCAGACACAGGTCATGACAATCGCCACGCTTGCAATGACGGGCGACGCGCAGATTCTCGACGGCATCGACGGCGAGGAGAATAAGCGCTATATGCATCATTACAATTTCCCCAGCTACTCGGTTGGAGAGACTCGTCCCAGCCGCGGCCCCGGCCGCCGCGAGATCGGTCACGGAGCACTTGCCGAGCGCGCACTTGTACCGGTTATTCCCTCAATTGAGGATTTTCCGTATACGATACGCCTTGTGTCGGAGGTTCTTTCATCCAACGGCTCAACCTCGCAAGGCTCTATTTGCGGAAGCACGCTCGCACTCATGGACGCGGGTGTTCCACTAAAGGCACCTGTTGCCGGCATTTCGTGCGGGCTGATAACCGAGGGCGACCGCTGGATGACGATGGTCGATATTCAGGGCGTTGAGGACTTCTTCGGCGATATGGACTTTAAGGTTGCAGGAACAGAGAAAGGCATTACAGCCATTCAGATGGACCTCAAAACAGACGGTCTGACTTATGATATAATTGAGGAAGCGTTTGAAAAGTGCTACAAGGCGCGCGTTTATATACTGGATGAAGTTATGCTAAAGGCTATTGCAGAGCCTCGCGCGGAGCTGTCAAAATATGCGCCGAAGATGCTCACATTGCAAATAGACGTAGAGAAAATCTCCGACGTTATAGGCAAGGGCGGCAAGGTCATCCAGAAAATCTGCGCCGAGTGCGAAGTTAAAATCGATGTTGAGGAGGACGGAAGAATATTCGTTTCCGGCACCGATATCGAAAATGCACGCCGCGCCGTCACCATCATCGAGACGATAGTCAAGGAGCCCGAGATGGGCGCGATGTATTACGGCAAGGTCACTCGCATTCTCCCCATCGGCGCAATGGTCGAAATTGCGCCCGGCAAAGAGGGTCTTGTGCACATAAGCAAGCTTGAGGATCACCGCGTTGAAAAGGTAGAGGATGTTGTCGCTATCGGCGATGTTATCCCTGTCAAGGTGCTCGGAATAGACGAGCGCGGCAGGGTCAATCTCTCCCGCAAAGACGCCATAGCCACACTTAAGGCGAGAGAAAATCAATAATATCGATAAAACAAAAGGGCCTCTGCGATTTTTAGTTGCAGAGGCTCTTTTTTCTTTTTCACAATCAGGCTATTGCGACGAGCCAAAAGCAATGAAAAACCCTCAAAGCTGCCTCTACTAGCGGCAGTATTACCGTTCCAATGTGGGCTTTTCCTCGCCTTTTTTGCCGGTGCCTTTTTTTGCAAGGCTGTCTATCAAATACTCGCACGCGACCTTGTTGACATAGCTGGCCACGGCCAGCCTAAGCGCAGCGGCTGAAATAGTGTCGTCCTTGATTTTTGCGCACTCGTCCGAGAGCTGCAAAAGAGAGGAATCGAGCAGAGACAGGAAGTTTGCATAATATTCGGCAGTTGATTTTTCCCGCATGTCCTCGCGCAGCAGCAAAATCATGTCCTTTACCGATAAAACCTGCTTTAAGCGGGATACTATTGTCAGACTGGCAAGATGGTCGCGCGAGTACCTTTTTAGCTTTGCGCGTGGCACAAGATCGTCCTTGATGTAATTATTTATCATGGCTGCGGTCAGCTTGTCGCCCTCGCGTGAGGATACACTCCCGCGCTCCAGATATGACAAAACCTGATCCATGTACAGCTCTATGTCCGGGAATTTATCGTAGGAAGTTTCACACTGCTGCTGCAATTCAGAAATAAAATTTGTCAGTCCCTCCATATTGCCTCCTTTTCGTCTGTGCGAACGCGTCATTAATTGAAATCAATTATAGCACCGGACAATATTCAAAGCAAGATAACAAAAAATTCACAATATTCCCTTGACTGGCAGTTAATGGACAGTATATGATTATGATAATGACATGTAGGAATAAACGAGGTGCTGTATAATGGATATGGTAAGTGTGTTTGGAGATTCGCTGGCAAGAGGCGTTGTGTTTGACAACCCGACAATGAAGTACAAGACGCTCAGCGAATGCTTTGTTGAGGTTGCGTGTGAGCGGCTGGGAATGCAGGTAAACAACTATTCCAAATTCGGCTGCACCGTCAAAAAAGGGCTTGAAACGGTTGAAAAGCATCTGGACGCCGTTGCCGATTCGGCATACACTGTTCTGGAATTCGGCGGAAATGACTGCGATTTTGATTGGAAGGCTGTGAGCGAATTTCCAAACGACGCGCATAATCCGCGCACACAGCTATGCGATTTTGTGGTCATATACAAGGATATAATAAGAAAAGTGCGCGCGGTCGGCGGCAATCCGATTGTGCTCAATTTGCCCCCGATTGACAGCGACAAATATTTTGCATGGATAAGCAGTGGTCTGTGCGGCGACAGCATAAAGGGATGGCTCGGCGGCGACACGGACTTTATTTACAGGTGGCATGAGCTTTACAATCAGCAGGTGTGCGCGCTGACGAGCAAGATGGGCGTTCCGGTCATCGATATACGCAGTGCGTTTTTGGAGAAATTCGATTATGGAAAGCTTCTTTGCATAGATGGCATTCATCCAAATGTTGACGGCCACGCACTCATCTGCTCTGTTATCGAAAAAACAGTCCGCACAGCTCTGAGAATTCAATAGCAGGATTGCTTTGACGCAAATCATGAGCTATAATAGCTTCATCAAATGCAGCGAGGTGCGCGATGAAATGTAAAGGTGCGGTCGTCACCGGCGCCTCAGGGGGAATCGGCTCGCAAATTGTCAGAGAGCTGTGCGGCGAGGGTTTTCATGTTGTGGCAGGCTATAAAAATGACAGGGCTTCAGCAGAAGCGCTCTGCGCAGAGATGCGCGAGCAGGGCTTTTTGGCTGAGGCCTTTTGTGCCGATGTGTCGAACCCGGCTCAGGCTGTGCGCCTTGCAGAGGCTGCCGCAGCAAGGTTTGGGGGCATCGAACTGCTGGTAAACAATGCGGGAGTCTCACTTTTTGCACTTTCGCAGGAGACGACGGATGAGGAATACGACTTGGTTTTTGACACGAATATGCGCGGGGTTTTCAACATGTGCCGCGCAGTTATTCCCTCAATGATACGCGCAGAGTGTGGAAGCATAGTCAACATCTCCTCGGTTTGGGGTGTCTGCGGTGCATCGTGCGAGAGCGTTTACTCGGCGAGCAAGGCCGCGGTGATAGGCTATACAAAGGCGTTGGCAAAGGAATTGGGGCCGTCGGGAATAACGGTAAACTGCATTGCTCCCGGCGTCATAGACACGAAGATGAACGGAGCCTTGGGCGCACAAGAGCTGAAAAATCTTGCAGCGGAAACGCCGCTTTCAAGGCTGGGCACTCCGCGCGAGGTGGCATCACTTGTGGCATATCTTGCGCTCGACAGGTTTATCACCGGTCAAATTATCGGTGTTGACGGAGGTTTCGGACTATGAGCAGCGATGCAGCCTCCACCATTCATAAACTGCAAAGAGCTGCAATGGAAGCAGGGCAGACCGCGGCTTGAGGGTAGCTCTCAGAGTTTTTTGCCGGAGCAAGAGACGCCGTGATGTGATTATGATGATTATCGGTGGAACTTTACCGCCGATTTTTATATAGGAAGAGCCACAGATTACATGTGTAATCTGTGGCTCTTTCCGGATGCGTCAAAAAAGTTTTCATGTCGGGGCTTTTGGCCCCGGAGTTTGTCAATAATTTGTTGTATGCTCGAACAAGGTGCTCTCATTTCGCGATTTGTCAATCGCCTTGCGCTGCTCGGACGGGTTTACGTTTACAAAGGATTGGCAGTCTGTACACTGGTTCATCTTGGGGTCTGTTTCGTGCGTGCCGATGCATATGCAGTCGAGCGAACAAAAATTGTCCGAATTGCAGTGATTTTTGCAGCTTGACACATTGCACTTGATACAGCGGTTTTTGCAGGTATTATCTGACATTAATTAAAGCCTCCCTTTATTTATGCTGCAAATATAGTATTTGCGGGAGGCTTTGGATTTATTCACTTTTTTGGGGATTCGGGGATTGTAATTGTGATATACCGCCTGCGGTTGTCCTTTACAAATTTATAGCTGTTGTCCGCGATAAAAAATGCAGCGACAATGCCGATAAATGCCCAGAACACCTTAAAAATTGTTTTCATAAATCTCCTCCGTATGATTTTGTGGCACAGCGTCAATAGGCAACTGCACTAAACTGCGCAAGGTTATCTCTGCCAAAGATGAAATTGCTTTTCATGGGCGCGACTGAGCCTATATGCGCGTCTTCTCCGAAACGCTTGAACTTGTATATATTTCCTCTCAGAATGCAGCCGCTTTCAACATCGAAAACTCCAAAAAAACGCAACAGCAGCTCGTTTGTGATGAAAAATCGCACTCCCCAGTACCAGCCGCGTTCGTCCTCGCCGGCATAGCATTCCGGCACGATTTCAAGGTCGTCGATAACCCTGCCGCCAACGTATATTCCGCATCTTCCGCGTGAATTGAACACAACCGTCAGCGCCTCGCGGCAGGTTTCACGGCTGAAATCGAATGTTAGCCCGACACAGCTGTCATCGAGAATGCTCTCTGCGCCGAAGGCGGGGTCGCGCTCAAAAGACGTGAGATCAAACATCATGCCTCTGCCAAGAACCGAAGCGCAGCGGCACCACATAAAGGGGCGATAGCTGTCGTCTGTCCATGGATAATATACGGTTTTGAGGACAGGCATCGTCTCGAGACTCTTGATTTCATCTACGACAGAAATATATAACATATCAATTCCGTTTCGTTTTATAATACCATTATATTGTATCACAATTTTTATTGCAATGCACCGACTATACGCATGTTTTTTAAAAAACGAATTTGTGTTTGATTTTTGCCGAAATTACTATATAATAGTAAGGTATGCGAAACAAGGCTGCAAAATCAAGCTTGCGCGCGGTTGGATTGTGTGGATATTCTTTTGGCGGCGATGGATTTTGAGACAGAGCGAAGAGCGCCGCCGTGTTTAGCGCAGTGACTTCATCAAAAATGCCACGCCTGCCGCTTGCAGCAAAAGCACAATGTGGCGCAGCTTGGCGCACGCGTCTCAAGAGAACCGTCGCATTCGACTTGTTTTCACTGTGATGCAATTTTAAAATCAGACATGTCTCCGTAGCTCAGCTGGATAGAGCGTCCGCCTCCTAAGCGGAAGGCCAGCGGTTCGAATCCGCTCGGGGACGCCAAAAAATGCCGAAAACCTTAATTTTACAGGTTTTCGGCATTTTGATGTTTCACGACGAATATGAACAGTGCCAAAAAGATGTAAAAAGCATGGAGATGCAGTAAAATATGGGTGGATAGAACTTTTTCGGAGCAGGTTTTAGCAGAGGTGCGGGAAATGAAAGGGAATATGAGAGCAGCAAGATTAAAATGATGAGCGATTTTGATAACTAATCACCAGACTGTCGAAGTTACAAGGGAAATCAATCAAAAAACGCTCATAGAAAATGCAATATTTATTGGTAATAACTAAATTATTATAATATGTTTGTGATAACAACAGAAAGAATCACAAAATCAAAAAATATCTTGCAAAACAAATCATTGTGAATTATACTGAAAACAACGGAAGGAAAGTAGAAATGACAGTAAACAAATCGCATGAGGTACCGGCATTCAGGCAACAAAGAATAATAGAGTTGCTCGAGGAAAAAGAGAACATCCATGTTATGGACATAGTGGAGCTGTGCGGAGTATCACAGGCTACTGCCAGGCGTGATTTGGACGAGCTTGCGGAAAAGGGGCTGATTGTGCGCTCGCACGGCGGAGCACTGCGCAGAAAGATGACAGTATTTGAGCAGCCGCATATGCAAAAACTTGGCTTGCACATTTCTGAAAAAGCGCGTATTGCCAAATGTGCTGCGAGCCTGGTAAATGATGGAGACAGCATATACATAGATTCCGGAACCACCGCGATGATGGTGGGACAAAACCTGACAGAGAGAAAGAATCTGACGATTATCACACACAACCTCGACTTTGCAAATAATGCCGCGCTCGACTCCAGCTCCAAATTGATTGTCACCGGAGGATATCGGAGAGAAAACGTTCATTCGCTTGCCGGGTCTATAGTAGAAGAGTTTATCAGAAACATTAAAGTAGACAAGGCTTTTTCAGGCGCTGACTCGGTTGATTCAAAAAACGGAGTTTATTTAACAAACTTTGAGGAGCTGGGTGCAAAGCAGTTGCTTGTAAAATGTGCAAGAACAGCAATTTTAGTGACAGATCACAGCAAATTTTCCCAAGAGGGATTGGTAAAGATATGCGATTTGTCAGACTTTGACTTGATTATTACCGACAATGGAATTTCAAGTGAGGATATAGAAAATGTCTATAAACAGGGTGTACAACTGAAATCCGTATAAAATATAAAATCATTTCGGAGGAAAAGATGATTACGAGACAGGAAATTTATGAGAGCACGCTGCATACGTTCGACAACGAATCAAAGGCTGTTGCCGCGCTTGCGCAGACAGTAGACAAAGAGCAACTTTGCAGTGCTGTAGAGTTGCTTGCCACGACAAAAGGACGCATAATTGTCACGGGGTGTGGAACATCGGGTGCGGCGGCTCAGAAAATAGCACAGGTTTTCAACTGCGTAGACAGAGCGGCGCAATATCTAAATCCTGCCGATGCACCGCACGGCGACTACGGAATGATTCGACCGGGAGACGTGGTGATTATAATTACAAAAGGTGGCCATACAAGAGAGATGACGGAGCTTTTGCCTGTGGCACATCTTAGGGGAGCGAAGGTGCTGTGTGTAACTGAAAATAAGAACAGCACGGTATATAATGAGAGTGACTATCAAATCCTACTGAATACAGGGCTTGAGGCATGTCCTTATCAATGTCTTTCCACCACGTCGGTGACGGCGGTGTTCGCACTGTTTGATGCCATATCTGTGGCGATAATGCTCTATAATGGGATTGACACAGAGTATTTCAAAATGATACATCCCGGCGGCGGTGTGGGAGAGATGCTGAAGGCTAAGGAAAAAACAAATGGAACTCATAGTAACTGAAAATTTCTCAGAAAGCAGCCGCATAGCTGCCGATATATTCGAAAAGGCCATAGCGCAAAAGCCCGACTCTCTTTTGGGACTCGCAACGGGAAGCTCAGTGACAGAGATTTACAAGAAGTTTGCGGCTGACTGTAAGTGCGGAAGAGTTGATTTTTCAAACTGCAAGAGCATAAATGTTGATGAATATATGGGTATATCCAAAGTCCATCCACAGAGCTTTGCCTATTTCATGCACGAGAATCTATTTGAGAAGACTAATTTTAAATCGGATAACATATATCTTGTAGACGGCGCAGGCGATGAGGAGAGCGAGACGTCTCATTATAACGAGTTTCTCGCATCAAAGAGAATAGACGTTTTGCTCTTGGGCGTTGGTGCCAACGGACATGTGGGATTCAACGAACCAGGCAATAAGCTGACGGCTTCAGCTCATACGGTGGCTCTTTCGAAAGAGACAATAGAAGCAAATGCGAGGTTCTTTTGCAGTAAAGATGAGGTACCGAAAAAAGCGTTCACAATGGGAATCAGGGATATTGTCAAAGCGAGAAAAACTGTGCTCATAGCTTTTGTAAATGCAAAAGCACAAGCCTTAAAGTCGCTGTTTGAAGGTGATGAAGTCGACCCAAATCTGCCATGCAGCGTGCTGAAGCTTTGCGCCGATGCAACGGTTATAATCGATATGCAGCTCGCCAAAGCGGCGGGACTAAGGTGAGAAAACAATGCAACAACTTAAATTTTTATCTATATTCGGCGCAGATGCCGCTTCTGACAGCGAACTGCTTTCACTTGTAGCGGACAAGCTGTACGAGGAAGGATATGTAAAGCAAACATACAAAAGTGCGTTGTTGGAGCGTGAAAAGAAATATCCAACAGGAATTAAAGCTGAAAAATTAGGAGTTTCAATTCCGCACACAGATTGTGTTCATGTCAATTGCAACGCAATCGTCACAGTAACGACAAAGAACCCAATTCGCTTTAACGAGATGGGTGGAGAAAAGACGGACTTTGTCGATGTCGAATGTCTGTTTTTCATACTTCTTTGTGAGGGCGGCAATCAGATAAAGATGCTGATGAACTTTATGAAAATTATACAAAACACAAAAGATCTCGAAGCTGTAAAAGCATCAAATTCAGATGCGGAGGTCGCGGCGATACTCGGTTCATATTTAAATGGGGGGTGTGGCGCAAATGAGTGAAATTGCTAAACTGACAGGTGAACTTTCGGCGCTCCATGGAATTTCCTCACGAGAAGAGGACGTTATTTCCTATATGGAAAAAGCGTTTCAAGATCTTGGAGGAAAGGTCAAGGTGGATTCGATCGGCAATGTGATTTGCCACTTTGCTTCGGGAAAACCGGATGCGGCGCGATTGCTGATTTTTGCACATACCGATGAGATTGGATTTATCGTGCGCAAGGTTGAAGAGGACGGCTTTCTGAGACTGATGCGCGTAGGCGGTGTCACGATAAACGTTTTGCCCGGCGCTGCAGTGGACTTGCTCGGCAAAAACGGCGTCATACGCGGTGTTGTTGGGGTAAAAAGCCACCATGTGATGACAGCGGAGGACAAGCAATACGTCCCTGAGGCAGATTCTCTTTATGTTGATATCGGAGCAGACTCACTCGAAGAAGCGAATAGAATGGGCGTGTTCACGGGTTGTTTTGCAACCTTTGCAAGCGAAAAAGCTTTTAAACTAGGGGAAAATCTACTTTGCGGGAAGGCGATGGATGACAGAAGCTGTTGTGCAGTTCTGATTGAGTCCGCCAAAGAGATAAGCAAGCTTGCTGCCAAGAATTTGCTAGAGTGGGACGTTTATTACGTGGCATGTGTGCAAGAGGAATTCAACGTGCGCGGAATTATGCCGGCAGTCAATGACATAAGGCCGAATGCGTCAATAGGAATGGACATCTGCATTGCCGCCGACACACCGGAACTCAAAGGATATTCCGAAATAAGGCTTGGTGGGGGACCTGCTATAACATATATGAATTTCCATGGCAGAGGAACTCTGGCAGGCGTGCTCCCGGACAAAAAACTGCTCGAAAGACTCGAAAAGACCTGTTTTGAAAATGACATACACTATCAGCACGAAGTCAGTCTTGGAATTATTACCGAAAATGCCTTTATCTCTTTTCAAAACGAGGGCGTGCCCGTGGCTAATATATCTGTTCCGTGCAGATACACGCATACACAAATTGAAACCGTCGACTTGCGCGATCTGGACGATATGGTAAAGATTCTCACCGGATTTGTGGCATCACTGGACAGGAACGAGAGATTTGGAAAGACTTCTAATATCAAATAAATATAAAGGAGGAACGTATGAAAACTGTTGTAACGGCTTGTGGGGTCGGTTATGCATCGTCGACAATTATTGCGGAAAGAGTCAAAGCGATACTGGAGCGCGAAGGCATGACAAAGGATGTCAGGATACTGCAATGTACTCTAAACGAGGTGCCTGGCTACGTAGAAAGAGCAGACTGTATCATTACGTCCTCAAAGGTTTATGGTGAGTACTCGATACCGGTATTAAATGGGGTAGCATTTATATCCGGCATTGGGATGGATCAACTCGACAAACAACTTGTCGAGATTCTGAAAAAATAATAAAATCAGGAGGCAAATATGGACGTCATTGTCAATGTATTTTCATTCGTCAGCAACCTTGGCTCAACGATAATGGTTCCGCTATTTATATTGATTATCGGACTAATATTCAGGCTGGGATTGGTAAAATCGCTGCGTTCGGCTTTAACCGTCGGTGCGGGCTTCATTGGTATGAACCTGATACTCAACATCATTTGGAACTATATGATTCCAATCTCCGACGCCCTTCGCAACAAATTCGGATTTGACAGACCATACTATGATGCAGGTGGTGGTGCAGCGGGAGTTATAGCTTTTGGCACAACCGTCGGAACAATAATAATCCCCTTTATTGTTATTCTGAATCTGCTGCTCATTCTGACAAAAGTCACGAAGACAATCAACATAGACATTTGGAATTTCTGGCACTTTGCATTTACAGGCTCTGTTGTCACAATGATGGCACAGGCCGCAGGAGCAAATAACACAGAGGCTGTTATTTATGGCCTTATCGCGGCAGGAACCCACTGCATACTCTCGCTTTTGATAGCAGATATGACTGCGCCGAGAGTGCAAGAAGAGTTTGGTATGCCCGGTGTGTCGATTTCACAGGGATTTGCCACATGCACAGTGCCGCTGCTATTCCTCTTGGACAAGATTTATGATTTGATAGCACCCAAATCAAGAGGTGAAAGCAAAAAGGAGAAAAAGGCACCGGGAAAAATTGCATCTCTGTTTGCTGAACCAATAATTATCGGTTTTATTCTCGGTATACTGCTCGGTCTTGCCGGCGCAGATTATTCAGCCGGTGCCGCAGTTGTTATTCAGACTGTTCTAAACCTCGGTGTGCAGCTTGGCGCACTAATGCTTCTTCTTCCGAGGATGATCAAGGTTATCGTAGAGGGCTTGCTGCCTGTCTCAGACGCTGTCCGCAAGTATGTTACGGAAAGACACAGTGGCAGAGAATTCTACATAGGACTTGATTCAGCTGTTCTTTTAGGACATCCGAATACACTTATCGTTTCTGTATTGCTCATCCCCATCGTTATAGTTCTTTCAATCATCATGCCGTGGAACACCACACTTCCGCTCGCAGATCTCGCAGCCACCGCGTTCTTTGTTTCTATGGCGACTCCGATTCACCGCGGAAGCTTTTGGAAGACGCTCCTTTCTGGAACAATAATCTTTGTTATAGTTCTATCGCTCTCAAGCTACTTTGGTCCTATGATTACACAGGCCGCAGTAACAACCGGATATGAATTCCCGGCCGGTGCACAGGGAATTACCGCACTCTCAGCAGGCAATATGTTTGCATGGATAATTGCGATGATAATGAAGCTTAAATATGTTGGCGCCATTATCTGCGGTGCGGTTATCGGTGGAGCAATATTCTTTGTCAACAAGATAGCTTATAAGCTCTACGACTGGATTCCCTCTCCCAAAAAAGACAAAGAATCCAAGTAAACTGTAGCAGCCGACTCTTACTCAGCGAGGGAGGGGGAAATTACGATGGACAGCAAAATAATAATTTCTCCCTCGGTCGCGTCGGCCAATCAGCTTAAGCTGCGCGATGAGGTTGAATTTGCTCAGCACAAGGGTGCGAGAGATATACACATTGATATAGAAGATGGAAATTTTATTCCAAATATCACATTTGGAACAAAGACTGTAAAAGGACTTCGAAGCTGTACCGATTTGCCGTTTTCTTTTCATCTGATGGTCACCGAACAGTTTGAGTGGCTCAACTTCGCCGCTTTGATGAAACCGTCAATTGTGTTCGGGCATTACGAAGCGCTCTGCTATCCCAGGGCTTTCGTAGGCGCGGCGCGAAAGCTTGGCGTGAGGTGTGGACTGGCATTCAATCCCAAAACCCCCATAGAACAGGCTAAATATCTAATAGATGATTTGGATGGGATATTGCTTCTAGCGGTTGAACCTGATGGTATGGGGGAGAATTTTATAGAAAGTGTTTTGGAAAAAGCTGATATAATCAGAGGACTGTCCCCTAAAATAGAGATATGGGTGGATGGAAATGTCACACAGGACAGGTTGTCCATGCTCGAAGAGCACGGTGTGACAAATGCGGTTATGGGCCGCGGCTTTTTCTTCGATGACAGATGATATTTGGCTCTGTGTTTAATCACAGAGCCCGTTGTTTTTTGCAGAATATGCCAAACTTAGGAATTCTAAATAACATTTGTGAGGTAAAGTATAGTGAGCTGGCTTAAGGAAGTGACAGGAACAGAAAAGGCAATCATCGCGATGTGCCATTTGCAGGCTATGCCGGGTGACCCATATTATGACAAAAAAAGAGGAATGTCATGGGTCGTGGAAAAAGCGGCGGAAGATGTTGCAGCGCTGACTGAGGGCGGAGTTGATGCAATAATGTTCAGCAACGAATACAGTCTTCCATATTTAACTAAGGTGCGGACCGAAACTGTGGCTGCTATGGCCCGTGTTATCGGAGAGTTAAAACCTATTATAAAAATACCGTATGGAGTTAATTGCCTTTGGGACCCGATAGCGTCGCTCGATCTTGCTGTTGCGACTGACGCTAGGTTTATAAGAGAGATATTTACTGGAGTTTATGCAAGCGACTTTGGACTTTGGGATACAGACTGCGGAAATGTAGTGCGTCATCAGCACGAAATCGGAGCCGAGAATGTAAAACTTCTGTTCAATATAGTTCCGGAAGCTGCAAAGTACCTAGCTGACAGGCCAATTGAATCAATAGCGAAGACAACAGTGTTTAATTGCCGTCCTGATGCGCTATGCGTGTCGGGTGCTACCGCAGGCGCGGCAACGGACCCTGAAATTTTGAGGCGTGCAAAATCCGCTGTAGGAGATACAGTGGTGCTTGCCAACACAGGATGTCGTGAGGATACAATAGAGATGCTACTTGGCATTGCCGACGGAGCAGTGGTTGGAACAACATTTAAATATGACGGCAAATTTGAAAATCAAGTGGACATGGCGCGTGTTAAGGTGTTTATGGATAAAGTAAAGGCTGTCAGAAAAGCCTGAGGCTGTCCAAAAAAGCAAAGCAGCGGGGGATTTCCCCGCTGCTTTGCTTTTTTATCTTAGTGCCGCCTAACATATTTACGAAAGCTCTCTTTCCTCAGTACGGCGCAGCGGCAAGAATCCCGCAGTCCACGGGAATTTCTGCGCCGCTGATGGCTTTGGCGTCGTCGCTTGCCAAAAACACACAGGCAGCAGCGATATCAGAGGCCTGGGGGACAGCCTTGACAGCGGCCTTTGACAAAAATCTCTCATAGCCGTCCGGCCAATCTTTTTTCAAGGTGGGGCGGTCAACCAGACCCGGCGCTACAGCATTCACACGGATGCCGTATTGTCCGAGAGCAGACGCACAAGACAGCGTCAGTGACAGAACCCCGGCCTTCGCCGCGCAGTAGTGCGCGTGTCCGAAAGAAGGGCGAAGGGCGTCGATGGTGGTTATATTTATGATGCAGCCACCTGTTTTCGATGCTGTCATTTTTCGGGCAGCTGCTTGCGTGCAGTAGAAAACGGAATTGAGGTCTACATCTATCATTTGCTTCCACAGCTCGGGTGTCATTTGAAAAAAATCACAGGTTGGGTAGATGCCGGCATTATTGACCAACACATCAAGATATTCAAGCTCACCAATGACAGAATTGACCTGATTTGCGTTTGAAACGTCGAGACATACACACCGCTCGAATCCGTGTTCTTTAATAAGGGCACTTGCTTTATCCTCGTCTATGCGCAAGTCTGCGACAACCACAAGACCGCCGTTATTTGAAAATGCTTTTGCTATCTCAAGCCCCACGCCGCTGGCGCCGCCTGTCACAAGTATTCTCTTGCCGATAAAATCTCGCTTCATTATTATTCTCCTAATCTGTCAAAAAGTCTTCCGGTCTAAATGCGGGGAAGCTGACCGCGTAAAAGGTGACGTTTTCGCAGCAGGGAAGTATCTCGTGCCAGTCTCCCGGCTCAATCACAGTGACAGTTCCTTTGCTTGCGCGGACTGATTTCCCATTCACTTGCATCTCACAGCAGCCCTCGGTAAAGATGTATATCTCGTCGGAGACTGCGTGTCGGTGACGCGTCACGGTGCCGCCTGCCTCGAGTTTGGTGATGGCGACGCTGTATTCGCGCTTGTTAATAGGCGCCGTCAGCCCGACAATTTCACCCAGCATTGACGCGCTTTCTCGAGACGAATAAGTGATGTTTTCCTCTTTTATTATTTTCATGAATTTCCCCTTTTCCATGTTCATATTTTGCATAAATTCATTGTCTTGAAGTCGCAAAGCATAGTGTGCGGCAGAGCTTTACAGCAGTACAAATAAATTAAACCGCAGCGGCGACTCAATACAAGATTTCGTCGCAGAGAGTGCGGGCGCGCTCCGAGCTGTTTTCATGAGCAAAAAATCATACTTCGCTTTTGGCTATTGCCAAAAATCAACGGTGAAAAGTGTGTATTCAATAGGGTTTATAGTAAGCGTCACGGCGTAAAAAACACTCGATTAGAAAACAAAATTAGCGAGATAAAACAGCAAAAATGTGTGAGCCGGATAAAAGAAATAGAAAAAGTACTTTAGCCCCGGACCTTTCTTTTTGTTGTATAGAAGTATAAAGGGCAAGGCGAGAATCATGAAACTCTGGCAGACGTTTCCGTATTGCAGCATTTCCATGCTGTATTGACTGATGCAAAATACAACATAAACCGCACAGAGCAGGTCCTTCTTGTCGCGCAAAAAATACATGAGCACGCCCAAAACAATGAATGAAAAGCCATATTCGTTGAGGGCCAGATTTGGTATAATCCCGGTGAGCAGGTCGCCGCTAAGAGTGCGGAGAAAGGGGATGGCGGGGGGCAGAGCATAGTATAAAAGCTGCACACCGAAAATGGCGGCGAGCATAAGCAAACCTTTTTTTCGATCTCGCGCAAACATCTCAATAGTGCTTATCAAAACGCCGACCAGCAGCAGGGGCACAAAAATATTGTGATTGCCGTATCCGGAGGCAGTGACAAAATATTTGTCCACGAAGTATCTCAAGGCAGTCATAAAAAGGCTCATAAGATATAGCCGAAGCAAGTACAGCTTTCTGTTTTTGGTATAGTGATATCCCCAAGCCATACAAAAAAGAAACAGCGGATATGAAATTCTTCCAATTAAGCGCAGCCATTCCGGCAGCCCGACAAAATAATAGCCGATATGGTCTACCACCATTAAGATAAGCGCCAGCATTTTAAGTGAAAAAGTGTTCATGAAATATTCTCCGTTCTGGGGTGAGTGTTCGGTTCAAAGAGGCAAAAACCGACGTGCAAGATATACTCGCCGCAATGAATTTGCTTAAATTAATATTATCACAAAATAAACATTTCTGCACTTCGGACATTTCGCACAAAAAGACCCTTTGAGAAAAAATATTGAGACAGAGAGGAAATACAATTTAGTTTAAGCTTGATTGAAAGCCAAAAAATTGACAGGCCGCGGTGCGCGGCTTTAGCTGCATTTCGGCCTTATTGTGATTTTTGAAAGTATCGCGGAAGACTAAAAACTTTAGAAAAAAACAGAGCATTTGGCGAGAAAATTTATGCTCAAAGAAAAATGTAGCAGATAGAAAAAAATGTTGATTTCAATTTAAAATACAAGCAAAAATGACCGACTGACCTTTTCGTTTTTCACGGATTTGCACCGTTTGGAGGTATCGGTCAATCTGCACAAAAAGCCACCGCACTATCTTTTTACGGTTAGTGCAGCGGCTTTTTGCGACTGTGTATATATGAGCTTCGCAGGCATAATACCATCGGGTATCTCACGTGTCTGCGTGTGTATAAGGGCGGATGCGTTTCGGGCGCAGGGTGGTTTTTTAGCAATGCTGCGACAATTCTTATAAATCCAAAAGAAGGGTCCTGCCACAATAACAGGTGAAAAAATGCTGTGGCAGGACTCTTTTAGCAGAAATTTTATCAGCAAACACCGCACACGAGTAGCGCGGCGCTGTATTTCAGTTGGTGTGATGTGGGCTTTAGAGCATTTGACCTGCGTGAAAGTTGTTTCCCGCAAGCAAAAAGAAGATATATTTTATCCCATAGTAAATCTGAAAGCCATAGATGCCGGCAAAAACGCACGTAGCCCATTTTGCATTGTAGCTCTTCATAGAGAGCATAGCGCTTATAATCGTCAAGAAAAACGCGCTGATGGCATAGCTCCAAAAATAGTCGGAAAACAAGTAAATACCCTGGACTGTAAAGAACCAAATGGCACCGCTGGCGGCCATCATGATAAGTGCGCAGGTGTAGCCTCTGTCCTTGAACACAAGCCTAAAGCCCTTGCTCAGAAAGAAAACCATGGCGATGAGCAGCACCGATATAATATAGCGGGCGTTTTGCCAAGAAAAAACAATTCCGAGATCCTGCAGCTCAAGTGAGAAAAGCATCTGCGTATTGGCATTGGCCCCGGAGGACACTAGAGTTTTTTGAAGCAGTAAAACAATAATGGTAGGCAAGACCGCGAGTAGCAATGGTATCCCCAGCTTGAAGAAGGAGGTCTTGAAATTTTTTAGTATCTCAACCAGCGAGATAATCCCCGCGGCGAGCAGAAAAAAGAGCGCAAAGCTGGGCTTTGATATGGTGGAGACAAAAAGACTGATTCCAAACAGCACGGCGTCCTTTTTTTTGCCGGATTTCAAGGACGTGAGGCTTTTTATAAAATATGAAAAGGCCAAGACGGCAAATGGGCGCATGAAAATATATGTGGGATTATGCCACATATTAACGGCGCCCTGCTTCATATACGGGGAGTAAAAGGTGAGCGGACCGCAGATTCCGATTATGATGATGCAAAATACGGCAAAATAGTCGAGCAGATATTTTTTTGAAGTTGTTTTCGGACAAATATATATGAGCGCAATTTTTCTTACAAGGAACGCGGTGAGGGCGTTGCAGGCGGTCAGCACCACAACGCTCGCAGACTCGACAGAGCTTGTGATAAAGCTAAGCAGTGCAACCGTCACATGGTAGAGAGGGTAGAAAACTATATGCGCGTAGCCGTACTTAGACAGTCCGTCAAAATCAAAATTTCTAAAAAAATTCGCGATGTCGTTGTGGATATAGATATCGGATATAAATGTCACGGCGTTCCCGTTGGCATATCTCCAAAAAAGTACAGCAGAGACAGCCGAGATGGCGGCAAGAATGATATAAAAGGGAGCACAACTGTATTTGAAATTCTTTTTCATAACATATCCCTTTATCCTTATTATTAATGCAAAGTCATGATATCGCAGAAGATGTCACAATCACAATACACATCTCATCTCAGCGGCAACACCGCAGGTGTCTAAAACAGCGGACTAAAGCTATGCCAGCCGTCTTCCCATCAGCACGCCCATGACCGAGGCCATCATAAGGCCGCGCGTCCAGCCGCTGGAATCGCCCAGACAATAAAGACCGCGCACATTTGTGTTGAGAGCCTTGTCCATTTTGACCTTGTTCGAGTAAAATTTAAGCTCCGGGGAATAGAGCAGTGTTTCAATTGAGGCAAATCCCGGAACAACATGATCAACAGCCTGAATAAAGCCGATTATGTTCGTCATCGCGCGGTACGGCATTGCGGCCGTTATGTCACCTGCAATCGCGTCGGGAAGTGTAGGCTTTACGTTGCTCACGGAAAGCTCTCTTTGCCAGGTGCGTTTTCCGTCGAGAATGTCGCCGAAGCGCTGCACCATAATATGGCCGTCACCCAGCATGTTTGTAAGCTCTCCCACTTTTTGGGCATATGAAATTGGCTGATTGAAAGGCTCGGTGAAGTTGTGAGAGCACAGGATGGCGAGGTTCGTGTTTTTTGACTTAATATCCTTATATGAGTGCCCGTTTACAACGGCAAGGTCATTGTCATAGTTTTCCTGACTGACGAAGCCTCCCGGGTTTTGGCAGAAAGTGCGCACCTTGTCTTTAAAGGGCTTTGGGTAGCCGATGAGCTTCGATTCATAGAGCACATTGTTGACTTCCTCCATGATCTCGTTGCGGACTTCAAGGCGCACGCCTATGTCGACGGTGCCCGGCTGATGCGCGATGTCGTTTTCCTCGCATACTTTTTCGAGCCAGTCCGCACCTTTTCGCCCTGTGGCTATCACGGTGCTGTCTGCAAACAGCTCGAATTCGGCGCCGGTTTTCACATTTGAAAGCGCCACTCCGAGGCAGACGTCATGATCGAGTATTATGTTTTGGCAGTCATGCTCAAAAAATATCTCCACGCCGTGCTCGAGCAGATATTTCTCTATATCGAGATATAGCGTCTGTGCTTTTTCCGTGCCGAGATGGCGTATCGGACAGTCCACAAGGCGAAGACCCGCCTGAATTGCTTTTTTGCGAATATCTTTGATTTTGTCGTAGTCGGAGATGCCCTCAATGTTTGTGTCGGCTCCGAACTCGAGATATATTTTGTCGGTGTAATCAATCATCTCCTGCGCAAAATTTTCGCCTATCAGAGATGGAAGCTCGCCTCCGACTTCGTATGACAGCGACAGCTTGCCGTCGGAAAATGCGCCGGCTCCTGAAAAGCCGGCAGTTATATGACAATAGGGCTTGCAGTTGACGCACTGGTGCGTCTTGTACTTCGGACATCTTCTCTGTTCAATCGGCTTGCCCTTTTCGATGAGCGCAATGCTTTTCGATGAATTGCTGCGTATCATTTCAAGAGCTGTAAAAATGCCGGCGGGACCGGCCCCCACAATCACTATGTCGTATTTTTTTGTCATGCGTTCCTCCGTGACTTTTGCGCCATATTTTTAAGCAATAGATTACTTGTTGTATTAATGAAATAGTGCATCTGCGCTCTCACCGTGTGCGACCTCAAAATCGCCGCAGATTCTCGTGAAAAAGCAAGATGAAATGCCCGAGAAGCCAACCCGGGGGCAGAAAGCCCGAGAAAACGCGGCAGCATATTATAGACAGCGGGATTTCCGCTTTTTTAACTATCTCAGCTTATCCTCAATGCTTTTAAGATCTTCCAGCTGGCCGATATCGACAAAGCACTTTTCTTCGATTGTATATACGCCAACCCGCAGGCCTTTGCAGAGACATTTTTCAATTACATCGTTGATGGGCGTAAAGGTGTCGTCGGCAATCAAGTCCACAAACTCCGGGCTGGCTATATAAAATCCGGCATTTGTCAAAAAGTCAAAGGAGGGCTTTTCGAGCATGGAGGTCATAGCGCCGCTGCTGTTTGTTTTGACGACGCCATAAGGGATAGTGACTGTTTTTTTTGCGCAGACCATAGTGAGGATGTTTTTGTCGTCGATATGTCGCGCGAGAATATCCTCATAGTCCGCTTCGACTATATTGTCACAGTTCGTTATAAAAAAAGGACCGGAAAAACGACCCTTAAAGAAGCTGAGCCCCCCGGCGGTTCCCAAGGGCTTGTCCTCATCGACAAATTCAAGCTCGCCCGCCGTCTTCACCTCGGAAAAATATGACTTTATGAGGTTGCGCTTGTGGTTCACGACGAGAGAAAATCTGTTGCAGCCAAATTTTTTAAAGCGGTTGATTATCTGCTCTGTTATCGTTATGCTTCCGACGGGAATGAGCGGCTTTGGCAGTATCTCCGTATACGGATAGAGCCTTGTCCCAAGCCCGCCTGCCATGATTATCACATGTGCGTCTATCGGTTCCTTTTCGCGGTGGACAGTCGCATACTGAAAGACGAGAGCATGCATACGCCCGTCGTTGCCAATCATCGGCACACACGAAATCTCGCGTTGCTTCAGCAGCTCGCGGGCGTCAGCCTCGTGATAGCCGCTGACATAAAGCGGAAGCTTTGAGGCAGCTTCCATTATAGGCGCGCGCATGTTTGTGCTGGACATGAGATAGCGGCGAATATCTCCGTCAGAAACCGCTCCGACGAGCCGATTGTCCGGCGCCACAAATAGAATTTTCTGTCCGCTTTTTTCAAGCTGCTTCATTGCGTCGGCAACCGTCGCATTTTCGGATATCAGGAAATCGGTGTACTTCATCATGCTGTATACCTCTTATTTTATGCGAGTATTTCTCCCACAGCCCTTGCCACGGTGCGGACATCGTCCGGCGAAAGGTTTGTGCTGCACGGAAGGTTGATGACATTTTTGTGGAAAAACTCGGATTTCTCCGTCATATATGCCCTGTATCCGAGGAAAGGCTTGAGTAGGTGCATCAGCTGCCAGATAGGGCGCGACTGAACACCGCGCTTCGTCAGCTCGTCGAGCAAAAGATCGCGCTTGTTGTCTGTGACAAGCGTGTAGAACCAATAATTTGGTGAGCAGTTATCGCAGAAAGGCCAGAGGTCAACTCCGAGCTGACGATAAAGCTCATAGTTGCGCTTTTTTATTTCGATGAAGCCGTCGAGCTGCTCCAACTGCGCTATCCCGAGCGCGGCCTGAAGGTTTGTCATGCGATAATTAAAGCCGACCTCGTTGTGTATAAAGCGCACTGCGTCGTCCTTTGCTTGCTGTGAGAGGTAGCGCATGTGCTTTAGCTTGTCCTCACTCTGTGCGACAATAGCGCCGCCGCCACCTGTGGTTACGATTTTGTTTCCGTTAAAGGAGAAGACACCGATGTCGCCGACAAGCCCCGCATGGAGGCCCTTGTATCGGCCGCAAGTCCAGCGGCTTCCCAGAGCTTCACACGCGTCCTCCACCACAAACAGCCCAAACTCGGCCGCAATGTCCATCACGCTCTCCATATCGGCCAGATTGCCGAATATGTGCACCGGCATGACGGCGCGCACTCTTCTGCCGGAAGCCTTCTCAAAGAGAGCGCCGCCGCGAAGCTCGCACTCCTCTTCGCAGTAGCGTCGGAGCTTTGCCGTGTCGATGCAAAGGGTGTCGTCGCAGTCCATAAAGACAGGCACTGCCCCGACATATATTACCGGCTCGACCGTGGCATAAAAGGTCAAGGTAGGCACAATAACTATTTCGCCGCGCAATACACCCGACTCAAGCAGCGCCAGATGAAGCCCGGCCGTGCCGCTCTGACACACAACAGAGTCATCTGTGCCCACATAGGCGGCAATGTTTTTTTCAAATTCAGAGACATACGGCCCGCCCGTAGACACCCATTCGGATTTGACCGCGGCGCTCGTGAGCTCAAGCTCACGTCCTTTGAGGTTTGGGACGGAGAGCGGGATGAAATTTGACATTGTAAAAGCCTCCAAATAGATTTGATTTTGCCTTTTTATCAAAGTCAGCGCCAAGCTGCGGCAGGCAGAAAAAGAAAGCGGCGTTTTCTGTCAAAGATTGTAGATATCGGGCTTGTATCCCTCAAGGTTTTTGCGAAGCCACGCGATAGTCTCCGCAAGTCCGCTTGCGAGATCGTATTTTGGCGACCAGCCTGTCAGAGCTTTTATTTTTGCATTGTCGCCGAGCAGACGGTTTACCTCGCTCTTTTCCGGGCGCAGGCGCTGTTCATCGCAGACTATTTTTGCATTTGGATTTATTTGGGAGATAAGCTCTTGGGCGAGCTGTCCGATGGTGATCTCGACGCCTGTGGCGACGTTGATTTCCTCGCCGACGGCCTTGTCGCAGCCGGCAATGGCCATAAATCCGGCAACGGTGTCCTTTACAAAATTGAAATCACGCGTAGGGGTCAGCGAGCCGAGCTTAATCTCTGTCGCTCCCGTGAGAAGCTGAGTGACGATTGTGGGGATAACCGCGCGCGCGGATTGACGGGGGCCGTATGTGTTGAACGGCCGCACAATTGAGAGCGGGGTGCCGAAGCTGCGGTAAAAGCTCTCGGCCATTCTGTCCGCACCTATCTTTGTCGCCGAATACGGAGACTGCCCTTGAAACGGATGCTTTTCGTCTATTGGCACGTACTGCGCCGTGCCGTACACCTCACTTGTGGAGGTGACGAGCAGACGTCGGCATTCGGCGTCATTGACGGCTTGCAGCACGTTGAGAGTGCCCTTTATGTTCGTATCGACATAGCTGTCCGGCGAGTGGTAGCTAAACGGTATCGCGATGAGTGCCGCGAGGTGGTACACCGTGTCACAGCCTGCAACAGCTTTTCGCACCCCGTTTGGGTCGCGAATGTCGCCACAGAAAACGTCGAGCTCTTTTTTTATTTCAGGGGCGAGACTGTCAAGCCAACCCCACGAATTGAAAGAATTATAATAAGAAAAAGCACGAACATCGAAGCCGTTCCTGACAAGCGCCTCAGTCAAATGACTTCCGATAAAGCCGTCCGCACCGGTAACGAGAACTCTCTTCATAAAAACCTCACTTTCGGGTTGCCCCGACAGATAATAAGTACTTATATAATAGTACATCGCGTAAAAAATTACAACTTTGCACCAACTTCAAAAGTGCCGCAGACAAATGTTTTGCGCTTCGCCTTTGTGGGCGCACAAAAGAGCACGGCGCAAATTCTGACAATAACTAGGTTGAGAAATTGGCGGCTGTAATGTATTATAGTATTAGAAAAAAATAATGCTACAGGCGGTGATGATATATCGTCACAAAAAAAATAGTGATAGTGACAAGCACCCGCGCGGACTACGGACTTCTTCGCCCTGTAATAAGGAGCTTTTCTTCCGATGGTTTTTTTGAAGTCGCAGTGGCGGTCACCGGTTCTCATCTCTGCGGTGCGCTCGGACACACGGTGTCGGAGATAGAAGATGACAAGATAAAAATATCAGCGCGCCTCGACATTCTCGAGGGGCGAGCGGACATGCCCGTGGACAGCGTTATCTGCAATGCAATCACCGAATTTTCAAAATATTTCAGGGATACAAGGCCCGATGCCGTGGTTTTGCTCGGAGATCGCAGCGAGATTTTTGCGACAGCCACAGCCGCCGCGCTGCTGGAGATTCCAATAGCGCACATAAGCGGCGGAGAAACCACACAAGGAGCAAAAGACGAGTTTTTTCGCCACTGTATAACTAAGATGAGCAGCCTGCACTTTGCCTCCACGGAGGACTATCGCCGCCGCGTGATACAGCTTGGAGAACAGCCAAAAGCGGTTTTCAATGTCGGCTCGCTCGGCGCTGAAAATATTTTGACAATTCTGCCGGTGCCAAAGGAAAGGCTTTCGGAGACGGTTGGATTTTCGCTCAAGGAAAAGTATCTTTTGGCGACATATCACCCCGAGACACTCGGCAGCAAGAATGTCGCCGCCGACCTCGAAGAGCTTTTGCTCGCAATCGACACGCTGGGCACGAGGTGCTTGTTCACGATGGCCAACGCCGACGACGGCGGCGCGATAATCAACGAAAGACTGGCTCAATACTGCGAAAAAAACAGCGGCCGTGCCGCGCTGAGAAGCAGTCTCGGTGCCGTGAATTATCTTTCCGCTATGCGCTGGTGCGCCGCGGTGGTGGGAAACTCATCGAGCGCGATAGTCGAGTCGCCCACGCTCAAAAAGCCCGCTGTCAATATCGGAGAACGCCAGGCGGGGCGAATAATGGGCGCAAATACAATATGCTGTGATGCTAAAAAAGAAGCGATTGTCAAGGCGCTTCGCAAGGCCATGTCCTTGGAATTCGCCAAAGAGCTTGAGAGCATGACAAGTCCCTATGGGGGAGAAAACGTGAGCGGCAAAATCGCAAATATTACAAAGACGTATTTGTCGGACGGTAATCGCAGCTCAAAAAAGGTTTTTTATGACATCATATAACGGGGGGAAGCATCGATGAAGGCTGTTGTTGTCGGACTGGGCTCTATGGGTAAAAGAAGAATCAGGCTCATGCGCGAGTTCTTTTCAGAGATAAATGTGTGCGGAGTTGACACAAACGAGCAGCGTCGCGCGCAGACCGCAGAGCAGTTTCAAGTTGAGTGTTATGCTTCACTTAAAGAGGCGGTCACCGCCGCGCCGGACATCGGCTTTGTGTGCACCAGCCCGCTGTCGCACAGCGCGATAATAAAGGAAATGCTCGAAAACAACATAAATGTTTTTACGGAGATAAATCTTGTTTCCGACGGCTATGAAAAGAATTGCGCCTTGGCACAAAAAAAAGGCCTGGAGCTTTTTCTTTCCTCCACGCCAATATATCGGCGCGAGACGCAGTACATCGAGCGCAGAGCGCAGGAGGCGCAGTGTCCTCTGTTTTACAGATACCATGTCGGACAGTACCTGCCTGACTGGCATCCTTGGGAAAATTACCGCGATTTTTTTGTGGGGGACAGAAGAACAAACGGCTGCCGCGAAATCTTTGGAATAGAGCTGCCGTGGCTGGTTCGCGCTTTTGGAGATATAGAGAGCACGGCTGAGGTCAAGGCGCGCCAGTCGAGCCTTGTCATAGACTATGCGGACAGCTACCTTGTCACGCTGTCTCACAGCAGCGGAATCTGCGGACAGCTGGCTGTCGACATCGTGTCACGCAAGGCTGTGCGCGATTTTGAACTTTTCGGAGAGAAGCTGTATCTGCGCTGGGGCGGGACACCGTCATCACTTTCCGAATATGATTTTGAACGAAAAGAAGATATGCCAATCGACACATATGGCAGTGTGCGAAGAGATGAGCGCTATGCGGAAAATATAATCGAAAACGCATATGTCGACGAGATGGCAGCTTTTTTTGCCGTTTTGCGCGGTGAGAAAGCGCGTCGACACACCTTTGAACACGACAAAGAGCTGCTTCGAATAATCGACGAAATAGAGAGGTAAAGCATATGAAAATCCTCTTTTCGGGGCTTGGTTCAATCGGCTCAAGGCACATAAAAAACCTGTCAGAGGAGCTTTCGGGGCGCGGCATAGCTTTCTCGATAGATGCGCTGCGCTTGACCGACAGACCACTGCGCGGCGGAGTGGAGGAGCTGTTGAACCACTGCTTTTCCGACATGGACGCGCTCGGAGAATACGACATCGCTTTTGTCACAAATCCAACCTGTATGCACGAGGAAACTGTAAAAAAATTGGCTGATAAGGCGCGCGATATGTTTATCGAAAAGCCGGTGTTTTCGACCTCGTTTGTCGATGTAAAATCGCTGGGGCTTCGCGCGGACGGCGTATATTATGTTGCCTGCCCTCTGCGCCACACACCGGTCATACGCGAGATGAAGCGCATATGCGAAAGAGAGCATGTGGTTGCGGCGCGCGCGTTGTGTTCCTCATATCTTCCGGAATGGAGAGCCGGCACAGACTACCGCGAATGCTACAGCGCCCACAAGGCGCAGGGCGGAGGAGTCGTGCTCGACCTCATCCACGAGTGGGATTATCTCACATATTTGTTTGGCATGCCGAGCAGCGTGTCGGGTTACTGCGGAAAGCTCTCTGCGCTTGAAATTGACAGCGAGGATGTGGCGGTCTACGCCGCCCGCTTCAAGTCTATGCTTCTCACGCTTCAGCTCGATTATATCGGGCGCACGCCACAGCGCGAGATAGAGATTTTTACAGATGACGAGGTAATTGTCGGCGACATATTGGCAAACAGTGTGGCGAGAAAAAAGACGGGCGAAACAACACAGCTTGCGCGCGAGGATTTTTATGCAAATGAGATGCGGTATTTTGTCGATTGCGTGCTGGAGCGAAAAACGGACAACATGAATGACATAAAAACGGCGCTGGGTGTCCTTCGCGCTGCGCAGATAGATTGATTGCAGAGAAAAAGGAGATACAAACAATGGATATACTCGTCACGGTGCTCGCACGCGCCGGCTCAAAGGGCGTAAAATCAAAGAACATGAGGACCTTTTTGGATTATCCGATAGCCTACTATACGCTGTCTGCGCTCGACCTCTTTAAAGCAAGATACTCTAAGGAATACGGCGCGGTCGATCTCGCCGTGAATACCGACGCCGACGAGCTCTTTGAGCAGATAGACAAAACAAAGCTAAGCTGCATAAAAGTGCCACGCACACTTGAGCTTGCAGGCGACAGAGTGTCGAAAATCGACGTCGTGCGCGATACTTTGGCAAAGGCCGAGAAGGTGTCGCATAAAAAATATGACATGGTTGTCGACATGGATTTGACATCGCCGCTGCGCCGTGCTAGAGATGTCAAAAATGTGATTGACAGCCTGATGGCTCACAAAAATGCCGAGATTGCGCTCTCTGTGACTCCGGCGAGAAGAAACCCGTACTTCAACCAGCTCGCGCTTATGCCGGACGGGCTTGCAAAAACTCCGATTGAAAGCGATTTTGTCGCGCGGCAGCAAGCGCCGGAGATATTCGACGCAAACGCATCACTCTATGCCTACCGCCCGCAGTTTCTTGCAAGCACAGACACAATTCTGATAAAGTCAAAGCTCTGCCTCAGCGTCATGCCTGACACGGCGGTGCTTGATATCGACAGCGAGCACGATTTTGAGCTTATGCAGATTCTGGCACGCTATTTCTTCGAAAGCGATGAGGAATTCGGCGAAATACGCGAAAACATCAAAAGAATAATGAAATAAAACTTATTTTCCATTAAAGAGGTGATATGTGTGAAAAAGATATATATAATTCTCACGGTGCTGCTCTGCCTTTGCGCGCTTGTTTCCTGCGGCGGGAAAGCCGAGGACAAAAACGGCGGAGAGATTTTGCAAACCCCTTCTGCGGATGGTCCGATTTACGAGGGCAGCAATGTGGAGGGCTCGCCGTTTGTCGGAAAGTTTTCGAACACCTATTCTGCGCTCTATGCCAGCATGGCATCGGAAGCTTATCCGGAGGGCGGCATACCTCATATTGAATGCCGCGCAGACGGAACATTCTCACTTTTTATAAACCCGAATACAAGCGCCGAGTTTTGCGGTCTTGTTGAGATTTCGGGCAAGTTTTCAGTTGACGGTGAAACGGCCGAGTTTTTGATAGAAAAGCGCGGCGATGGGGAATATCTCGGCAACGATGTAACCGCCTTTAAAATGAAGCTCATCAATGAAAACGAGCTTAGATATTACGGCGATCAAATTGGATGTGTGCATAAAAATGATATTTTTGGCGACAGACAGGCCTAATCGAGGCGAGTAGGCGCTTTGAGTATCGAGACTGAAAGGTGAAGAGCTGTGGGACTTGATTTTTTGATTTTATATGAGCACATCGTCCGCGAATTTGAAAACGACGCGCTGATTATGGCCGAGCTTGAGAGACGCGGCTATAAATCGGAGCTTTATCAGCTCATGGACAGAAAAAAGCTAAAGTACTTCACATGGAAAAAGCCAAAGGTCATCGTGACATCCGCCATGTACAACAATGAAACGCTCAACAGCTTTGTCTACAACAATGTCGGCAGGCTGCAAAAGGCAGTCAACCTCCATTGGGAGGAGGTGCTCTCGCGCCAGCAGGAGGAAAGCGAGTTCTATTCGCTCACGGAGAACGCGCGCAAGTGCACGCACATATGCTGGGGAAATGCCGCGAGGGACCGAATTGTCGAAAAGGGAGTTCCCCAAAAAAACGCTGTGGTCACGGGCGCCGTTCAGCTCGACTTTCTAAGGCCGCAGTTTGACGGCTACTTTAAGTCAAAGCAGGAGCTGGCAGAGGAATTTTCACTCTGCGCAGACAGAAAATGGCTGTTGTACATCAGCTCGTTTTCCTGTGCTTTTATGGACGACAAGGAGGTTGCAGAGCTCAACAGCATGACGGCTTTGGATTTTGCGGGATTCCGCGATATCGGCGTGCGCTCGATGAATGTGACGCTGCAGTGGATAGACAGACTTTTGTGCGAGCAGCCAAAATGGGAATTTATATATAGGCCGCACCCCTGTGAGTGGAATAGCCCACCCCTTGACGATATGAAGAAAAAGCACGCGAATTTTCACGTGATTAAGGACTATTCGGTAAAGCAGTGGGTAAAGGCGAGTGAGGTTGTGTCGACATGGATGAGCACCTCAATTGCCGAAATATACTTTGCAAAAAAAGGCTGCATCGTCATACGCCCGGAGCCGCTTTTTGACGACTATGACCCTGTCACCTATGAGGGCGTTGCCGCCGTCGACACATATGAAAAGCTTGTTTGTGAACTTGAGAAAAAGGACATTGCGTTTCCGATAGACGAGGCACAGATGAAGTCGCATTATGACTGCGAGGACGATTACCCCGCCTATATGCGAATCTGCGACCTGCTGGAGGATGTTTATAAAAATCCTTTGCGCGATCTGCCGTTCTCCGAGGGCTACCGCCCGCGGTTTAATGTATTGAAGTTTTTTGTGCTGATTGGGCTGCACACTATGATAGCGCTGCACATAAATCCGAAGTGGCTTCGGCCTTTGAGCGAATCACTAGCGAGCCGTGTGGAGCGTCTGATGGGCTACTACACAAAGGCGCGCCTGTCAAAAAAACAGATAAGCGAAAAAATCAAAGAAATGAGAAAGTACATAGGCTGAAAGCGCGCGGCGGACAAAAAATGTATAAAAAGGACAGCAAAGCCCCGCGGTATATAATACCGCGGGGCTGATTTTGGATTGTGATAAATTGTTTTGCTTTTTTCATTTTACCGAAGACGGTGCAAGTCGTTCAAGCCGCTCGGCCTCGGTCAGAGGTATGCCTGACTCATCGACTGCTTTGCTTGCGCCGCCGATGACGGCTGTTTTAAGGTTGCCGCGAAATTTCTCATTTTTTACGATGTGCGGCGCGTCCAAAATACCGCACTTGACACAGTCCGCGATGACAAACGGCTCGCACAGCGGATCGTCAAACTCAGATGAGTACCGCTCTGTGATGTAGTTGAGAGTGTACTGCGCCTCGCACACAAGCTCTTCCTTGCGGCGCTGGACAACCTCGTCGAGCTCCTGCCGCGGCGCGCCGTCGAGCACGGAGCGTATGACGCCGCGCACTATCTTGCAGCTCTCGATGACGATTTCCGCCGTCGCTGCCTGCTCGGCCTCGCTGAAACCCACGACGTGGATAATGTGCGGGTGAACATTCATCGCGAGAGCGGTGCTGGCGGCAAGCTGACCCTTTGCTACATCGAGATCCCCGCTCAAAAACGGAAGTCCCGCCCTCACCTCTCGGTAGGCGTTGAAGGTGTCGTCGCACAGGCTCTCGGTCATCTCAATCATCGCGAGCACGCGCGCCAAGTCCATGGAAAAGCTGAGGGTGTTGGGGTTGTTGAACATGTATTGGGATATATAGTTTTTGACGCCGGCGCTCTTCGCGTTGTACGCGGAAATGTACGATGCAACCACCGGCATGACATCGTGCGCATCGCGCAGACCCCAGTGGTGAGGTTCGTTGACTTCCACCGGAATGTTTCGTTGCGCATGCCAGCGAATGAGGCGCAGAGCTTCGTCGACGGATTCCTCTATGGTTCGTGTGCCGCGCCTGTCGATTTCGTTGTACCAGCAAAGTGGGACGGCACACCATGCGTTGTCAATCGTCTCGGTGAGCATTTTGGCCATGTCAAAGACATCGGCAGTGCCGCTGTAGCAGCGAAGCAATGGGAAATTCCCGCACTGTGCCGCTTTTTTCAGCTCAATAAATTCCTCGCGCGTGTGTATGGGGACGCCGCCCGCACCCTCAAGTGCCGCGTCGCGCTTTTCCGGCTTAAAAAAGAACTGTTGTGTATTTTGGTCCGGGCCTATAGATACGACGTCGAGCACGCGCGACTCGGCAATCTTGCCGATACCTTTGAGAGTTTCATCAAAGCTCGGAAGACCAAAGTGGTGTCTAAGCACGGGGTAAGGATACTTTGCGGCAATTCTGCCGACAATATTGTCGGGATATGTTATTTCCCCATTTTCGCGCACATGCCCCAAAAGAAAGGCTATGCTGTCGTCTATGTCGTCTGTGCCGTCGGAGATGTATTCAAAAAGCCCATATTCACGCGCTATCTCCGCGTTTTTTCGCACGCCTCCAAAGACAAAGCGGACGCTCTTATCAAGACCCCTTTTTCGCACCTCGGCCACAAAGGTGTCGAGAATAGAACGGCAGTTATCAGGTGTCAGCCGATAGCTCACGGCCGCAATCTCCGGCTTTGCCGCTTCAACAGCCGAAAGGAAATCCGTCACGGACACTGCCGGGCCGAGAAATTTCGTCGTGTACCCCTCTTTTTCGGCCAGTGCCAAAAAATGGATTACCCCGCCGACATGCACACAGTTGCCTAGAGCAGCCGCCAATATTTCTCCTTTTTTCGTTGTCATGTCAATCACCTCAATATTATAGTATCTTAATATTGCGTCAAATATAAGGATATTTTGTAAAAAGATGTGAAAAAGTCATCGCCGTGCGGCTCGGCAGAACCGAATATGTCAGCACGGTGCAGGCACGGCAGCTTTTTTGCGTCTTGCTTGCGGCAATAAGCATTTATTTGCAATGGATTGCGAAAAAGATTGTTTTTTGATATAATTCGATACATAGGCGCTGTCGCTTTGCGCCGCAAATCGACGGAGGTCACTTATGGGCGTTAATGTGGAAGTAGTTTTGATGTTGATTGGAGCGGGTGTTTCAATTGCTCTGATTTATTTTTTGGCAAAGTACATGAAGGACACGGGCAGGTACAAGCTAGCAAAGAGAAGAGAGAGCGCAGAGCACGCGTCAAAAAAAGTCAAGCGCGCAATTTCGGGATTCTCATCGCTGCACAGATACAAGACTCTTTACAATGTGGTTCTCGAGGATAAAGGGGCAAAGGCGACGCTCGATGGCCTTATAATAGGATACTTCGGGATAATAGGATTTGTCGCATGTCCGCTGTCGTGCAGCGTTTTCGTTGAAAATGCCAACGACGACATAACGCAGGTTGTTCTCGATAAAAAAGAGAGCTTCAAAAATCCGTATGTCTTTGCACAGACGGCACAGCGCGCGCTGACCACAGCGCTGCGTGTTGAAAAGCTCTACAAGGTTCCCGTCGAAGTCAAGGTGTTTTTTACAGCCGGCGGGAATGCACTCAATATACCGCGCACACTTGAGCCTCTGCGCTCCGTGAAGGAAGTCAAAAAGCTTCTGCACTCGTCTAAGTTTGTCGAGGACAAGGGCGTTGATCTTGATGCGGTTGAAAAAGCTATCCTAAAACATAAAATCGGGTGAGGAACTGTAAAATGAAAAAGTTTTTTGCGGCAGCATTGATATGCTGCATTGTGCTCACAGCGGCATCCTGTGCAAAAAAAGATGATTTTCGCTCTGTGTCGTGGGGCACAACCAAAAATGCCGTCATAAGCGCCGAGGGCAAGGACCCGACTTGGGACGACGAGAATTACCTGCTGTTTCTGACGGACATGAATGGAAGCGCCACGGAGCTGCACTATGTATTTGAGGGTGACAAGCTTGTTTCGGGCGAGTGCAAGTTCATTATCGGGGACAAAATTCTGTCCGAGTTCATGGAGGAGTTTTTGACTCTTCGCGCAAGTCTGACAGAGCTGTACGGAGAGCCGCTGAGCGATGACTACAGGGATTGGCTTATTGAGAATCCGGGCGATTATGCAAATGATAAGGATCAGATCTCAATATTTTACAAGCGACTTCAATACTTTGCCGAGTGGAATACAAACGACACGCGCGCCACGCTGACGCTCAACTTCAACAATGAGCAAGTCAATTATGTGTACTTTGCAGAGGCCATCGGCAAGTAAATTTCTATTTTTTTGCCGCAAAAGGAGTAGCCTCCTTTGCGGCTCTTTTCAAATAAAAATTCATAATTGAGGGCTGCTATGGACGGCGATATGCTAAAAAAACAAAAGCGCGGTGATATGTCAAAGCTGGTCATGCTGGTGCTGATTGCTTCTTTTGTCGCCGTCAAGCTCCTGCTGGTCAGCACCCAGATGACATACGTTTATCAGGACTCCGTCATCGACGACGGGATGATGTTCTCGGCTGCGCGAAAAATTGTCACGGGAAACTGGCTCGGCGCATACAACTGGCTCACGCTCGGCAAGCACATGTTTTTTTCCGTGTGGCTTGCTTTGCTTATTTTGCTGCGCATCCCATACCTTATCGGAGGACAGCTGCTCTATCTTGCCGCGTGCCTTGCGGCGATGTGTGCGCTGGCACCCATATTCAAAAAAAGATGGCTGCGTTTTATGCTGTTTCTCATACTGTGGCTCTCACCGTACAGCACCGCGCAGTACACTCTGCGCGTCTACCGCGACAACATATTCCCGTCATTGTGCCTTCTCTTTTTTGCGGGGGTAATCGGGTTTTGTCTCCGCTACAGTCAAAAACCGCGGCGCAGCATTGTCTATGCCATTATCGCGGGAATAGGTCTTGCACTGGCGTGGCTGACGCGCGAGGATGGCGCGTGGCTCTTGCCTTTCGGAATTTGCGCGGCGGCCGTATACGCGCTTTGTGTCCTTTTGCAAAAGCAGCCGACGCGCGAAAAAATTCTTCGTCTGCTCATACCGCTTTCCTCGGCAGCTGTCGCGGCTGTGATAATATGCTCGTATTGCGCGGTCAACTATGCCTATTATGGCCGCTTTATTGTCAGCGATTTCACCAGCAGGGAATTTAATGATGCAGTCGGTGCGATGATACGCGCCGACACAGATGCACCTCACGAAAAAATTCTCGTTTGTCGAGACACTCGCATGAAAATATACAGTGCCGTACCAATGGCGGAGGAGCTTGGAAGGACTCTCGACAGCGGCGAATATTATGGAAGCTTCGGCAGCCGCGAGCAAAAGGAATTCTGGAGCGGCGGCTTTTGCTGGGCGCTAAGGCATGCGGTGAACGACGCGGGCTTTGCCGAAAATGCCGTTCAGGCAAGGGAATACTATGCCGAGCTTGCCGCGAAAATCAACGCTGCTTGCGACAGCGGGGCCATCAAGACCGACAAAGGCAGAACAAGCTCCACGCTTGTCCCGTTTGATTCGATATATATTGCTCCGACTCTCGGTGAATTCGGACGTTCACTCCGCTGCCTGCTGCTTTTTGAGCAGACAGAAGCACTTGCGGAATTCTCCAACATTTCAAGAGAACAACACGAGCTGTGGTCGACCCTTTTGGCACAGGACACCTCCTATGCCATGCTTCGCGAAAATGGTGAGGTCATATATTCACCGACGCAAAAGATGGCAGGCACAGCCTTTTCGGTCATCGCATGGTGCTATCGCATTTTGATTTTTCCACTGCTCGCACTCGGATTTGCGGCACTGTGGCGCGACTTTCGAAAAACCCTGCACGGGCTCAAAAACCGCGAACAGGCTCCCTGCCTGATGCAGTTTGCGGCTATGACAGGAATATTGCTTTCCCTGATTTTGCGCGTGGCAATGATCTCCTACATTGAGGTGGCCAGCTTCAAAATCGGCACATATCTGCTCTATCTCGGCTCCTGCGGACCGTTGATTTTGATGTTTGCAGCCTATGGACTGAGCGTGTTTTGCAAAAATGAGCAAAAATAGCTGTCCACACACAGCGGCGAATGGCGGTTGCTCGCCAAAATTTTTGCATCATCGGCACAGAAATTATCGCTGCAAGCTGAAGCGAAGCGAATATTTTGGACAGCTCGGTGCTTATTTGGCTCTCAACGCATGACCGCTTTGGACAAGTCGTGCGCGAAATTTTCGCAAAGACTAATTGTTATATTAAAAGATAATAATACTAAATGTTATACGGAAGCATCTTATGTGGATTATTTTAGCCCTTGGTTCGGCTCTATTTGCGGGATTGACCTCAATACTGGCAAAGGTAGCGCTAAAAAACGTCGACAGCGATCTCGCAACGGCGCTGCGCACGGCGGTGGTGCTTGTGTTCGCATGGCTTATGGCGCTTGTCACGGGGGAAGCCTCAAAAATATTTGAGATAAGCACGCGCAGCCTTGTGTTTATCGCGCTTTCGGGAATCGCAACAGGCGCGTCATGGCTTTGCTATTATCGAGCGTTGGCACTGGGAGACGTGAACCGTGTGACGCCGATTGACAAGTCGTCGATTATACTGACGATGCTACTCGCATTTATATTTCTGGGAGAGGAGCTTACGTGGCTTAAAGCGGTCTGCATGGCGCTCATTGCTGCCGGCACATTTTTGATGGTGCGCCGACCCGGAGTGCAAAGCGAAAAGAAGTCGAATGCGTGGTTTGTCTATGCAGCGCTGTCGGCTGTTTTTGCGAGCCTGACCTCAATTTTGGCCAAGGTCGGTATGGAGGGTGTGCCCTCAAATTTGGCGACTGCGCTGAGAACGGGAGTGGTGCTGGTCTTTGCTTGGATTTTGGTGTTTTGCGCGGGAAAGCAGCGCGCAATTCGCGGGATAGACAGGCAGGCAGCCTCCGCACTTGTTCTCTCGGGAATCGCAACGGGGCTGTCGTGGCTCTGCTATTACCGCGCCTTGCAGGAGGGGCCGGCGAGTGTGGTTGTGCCGATTGACAAGCTGAGCATCCTGGTTACAACAGCCTTTGCGGCGCTTGTGCTTAAAGAGAAAATAAGCAGGCGTGCACTGCTGGGACTTGCTGCTATAACAGCCGGCACGCTGCTGCTTGTCGTGGCCTCGAAATAGCGCGTGTGCAGTGAAGGCGAATTATTCCGATTGGGGGTAATTGTCGCTCACGCTGTGTATCATTTTTGCAAAGTCTTCAACCGTTTTTTTTGGCCCCATTATATATGCGCGGTTTCCAAACATAAAAATCCAGCTGTAGAAATTGGGGCTGATCTCGACTTCAACATCGATTTTAAAGTGATTTGCATCGACGGGAAGCATAGTGACATCGGCGCCGAAGCGATCGATTATCACAGTTGTCAGCGAATTGTCAAACATGATGACAACATTCTCGCGTGTGCCGGTATACATAGAGAACCGCATGTCCGCCGCTCTTGCAGGGTCAAAATTTCGCGTAGCCTCATTTGCTTCGCGCAGCTCGCCCAGCGCCGAGACGTCTGTCATTCTGTCCACACGAAAGCTGGCAACGGCGCCGCGCACGGGATTATATGCGGCGAGATAGTAGTTTTCATCGCTGTATATAAGCGCGAGCGGGCTGACCTTGTATTCCTTGCCGTCGTGGCGAAAAACACGCTGCTTATCGCGTGAGTACTCGAAATATTTAAAGGACAGCTTTTTGTCGTCGTTTATGGCGCTGTATATCGCGTCCGTGTTGTAATATATGCTCTCATTCATCGATTTCACGCGCTTGTCCACATAAACTTGTCTGTGAAGCTCGCGCGCCTCGCCGCGGCTTGCTTGAGCCTCAAGCTTTTTTATAAGCTCGAGGCTTTTTTTGCGCGTGATGAAGCGCGAGGCACCCACCGTGTCGACAAGCAGTTTCAGCTCTGCCAGCTGAAACTCACGGTCGAGCAACCTATACTCGGTTCGCTTCCCGCGCACCTGCTCTATATTCATCCCGAAACGCCCCAGCATTTCAATGTCGGAGTATATTGATTTTCGTTCGGCCGTCACGCCCAGCGACGAAAGATGCGCGATTATCTGCTCCACCGTTACGCCGTGTTCTGAGTCGGACTCCGACTCAAGAAATTGTTTCAGATACAGTATTTTCAGCTTTTGCTTCGGATTGCCGGCCATAAGAGCACCTCTTTTTACTGTACTATTGTCGGTACATTATGTAATCACTATAACCTTTTGCCCCCGCCAATTCAAGTGCCGGAATAACGCGCCTCTTTTTGCAGATAATTGTAATATACACGCCGTCAAAAAACGGTCGAAATGCAAGGAGGAGCATTTTCTATGCAACTTTCCGACAAGGATTACAAAAGAATATATGCGAGCGAAATGCCGCGCTCAAATGTTCTGAGGGACTGCGTCATGGCTTTTCTCGTCGGCGGAATCATATGCACGGTGGGACAGCTTTTTTCAAATATCTATTCAGGCATTGAAGGAATTGACAAGGACGCAGCCGCGCTGTTGACCTCGGCAACTCTTATAGCGTTGTCCGGGCTTGCCACCGGCTTTGGGGTTTATGACAAAATTTCGCGGCACGCCGGGGCAGGCACGCTTGTTCCGATAACAGGCTTTGCAAATGCAGTCGTCTCCCCGGCACTCGAATTCAAATCAGAGGGCTGGATTCTCGGAACCGGTGCAAAGATGTTTATCATTGCAGGGCCTGTCATTGTCTATGGCACAGCGGCATCTGTTTTGGCAGGTATATTGCTGCTGATTTTCGGGTGACAACATGAAAAAACGCGTAGGTGAAGGAACTATAATATTTGAGTCAAGGCCGTCGGTAATAGGATATGGCTCTTGTGTGGGCAAAAAAGAAAAGGAAGGTCCGCTGGGAGATTATTTTGCAGACTGTGACCTCGACACCTCTTTCGGACAGAACACATGGGAAAAGTCAGAGAGTGAGCTGCAAAGGCGCGCATACAAAACAGCGAAGCAGCGCGCCCAAATCAAGGATGAGGACATAGACATTGTATTTGCGGGCGATTTGCTCAACCAGTGCATCGCCTCGGCTTATGCCACTCGCGGAACCTCGCGCCCTTTTATCGGCCTATACGGCGCATGCTCCACGATGGCGGAGTCGCTGTCGATGGCCTGCGCCTTTGTCGATGCAAGCTTTGCAAAAACGGCTGCAGCGATTACCTCAAGCCATTTTTGTGCCGCAGAGCGTCAATTTAGATTTCCTTTGGAATACGGCGGACAGCGCACACCTGCTTCACAGTGGACGGTGACGGGCTCGGGGGCAGTGCTTGTTTCCTCGCACAGCGACGAGCTTATCTCAATTGAGAAAATATGCCCCGGTGCCATTTGCGACTTCGGAGTGCAGGATATAAACAATATGGGCAGCGCGATGGCCCCGGCGGCGGCCGACACACTGAAGCGATTTTTCAGAGATACCAAAACAAAGCCCTCGGATTACGGCGCTGTGGTTACGGGCGATTTGGGCGAGGTTGGCAGCAAGCTTTTGTTGAGACTTTGCGACATGGAGAAAATTGATTTGTCAAATCACCTCGATTGCGGAAAAATGATATTTGACACAGAGACACAAAATGTGAAATCGGGCGGCTCGGGGTGCGGATGCTCGGCAAGCGTTCTGACCTCGTATTTTTTGCCGCTTCTTGAAAAAAGAGAAATTCCCGACATCCTTTTTATGGCCACAGGCGCGCTTATGAGCCCGACCTCCATTCAGCAGAAGGAATCGATTCCGGCCGTCGCGCACCTGGTGCACATAAAGGCCCCTCTTCACGGCGCATAAGTACAGTCAAGCACGCTGCAAAGGGGTTTAAAGCAAACTAAAAAGCTCTGAATCTCGGTGGAAAGCCGAGAGACAGAGCTTTTTTGCTTGTAAATCTCTTGCCGAACCTAGGGTGGAGATTTTGCGCCTCCGCTTCGCCGCGAATGGCGGCTGCTCATAAAGAGATTAAAGGCCGTGCGCCGCAGTAACAGAGCTTTTTTGCTTGTAAATCTTTTGCCAAACCTTGGGTGGAATTTTGCGCCTCCGCCTCGCCGCGAATGGCCGCTGCTCATAAAGAGATTAAAGGCCGTGCGGCTCTATAGGCGCTAAAGAATTGACGGTATTTTAGAGATCGTCGGCGTCCTGAACCGGCTTTTCATATTTATTTTCCGGCACGCCGGTGTAGCTGCCGGATGGGTCAAACTTGCTCTGCTGCTCATCAGGACTTGCAATGCTCTCATCCTTGTTGATTGCGGTTCCATTGTTTTTCTTTTTAAACATAGTCTGCTCCTTTGTTTTTTATAGTATGCGCAAAGGAGCGCCAGTTATTTCACCGCGACAAAGCCAGCGTCCTCCACAGACCCGCGCAGAGCGGTTTCGTCCGTCTTGTTCTCGTCGTACTCGATTTCAACACATTTTTTCTCAAGTGAAACAGAGGCGCCGAGCACGCCGTCGGCTGCAAGCAGCACCTTCTTCAGTCTCTCGCAGCAGTGATTGCAGGACATTCCGTCCACCTTTACAGTTGTTTTCATGTTTTCTCCTTTGTGAAAATTTATTTATCAAGTTTTACTCTTCCGAGTCTCAGCGCATTTGCAACGACACACACCGAGGACAGTGACATAGCCGCCGCAGCAAACACGGGACTTATCAGCGGCCCCCCAAAGGCATAGAGCACTCCGGCCGCTATCGGAATCCCGACAGAGTTGTAGAAAAATGCCCAGAACAAATTTTGTTTTATATTCCTTATCACGGCGCAAGACAGCTTGATGGCGCCGTAAACACCGGTGAGAGAGCCTCCCATAAGCACAATGTCAGAGGATTCTATGGCGACATCTGTTCCTGAGCCTATGGCAATTCCGACATCGGCAAAGGCCAGCGCGGGGGCGTCGTTTATGCCGTCGCCCACCATGGCTACCACGGATTTGCCATTGCGCCGCCGCTTGACTTCATCCGCCTTGTTGGCAGGCATCACCTCGGAAGATACATCGTCAATCCCGACACTTCTGGCGATGGCCTCGGCGGTGTGCGCGTTGTCTCCCGTGAGCATAACTGTTTTCAGCCCGGCTCTTTTGATTGAGGCTATTGCCGCGGCGCTGTCCTTTTTGACGGTGTCTGCCACAGCTATTATTCCCACAAGTCTGCCGTCAACTGCAAAATACATCGGGGATTTGGCTTCTCGTGTGAGCGCGGCCACAGCGCCAACGGCGGATACGGTGACAATGCCGTGCTTCTCCATGAGCTTCAGGTTCCCCGCAAGAACACTGCGACCGCCGACGACGGCATCGATCCCAAGGCCCGGAAGCGCCTCATATTGACGGCATGAGAGAAGGGTGATGCCGCGGGTCTTTGCGCATTCCAGCACGGCGGCGCCAAGCGGATGCTCGGCCATGCTTTCTGCGGAGGCTGCCAGAGAGATCATCTCATCCTCCGGCATATCTTCTAGCGTCACGATGTCTGTCACCACCGGCTTGCCCTCGGTTATCGTGCCGGTCTTGTCGAAAATAATTGTGTCGACGGAGCGCATGAGTTCCAGCGCCTCGCCGTTTCGAAAGAGAATCCCATGTGAAGCGCCCCTGCCAGTGCCGACCATGACTGCCGTCGGAGTGGCAAGTCCCAGGGCACAAGGGCAGGCGATTACGAGCACTGAGACAAAAATGCGCATCGCAAAGCCTATCCCGCTGCCGACCGCCAGCCATATCGCCGCAGCAAGCACGGCTATGGCAATTGCGCAGGGCACAAAGTACCCCGCAATTATGTCGGCGAGCTTTGCAATAGGCACTTTTTGGCCCTGCGCCTCCTCGACGATTCTTATTATCTGTGACAGGGTGCTGTCCGCGCCGAGACGAGTAACCCTCACTCGGACAGAGCCGTTTTTGTTCACTGTCGCGCCGGTGACCAAGTCCCCTGCCGCCTTTTCGATAGGAATGCTCTCGCCTGTCAGCATGGACTCGTCGATGGTGGTGACTCCGTCAATCACGGTGCCATCGGCCGGAACCCGCTGACCGGGCTTTACCACGGCGATGTCGCCAACTCGAAGCTGTGAGGTCGGTATCTCAAGAATATTCGACTCTCGCTCGACAAAAGCAGTTGGAGGAGTGAGCTCATAGAGGCTTGCGATGGCGTCCTTAGTGCGTCGCTTTGCACGGCTCTCGAGGTATTTGCCCACCATAACAAGTGTTATTATCATCGCCGCCGATTCGAAATACAGCTCCATGACGGCCAAGACGTCGCCCATAAATATGCGCACAATCGACGCAAGCGAGTACACCATGGCCGCCGAGGTGCCGATTGCCACGAGGCTGTCCATATTTGGGCTGCCAGAAAAAAGAGATTTAAAGCCGTTTTTATAAAAAGCTCTCCCGCAAAACAGCACAGGTATGGTCAGCGCCAGCTGTGTCAGCGCAAAGGCCCTTGGATTTGCCATGGGCTCGAGAAAAGCGGGATAAGGCAGCGCTATGAACGTTATCATGTGCGCCATTGCAAGATAGAAAAGGGGCACGGTAAATACTACTGCTGCGATGAGGCGGTGCTTTTTCATGTCAAGCTCTTCGTCGGAGCGCTTCAGCGCTTTTTTAAGATCGGGCTCACCGGTGGTCACCTCCAAAGAAAATCCGGCCTTTTCCACCGCCGCACCTATCTGCGCCATCGTCCCTTGTCTGTCATCAAACTTTACGGTAAGCAGCTCTGTTGTGAGATTGACGGCCGCTTCCTCGACGAAGGAAAGCCTGCGCACAGCCCTCTCAACAGCAGCAGAGCACGCGGCACAGCTCATCCCGACTATTCGCGCCGATTGTCTTTTTATCATTTTTCTCCTCGTGAAATAAGATGGTGAATATTCATACGATATAATTATACTAAATAAGTGTAGTATGTCAAGAATATTAAAAACGACCCGTGAAAAATCTCACGGGTCGCCTTTATGCCCCTAAACGAAACGAAGGCATTGTATTAAAATAAGGAATCTGGATCTATATATTTGTCGCCGCTCTTTATTTCTATATGCAGATGAGCGGGCTCGGCGCCCTCAATTATAGATGATGTGCCGACTTGTCCCAGCACATCGCCCTGCGACAGGCGCTTTCCGGCCGTCAGCCCTGTTATTGGGGCCAGGTTTTTGTAAATTGCCGTATAGCCCGTGTCGAGCTTAAGCTCCGCAAAATAGCCCCACAGCTCGTCTTTTCCCGAACGGATAATTTCTCCAGAGTAGAGTGCGACAACCTTTGTGCCTTCCGCTGCTTCTATGTCAACGCCATTGTGTGTGCGCCAGTCATTCATCGTCTTGTTTTTCGCAAGCTCGCCGCCGCTGAACATATTTGTTAGCTTGCCGTCCACCGGCTTTGAATAGACGGCGACAAATGGCTCTGCCGTTGAGACAGGCTCTTGTGTTTCAACAGTCGTCAGCTTTTCCTTTGGGCGAACCACATTCTCTGTGTTTTCGCTGACATGAGATGAGTCGTCCTCGGGAAGCGGCGAAATATCGGTTATTCTTGCGCTGTCATTGTTCTCCTTCGTGAAGTTTTCGAGAATTTTATCCACAGCGGCATACGACGCCACTGCCGCCGCAATAACGCATATCACGAGCGCGATGTAAAAGCCATTTTTTCGCAGCAGAGTCTTCATGGAAATTCTTTGCGGTTCTTTTTTCATATTCAAATACCTCCGTGACATTATTTTGAGTCGCGCAGGACCTAAATATTCATGTTGGGGCAGGGATTTTCATTTCTGTAAAAATTATCGTGAGCAGCTGCAAGGCAAAAGCCATTTCTTGACGTTTGCGCCTGCACATTGTAATATTATCACATAGCTCAGGCGCGTATGCGGCGTGCCGATATCAGAGCTTTGCTGAGGTGGCAATGAGTACATCTGCAAAATATGTAGTCGGTGTCGGAGCGGCCAATATTGACATTCACTGCAAGAGCAAGAAGCCGCTCATCATGCGCGACAGCAACCCCGGATTTATGCACACCTCCGTCGGGGGAGTGACGCGCAATATTCTGGAAAATCTCGCGCGGCTGGGGGTGGACGCGCGGCTGGTGGCTGCTGTGGGCGCCGATGTTTTCGGACAAAAAATCATATCGGACAGCAGGGCGGCCGGAATCGATATGGCGAATGTACTTGTCGCAAAAGGCCGTGCTTCATCGACGTATGTGTCTGTGCTCGACGACACGGGCGATATGTTTGTCGCGCTTAGCGACATGCACATCACGTCGGAGCTGACAAGGGAATATCTCGACAATAAGCGGGAACTTCTGCAAGGAGCCTCTGCTATAATATGTGACCCGTGCATTCCTCCTCAGCTGATGAAATATCTTCTGTTTGGGGTGGGAGCGGGGATACCGATTTTTGTGGACACAGTCTCCACGAGTTATGCTGCGACGATTGCAGATATTGCGGGGGGCTTTCACACCATAAAGCCGAACCGCATGGAGCTGGAGGTTCTCGCGAAAATGCGAGTGGAATCCGACGAGGAGCTTGAGACGGCGTGCACAAAATTGCTCGAAAAGGGCACACAGCGCGTCATAGTCAGTCTGGGCAAAGACGGCTGCTACTATTCCGACAGGGACGGCGTTCGAAAAAAAGCGGCGCTCGCACCGATAGAGACAATGGTCAATGCAACCGGCGGCGGAGATGCCTTTATGGCGGCCGTAATATACAGCTTTCTGCGCGGCATGACAATTGAGCAAACACTCGATAACGCGCTGGCGGCCGGTGTGATAGCTATCATGTCAGATGAGACAATCAGTCCACAGATGAGCGAAAGCTCTATAAATAAAGTTATAATGGAGAGAAAACAATGAGTTTTGAAAATTATCTTGACATCGCTTCGGAAATTAAGAATGCACTTTTGGAAAACAAACCGGTGGTTGCTCTTGAATCGACTATTTTGAGCCACGGAATGCCTTACCCACAAAATATGGAGTTTGCGGCAAAGGTTGAGGAGATTGTTCGCAGCGGCGGCGCAATACCCGCCACGACCGCGATAATCGGCGGGAAGCTCAAAGTCGGCCTCTCCAAGGATGAGCTCAACATGATGTGCAATCCAAAGGACATAGGGAAAGTCAGCCGCCGCGACGTCGCAACCTATATCGCTACAAAAATGACGGGCGCCACAACCGTCGCAACGACGATGATGATAGCCGCAATGGCGGGAATTCGCGTGTTTGCCACGGGCGGAATCGGCGGGGCGCATCGCGGTGCAGAGAAAACCATGGATATTTCGGCGGACTTGCAGGAGCTTGCAAATACACCGATCTGCGTCGTATGCGCGGGTGCAAAATCACTTTTGGATTTGGGACTCACACTCGAGTATCTTGAGACAATGGGCGTTCCCGTGCTCGGGCTTCGCACGGACTATCTGCCCGCCTTCTACTGCGCCAGAAGCAAGTTTAAGCTCGACTACAACTGTGCCGATGAGGCTGAGGTTGCCAAAATTGCCCATACAAAATGGGATCTCGGACTAAAGGGCGGCATCGTTGTCGGCAACCCTATTCCCGAGGAGTTCTCGCTCGACTACGACGAGATGGACAAGGTGATTGCAAAGGCCATCGGACTTGCGGAAAAAGAGGGCATTCGCGGCAAGGACACAACCCCGTTTTTGCTCTCGCACATAAAGGACATGACGGACGGCGTCTCCTTTGCAAGCAATTTGGAGCTTGCCTACAACAATGCGCGCGCTGCCACCAAGGTCGCGGTTGAGATGTGCAGGCTGGATAAATAGCCGAGGAAAAGCAGGCGGGCAGACTATCGAATATACCGCAATAAAGATGGCGGGTGTCAAAATCGACACCCGCCATCTTTTCGAAAAACTATGCGCCTTGCCTGTGCACGGACAGGCTTTCGGAGACGCTGTCGCGGCACTGTGCGTGCCGGTCCTCAAAGTCGGAGGCAAACAGAGGCTCGTCGATATCACAAAAACCGAAGTAGCTAGTATAGCTGTCGTCTTTAAAATCGGAGTCCCAATCGACATCTGAAATTCCCGCCAAGGCGGCCATAAAGTCAAACCACTTATTTTCCCGCTTTTTCAATTTGCCACACCCATCTTTTCCAAAGCTTCGCACGACGCAAAAAAGCTTTTGTAGTGTCATAATCATAGCACAAGCGCTGTCCAATGATACGGACAGCAAAAAAACGCCAAAATCATACCCCATAGGACAAAAACAAAAAATACAGCGCGTGCCGTAAAAATTTCCGCAAAATATTCTCGCGCACGAGCAAGTCGATTGCCAAAAAATCACAGTCTTGTGCAATTGAACAAAACACAACTGTCGGTTTGATATATATTGTACAAATTGTACCGTTTTGTGGGTTTTGGGATATTTTTAACCGTTTTAAGTATATTAATCTCCATAAATTTCCTATATCATTGTGTTACAAGGGAGCAGCAAATGCTCCGCACAAAAACAGGAGGAAAAAAATGAAGAAAGTTTTAGCCATCGTGCTTGTCCTCGCACTTGCTTTTACGCTTGTTGCTTGCGGCGGCGAAAAGAAACCCGAGGTCGAGAAAAAGTTGATTGTCTACTCGTCGTCAGTTGAAGAGTTCCATGAGACGATAGGACCGGCATTTCAGGAAGCTACAGGAATAGAAATCGAATTTGTCAGTGCTGCCACAGGAGAGGGCTATGCGAGAATGGTTGCCGAAAAAGACAACCCACAAGCAGACATACTTCTCATCGGCGCAATGGAGGTTTACAAGGACACTCAGTATTATGAGCCCTACGTATCCCCGAACAATGACCAGCTGCCCGAAGCTTTCCGCACAAAGGACGGCTTTGTAAACGCAACAAACACATCCACACCGGTTATTCTCTACAACACAGACCTTGTGAACTTTGAAATCACCGGCTACGAAGACCTGCTAAAGCCCGAGCTTATGGGCAAAATAGCCTGCGGCGATTCCATGAAATCAGCCTCAGCTTACAACCATCTTGAAAACATTCTGCTTGCCATGGGCAAGGGCGACGCATACAATCCCGCTGCATGGGATTATGTCAAGGCTCTTCTCAAACAGCTCGGCGGCGTCATAGTCAACAGCTCCAGCGCCATTCATAAGGGCGTTGTATCCGGCGAATACGCGGTTGGACTTACATGGGATACCCCCTGCGGCACATACATTGCAGACGGCATTAAGAACGTCAAGGTTTGCCTCATGAAAGAGGGAATCGTTCCTAAAATCGCCGGCACCGCAATCATCAAGAATTGCCCGCATCCCGAAAATGCAAAGAAATTTGTCGACTTTATGACATCAAAAGAAGGCCAGGCGCTTCTAGCCACAATACCCGGATATTCACCGGTGCGCGACGATATAGAGATGCCGTCAACGCATGTTGACCTCGGAATCAACAAGGGCAACATCATCAAGCTCGACTATGCGTGGTCCTCTGCAAACACAGACAAAATCAAAGATCAATATCAGAAGCTTTACCTCGAAATATTCGAATAAGCAAGCTAAATAACCGAAAATCACCCCCGATTTCCTCGGGGGTGAAATTATAAAGGAAAACTTTATGAGCGTTGAAATTAAAATCGAACACGCAGTTAAGCGTTTTGGAGACAACACAATAATCCCGGATCTTTCTCTCACCGTAAATGAGGGTGAGTTTTTCACGCTGCTCGGATCCTCCGGATGCGGAAAGACAACACTTCTGCGGATGATAGCCGGCTTTAACACGATTGAGGGCGGCGACTTCTACTTTAACGACAAGCGCATAAACGATATACCCCCTTACAAAAGAAAGATAGGCATGGTCTTTCAAAACTATGCCATATTCCCACATATGGACACGTTCTCCAACGTTGCCTTTGGACTCAAAGAACAAAAAGTGCGTGAGCCCGAGCTTTCCCGCAGGGTCAACGAAATTCTCGACACAGTTCAGATTTCCGACCTCAAGGACCGCATGCCCTCGCACATGTCCGGAGGACAGCAGCAGAGAATCGCACTGGCGCGCGCAATCGTCATTCAGCCCGACGTGCTCTTGATGGATGAACCGCTTTCAAACCTTGACGCCAAGCTGAGAATAGAGATGCGCTCTGCGATAAAGCACATACAAAACCAGTGCGGGATAACCACAATCTATGTCACACATGACCAAGAGGAAGCTCTGGCCATATCAGACAGAATTGCGGTTATGAAGTACGGCATTATTCAGCAGATAGGCGAACCCACGGACATCTATCGCCACCCGGTCAATTTATTTGTCGCGACATTTATCGGGCAGTGCAACGTCCTTGACGCAACCTACCACAGCGAAAACGGAGCTGCCGGGATCATTGCGGAGGGCATGTTCCACAAGGTTTGCCAGCTGCGCGAGGATATTTCCGAGAACGCGCCGCTCAAGCTGTGCGTCCGCCCCAACGAGATATTCTTTGGCGAAAAGGGAATGCCCGGCGAGATAGTGGAGCGCATATTCTTCGGCGAAAACATGAGGTACACCATACGCCTCGAAAGCGGCATCGAAATTGACCTCACAAATGACATACACGACAGCATAAGGGAAGTCGGCGAAAAGGTCAGCCTTGTCTTTAACGGAGATGTCGTGAATGTATTTGACGCCGAAAGCGAAGAATCGGTAATGAAAGACAGGGGATAAATATGAAACAGAAACGCAGACTTTTTAGCGGATGGAACATAATTACCCTGCTGTGCTTTGCGTACTTTGTCTTTTTCTTTATCTATCCGATATCAAGGGTTTTTATCTCCTCCGTCTACAACTTCGACACCAACACCTTTTCATTTGAGCAGTTCACAAAGTTCTTCACTCAGAAGTATTACACAAATACGATTTTAAACAGTGTCAAGCTCACAGTCTCCGTTACACTCATAACAACGGTTCTCGGGACTGCGCTGGCATATGTCACAAGAACAATCAAAATTAAGGGCAAAAGACTGCTCGACATAGTGATGCTGGTATCCATACTCTCACCGCCGTTTATAGGGGCATATTCCTGGATAGTGCTGCTCGGTAAGGTCGGTATTCTCACGCAGTTTATCAACAATACCTTAGGGCTAAACTATCAGGGGCTGTACGGATTTGGCGGAATTTTGCTGGTGTTTGTGGTAAAGCTGACACCGCTGATGTACTTGTATGTTTCGGGCGCATTGAAAAATGTCGACAATTCCCTAATGGAGGCCTCGGAAAGCTTGGGATGCACCGGCGTCAGGAGAACCCTAAAAGTGCTCATACCGCTTATTCTCCCGACGATTCTCGCAAGCTCGCTGCTTGTCTTTATGCGCGCGCTCGCCGACTTCGGAACACCACAACTGATAGGTCAAGGCTATCGCACGCTGCCTGTTCTCATATATGACGCGTTTATAGGTGAGATGGGACAAGACCACGCCTTTGCCGCAGCGATAAGCGTTGTAATAGTGATAGTCACAACAGTTATCTTCCTTTTGCAGAAATATTTTTCAGGGCGCAAAATCATCGAAATGTCTTCACTCAACCCAATTGAGCCCAAAAAAGCTCGCGGAGCAAGAAATATCTTCGCGCATATTTTCTGCTACATATTGATAACGCTTGCCACGCTTCCAACACTTGTTGTTGCCTACAACTCTTTCCAAAAAACCTCAGGACTTCTCTTTATTCCGGGCTTTTCCGTTGAAAGCTATCAAAAAGCATTCGGCTCAATGGGCATAGCGATACGAAATACTTTCCTTTACTCATTTGCCGCGCTTGCGATAATACTGGTCATAGGTATACTCACTTCCTATGCCAGCATCAGAAAGGCGAACGCGCTCACCGGAGTCCTAGACACGGTGACGATGTTTCCTTATATAATCCCCGGCTCTGTAATGGGCATTGCGCTTTTGACAACGTTCAACACAAAGCCGATAATTTTGAGCGGCACGGCCTTTATTATCATAACGGCGTTTGTAATCAGAAGGCTGCCATACACGCTTCGCTCGAGCAGCGCAATTTTGCGCCAGATAAACCCAAATGTTGAGGAGGCCTCAATGAGTCTGGGCGTCAACGGAGCAAAAACCTTCCTTAAGGTGACGCTTCCGATGATGATTGCGGGAGTTCTCCCGGGCGCGCTCATGAGCTGGATGTCGATTATAAGCGAGCTGTCCGCCAGCGTTTTGCTCTACACGAGCAAAACGACGACCATGTCAATTTCCATCTATACCGAGATAATCAGAAACAACTACGGAACGGCGAGCGCCCTTTCCACAATCCTCACAGTGACGACGATTGTCACGCTTCTGGTGTTCTTCAAGCTCTCGGGAAGAAAAGAAATTGAGCTCTAGTTTAAAAAATGCGGCTTTCATAGTATAATATGGATTATAATGACGATGAAAGAGCGGCCGTTATGCAAAAATATAGTTTGCCATATCACAAGACAACACAGCAAAGACTCGAAAAAACTATATTGCGGCCGCTCGTCATGTCAGCTGCTGCACTCATTGTGCTTATTCCGCTCATAATGTTCTGCGTTATATCTGTCCGAAACGCCTCCTGCGGCAGTGAGGCTGCAAATATCATATACTCTGCGCTCGGCCAATATAAAAGCGCGTTGCCGGAGCTTGCAAAAAAAAGCGAGATAACCTCGGCCCTGGGCGGCGGAGACTTCTCCGAGGCGTACCGCGTTTTGTATGATTTCAGAAACAACTGCGCTATCTATGGCGATTTTCAGCTGGAGGCAGAGGACGGCTCGGCTTTTTTGGGCAATGATTTCAGCAGCGGCGGTGAGTATTCCTACCACTCAATAAAGGACATCCGTCTAAATATAAGCTTTAAGGATAAAACAAGCCCCGTTGAACACAGGGTTTATTTTAGTTCCGGAAGCAGCAAGGAAAAGGCGCCGATTTTTTCTATAAATTATCCTGTAATGGGTGAAAAACGAGGCCTTTTGTCGTTCGTGTTTACCGGACAGAGCTTTAATGATTTGCTGGGCAACACGGAATCGATGGTTTTTATAACAAACGAATACAATCACATTGTATATATGAACAGTGTTTCTCAGCCGGAAAGCTACAGCTTTGCGCCGCAAAAAAAGGCGGCCAATGTTTACAAATTCAATGATCAGTACTATATTATGAAGTGCGACAAGATACTCGGTTCCAGCCTTTCGGTATATGCTCTTTCTTCATTTTCAGCAGTGTCCTCTGTTTTGATAATCGAGGTCATCGTGATTGCCGCAATTGTTTTGCTTGCGGCGGTTTTTGTTTACAGAACAAGCTTCAAGCTCACCGTTTCGGCAACCGCGCCGTTCGACAGCCTCATCACGGCCTTGGGAAAATTCGAAAAGGGCGACACCTCCTACAGAATTGCCGACACAGACAGCAATACGCAGGAGTATATCGATTTATTCAACGGTGTTCTGGACGACATCACAAGACTAATAGCCAAAAACAAGCAGCTCACCGAGGAGACTCGTCTCTTCGAGATAAGGCTGTTATATTCACAGTTCAACCCACATTTCATGTTCAATATGCTCGACAACATAAAATACTCGGTGATTGAAGACCCGCAAAAGACAAAAGAAATGATAGTCACGCTCTCGAAGATGCTCCGGTACACGATGGACAATGTCTACAATATTGAGGTTCCGCTGGAACTGGATTTGAAATACATAGAGAGCTACCTTGCACTTCAAAAATCACGTCTTGACAACATGCTTGAATATGAAATATCCGTTTCTGATGACAGCCTCAAAAAGGTAAGACTTCCGAAGCTTGTCATGCAGCCAATTATAGAGAACGCAATTATGCACGGATTTACAGGAAAAAATCCGCTGCTTATTAAAATAACAATCGAAAAAGCAAAGAAAGATATGCAGGTAAAAATTTCCGACAACGGCGCGGGTCTTTCGGACGAGGAGCTTCGCAGGATACGCAGAAGACTCAAACGCGGGACCACTGCCTCGCCGCACATAGGGCTGCTTAACTCGCACCGACGCCTAAAGCTGCTCTACGGACAAGGCTATGGCGTTAAAATAGACAGCGAGCCGGACAAGGGAACAACCGTTTCATTAAACATAAAGCTTGGGTGAGTGGGATGTATAAGGTACTGATTGTAGAGGATGAGGCCAAAATCCGCAAAGGCTTTATAAAAAGCATCGACTGGGAAGCTCTGGGCTGCACGGTGTGCGCTGAGGCGGAAAATGGCTGTGACGGACTTCAGAAAATACGCACACTGCGTCCGGAAATAGTTTTCACTGACATACTTATGCCCGTTATGGATGGGCTTGAAATGCTGGCGATTGCCAAAAAGGAATACAACTTCGAGGCCGTGGTGCTCTCCGGCTACGGCGAGTTTGCATATGCGCAAAGAGCGATAACAATAGGCGTTTCCGACTATATATTAAAGCCCTTTGACGAGAGCACAATTCTCGAACTCATCAATTCCATAAAAAAAAGGCTTGTGGAAAAGACGCTTGTAAACGAGCATCACACCGGACAAAACGAGCTGTCGGTTCCACTTACCTCATCCCATTACACGCTGCGCGGATATGATTATCTCATTGAAAACTACTACACCGGCACAACAGGTGCGGACATTGCCGAGTTTCTTGACATATCGCCCGGATATTTTTATAAAATTTTCAAAACAGACACGGGCATGTCAATTCGCGACTTTATAACAAAGCTGAAGCTCTCAAAAGCGGTTTCGCTCTTAAAAAGCAATCCGAATCTAAAGATATATGAAGTTGCGGATATGGTGGGCTTTTCCGACTACAAGTATTTTCATCGGGTTTTTTCGGAGGAATACGGTGATTCCCCGTTAAAATACAAACAAAATCTTTTCGAAATGAAGGAGCAATTGTAATGGACAGACAATTAATCGGCTTTGCGAAGGCCGACATCACACCGCCGTTTTCGGTAAAGCTTGCGGGCTACGGTTCCGTCCGTCCCTCAACAGGCACACACGATCCAATCTATGCGAGATGTCTTGTATATCGCGATGATGCAAAAACGACGGTGATATTTGCGCTCGACCTGATTGCCGCCGACGATGCTCTGTGTGCGCGCATCAAAAATGAGCTGAAAGTGCTTTCGATAGATGAAAAAAGCGTCAATATCTGCGCAATCCATTCTCACAGCACGCCGATGGGTGTCTCCGAGAGCAGGCATGGTGCGCTGCACGGCTTTGAAGAGGAGTTTGGAGAAAGTGACGAGCGCGTCATTTCCCTCGTCCTAAAGGGCTGCCAAGCGGCCTGCAAAGAGGCACTTTCTTGTCTTGACGAGTACACGCTGAGCCGTTTTGAGTGCGAGGTCGTCGGCGCGGGTTCAAACCGAACAGACCCGAATCTGCAAGGCGACAACCTCCTGACAGGCTTCGTCTTTGAGCAGAAAAACGGCAAGCGCTGCCTGCTTTACAATTATTCCTGTCATCCAACGGTGCTTGCGCCGGACAACCTCGAAATTTCGGCCGATCTTCCGTACGCAGTGGAGGAAAGACTCAAACAATACGATGAGGTTATTTTTATAAATGGGAGCAGCGGCGATATTTCCACGCGCTACAACCGCTCAGGCTTTGGGTTTGCCGAGGTCGAGCGCTTTGGCAAAATTATAGCCGACTGCATCGACGAGGCCGAGAAGCACAGCGAAGAATGCGAGAACAAGGAAATAACCCAGCAATTTGTGCCCATTGAGCTCAAAACAAGACAGCCGCTACCGCTCGACGAGGCCGAAAAGAACGTCGAGAGGTACAAAGCACAGTACGAAGCCGCGCAAAAAGCAGGGGCAGGCAGAACAGAGCTTCGCGCCAACATGGCATTCCTTGAGGGCGCAAATGCTAACCTGATGTACACAAAACACTGTGAGGGCGCAAAGAGCTATACGCTTGACTGCAGAATTCTCAGCATCGGTGACAAGGACATCTGCTGCTGCCCGGTGGAGCTGTATTCGGAGCTTTCGAATCGCCTGAAAAAGAACGGGACGCTTTTTGCAAGCTACGCGAACGGCTATTTTCTGTACTTGGCCGACAAAAAAGCGCACGATAATCACAATTATGAGGCGTGCAGCAGCCCGTTTGCATATGGCGAGGGCGAGCATTTGATAGATGAATTCGAAAAGGAACTGAAGAAAAAGGCATAAATCACCACCTAATATTAATAAGAGCGACCGCAGCACCTTAAACTTGTGCTGCGGTCGCTCTTTCTTCAATCAAGAGAGTATTATCTATTGTGATTGCTGCGAAAAAGTTTGCGGGCGCGGGCTAATCAAAAGAGAAGCGTGTGGCGCTTTTTCGCGTTTGACCCGCTTGCATTATGACGCTGTCCGAGAAGGACGAATAATTTACAGCATTTGGAATAAAGCCTGTTTCAAGGCAAATTCCGGCATGACAGCCGTATTTGACATGACCTTTTCCAACAGAGTTTTTCAGGTTGTTGGCCGTGTATATCAAGACTCCGCAGGCGTCGCCGGAGCATGTCATTTTCAGTCCCGAAGCCCCGCAAAGTGTTGCCATCTCACGCATCCCTGAGCCGTCAACACAAAAAAAGTGATCAAGTCCGCCGGCGGCGCTTATTTCTTCAAAAGATGAGCAGAGCCTGTCTTTGAGCTTCGCCGTGCTGCGGAAGTCAAGCGGGGTGCCGTCCACGCAGGCGAGCTTGCCCGTCACAACAGGCTCTTCTTTGCAGGATGTTTCGGCATATCGGTCTGAATTCACAAACAGCGTGTGATTTTCAATATTATTCGTTTCGTCCAGATTAAAGTAGGTATGATTTGTGAGGCTCACAGGAGTTTCGCCGTGCGCATGCAGTATATATTCTATTTGAAAAGCGTTGTCTTCGACGATGCGGTAGCTGACATAAACCTCAATGCCGGATGGAAACCCCCCGTCGCCGTCATCGGAGAAAAGCGAAAACTCAACGCCGTCTGCCAGCGGGCGCGAACGCCAGACGCGCTTATCAAACCCGCCGGAGCCGCTGTGCATGCAGCCTACGGAGCAATTTTGCTCGAGCTGAAATCGCTTTCCCCTGAGCACAAAGGAAGCGTCCTCGACGAGGTCCGCATATCTGCCGACCACCACACCCATGTGTTCCTTGTCCTGTTCATATTCCTTTGCAGAGTCGTACCCCAGCACGACATCCACAGGGCGGTTGCCTTTTTTTACAGTGAGGCTTTGAAGAGCACAGCCAAAATTTGTAGCTTTAAAGGCAAGGCTGCCGCCGGAAACGCAATACAGAAATATCTCTTTGTCTGAGTTTTCGGACCAAAGCTCTTTTGTGACAGATACCATGATAACCCTTTCAGCGAAGCTGTTTCTTCTTTCGGGAGAATTTTGAAGTTTTTCGAATTTTACAAGAGCGAGATAAGGTTTCATATCAGCGAAGCTGCTTTGAAAAATCATTATTGCGCAGGCTGACAGTTTCATTCGCGAACCGAAGTCATATTGGACGCATTTAAATGAGAATTGAAAGCTGCCCAAAGCGGACATGCTGCTTCGAAATTTTGCCGCAACCACGGCTCGCACCTGTGTGAAGCGGGCAAAGCAGCGTTTGCGCATATGAGTGCAGAGGCGGCAGCTGAGTCTCGCCATGACCGAAAGCTAAGGTGACGACTTTTTACTTTTGTGCCAGACCGCATAGAAAAGAGAAGCCGCAGAATGAAAAACACATTCTGCGGCAAAAGCTTATTTTGTGCTTTGAAACATATTTTGTGCGCTTTGAAAGCAATTAATAGTTTTCGCAGTTGAGCTCAAAGTATGCCTGCGGATGTGCACATACGGGGCAGACGGTTGGGGCATCTGTTCCGACATGGATGTGGCCGCAGTTGCTGCACTTCCAAACGACAACGCCGTCCTTTTTGAAGACCATTCCGTTGTCCAAATTTTCCCTTAGCTTGCGATATCTCTCCTCGTGGCCTTTTTCGATTTTTGCAACGCCCTCAAACATTCTCGCAATGGCCTCAAAGCCCTCTTCGTGAGCGTCCTTTGCCATGCCGGCATACATCTCTGTCCACTCAAAGTTTTCGCCGTCTGCGGCAGCCTTGAGGTTTTCGCTTGTGGAGCCTATGCCGCCCAGAAGCTTGAACCACAGTTTGGCGTGCTCCATCTCATTTCCGGCAGTCTCTGTGAAAATATTAGAAATCTGAACATAACCATCTTTTTTTGCCTGACTCGCAAAGTATGTGTATTTGTTTCTTGCCTGAGATTCTCCGGCAAAAGCAGTGAGGAGGTTTTTTTTTGTTTTTGTTCCCTTGACATCCATAGTATCAGTCTCCTTTAATAGTTAAAATTTTACTGCCACCATTATAATATCAATCAGCGTTATCAGTCAATATATAAGTGTGAATAATAAAATGCAAAGTGATGAGGCAGCTAATCGATTTGCCTTTTTGCACCGCGAGAAGGCGTTGGAATGAGGGTCACAAGCACTGCGGCAAAGACAAGCGCACATCCGAAAATTTCTCGCGGAGTGAGAGTTTCATGCAGAATTATCACACCGAAAATTGCCGCAAAAACCGACTCGGTGCTCATGAGCAGTGAAGCCACGCTGGGGTCCATGTGCTTTTGACATATTACCTGAGCAGAAAAACCAACACCAACCGAGAGAACACCGCAGTATAAAAGCGGGACAAGAGCGGAGACGATTCCCTCCAACGAAACTTCTTCCAGGCAAAACGCAAATATAAAACTCAAAGCAGAGCAGGTCATAAATTCATAGAAGGCAAATTCAAGACCATCCAAACCGCGCGAAAAGCTGTCGATGCAAAGGATTTGCACGGCCCAAAGCGCAGAGCCAATAATAATAAGTGTGTCGCCGGAGCTAATATAGAAATCCCCGTTTATGCATAGAAAATATGTGCCGACCGACGCGATTGCGACTGCCAGCCATACGATCGCCGAGACTTTCTTCCTAAGAAAGACAAAGGCGAAAATGGGGACAAGAATCATGTAGAGAGCCGTCAAAAAGCCTGCCTTGGACGCCGTGGTATATTGCAGGCCAATCTGCTGCACAGCCGATGCGGCAAAAAGAGCCACTCCGCAGACCGCGCCGCCAAGCAGGCACTTTTTCGTATTGTTGTCGCTGTTCGCGTAGTCGTCGGGGAAGAGCTTTCGATTGTGGCGTCGCATAAGTATGAGCGGAATTATCGCGAGTGCACCCATGAGAAATCTTACTGCGCCAAAGAGAAGAGGGCCGATGTAATCCATCCCCATGCTCTGAAAGACAAAAGCGGCACCCCAGATGAGTGCGCCAAAGGACATAATAAGCGTTGCGGTTTGTTTTTTCATGAAAGCTCTCCCTCTTGAGCATAAGTGTGAGTAAGTGCAAAAAAAAGAGCTTCGCAGCATTGAATCGCCGCAAAAGCTCTCAAAATACTATCCCATCAAGATGAGAAGGTGTAGCCGGAGAGCCCATACACAGCGAGCACAAGCCCCGCGATAAAAAGAAGCGTTGAGGGAAGACCCTTAAAGGCCACCGGCATATCCCTGTTTTGCAGCTTGCGCTGGCCCTCGGTTACGAGAAGCACGGCGAGCACAAAACCGGCACTGGCGCCGATATTGTAAGCAATTGTATTGAAAAAGGAGTACTTGTAGTTGGTCGTGATGAGCAGGCAACCGAGCACAAGACAGTTGAAAGTGGCCACGGGCAGAGCCTCTGCGGCCTTCGTCACAAAAGCGTAGGGAGCAAGTTTTACCACGGCGAGAAAGACGAGCAAAAAGCTTATCCCCATGCAGGCAATCATGACAAGCACGCGCACATATTCGGCATACTCAAAATCGGCAAGCCAGAATTTGTTTATGCAGTAGAACATAATTCCGCTCGAAACGGTGACGATGGTGAGGAGTATTCCGAAAACAATGGTGTCTGTTGTGTCGTCCACGAGTGAAATGAGGCGGCTCATGCCGAGCGCGCGTGAAAAAACGGCATTTTGAAGACAAAGAGCCGTCAAAGCATACAGAAAGAAAGTCGCGACAGCTGACAAAACGGCGTTACCTGACATTATCTCTCGCCCCCTTATATCTCCAGCGCTTGTACATGTTGATTGAATATTGGAAAAGTGCGGCCAGCAGCGCGACGAGGATGAAGCCGCCCGCAGTCGTGCCGGCAATTGCGAGCGGACCCCCGCTCTTTAAAAGCTCGATTCCATACAGCTTTCCGGTGTCGAGAAATTCGCGGACAGCCCCGACTATTATAAGCACGAGTGACAGGCCGATGGAGGTCAGTATCCCGTTGCGAAGCGCCTCAAGAGGACCCTCCCGCGACGGTATCTCTGCGCGCGACAGCACGATATTGTCGACTACTAGCATCGGCAGATATATTCCGACAGCCACCACGCTTACTCCAAAAATGTGGTCGACAGCGATTATGGTCGGAATAAACAGCAGTGCCGAAATGAACGAGTAAAACATTGGTCTGAGCCTAAAGGGCACGATTCCCACAAACAAATCGCCGATGAAGCGGGTGGGGATTATCAAAATAAAGGCCGCAAGAGACAAAATCAATGCGTTTTTGAGTGAGACTGAGGCAGCGATTACGGGTGCGAGCGCGAGGCCGTGTATGAGGACAGGATTGCTTGCAAGCACCAAATCACGGTTGAGCTTTTCTTCGAATGACAAGGACAGCCTTGTGCGTTTTTTCTTTTTCACTGTTCCTGCCCCCTTTTGATTGCAACGCTGTGCGGAGCAAATTTCCGGTCAAGGTAAGAAGAAAGCGGATTTAAAAGCAGCACGGCGAAGCATATTCCCATTTCAAAAACACCAAACGTTCGGAATATCATGGTCCCGGCTCCGAGCAAGACGCCGTACACCACCTTTGCTCTGGGATTTACCGGCGATGTCGAGGGCTCGGGTGCCATGAATACGGACGCAAATATCACAGCGCCCGACAGCATTTCGAGAACGACGGAATCGATGCGCCCTGTGGATATGCGCGGAAAGAGAAAAGCCCAGACGGCACATGTCGCAAGAAAGGTCAACGGTATGTGATAGGTGATTGTTTTGTGCGCAATCAGCAGAAACAGACAGGACAAAATAACTATGCAGAACGTTGTGCCGAGGGGACCGGGATAATTGCCGAGCAAAAAATCAACTTTGTCTATTTCGGGAACTCCGCCGAGCTTGAGAGAATGGGCGGGAGCCTCAAAAAGCGCCGTGTTGCATGTCAGGCCAAGTCCAATTCCCGAAAAGGATTTGGGGTACATGTAGACTTCGGACGGCCAGCAGACAGAGACAAAGGCAAATCCGAAGGCGGCGGGGTTAAAGGGGTAGCAGCCGTAGCCTCCAAAGGCCTGCTTCCCGAGCAAAACCGTAACAAGAGTGCCTATTGCAATAATAGCGTAGCTGGAGGAGGCCGGCATCATAACCGTAAAAGTCATCGCAAACATGATGCTGGACAAATCGCTGAACTTGTACTGTCTGCGCCTTATGCCAAAGACAAGCAAGTCACAGAGAATCGCCGTTATCACGGAGGTTGCGACCAACATCGGGACACGCAGTCCATAGAGGTAGGTCGACATGGCCACAAGCACGAACATAGCGATGATATAGTCTCGGCACGGCCTAAAAGCAGGATGGAGCTTTTGTTGTTTTACACGAGCCATAGAATATGCTCCTTTTGGCGTCTTATTTGCGAAAAGCCTCGCGCGCGGATTCGAGAATTTCCGATATCGCGGACGCTCTGTCAGGCTTGCCGAACACAGAGGAGCCTGCGACAAAAACATTGGCTCCGGCGGCGGCGCACTGCCGCGCGGTATCGCCCGCAATTCCGCCGTCCACCTGAATATCAAAATCGCGCTTGCCCAAGCGGTCAGCCTCGGCGCGGATTTTTGATATTTTAGAACATGTTTCCTCTTTGAACCTTTGACCGCCAAAACCCGGTTCCACGGTCATTGCAAGCACCATATCGATTTGTGAAAGATATGGGAAAACAGCCTCGGCAGGAGTTTTGGGACGCAGCGCTATGCCCGCCTTTACTCCCTTTGCGCGGATACTTTCTATTACATGGCTCACGTCATATACGGATTCGAGATGAAAGGTTATCATGTCGGCCCCGGCTTCGGCGAAGTCGCCGACGAACTTTAGCGGGTCTACAATCATGAGATGGACGTCAAAGAACATGTCGAGACTTTTCGCCAGACTTTTGAGAACGGGCGCGCCAAAGGTGATGTTGTCGACAAATACGCCGTCCATAACGTCGAAGTGAAGCCATTCGGCGCCGCCTTTTTTTACATCCTCGCACTCGGCGCCAAGCTTCGCAAAGTCGCACGACAAAATTGAAGGGGAAACAATAATCATATAAATACCTTTTTCGACCGGATTGCGGTGTAAAGTGAAGCCGAGAATTCGGCTGTTTAGTAAGTTTATCAAAAATGACGCATAAGGTCAATTGCAAACATCAAATACGTATGCGGCGTGGATTCTCAGAGCACAAGCAGTTTTCGCCGCCCGAATAAATGGATTATATCGTCAAGAGAACAAGCAGACCGAGAAGAAGATAAAATCAGTGCTTTTTTGCCGTCCCGGGTTTTTTGGTTTTTTTGTCAAAGCTTCCGCTGATGCGTTCAAAGAACCCCTGCTTTTGAAGCGCACCCTTTGGTATGGTCACGGCGGCTATGCGCTCTTTGCGAATGTTTTCTTTTTTTGATTTGTCAGCCGCGCCGGTTTTAAGAGTGACTTTGAAGAAGGTATTTTCGGAGTCGCTCTCTGCTGCGATGTCGCCCTCCATAGAGCAGACGAGTCGTTTGACGATATAAAGACCGAGCCCGGTGCCGGTCTTGTCCAGACTTCGGGACTTATCCGTTTTATAAAAGCGCTCGAAGAGATGTGAAAGCTCACCGGCGGAGATGCCCGCACCCGTGTTTTGCACGGCGATTTCCGTCACCTTTTCGCCCGGGGTGACGCGCACGCTTATCATGCCCAATTCCGGGGTAAACTTAATCGCGTTGTCAATGAGGTTATATATGCATTGGTGAAACATGTCTCGGTCGCACATGACATAGCAGGGCTTCACGTCAAAGTCGGGGACATAAATCTGCTTTTCACCGATGCGCTGTTCTACGTTTAGCATCACGTTTATTATTATGTCCCAAGCATCGCAGCTTTCGAGCTTCGGTTTTTGGTTGCCCTCCTCAAGACGTGAAACGCTGAGAAGCGTGCGCGTCAGCCTTGAGAGACGCTTTACCTCCTCGGAGACGATTTTCAAGTAGTGCTCTTGCTGCTCGGACTTGATTGTTCCATCCAGAATGCCGTCGATGTAGCCGCCGATAGTTGTCATCGGCGTCCGCAAATCATGCGAGACATTGGCCACAAAGCTGCGGCGTATCTGCTCGTTTTCCGAAAGGGACACAGCCATGTTGTTGAAAGATTTTGCGAGGCCCGCAATTTCGTCGTCGCCCTCGACCGTCACCCGCGCTGAAAAGTCTCCGCTTCCGAAGCTTTTTGCGGCAGCCGACATCTGGTGAAGCGGCGCCGTCAGGGCGCGCGTGGAAAAATAAACGATGACTATTGCGCCTATGAGCATTACGCCCGAGGAAATTAGAAACGTTATCAGCAAATCGGCAAGAAAAGAAAAGAGCGGCATAATTGAGGCTGAGGCGAAGATAAACCCCACTGCGACGCCGTTTGAAAAAATCGGCATGCCGAAGGTGTAGTCGCCGCGGTTTCGAAAGAAACCCTCAAAGTATCCCGCGCTTGAATATTCGCCGCGCTTTACGGTTTTATTAAGCGTTTCCTGACTCAGTCCGGTGTGGTGGCAGGTGTCGAGCTCGGAGCAGGCCACAACCTTGCCGGCGGCATTGCAGACGGTCAGCGTTGCGCCGGAGGAATCGCTTATTGCTGTCAGCAGACGCTCCAGCTTCGGTTTATTGTAGACGTAGCCGTCCGCATCTGTATTTGTTGTCGCGGTGCTCGAGAGGTCGATGTATTTTTGCGCCGCATTGTATAGCATTCCCTCTTTTTCGGAGGTGAAGTTCAACGCGGAAAAGTAGAGCAAAGCTATCCCGAGCATGAGCGTCGAGACAATAAGCGTCAGCGAAAAAATGAGAAAATATCTTTTAAACAAACCGTTTTTCATAATCCGCGCTACTTTACCTCAAACTTATATCCAACACCCCAAACAGTTTTGAGAGCCCAATGCTCCGACACGTTTTCAAGCTTTTCGCGCAGCCTTTTTATGTGAACGTCGACGGTTCTGCTGTCGCCGAAGTACTCGAATCCCCACACCTCGTCGAGCAACTGATCGCGGGTAAACACGCGATTTGGATTTTTTGCCAAATGGTAGAGCAGCTCCAGCTCTTTGGGAGGTGTATCGACCTTTATCCCGTCGACCTTCAGCTCATAGCGAACGATATTGACGGAGAGCTTGTCATAGCTCACCTCGCCCTCGTCGTTTTCACTGCCGGAGCGCCGCAGGACGGCCTTGATGCGCGCCACGACCTCTTTTGTGTCAAAGGGCTTCACAATATAGTCGTCAGCGCCGAGATCCAGCCCCATTATTTTGTCAAAAGTCTCGCCTTTTGCGGTGAGCATGATGACAGGAATCTTTGAAAACTCGCGAATCTGACGGCAGACCTCCCAGCCGTCGATGACGGGCATCATTATATCGAGGAGCACGAGAGAGGGCGACTTCTCGCGCACTATAGAAATCGCGTCGGCTCCGTTGTGCGCCATGAGGACGGTATAGCCCTCTTTTTCGAGATAAAGACGCAAAAGCTCGCAGATATTCTTCTCGTCGTCAACAACAAGAATTTTTATATCGCTCATAAATACACTCTCCGATTAGTCGTTGTGTTGTTGCTTAAAAAGGTTACCATAAATTAATTAACAAACTGTGACGCTTGATGTTGCTATAATTATACTATATAATTGACCCAGTAGTAAATGACAAAGAGGTAATTTGATGAAACTTGGTATAGTCGGACTTCCAAACGTCGGGAAAAGCACGCTTTTCAACGCAATTACCAATGCGGGAGCGCAGGCGGCCAACTACCCGTTTTGCACAATTGAACCAAATGTCGGCGTTGTGTCTGTTTTGGACAGCAGGCTTGATTGGCTTTCAGAGCTGTATCATCCAAAGAAGTACACCCCCGCAACGATTGAATTTGTTGACATAGCGGGGCTCGTAAAGGGCGCTTCAAAGGGCGAGGGGCTGGGAAATAAATTCCTGTCACATATACGCGAGGTGGATGCGATAATTCACGTCGTGCGCTGCTTTGACAGCACGGAGATAATACATGTCGATGGCTCGGTTGACCCGGCGCGAGACATCGAAGTGATCGACATAGAGCTGATATTGGCCGATCTCGAAATCGTGGCGCGCCGTCTGGACAAAACCCGCAAGGCGCTCAAGGGCGACAAGGGTCTGCAAGTTGAGCTGGACTTTCTCGAGAGGCTGTCAAAGCACCTCGAGAGCGGCAAAACGGCGCGCAGCGTCGAGCTTAAAAACGACACAGAAAAAGAGGTTTTGAGCGACATGCCGTTGCTTTCGGCAAAGCCGGTAATATATGCGGCAAACATGTCGGACGACGATCTGTTCGGTGACGGGGGAAACCCGTACTACGACACGGTGGCGAATATTGCAAAGAGCCAGGGCGAGGGCTGCATCGCGGTCTGTGCCCAGGCAGAGCAGGAAATTGCCTCCTTGCCGCCCGAGGAGAAGCGCGAGTTTCTCGCCGAGCTGGGTGTCGAAAAAAGCGGTCTGGACAAGCTCATCGCGGCAGGATATGAGCTGCTTGGGCTTATCTCCTTTCTAACGGGAGGCGAGGACGAGGTGCGCGCGTGGACCATTGAAAAGGGGACAAAGGCGCCGCAGGCAGCCGGGAAAATCCACACAGACTTTGAGCGCGGCTTCATAAGGGCGGAGATTGTGGCATTTGAGGATCTCAAAAAGTGCAAAACGATGGCCGCAGCCAAGGAAAAAGGCCTCGTGCGAAGTGAGGGAAAGGAATACGTTATGAGAGATGGCGATGTCACGCTGTTTCGCTTTAACGTTTGACAAGCACATGAAAGTTGGAATTATCGTCGCTTTCGACGAGGAGATAGATATTTTGCGCGGCCACATGAAGAATGTGACGGAGCGGGAGAGCGCGGGGGTGCGCATCACTGGCGGCGTGCTGGCGGGACACGAAGTGTTTTTGAGCCTTTCCGGTATCGGAAAGACAAATGCCGCCGCGACTACACAGCTTATAATTTGCGAATGCAAGCCGGATATGCTTCTCAACATAGGATTTGCCGGAAGCTGCTGTGATCTGCCGATAGGCGGAGCGGTCGTTGTCGACAAGCTGGTATATCACGATTTTCGCATGGACTTTGCTGCGGAAAGCCCGCCATACACAGAATTTTATACGCCCGACGCGCAGCTTCTGACAAAAACCGAGGAGGCTCTCAAAAACATCGGCATCAAATGCATGAGGGGGACATGTGCGACGGGGGATCAGTTTATAGGTGAGCACGCGGTGAAAAACAATATAGTTTTGCGCACTCACTGCGCCTGTGTCGAGATGGAGGGCGCGGCCTTTGCACATGTGGCACAAAAAAACAGAGTTCCGTTCGCCTGTGTCAAGGTGGTGTCGGACAGAGCCGATGAAAGCGCGCATGATGAATTTTTGGAGACAGTCACGGCAAAAGATTATTCCGAAATGTCCGCTAGGTTTGTGACGGAGCTTGCGAGCATTCTGTAGTTTATTCAAAAATCCGGAAATTATCGCAAAATCGGCGTTGACCGCAAAAGCAGCGGTCAGGCCAAGCATATTTATATTATCCTGCGAAAGGAATCGAAAAATGCTCAAGGATGCACGGAGAATTGTGTTTAAGGTCGGAACCTCCACGCTGACACACCCAACGGGCAAGGCCGATATCAAGCATATGGGAGAGCTTGTGCGGGTGCTGTCCGACTTGATGAATTCCGGACGCGAGATTGTGCTGGTCACCTCGGGCGCAATCGGTGTCGGGACGAGCAAGCTGGGGCTTGGCAGACGTCCCAAAGATATACCGGGCCGCCAGGCGGCGGCGACTGTGGGACAGTGCGAGCTGATGTTTATGTACGACAAGATGTTTTCGGAGTACGGCCATATTGTCGGCCAACTGCTCATCACAAAAGAGGACGTAGAAGACGAGAAGCGCCGCATGAATCTCACGATGACATTTGACAAGCTTTTTGAGTTCGGAGCACTGCCTATCATAAATGAAAATGACTCGGTCGCTGTCGATGAAATAGTATACGGCGACAATGACAGCCTTTCAGCTATAGTCGCCCGTCTCATAGGCGCCGACGCGCTTGTCATACTGACCGATATTGACGGGCTGTATGACGCAAACCCAAAAACCGACTGCTCTGCGAAGCTCATACCTGTGGTGGACGAGGTGACGGACTATATTGTGAGCATCGCGGGCGGTTCCGGCAGCGAGCACGGCACGGGTGGTATGGCGACAAAGGTTCACGCGGCGCGCCTCGCAACTGAGGCCGGGATAGACACTGCCGTGATAAACGGCAGCCCGATTGAGAATATATACGACTTGATGGACGGGAAACTTGTGGGCACTCTTTTTAAGGCGGTCTTGTCATGAGCGATACAGCGGCGACGGTGATGAGGGCGAGAACGGCAAAACGCATTTTGGGTGTCAGCAGCTCAAAGATGCGCTCGGATGCGCTGCTCGCAATGGCAGATGTGATTTTTGCGCGCAGAGCGCAAATAATTGCTTCAAACGCGTGTGACCTCGCTGACGCAAAAAAACTGGGGCTGTCAGAGGCGCTGCTCGACAGATTGACGCTGACGCAGGACAGAATAGACGATATGTGCGGCAGTATACGAAAAATTGCAGCGTTCGACGAGCCGCTCGGAACAGTGCTCGAAAAGAAGAAGCTGGAAAACGGTCTGCGCCTGGAAAAAGTCACTGTGCCGATAGGCGTTATAGCCGTAATTTTTGAGGCGCGGCCGAATGTTGCGGCGGACTCGGCGGCGCTTTGTATAAAAAGCGGAAACGCCGTCATACTGCGCGGCGGAAAAGAGGCGCTCAACTCGAACAGGGCTTTGACGGAGGCCATGCGTGACGCAGTTGAGAGCGTCGGGCTTTCTCGCGATGTGATTTCATTTATTGAGGACACCTCGCACGAGTCGGCAAACGAGCTTATGCGCATGAAGGGCATCATAGATTTGCTGATACCGCGCGGAAGTGCGAGACTGATTGACGCAGTTGTAAAAAACTCGACGGTTCCCGTGATTGAGACGGGCGCCGGAACGTGCCATATCTATATCGATGAGGATGCCGACTTGGCAATGGCCGCAAAAATAGTGTACAACGCGAAAACCTCGCGCCCATCCGTTTGCAATGCATGTGAATGCATCCTTGTTAATCGCAAGATTGCGCCGCGCTTTTTGCCGCAAGCAGAAGCGCTTCTCGCAGAGAAAAGCGTCGAGCTGCGCGCCGACAGAGAAGCGCTCGGTCTTTTGAAAAATGCCGTTGCCGCCGCAGAGGATGACTGGGGACGGGAGTACAATGATTATATTTTGGCGTGCAGGGTTGTGGGCGATGTGAACGAGGCTATCGAGCACATAGAACGTTATGGCACAGGCCACAGTGAGGCCATTGTCACAAAAAATGAGAAGACTGCCGAGTATTTTCTCGCAAATGTTGATGCGGCGGCGGTGTATGTAAATGCCTCCACGCGCTTCACTGACGGCGGGGTGTTTGGGCTGGGCGCCGAAATTGGGATTTCAACGCAAAAGCTCCACGCGCGCGGACCGCTCGGACTGCGCGAGCTGACCTCATACAAGTACTTGATTCGCGGCGACGGCCAGATACGCTGAAAAAAATAAATTAAAGAAAAAACGCCCTAAAAAGCCACGGCTTTTAAAGGACGTTTTTTGTTTTTTCGGAAATTTTCGGCTTGCAAGCCGGGATTGCGCCATCAAAGATTACGCATATTTGTTTGCCGATTTATGCTTCAAAGAGTATGAACAGGACTATTGGATGTTTGACACAGCAGCGCCGGAAAGGGGCCGATAATATAAAAAACCGGCGAGAAAAAACTTCTGTTCACAGCAAAGCGGCAGAATAGCCAAAGTTTATCGCGGCAACCGATTTCGACGCACAAGGCGTCGAAATGCGCTGTGAGCAGGAACCAAAAAATGCTTGCCATGCTTTACAGCGTCGATGTGCGGCGCGGTAAACGAGCATATTTCAAAACTCATGCAGACAGTGAATTACCACAAGCGGCAGCTAATCGAAATTTTCAACAGCTCAAACGGAGGGTGCGCGAGAGGTAAGGCGCGATGTAAGCGCTGCGATTTGCAAATGATTATTGCGGGAGGCTCTAGGGCAAATAACGAGCGAGCCGTTTAATTTTGCAAAAGGGCGAACCAAAGCACAAAGTACTACGCCCGGTCACGGATGGCCGGGCATAAAAACGGCGGCTCGTCGCTTCTGTAAAAAAAAGACTGCTTTTGAGCAAGTGCGAATCTGTGCCCTCAAAATCGCAAAAAGCAGAAATGCGGGCAAAAAGTGGGCGAGCAGGGATTAGAGCTGTCTGCATTTTGGCAAAAGAATTACAGCGTCATCTCCTCGCGAACCTTTGCAAAAGCGTCGACGACGAACCGAAGCTCGTCTTTTGTGTGTGCCGCGGTGACCTGCGTGCGTATTCGAGCCTTTCCCTTTGGCACAACAGGGAAACTGAAGCTGATACAGTACACGCCCTTTTCGAGCATTCGCGCCGCGACCTCTGCGGCCTTTTTTTCGTCATAAAGCATCACAGGGACTATGGGGTGAACTCCGTCCACGATGTCAAAGCCGTTTTCTTTGAGGAGGTTCCTATAGTACATCGTGTTTTCGTTGAGAGACGCGAGCTTGCCGCTGTCCTCGGTCAGCATTTTCAAAGTCTCAATTGAGCCTGCCGCAATCGATGGAGCGAGAGTGTTGGAGAACAGATAAGGCCTGCTGCGCTGACGAAGAAGGTCTATTATCACCTTGCGCCCGCTGACATATCCGCCGGAAGCGCCTCCGAGAGCTTTCCCGAAAGTTCCGGTTATGACATCCACACGGCCCGTGACGCCGCAGTATTCCGAGGTGCCTCGCCCCGTTTTGCCGACAAAGCCGACGGCGTGGGAATCGTCCACCATGACGAGTGCGCCGAATTCGTCGGCGAGGTCGCAAATGCCCTTGAGGTTTGCGATTATACCGTCCATCGAGAAAACTCCGTCCGTCGCGATGAGCTTGATTTTGGCGCCCTGCTCGTCGGCGGCTGCAAGCTGCGCGCGCAGATCTGACATATCGTTGTTTTTGTAGCGAAAGCGCTTTGCCTTGCAAAGGCGCACGCCGTCTATGATGCTTGCGTGGTTGAGCTCATCTGAGATGACGGCATCCTCCGCAGAAAGCATGACCTCAAAAAGTCCGCCATTGGCGTCGAAGCAGGAGGAGAACAAGATGGTGTCGTCGGTGGACAGAAATTCGCTCACCGCTTTTTCCAGGCGCTTGTGGACAGATTGTGTGCCGCAGATAAAGCGCACCGAGGACAGACCATATCCGTTTTCGTCGAGGCTTGCCTTTGCGGCATTCGATATGCGCAAATCGTCGGCGAGTCCGAGATAATTGTTGGCGCACATATTGATGACAAAAGCCCCTTTGTCGGTCATTATGCGGGAGCTTTGCGGGGAGACTAGGACACGCTCTTCTTTATAGGATCCGGCGGCTTTTATTTCGGACAGCTGAGCGCCGTAAAAATCAAGTGCAGATTTATTCATAATTATTCCTCTCTTATAGTTTTGTCCAGTCCAAAATCACCTTGCCCGACTTTCCGAGGTTCATGACCTCAAAGCCCTTTTCGAAATCGCGCACATCAAATTTGTGGGTTATGACGGCTGAGATGTCAAAGCCACCCTCCAAAAGTGCAGTCATTTTGTACCAAGTTTCAAACATTTCGCGCCCGTATATGCCCTTGATTGTGAGTCCGCTGAATATAAACTTGTTCCAGTCTATCACAGTGTCCTTTTTCGGCATTCCGAGCAGCGCGATTTTTCCGCCGTGATGCATGTGGTTGACCATATCATTGAAAGCGGAGGGACTGCCCGACATTTCCATGCCGACATCAAAGCCCTCCTTCATACCCAGCTCTTCGACGACGTCATCGAGACTGCCGGAAGCGACATTGAGGGTGACGATATCCCCCATCTTGTGTGCAAGATTGAGGCGATAGTCGTTTACATCGGTGATGACAACATTTCGCGCGCCGCAGTATGAGGCGATTCCCGCCGCCATTATGCCGATGGGCCCGGCTCCGGTGATGAGCACGTCCTCTCCGACAAGGTCGAAAGAAAGCGCCGTATGGGTGGCGTTTCCGAGTGGGTCAAAGCATGAATACAGCTCGGGGTTTATCTTGTCGGAACAGCGCCAGACATTTGTTGCAGGGATCACCAAATATTCGGCAAAAGCGCCGTCGCGGTTTACGCCGACCCCCTGCGTATTGCGGCATAGGTGGCTGCGGCCGCCCAGACAGTTGCGGCACTTTCCGCAGACTATGTGCCCCTCGCCCGAGACAAGCTCTCCTGCCTTGAAGCCCTCAACATGGTCACCGACCTCCACGATGCGCCCGACAAACTCGTGGCCGATGGTCATTGGCGGCTTGATTGTCGACGCGGCCCACTCATCCCAGTTGTAGATGTGGACGTCCGTGCCGCAAATTGAGGTTTTTTCAATCTTGATTTTAACATCCTTGTGCCCCACAAGTGGAATAGGGACGCGCTTCGCCACAATTCCCTTTCCGGGCGCTTCCTTAACAAGGGCAAACATTGTATTATCGCTCATAAAATCACCGCTTTCAGATTTTAAATTACAGCTTGATTGTAGCACAACAGCCGCGTTCGATAAAGATAAATAGCTCGGATATAAAAAATAGTATAGTTATTACAGAGCGACAGGGCATGAAATATCACAAGTCGCATTAATGCTGTGCTCTCGTGGCTTTGTCGGGTTTAAATCCGAGGGTTGAAATATGCTTGACGATTTTTTGGCGCACGCGCTTATAAAGCGAGCGACAGGGCGTGAAATATCACAAGTCGCATTAATGCTGTGCTCTCGTGGCTTTGTCGGGTTATAAATCCGAGGTTTGAAACATGCTTGGCGCTTTTTTGGCGCACGCGCTTATAAAGCGAGCGATAACCGGTTGTAAGCAGAAATGGAGAAAAGACTTGACGCAAGCCACACTGCACTGACACTAATAAAAGCTTATGAGAAGATACAAAGTGTTTTTGACTCTTTGTTAATCAATAAAAATTATCCGCTTTTTTTACAGGAGAGCGATACGAGGGCAAATCGAGCGAAAACTGACAGCCCAATGCAGCAAAGAGCGGTTTATGAGCGTCTTGGCGGCGTTGAGAAAAGCCAAAGCGAAGCATTTGAGAGGTTCTTCACCTTTGAAACAGGCTCTTGTTTTGACGCAGATGCGGCTGCTCGCGCCTCTCAAACAAGGGCTGCATTCGGCGATTTCGCAAAAACTCCGCCGCTGCCAATCAAAACCGCGCGCTATTGCGGCAGACGCCGAGCGTGTCGACATAAAGCTTTCGCGTCAGCGCCTATTTGACAGAGGCATCGGTGAGTTCGCTTTTCTTTTGGCGAGAGCGATATGCAGCGTCTCTCGGCATCGGCTTTTTCGTGGGCGCCAGCTGCGCAGACACGGCAAAGAATAATGCGCCGCTCGCCTGTCAAAGCAAATGGTTTTTCGCTCCTAATACAAAAGCCGCTCCCCGCAAAATCGCGGAGAGCGGGATATGTTTATTCTTTTTCTGCCTCAATTTGGGGCTTTGCAAGAGCGGCACGCACGCTCGTTATCCGGCGCTCGTCCGTGTCGAGAGCTGTCAGCTCCAGCCCCGCAAGGTGCGCGGCCGGGTGCTCTCCCTTTTTGGGGATGCGCGTGAGAAGCTCTGTCAAAAGTCCGCCGATAGTGTCATAGTCCAACTCCTCGGGTGCCTCCAAGCCCAGCAAATCAAATACATCGTCTATATTGGCATATCCGCTGCACGTGAGGCTTCCATCCTCGTTTCTGACAACAAGGCCGGAATCATCGCCGTCATATTCGTCCTCGATATCGCCGACAATGCTCTCAAGAATATCCTCCATTGAGACGACACCGGCAGTGCCGCCATATTCGTCGACAACGACGGCAAGCTGAATTTTACGTTGCTTAAAATCGACGAGAAGCGCCCTCGCAGGGTACGTTTCCGGCACAAAAAGAGTGGGCCTTATCAGGTCGCGCAGGTTTATGTCGGTGATGCCCTTTCCGACATACGGCAGCAAATCCTTGACATAGGCGACGCCGCAAATCTTGTCGAGTGAACCCTCATAAACGGGGATGCGCGAATAGCCGTATTCGATGGCAATCGACAAAATATCGTCGACATCTGCGGTGGCGGGGACGGCCTCAAGCTCGGTTCGGTGTGTCATTATATCGCCGACATTGACGTCTGCAAGCTCGAAAATATTGCCTATCATTTCCTTTTGACTCCGGTCTATCACATCGAGTCCCTCCACGGTGTCCACCAGCTCAAGCACATCTTCCTCTGTGACCTCCGCGAGCTTTTGTGCGCCTCCGCGCTTTGACAGAAGCTTTTTTGCGGGAAGTGCGAGAAAGCGCGAGAGCAGAGCCACGGGTGTGAGCACAATCTGCATGAAGCCCAGCTTTGCAAAAAGCCGCTCATTGTGTGCGCGCCCCGCCGAAAAAGCGGCGAGCATACAAAAGCCGATGAGCAGATAGACGTACAGCGCCAACACGGCACAAGAAGCCGCAATCGCAGCCGCTCTGCTCTTCAGAGGCTCTGTGAGCAGGGAGGTCAAAGAGAGAAAAACTTCGGAAATATAGAATGCTGAGAATGCGGTAGAAACAAATCCGAGCAGCAAAGCGGAAAAAAAGCGTGGCGGAATTCCGATGACGGAGCTTTGAAAATCACTTTGAGTGCTCTGCTCGAGTATGACGCCAGCAGTGAGAAAGCAAAGCGCCGAAACAGCCATTGAAATCAACAGCTGAATAATGGGCCAACTGTCCGGGTCCATGAATATAGATCTCCTTTCGATACGCGCCAATGTATAGAGACACGTTCTGCAAGTTATTATATAACAATGTGTTTAAAAAGTCTATATTTCAATAAAGTGCCCGCCGGCGCGCATCAGAGGCAAAAACGGTTCGTGCTTTTGATGTCTATGCAGCCACCGAGAAACAAAATCATTTCCGCGCGGGACGTCCTGCATACAAAGAGCCTGATTATTTTGTCGAAACTGACAAATAATTTGAATTAATGGTCATAATGCGGAAAAATGGTGAAATATTAGCTTCTGTAAGGTTGCCTTTGTGCGCTAAAAATGTTAAAATTTCTAATGGCTAAATATTTCACATTCTGAAATTAAAATAATTTAGGAGGATTCTATGTCACGTAAAATGTTGACGATGGACGGGAACAACGCCGCCGCCCATGTCTCATATGCATTTACCGATGTCGCCGCTATCTACCCGATAACGCCGTCTTCGGTAATGGCGGAGGTTGTCGATGAGAGATCGGCAAAGGGACAGAAAAATATTTTCGGTCACGAGGTAAAGGTCATTGAGATGCAGTCCGAGGGAGGCGCTGCCGGTGCTGTCCACGGCTCTCTTGCAGCCGGAGCACTGACGACCACGTTTACCGCGTCACAGGGCTTGTTGCTCATGATTCCGAACATGTACAAAATCGCGGGAGAGCTTCTGCCGTGCGTAATCGATGTTTCCGCGCGCGCCGTTGCCAGCCATGCGCTGTCAATTTTCGGAGATCACTCCGACGTTATGGCCTGCCGTCAGACGGGCTTTGCCATGCTGGCTTCGTCAAACGTGCAGGAGGTCATGGACCTCACCGCCGTCGCCCATCTCGCCACAATAAAGGGCCGCGTTCCGTTCCTGAACTTCTTCGACGGCTTCCGCACCTCGCATGAAATCCAGAAGGTAGAGGTCTGGGACTATGAGGAGCTTAAGGAAATGACGGACATGGACGCCGTCGACGCTTTCCGCAAGGGCGCGCTGAACCCGGAGCATCCGATTCTTCGCGGAACAGCCCAAAACCCGGACATATTCTTCCAAGCGCGTGAGGCGAGCAACGGCTATTACGATGCGGTGCCCGCAATTGTCGAGGATTATATGAAGCAGGTCAACAAACGCATCGGCACAGATTATGATCTCTTCAACTACTACGGCGCGCCGGACGCCGAGACGGTCATCGTCGCGATGGGCTCTGTCTGCGACACAATAGAGGAGACTGTGGACTATCTCACGGCAAGAGGAGAGAAAGTCGGTCTTGTCAAGGTTCGTCTCTATCGCCCGTTCGTGGCAGAAAAGCTCATCGAAGCGTTTCCGAAGACGACGAAGAACATCGCAGTCCTCGACCGCACGAAGGAGCCCGGCTCAATAGGAGAGCCCCTCTATCTCGACGTCGTCGCATCACTCAACGACTCCGCTCTTGACAGCGCAAAGATAGTTTGCGGACGCTATGGCCTCGGCTCAAAGAACACAACACCCTCTCAAATTGTCGCGGTATACCGCAACGCCGAAGCGGCGAATGGCAAGAAGAGATTTACTCTCGGCATAAATGACGACGTCACGCACATGTCCCTCGATGTTGACGGCAGTATCGACACAACGCCGTCCGGCACAACAAGCTGCAAGTTCTGGGGCCTCGGCTCTGACGGAACAGTCGGCGCGAACAAGAACTCAATCAAGATTATCGGCGACCACACAGACATGTATGCACAGGCGTACTTTGATTATGACTCCAAAAAATCGGGCGGAATCACCGTCTCACACCTGCGCTTTGGCAAGAAGCCGATTCGCTCGACATATCTCATCGAAAAAGCCGACTTTGTCGCATGCCACAACCCCGCCTACTTTGGCAGATACGACATGGTTGAGGACATCAAGGACGGCGGCACATTCCTGATAAACTGCCAGTGGAACACAGAGGAGCTCACAGAGCATCTTCCGGCCAAGGACAAGAAATATATCGCTGACCACAATGTAAAAGTTTATACAATAAATGCATTTGCAATTGACAAGGAACTGGGACTTCGCGGCAAGTATAACACAGTCCTCCAGTCCGCATTCTTCAAGCTCGCCAACATCATCCCCGAAGAGGATGCCATCGGCTACATGAAGGCCGCCGCGACAAAGTCATATTCGAGCAAGGGCGACGAAATTGTCAAGATGAACCATGACGCCATAGACAAGGGCGCCACGGCGGTTGTCAAAATAGACGTTCCGGCCGACTGGAAAAACGCCACAGGCGAGAGCGCGGTGACAAAGGTCACAGGAAATCGCCCGGAGCTTGTATCCTTTGTAAAGGATATCCTGCTTCCCGTCAACAGCCAGCGCGGCAACAAGCTGCCCGTTTCGACATTTGTCGAATATGCGGACGGACACGAGCCTCAGGGTTCAGCCGCCTATGAAAAACGCGGCATAGCGGTCAATGTTCCCTGCTGGAATCCCGAAAACTGCATTCAGTGCAACTTCTGCGCATATGTCTGCCCCCATGCCGTCATCCGTCCCGTTGCGATGACAGCCGCAGAATTTGAAAAGGCGCCCAAGGGCACAAAGGCCGTCGACATGATGGGCATACCGGGCATGAAGCTCACGATGACCGTTTCCGTGCTCGACTGCACAGGCTGCGGCAGCTGCGTAAACGTCTGCCCCGGCAAGCAGGGAAACAAGGCGCTCACAATGGTTCCGACAGAGACACAGCTTGTCGAACAGGACGTCTTCGCCTACGGACTCGATGTCCCCGAAAAGGCAGAGGTTTCCGCTAAGTTTACAGACAAGACCGTCAAGGGAAGCCAGTTCAAGCAGCCGCTGCTCGAGTTCTCGGGTGCTTGCGGAGGCTGCGGCGAAACACCGTATGCCAAGCTTGTGACACAGCTGTTCGGAGATAGAATGTATATAGCCAACGCCACCGGCTGCTCCTCCATCTGGGGCGGCAGCGCTCCTGCAACGCCTTATACCGTCAACAAAGAGGGCAAGGGTCCGGCATGGGCAAACTCGTTGTTTGAAGACAATGCAGAGTATGGTCTTGGTATGTTCCTCGGACAGGACACGCTTCGCAAGCGCGTAATCGACAAGGTCAAGCACCTCGGCGACAGCGCAAATGGCGACACCAAAGAGGCCGTCGAAGAGTATCTCGCGACATCCGATGACGGCACTGCAAACAAGATAGCTACAGACAAGCTCGTGAAGGCCATTTCCGGCTGCGACAGTGAGCTTTGCAAGCAAATACTCAAGGACAAGGACATGCTCGCCAAAAAGTCTGTCTGGTGCTTCGGCGGAGACGGTTGGGCATACGACATCGGCTACGGCGGCCTTGACCACGTCATCGCCTCCGGCAAGGATGTAAACATCCTCGTCTTTGACACCGAGGTTTATTCGAATACCGGCGGACAGTCCTCAAAGGCTACTCCAACGGGTGCTGTGGCACAGTTTGCCGCAGCCGGCAAGGAAGTCAAGAAAAAGGACCTTGCGGGCGTCGCGATGAGCTACGGCTATGTGTATGTCGCGCAGGTCGCCATGGGCGCCGACTACAACCAGACGCTAAAGGCTCTCCATGAGGCCGAAAGCTATCACGGACCCTCTCTCGTCATCGCATATGCTCCGTGCATCAACCACGGCATAAAGGGCGGTCTTGTAAACGCGCAGGCCGAAATCAAAAAGGCTGTCGCTTGCGGTTACTGGCACAACTTCCGCTTTGACCCGCGCCTCGCGGACGAGGGCAAGAACCCGTTCCAGCTTGACAGCAAGCAGCCGACGGAGGACTATCGCACATTTATCAAGAGCGAAGTCCGCTACAGCGCCCTAACACGCTCTTTCCCGGAGCGCGCAGAGACACTGTTTGCCTCTGCCGACAAGAATGCTGCGGAAAAGTACGAGTCGCTTTCACAAAAAGCCAAAAACTGACAATGCTTTATCAAATGCCCCGGATGCTGGTTTTGGCATCCGGGGCATTTTGCAGCTGCATGGAAAAAACATGAATACAATGCGCTTTAAAAGCGTGCAAAAGCAGAGCTTTCGCGGTATACTGAAAAAAGCACATGGTCAACAAAAGACAAAGCGCAGGCATAAGCTCTATATCGCAAAAATTTTGAGTTTTTGGCAGCGTCGGCAATAAAACACGGCCGGAAGCTTATATACTCAGCACATTGATAATGCTAATTTATGTAGAGATGAGAAAAGCGATAAGCAGTGAGCCGCTTTTAAATACACGACGGCATAAGTTCAGCTCACTTTCAAACATGATTTTTGCGCCGATATTCTGCACCGAAAAGCGCGGTGAAATATAACGCTGACGCGCTTGATGTGCCCTGTTGCGCATCGAACCTAGGAATAGAGAAATTATCGGATATAAAAATGATGAACAGAAAAAACAAAGACAGGGGGATGCGAAATGCTGCAAAATAAGGATAAGTTCGACAGGAGATATCTGCTCGCATTTGCGCTGGGCTTTTTGGTTTCAGGTCTTTTTATGGGACTGAGCGCATTGTTTACAGACGGCTACTACTATGTCGGCGGCGATTTTGTGTATCAGCAGCTGGAATTTTGCGAATACATGAACAACGCGATAAAGTCGGGCAATGTATTCTTCGCGGGAGCGGTGGATCTTGGCACAAACTTTGTGGGCGCGTTTTCTTTTTACAATTTGGCGTCGCCGTTTTTCCTTTTGTCTCTTTTGGCAAGCGGAAAGAGCTATTATCTGCTCTGCGGGATTTTCATTGCGCTGAAATTTGCGGCGGCCGGAGTGTGCTCGTATGCATGGCTCAAGCGCAGCGTTGTCAACCCTGACAATGCTCTCATCGGCGCCATGCTCTACACTTTCTCGGCGTATCAGATAGGCAATACATTCTACCCTTTTGCCGACGCCGTGGCCTTTTTCCCGCTGCTGCTTTTGACGCTTGACTTTGTGATGGAGGACAAGCACGAGTGGGCGTTTCCGGCAGTTATTTCGCTGTCGCTCTTCACAAACTTTATATTTTTTGTCAGTGAGGTTGTCTTTTGCCTTCTGTACTTTATTGTGAAGCTCATAGGCAAGGACTATGTGCTCACCGTCAAGAGATTTTTCAAGCTGGCCGGATTATCGGTGCTGGGGCTGCTGCTTTCAGGGATAATAACGCTTCCGTCGGTGCTGTTTACATTTGGAAACCCGCGTCTTTCGGAGGGCTTTGGGTCAGTTTGGCGCATGCTCGCGCTCAAGCCGGTATACTTTGCGGACATGTTTCGCTCGATGATTTTTACGAGCGAGTTTTTGCCGTGCCGCGCAATGCTCGTAAGCAACAACTCTGTTGAAGCAGAGCTGTTTCTACCTCTCTTCGGAATAATCGCGACAGCTGCCTACATGCTGTCAAAAAAGAGAGACTGGGTCACAAAGCTGCTCTGTGTCAGCCTTGTGTTCGCATTTGTTCCAATTCTCAACAGTGCGTTTGTGATGTTCAATTCCGAGTATTACACGCGCTGGTTCTACATGCCCATACTGATTATGACCCTGGCGGCTGTGCGCGTGCTGGAGGACAGGGAAATTAAAATAAAGCGCGGACTGGCAGCCTTTTTTGGGCTGTGTGCGGTTTTCATAGGGTGCCTGCTGGCGTTCAAATACTACTACAGCGTGGAGACAATCTATGACTGGGGAAAGACTCTTTATCTGTGCCTGATGACAGGAATTTCGGTGCTGTTTTGCATGTCTCTGCGCAAAATTCAAAAGAGCAAGAACGCGACGGCGATAATTATGTGCGGTGTCATCGCTTTTTCTTTAGTGACGGGATTTGTGAACAACTACGTGATAAAGGAGCATCTGTCAACAGACTTTAAGGGCTATGATCATGAGGATCTCTATGCGAAAAGCCGGCAGCTAGAGCTTCCGAATTCAGAACAATATTATAGGATAGATACGCTCAACACGTACGTAAACCTGGGGCTTATCCTCAACCGCTCTTCGGTCAACTCCTTTATTTCCACTGTAAACGGCTCGGTGTTCGAGTTTTACGAGGAGGGCCTTTTGAGAACGCGCACAATTCGCTCTAATCTCGAGCATGACAGGTATGCTGTCAGAGCGCTGCTCTCGACGAGGTACTATATAGGCTCCGACAATCTGGAAAAGCCTGATGATTACAAGTTTGCCACCTATGTTGAAAATCAGGGCAATTATGCAATATGGGAAAATGACTTTTTTATCCCGATGGGCTTCACCTACGACAGCAGCTCGAGCACGGAGGATTTGGCAGGAATCAAGGGAAAGGACAGGGATTTTGTCTTTTTGACTTCGCTTGTCCTCTCGCCGGAGAGTCAAAAGGAGTATGAGGACATTCTGCCGGCCGCACCTTCGGGCTATCTTTGCAACCTGACGCATGCTCGCTTTGAAGAAGACGTGGAGGCGAGAAGACGCGAGACATGCCAGAGATTTGAGGAGACAAAGGACGGCTACTCTGCGGGCATCGAGCTTGCAAAGGACAACCTCGTATTCTTCTCAATTCCCTACGACACCGGCTGGACAGTCACTGTCAACGGGGTCAATACAAAGATTGTAAAGGCAAACTATGGCTTTATGGCAATTCCCTGCAAGGCGGGTGCAAACGAAATTGAGTTTCATTATATGCCGCCCGGCTTGAAAGTCGGTGCGGCGGCCAGCACGGTCGGAGCACTGGGTCTTGCCGCAACGGTGTTTTTTGCGGTCAAAAAGAAAAGAAAAGCGTCGAGAGAAACACCCTGTATTTAGAGAATATGGCCCCAAGTAAAAAATGAGCGCACCGGTTTTCATAAATGCAAAAACGCAGCGGACGGCAGTGCTCCGTTGCGTTTTTGCGCATTTTATACTATAATCTAATATATTATTGCTTCGAAGAAAGAGTTTGCGGCTACTTGCTATGATGAAGAGATTTTTTTCCTATTATAAGCCCTACAGAGCGCTGATGACCTGCGATATGCTAGCTGCGTTTTTCGTGTCCGTATGCGACTTGATATACCCGCTTATCACGAGAACGGTGATAAACGACGTGGTTCCGAACAGGGCGCTTCGTCTCCTTTTTGTATACTGCGGCGCTTTGCTCGCAATTTATGTTGTGAAGCTGTTTTTAAATTACTTTGTCACATATTACGGGCATCTCGTCGGCGTAAAAATGCAGGCCGATATGCGGCGCGATATTTTTTCACACATTCAAAAGCTCTCTTTTACATATTTCGACGAAAACAAATCGGGCGCGCTGATGTCTCGAATCGTCAATGACCTGCAAGATACCGCGGAGCTTGCTCACCATGGGCCGGAGATGTTTTTTTTGTCGGCGCTGATGATGGTCGGCTCGTTCGCGATTCTCTGCACCGTTAATTTACAGCTCACGCTGATTGTTTTTGCCTTTTTGCCTCTCTTTATCTTCATAATGGTAAAGCTTCAAAAACGCATGGAGTTTGGATTTTCCGAATCGCGCAAACGCACGGCCGACATAAATGCGGAGCTGCAAAATTCAATTGCTGGCATAAGGGTTGTCAAAGCCTTTGACAACGAGAGGACAGAGATGTCCAAGTTCGAGCACGCCAATACCGAGTATAAGAAGGCAAGAGCAAATTCCTACCGCGCGATGAGTGAGTTCTATTCGAGCATGTACTTTTTTCTTGATTTGATGTATGTTGTGGTGCTTGTGGCCGGGGGAATTTATTTTTACAACGGCGCCATAGACATCGGCGACTTTGCGGCATATTTTCTCTACATAGGCCAGTTTATGAACCCTGTGCGCAGACTCATGCAGTTCTTTGAGATGTACGAGGACGGAAAAACGGGCTTCAAGCGCTTTTGCGAAATTATGGATACAAAGCCCGAAGCAGAGCGACCCGACGCGAGAGAGGTCGATGAATTATCGGGCGATATTGTTTACAATGATGTGTGCTTCACCTACGGCGAGGAACAGAGCATTTTAAACCATCTGAACATCACAATAAAAAACGGCAAAAAGGTTGCGCTTGTCGGGCCGTCGGGCGGCGGCAAGACTACTCTTTGCAATTTGTTGCCGCGCTTTTATGACATAGACAGCGGCGAGATAACAATCGGAGGAAAGAACATTGAGACAATAACGCGCAGCAGCCTGCGAAGAAAAATCGGAATTGTCCAACAGGAGGTTTTTCTCTTTACCGGCACCATAGCCGAGAATATCGGATATTCGGACGCCGACATAACGCGCGAGCAGATAATTGAGGTCGCAAAAAAGGCGAGCATACACGACTTTATCATGACGCTTGAAAACGGCTATGACACTTACGTTGGAGAGCGCGGTGTGAAGCTCTCGGGCGGCCAAAAACAGCGCATAGCCATAGCGCGCATATTCCTCAAAAATCCGCAGATTCTCATACTGGACGAGGCCACCTCTGCGCTCGACAATGTGACGGAGCAGCAGCTTCAGACGGCACTGGACACTCTCTGCGCGGGAAGAACGACCATAGTTGTCGCGCACAGGCTCTCAACCGTGAAAAATGCAGATGAGATTATTGTCCTGACGGACGAGGGCGTCGCGGAACAGGGCACCCACGAGGAACTTATTGCAAACAACGGCGTGTACGCGGGGCTTTATAACAGTCAGTTCAAATAGGAGATACATATGAACTTAAACTCCGCTGTTTTTATAATTTTTCTGGCTGTCACTGCGACGGTCTATTATGTCGTCCCTCATAAATTTCAAAACGCCTTTCTTCTGGCGGCAAGCTATGTATTTTACATGTGGAAAATTCCGCAGTACGGTGTGCTTGTTCTCGCCACAACGGCGGCAAGCTTCTTTCTTGCGCACGCAATTTCTCGAGCGCAGAGTGAGAAAAAGCGCAAGAGCCTGCTGGTATTTTCGATTGTCTTATATCTTTCGGTTTTGTTTCTCTTTAAATATTTCAACTTCTTTATGGATTCGATAAGCTCGCTCGGCGGCTTGCTGGGCGTGAAAATAGAGGCGGCGCACTGGAATCTGGCGCTGCCACTCGGCATCAGCTTCTACACGCTGCAAATAATCGGCTACAGCGTGGACGTGTATCGCAAGGTGGTGGACGCGGAGAAAAAATTTGTCGATTATGCGCTCTTTGTCAGCTTTTTCCCGCAGATGATGGGTCCGATAGGCAGGGCAAAGGAACTGCTGTGCCAATATAAACAGCACCGCTCATTTGACTATGGGTCGGCGGTGGAGGGCCTTTCCCGCATTTTAATCGGTGCCTTTAAAAAAGTTGTGCTGGCAGATGGAATGGGGATATTTGTAAATGAAATGTTCGGCAATCTTCATGACCACAGTGGGCTCATGCTCATCTGCGCCGTTTTGTGCTATGCAGTGCAGCTCTATGCGGATTTTTCCGGATACAGCGACATGGCAGTTGGAGCCGCGAAGGTTCTGGGCATAACACTGCGCGAAAATTTTGCCGCGCCGTATCTTGCAACAAACATGTCAGGCTTTTGGTCGCGTTGGCACATGTCGCTCTCATCGTGGCTTCAGGATTATGTTTTCATCCCGCTTGTGTGGTCGAGATGGTGGGACAAGCTGTTTCACAAAAAGACGCTGGACAGCCGCCCCCCGGAAGTGCTGGTAAATATAATAGTTGTATTTCTCATCAGTGGTCTGTGGCACGGTGCCGCGTGGAACTTTGTCGCGTGGGGTCTTCTAAACGGGATATACCGCGTGGCGGAGGAGCTGCTGCACAAGTGGAGAAAGCGCCCGAAAAAACCGGCGAACAAAGCTCTCGGCACTATTTTCAGATATGCAAAGTCGCTCTTGATTTTTGTCCTTTTTGCGGTCAGCCTCATACTGTTTCGCACAGAGAGCTTTTCTGATATTGCATATATATTTAAAAACCTGCTTGTGGCTTCGCCATTTCAGCCGGCAGTGATGCTCAAGTACATATCCTATGGCATAGCGGACAGCGGCATGTACTATATGCTGTATGGCTTGGGGCTGGGGACAGCACTCGTCTCTCTCGTCGCCATGGGGGTCAGCGTTGACAGGAGCATTGCAAAAAAAACGATGTGCTGCAACCCTTTGGGCAAGCTTGGCAGAAATAAGAGATGGGCGGTTTATTACCTTTTTGGCTTGCTTACGGTTATGTTTTATCTTTTGGTGAATTCCGGACTTTCATCGGCAGGCAGCTTTATATACAATGGCTTTTAAAGCGGGGGACAGAAAATGAAAAGACTGATTAAAAAGCTGTGCATTTTCTCCATCCCGTTCGCCGTGGCCGTCGTTATGTTTTTTATTTTCGAGCCATATGATTATTTTGGATTTAAGGACAACGCCACCTATATAAGCAAGCCGCTGTCTTCGATGCGCGAGCTTATGCAAGTTGAGCCGGAGAACATCATTCTGGGCGATTCGCGCATGGCAAACCTCAACACGGAATACATCAACGGGCTTACAGGTGAAAAATACACGATGATGGGCTTTGGCGGCGCACAGCTGGGCGAGAGCATGGAGCTTTTCTGGTATTCGACAACTCACACCAAACTCAAAAAAGTGTACTTTGGGGTGAGCTTCTACACATCGTCCGGCGATCAGCCGGCAGGAAGAATCCCTTTTGTGGAGGAAAATGCAAACAGCATTTTGTCTTTCATGAAAAATTTCAACCACTGGCTGGAGGCGTTGGATACGCTCAAATACAAGACGCAAAACAAGCTTGCGTTTTTGCTGGGAAACCACTCGTGGCTGTGGTATCCGGAGGATCCGACAACCTTCGACGTGGTTCCGCTCGACGAAACGCGCGGGGTGAAATACAGAAAGAATATCGAGGACTACTGTGAAGTGCTCAAGAAGAACATGAACGGATTTGTCCTTGAGGACAGCGTGCTTTTGCGATTGGAAGAGATAATCGACTATTGCGACAAAGAGGGCATCGAGCTTATTTTTGTCTTTCCTCCAATGCAAAGGGCTGTGTTTGAGCTTGTCACAGAGCCGCTTTGTATTGACGACGACATTAAAAAAATGAAGGATTTTCTCATAGAGCGCGCGACGGTGTATGATTTGGAGTTCAAGAATGCTTTCACGGACGATGAGGATAATTTCTACGACGGTTTTCATCTAGCAAGCGATAAAAAGCACTATCTGGCAGAGCTTTTGTTCACGGACATTGACTCCGAGGCGATTGTACGTCATGTAAAAAAAGGAGCCTAGCATGGTATTTAATTCACTGACCTTTCTTCTGTTTTTTGCTGTCGCGGGCCCGCTTTATTATGCGGTGCCAAAAAAGCAGCAGAATCTGTTTTTGCTTTTGGCCAGCTATGTCTTTTACATGTGGGCGATGCCGCAGTACGGAGTGCTTGTGTTGGCGGCAACAGGGATAAGCTTTTTGTCGGCAAGGGCCATAGAAAAGCAGGAAAATCCAAAAAAACGCAAGACTCTCCTGACATTTTCCATCGCGCTATATCTTTTTATACTTATATTTTTCAAGTACTTCAACTTTTTTGCGGAGGTGCTCTCACCTGCATCCGCCGGTGGCGCCGACAAGGTGATGTCGATAGCGATGCCGCTGGGCATTAGCTTTTATATGCTTCAAATTATCGGCTACAGCGTCGATGTATACCGCAAAAGCGTGCGCAGTGAGCGCTGCTTTGTTGACTATGCGCTGTTTGTGAGCTTTTTCCCGCAGATATTGTCAGGGCCAATAGGCCGAGCAGGCGAGCTTCTCCCGCAGCTGAAGCGTCCTCGCAGCTTCGATTATTCCATGGCCTCCGAGGGTGCCCAGAGATTTTTCTTCGGGCTTTTCAAAAAGGTCGTCGTGGCGGACGGCTTGGCAAAAATAACAGACTTAATATACTCCGATCCGAAGACATACCACGGCGAACTGCTCGTGATTGCCGCCGTATTTTTTGCGGTGAGGATTTACTGTGATTTTGCAGGTTATACTGATATGGCGGTCGGCGCCGCAAAAATGCTCGGCATAAACATACGCGAAAACTTCGCGGCACCTTACTTTTCGACAAATTTCACTTTGTTTTGGACGCGCTGGCACATCTCACTCTCCGAATGGCTGCGCGATTACATTTATTTTCCGCTTGGAGGCAGCAGAAAGGGTTTTTTGCGCAAGCTGCTCAACATCCTTATCGTTTTTATGATAAGCGGTCTTTGGCACGGATCCACCGTCAATTTCATTATCTGGGGTCTTCTTCAGGGAATCTACAGAGTTGGAGAGGAGCTTTTGCACGCGGCTGTCGGAAAGCCGAGAGTCCTAAATAATCGATTTGTGCAGGCCGCGACAAACGCCTTTAAGATGTTTTCGGTGTTTGCGCTTTCCGCGTTTTCATTTATATTTTTCGGAGCCAAAACTTTCACAAATGTGACCGCGTTCTTCACCAATGTTGGAAGAAGCGTGAATGCAGCGGATATTATTCCGACACTTTACAGCTTTGCGTGCTCGGGAATCTCGACCGACATAAGGTTCGCAATCGCTTTTTTCACATTGCTTTTGGCGGCTGTAGCACTGGTGGCAGTCAGTGACTTTTGCATTTTTCGACAGAGAAAGCGCGGGGAAATATCACTCAACTTTTTTGCGCTTTTGCCTACAGGTGCTCGCTGGATTTTGTATATTGCTATGTCGGCAATCATAGTTTTCTTCTACTTGGTGGTGAATACCGGCGGCAACAGTGTCGGCGCATTCATCTATTCGGGATATTAAGGGGGACGGTGCAATGTTGAAATTTGCAAAAAAATTAGTCCTTCTGCTCATTCCGTCGATAATTGTCACGGTTTTGTTTTTCATCTTTGAGCCATACAACTACTTTGGCTTTCACAAAGGTGCCGACTACATGTCAAAGCCGCTGTCTTCGGTTCGGGAGCTTTTGCGCGAGCAGCCGGAGAATATAATACTGGGCGACTCGCGCATGGCAAACCTGAACACCGACCTCATCAAAGAGGCGAGCGGCGACAGCTATACGATGATGGCGTTCGGAGGCGCGACGCTCAACGATTCGATAAATGAATTTTGGTATGCCGCAAAGCATACAAAGCTCAAAAAGGTAGTCTGGTGTGTGTCCTTTTATCTTCTCAACGACAACCACTCCACCGATAAGTTTTCGCTCATACTCGACACTGCAGAGAATCCGGCCCGATACTTTTTGAGCTATCCGTATTGGGAGGCCGCTTACAAGAAACTATTCGCGAGTGTGTCAAACGGCATTTCCGACCTTACCGGAAACGAAAGCTTGCTCGTGGCATCCGATGACCCGTCTGACTATGAACACTCGTCGTATACTCCCTCAAAGGAGACGACCGAGGGGTACCGCAGCGACCTATTTGATTACTCGAATATAATATACGCACAGTGCGTCGATTACGGCGGAAATCTCGGTTACATGCACAAGCTCGAGGAAATTGCAGCGTATTGCGACGAAAATGGGATAGAGCTTGTCTTTGTGCTTCCTCCTGCAAACGGTGTGATTTGGGACAGGGTTGTTTACCCGCTGGGCATTGATTTTTATATAAATTTGTATAAAGACAAATTAAAATCAATGGCGACGGTATACGATATGGAATTCGACAATGACTATGCGAGAAATGATGAGAATTTCTGGGATGGGTTTCATCTGTCGATTCCCGAGAAAAAAAGGATGATACGCACGGTTTTTGGCGACGAGTCTGACGAGTCTTGCGTTGTCACTTCGAAAGAGCAGTATATGGCAGCGCAAAACGCACAACAGGACGCAAAAACCGATAATTGACAAGGGCACATAAAGAAATTTGCGCGCCTTATAAAAATCGCTTTGACGATGATTGCTTAAAAGTGAGGGCGGCATTTCGCAAAAGCAAGCAATGACCAAACAGAGATGCACTGCTTTTTCGTTGACCAAATATTGAAAAATTCGAAGAAGCCCATAAAAACAATAAAAGCAAAAAAGCGCTTGGTTTGCTCGGTTCAGGTCTATGGCCGCCGAGAAAAAACAAAACAAAAAGAGCCGAGACAAATGCTCGGCCCTTTCTTTTTTAAAGGGTACAGTAATGAGGAGGAATAATGCTACCGTACAAAGATAATGCGGCGAACCTTTGTACAATTGTTATTATAGGTCACTATTAAAACCAATCTATGAAGTCTTTTTTAACGTTGTGTAAACAAGAGACGATAATTTTTCGGAAGATGCGCTATAAGCTTTACAAAGCACTCTAAATGTGATATCATATTACCAAACAAATGTTCATCAGGAGGACGGTATGAGTGATAAGAAAAGCGAGCTTTTCCACTATCTGGTCAACAATTCAGATGGAGTACCGTCTGTGCGCGAGCTCTGCGCGGCGCTGTCTATAAAGTCGACTTCCTCCGTACACAGGATGCTCCATGAGCTTGAGGACGATGGCCTCATAACAATAGCCGAGGGGAAGCGCAGAAACATTTCGATTGTCAAGGAGCGCCAGCCTATACTTGTTCCGCTGCTCGGAACTGTTGCGGCCGGTGTACCAATACTCGCGCAGGAGTACATAGAGGACTATATAAGCTTTGACAGCCCCCGAAGCATTTCCGGAGAGCTGTTTGCGCTGCATGTCAAGGGCGACAGCATGATTAATGCTGGAATTCTCGACGGGGACATCATAATAGCGCGCCGTGTCGCAACGGCCGAGGACGGAGAAATCGTTGTCGCGCTCATAGAGGATGAGGCTACAGTCAAAAAAATTTACAGGCATAAAAACCATATTGAGCTTCGCGCCGAGAATCCGGCATTTGCCCCGATAATTGCCAAAGAGGTTTCGGTGTTGGGGACTGTTGTCGCGTGCGTGCGCTATTATGACCAATGATTTTAATCGACAATAAAGCACCTGTATCGTCGTTTTATATTGACAGCATAGATGCTTTATGCTATTATAAACAAGCTCTGATATGTGCGCCAGTAGCTCAGCTGGATAGAGTGACTGGCTACGAACCAGTAGGCCGGGGGTTCGAGTCCCTTCTGGCGCACCATAATAGTTAGGTTAAAACAGATGCTTTTCTGCATTTGCATTAACCTAACTTTTTTATTATACTGTAACCAAGATTATTTATATTTTGTGAAGGAGAGAAAAATTATGAAATGCCCATATTGTGGTAAAGAAATGAAACAAGGAATTTTGCGGGCTAGCGGAAATATTCATTGGATGCCAAACGATGCAAAAGAGCCATTAATATATTCTCGTGCAAAATATGAGAGCCAAAAGGCCATCTTGTTTCCTCCTTACTGGAATGATAAAAGTCTTTTAAGCAAAGAGGAAACGGCAGCATCTATTTGTTTGGACTGCGAAAAAATGATTGTTGACTGCCCAACAAATTGAGCATAATCCACCACTGCATCTATTTTGACCTAATGACACAAAAAGAAAGAACTGTCTTCGGACGGTTCTTTCTTTTTGGTGCATCGCCTTCGGGCGGGTTCTCCGCTTCGCTCAACGCGAAAGAAAACCCTGACGGTTTTCTTTCACACTATCTTTCCCTCTGAAGGCTAGAGTCACTGCTTCTATTTTGACCTAATGACACAAAAAGACCTATTTTTCCGCTAAGGGGATAATAGGTCTTTTTCTTTGCTTGAAAATGAGCTTATAGTCGGATGAAGATTATTTATATAATCAATACAAGGTGGTGATAAATTGGATGCCGAAAAGATGAAAAATACGGTTAGAGGGATTTGATTATTCCTCTAATAGTGTGTATTTTGTGACAATATGTGCATACAAGAAGCGAGTACAAATATTAGGTGATATTGACGTAGGGCAAGGGCAGAGCCCTTGCCCTACAATTGGTGATGTCGATGGGCTCGGATTATTTTTTCCAAAGGTTTTCTCGCGGGTTACAGACAAAATAAGAGTGGCAGTTCATTTCTTTGAACCGCCACCCTTGCTTTGTTTCAAGCCTTGCAGCGTCGCCGCTGCAAGGTTTTGATTCTTTTGTTGCTCTTTTGATAAACGGCATTTTGCTGCTGCGAAAGCAAAGTGCTCATCTCGTGGTATAAACATGGCTTTGCACAGCATGAAAAAGCCGGTAGGGCTTAATTTTTCTTATCGGTTCGATTTTCGACAATGTAAACGGGCCTGTTGCGCGAGGCGTCGAAGCTGCGCCAAAGATAGCCGCCCAGAATGCCGAGCGTCAGCATGATGATTCCGAAGCTGAAGAGCTGAAATATAAAAAGTGTGGTAAAGCCTGCGACGGGGATGTCTCCGAGAAGTCTGTTTACAAGAACGACTATGGACCAAAGAAGCGAGGCTGAACAGGAAACGATGCCGATTACAGAAACGGCTGTTATAGGGACGGAGGAAAACCCAAACAGTGTGTCAGATACGAGGCGGATTTTCTTTTTGAGAGTCCATCTGCTTTTTCCGATTTCGCGCTCCTTGCGCGTGTAGTAAATTTTCCCGGTTTTAAAGCCGCTCCATAAAATTTGACCGGTAATTGCGCTGTTGCGCTCGTCCATGCGCTCCAGCACCTCGATGACCTTGCGGTCAAGCAGGAAAACGTCAAAGCCCGTGTCGGGCATCTGCGGCAACGCCATTTTCTGAGTCAGCTTATAATAAAAGTTGGCAAAAAATGTTGTCGATGCTTTTTCATCACGGCCGGCGCGCACTGCGAGCACAACATTATTGCCTTTTTGCCAGCTCTCGAACATATCGAGTATAATTTCCGTTGGCTCCTGCAAATCGGCGGCTTTTATGACGGCGCAGTCGCCTGTCGATTCCGAGAGGCCGCAGAGCATCGCGGAGTGACTTCCGAAATTGCGCGAAAGGTGAATGCCGCGCAGACGGTTGTCCTCTTTGCAAAGCTCCTCTATTATCTCCCAGCTTCTGTCTTCGGAGCCGTCGTCAACCAGAAGAACCTCGATTTCGAATTTTGCGCTGTCGAGTATTTTGGCCTTGAGGTCATCGTAAAGCGGGCGCAGGTTGCTCTCGTTGAAATAGACAGGGATGACGATTGAAAGCTTAGACATTTTTGTTGACTTCCTTTACAAATGCGTCATAGTCTCTGATATATTCAGACGCGTCATAGTGTTCACTGGCAAGCACCAGCAGTACAGAATCAGCTGAAAAATCATACATGTCCTTCCAGATCATGCGCGGAATATAAATCCCCATGTGAGGGCGATCGAGGTTGTAGACAGTCGTTGAGCCGCGCCCGTCAAGCACGCGAACCTTGCTTGAGCCGGATACGTTTATCAGCACGAACTCCGTATACCTGTTGGCATGCTGTCCTCTGATGACATCGGAATCGGAGCCGTAGATGTAAAAAACGCGCTTTATGTCAAATGGAATATCCGTTCCCCCCTCGACGACGACCAGGTGACCCCGCTCATCCCCGCGCTGGGGAAATTGTGTGAGAAGCTCCCTTGAAGAATTGCTCATTGAAAGAACTCCTTTATATCTGTAAATTTGGCAATTTGCAGGATGTGACGAGCGATTCAAGTAAATGAAAGCTGCGAACACAGCGCAAAATTGCGTTGCCTGTTGAACAATTTAAATGAACTGACGAATACAGCAAGTGCGCGATTTCACAGCGAAATAATAAACAAATGTCAGAAAAACTACCTGCCGAAAGCATTCAATTTCTCAATTACAAAGCTTTGTTCCTCTTTTGTCATGCCGTTATACATTGGCAGGCTGAGGACGGTGTTTGCGTTGTGCTCGGCTATGGGAAAGGAACCCTTTTTGAGTCCCAAATAAGCATATGCCTCAGAGAGATGGGGCGGGATTGGGTAGTGTACAATGGTTCCGATTTCAAAGCCGTTTAGGAACGAAATAAGCTCGTCGCGGCGCTCACAGTGTATGACAAACTGATGCCAGGTCATGCTCGAACCGGGTCTGATTTTCGGCATTGTGAAGTTCTCGTTTTTCACCTCTGAGAGGTAGCGGGCGGCAATGCGCGAGCGCTCTTCGTTGAAATCGTCGAGATATTTGAGCTTTACGCGCAAAAGACCGGCTTGCAGCTCGTCGAGGCGGCTATTTGTGCCGACTACTTCATTTTGGTAGCGGACGCGGCTGCCATAGTTGCGAAATACGCGGAACTTGTCGGCAAGCTCATCGCTGTCGGTGACAATTGCTCCGGCATCTCCAAAGGCACCACAACCCTTTGTGGGATAAAAGGAAAAGCATCCGATATCGCCAAAAGTGCCCGCGGCTTTGCCGTCCCACATCGTCTTGTGGCTCTGCGCGCAGTCCTCAACGACGCGCAGGCCGTGCTCTTTTGCAATGCCGCATATTTTTGTCATGTCGCATGACTGGCCAAAAAGATGAACTGCGAGAATGGCTTTGGTTTTGTCCGTCAGCGCAGCCGCAATCTTGCTCGAATCTATGTTGTCATATTCGTCCGGCTCGACAAAAACGGGAGTCGCGCCATTCATCGAGATGCCCATTGCACATGCAATATAGGCGTTTGAGCAAACGATGACCTCATCGCCCTCACCTATGTCAAGCAGGCGGAAGCTTATCCAGAGCGCATCCAATCCACTGGCAAGTCCGACGCAGTGGCGCGCGCCTATGTATGAGGAAAACTCGTTTTCAAAGCAGGACACCTCATCTCCGAGAATATACCAGCCCTTGCGCAAAATTTCGATTGCCTTGGCCTCATATTCCGCGGCGTTTAGCTCGTACTGACGTTTGAGATTATTGGGAAGAATTTTCATTGTTATTACCCGCATTGAAAATTTCAATTATTTTTCTAATTATACAATGAAAGTCATTTTTTTACAAGGATACGTGCTTTTATGCGCGAGAGCAGAGAGGGGTTCTATATGTGCGATTTAAGAGAAGCGGCCCCGTGCATTCGACAGGATCACATACACGCTGCCGAAGGTCCGCAGGCATGTCTCTTTTCGAGGCGAAAGTGTGCGAAAATTGCAGGAAATACAAGAGATACCGGAGCTGTGAAAATAAAAAGCGCTTGATTTGCCGTGCGCACTAAAGTAATAGAACACCCCGATTTTGCATATTGTTTATAGACGAAAACGGAGGCAGAAATGAAGAGACAAGCCGTCAAAACAATAAAGAATATCGCGTTATCGGCGGTGCTTGCGGCAGTGCCGTTTTTTGCGGCACACACATTTGGTCAGAAGGTGGATTTGTCACGGGCACTCGACGGTGTCACAAAGGTTTCGGCTTCGTTTGTGATGCCAAACGGCGGCCTTGCAGCGGCTCAGGCAAGCCTGGACACCGAGCATGAGGTTGTCACGGTGCCCGAAAACCCGCTTGCCGATGCAAATGAACAGACTGAGGAGAAATCGGAGGAGCTTCTGCCAAATAACGCCGATATAGAGCAGGCCGAAACGATGATTGCTCAGGAGAACAGAAAGCCTATCGAAGAGGTGCAGTTCGCCACCTCCTCAAGCAAGCCGAATTTCTGGAGCTTCGGGAGCGGCTTTGTGCAAAATGCGACAAAGCACAAAAATGAATACCTGTCAAAAGCCGTTGCGGGCGACACAGGCTACAAAGTTGACCTCAATTCCAATGACCCGCAGGTGCTCATTATCCACACGCACACAACAGAAAGCTATGACAGGTATGACTGCGGATTTTATGACGTCACATATCCGACACGATCGACAGATCCGCAAAAGAACATAATCGCAGTGGGTGAGGTGTTGGGGCAGCAGCTGAATGCAAATGGGATAAAAACAATACATGCGCTGGAATATCACGATTATCCGTCATATACAAACTCCTATTACAGGAGTGAGGAAACGGTAAAGGGATATCTTGCAAAGTATCCGTCAATAAAGATTGTGCTCGACCTGCACAGAGACGGCATGCAGCGCGCGGACGGCACACGCGTAAAACCGACCGTTGTGATTGACGGCAAGAAAGCGGCGCAGTTTATGATAATTTGCTGTGCCGACGACGAAACGGGGTTCATGCCAAATTATTTGGAGAATCTAAAGCTCGCCGTGCGCATACAAAACGATGCCGCGACAATGTATCCCGGGATTGCGCGCCCGGTGCTCTTTGATTACCGCGACTACAATCAGTACCTTTCAAAAGGAGCGCTGCTGATTGAAATCGGCTCCGAGGCAAACACGCTCGACGAGGCAAAATGCACAGCCGAACTTCTGGGTGAAATCCTTTCAAAGACACTATCGGCATTGCCGCAGTAAAAGCAGCGGCAGCGGCTGAATTGTTTCAGAGGCACGTCGCAAGGCACCCGCAGAAACAGCAAATAGCACTGTTGAAAAGACCAACCCAAAAAGCCTTGACTTAAGAACAAGAGATAATGAGAAAGGCGTCGTCGCTGACAGCGACGACGCCTTTCATATGTGAAAAATAAACCATTGCCTGCGCTAAAAAAGCTTGCCCAGCGCGGAGGCAACGTCGTCCAGACCGAAACCGTCGTCCTTCTTCTTGCCGGGCTTTGAGCCTCCACCGGTGAAGAGGTCGGCGACGTCGTCCAGACCGAAGCCGTCGTCCTTTTTCTTGCCGGGCTTTGAGCCTTTGCCGGTGAAGAGGGACGCAATGTCGTCCAGACCGAAGCCGTCGTCATTGCCGCCCGACGAGCCTCCCAGCAGCGAGCCAAAAAGAGATGAGAGCATATCGGAACCGGTGTTTGTCTTTTGCTTTGCTCCCCCGAGAAAGCTGAGCAGCAGCGGTGCGAGTGCAGTCAAAATAGAGCCGGCACTCTTTTGGGAGACGCCGGATTTTTTAGCAATTGCGCTCACTGCGGTCTGTTCTTGTGAACCGAAAATTTTGCCCAAAATCTTTTCGCCGTCGTCGAGGTCGACGTTTTTGAAGAAAGCACCAATATCCTTTACACTGTCTGTTTTGTGGCTGTCGAGTGCCTTATCCAGCGATTTTGCACCCTCGGGCGTTTTTGCATTTTCGCCGAGAGCTGACAAAAGCAGAGGCAAAGCGGCAGAGGCGACCTTTTCAACGTCACCCGCATCGGTGTTTGTTGTTTTGCCGGCAGCCTCAAAGCCGCCCTGATTTGACAGTGCACCCAGCAGAAGGTCTGAAAAAGATGATGACATTTATATTCCTCCAAGTTTTATTACAAGCTTTATATTGCAAGTATACAAATGAATGGCAGCTGCTGTCAATAAACAGTGAATTTGAAGAAAAAAAAGACATTATCTTTCACCCGGATGAAAATCAGCCGCAATTTTCGATATAATTTTCACGAACCCTCAAGATGCCGTCTGTTTGCAAAATGGAATTTTCAATAAGACCCACGATGCAAAAGTTCAAAGATGCATAAATACAAGCGGGATAAAAAAAGGCAGCTATGCCAACAACGGCACGAGCTGCCATAAAAGCACCGATAATCAGATGCCGAGGGCACATAGAAAGCAGGCAAAAGTCACACTATGGCGGCAACAGTCAGCGCTTTTTCAACTCTGTTCCATATCGCCTCAAAGTCCGAATAGGGGAGAGGATTTTTCCCCGCCCCCAGCTCGATTGTAAAGCCGGGGCGGCAGTGCCTTTTGATGAACCAGTCCTTTAGCCCCGCATGCGAGGCGGGCGCCGACGGCTCACACAGGCGATAGCCTGAAAGCGCGGTGAGAACCGAGGCTATGTATTCGCTGCCGTCGGGGATGACGCTGCCGTACTTCCAGTAAATTTCTTCGCCCTGCGAGTGAAGCGCATACAGTGAGCGCGGGCGGTATAGGCCAACCGCGTGAACGACGGCGCGCGACTCCGGCTCCGACAGCGGAAAAGAGCCGCCGTAGCGCGTGGGAGACGCCGAGATTATGCCGAGCTTTGCAACCTGCCTTTTTGCAAGATAAAAGCCGGCGGGAAAGTTGTGGTTTATGTCTACTCCGCGCGCGTTCGCCTGCCAATATCCAAAGTCGGCATCTTCAAAGCGGGAGAGAAGTCTGTGGGTTTTACAGGCTGCGGCTCTGCCTCTGCGGCGCAGCTCGAAGCCGTCGGGATTGAGAAGAGGAATCACGACGGTGCCGCGGCGAAGCAGTGCCACGCGCATGTCAATCCCGCACAAAAGCTCACCGTCATGCACTGCCTCGACGGCCGTGTCGCAAAGACGAAGCGCCGTCAGCACCGAGGCCCACTCCATTCCGTGCGTTCCGCCGACAATCATCGAAGGGTTATTCATGTTGCCGATTTCGAGCGCATATATGGGCCGCCCGCACACGGACTTTCCGAGGACACGCAATTTTGTGAAGCTCATTTTCGCAAGCTCAAAGAGCCGCTTTGCAATCTCGGGCTCACCCACACAGCCTGCATTTTCATAAAGAAAGTTCATCGTCAAATCTCCGCTTTGTTGTGGGAGAAGCAGCAACTATATATTGCAGCTAATCCGGAATAATGATATCGGCAAACAGCGCATAAGAAAAAGGCACATCGTGAAAAGACACGCATGGTGTTCGGTGTCGGATGAACACTTTCAACATCTGTATTCTCACGCATTGATATTTAGACATATCGGCAAGCGGCGAGCGGCTCTGCCAAGTGGGAGAAGCCGCACAAAAAACTGGCATTGCGCCCCGCCCGGTTGGGGCAAAAAGCGGTTCTCGGGAGCGGCGAAGGTATTTTTTAATGTAAAGCACAAAAAATTATGTTATAACAACCCCGAAGCTGCGCTTCGCCTCGCGGCTTCGCCGCGACTATCGCTTCGCTTTTTTAAGGTATGTGTTATAACAACCCCGAAGCTGCGCTTCGAGAACGTTTTACCGCAATTTGCCGAAGCTGCGCTTCGTCTCGCGGCTTTGCCGCGACTATCGCTTCGCGATAGAAATTGTGGTATAATATAAAAAGCTTTGGTATTTTGTTGTTTATATGCAGACTATCAGCCCATTTGGGTTAGCAAATAAAAAAAAGAAACGGTAGAAAATGAAATTTGAAGAAATGAACCTTATCGCGCCGCTGTTGCGCGCCGTGTCAGACGCGGGCTACAGCGAGCCGTCACCCATACAGAGCGCCGCGATACCACCGCTGCTTGAGGGCTGCGATGTTCTCGGCTGTGCGCAGACCGGAACGGGGAAAACAGCTGCCTTTGCGCTGCCTATTTTACAGAGATTGTCGAAGGTAAAGAGCAAGGCAATACGCTCGCTCATTTTGACCCCGACTCGGGAGCTGGCCATGCAGATATTCGAAAGCTTCCGCGATTACGGAAAATATCTTCCGCTTCGCTGCGGCGTGATTTTCGGCGGAGTCGGACAAAACCCGCAAGTTGAGATGCTGCGAAGAGGAGTCGATGTGCTGGTGGCAACGCCCGGGCGCCTAAATGATCTCATAGGACAAGGGTATATAAAACTTGACAAGGTCGAGGTCTTTGTCTTGGACGAGGCAGACAGGATGCTTGACATGGGCTTTATAAACGATGTAAAAAGAGTGCTTCGCCTTTTGCCGACTGAGCGCCAGACGCTGCTCTTTAGCGCCACAATGCCAAAGGAGATAGAGTCGCTCGCCTGCTCCATACTCAAAAATCCGAAAGAGATTAAGGTTGACCCGGTGACAAGCACGGTTGACGCCATAAGCCAGTGTGTTTATTTCGTTGACAAGGGAAACAAAAAACTGCTTTTGGCGTCGCTGCTCAAGGGCGGCAATGTTCAGAGCGCGCTGGTATTTACAAGAACCAAGCACGGCGCTAACCGCGTCGTCACAGAGCTAGCTCAGGTGGGAATTATTGCACTTGCCATTCACGGCAACAAGAGCCAGACGGCAAGGCAGGACGCGCTGTCTCAGTTTAAAAGCGGCAAAATCAAGGTGCTGATTGCAACCGATATCGCAGCGCGCGGGATTGACATAGTCGAACTTTCACATGTATTCAACTACGATTTGCCCAACATCCCGGAGACGTATATTCACCGAATCGGCAGAACGGGAAGAGCCGGGCTTGGCGGCGATGCCGTGAGTTTTTGCAATTATGATGAGCTTGAGTATCTCGGAGATATTGAAAAGCTAATAGGCAAAAAGATACCGGAAAAGCAGTCAGAGTGGCCGATGACAATCATGTACAAAACAGAAAAGTCGGTTCCTCCCATGCATTCCCAGAGAAATTTTGGAGCGCAAAGACAGTCGGCTCCCAATAGACGCTCAAGCGCGCCGCAAAAGACAGACGACAGAGCAAAATCGTATAAATCAGGCGGGGATTCAAAGCCGCGCCCGAGAAGAACAGAGCGCCCCGCTAAAAAGAGAACGCACGGCGCGAACGACTGAACGAAAGGAAAGTGCTTATGTACAGCTTTTTAAACGACTACAGCGAGGGTGCCCACGAGAGAATTATGGAGGCGCTTGCCGCCACAAACAGAGAGCAAACCTGCGGCTACGGCATGGATGATTATTGTGAAAAGGCGCGAGATCTCATAGGTGCACGTCTTGGCGGCGATGTGGCGGGCATACATTTTTTGGTAGGCGGCACGCAGGCGAATATGACTGTGATTTCCGCGGCGCTAAAAGCACATCAGGGCGTTATATCGGCTAAAACAGGTCACATCAACGCGCACGAAACGGGCGCCGTGGAAGCGACAGGCCATAAAGTTCTCACAATCGAAACCGAAAACGGAAAGCTCTCGGCGGAGGATGTTGACAAGCTTATAAATGCGCATTATATGGACGAGAATTCTGAGCACACTGTGCAGCCGGGCATGGTCTATATCTCAAATCCAACGGAAATCGGCACAATCTACAGCAAAAAAGAGCTGACAGAGCTTTCCTGCGTCTGCGCAAAGCACAAAGTCCCGCTGTTTCTCGATGGCGCTCGTCTCGGATGCGCGTTGACCTGCGATGAAAACGATTTGACGCTCGCCGATATTGCGCACCTTACCGATGTTTTTTATATCGGTGGCACGAAGATGGGGGCTCTTTTCGGTGAGGCTGTCGTCATCGCCAATGAGGAAATAAACCGCGATTTTCGCTATCACATAAAGCAGCGTGGCGGTATGCTCGCAAAAGGGCGTCTTTTGGGAATACAGTTTGCGGCTCTGTTTGAGGACGATTTGTATTTTGAACTGGCTCGCCACGCAAATGTTATGGCGCGCAAGCTCTCTGATGGGATACGGAAGCTGGGCTTTGACTTCCTCGTCGATTCTCCGACAAATCAGCTTTTTCCGATTTTTGAAAAGCAGCTCATTGCAAGCCTCAGCGAAAGCTTTGTAATGTCGGTCTGGCAAACATACGATGACACCCGCGATGCTGTCAGATTGTGTACCTCGTGGGCGACCAAGGAAGCACATGTCGACGAGTTTTTGTCAAAACTCGGCTCGGCTTCGCACTGAAAAACATGCAACAATGCAAAAAATCGCAGCTGCTTTCAAGCAACTGCGATTTTTTATGTCAAAAAGGGAAATAGGGCACTATCCGAATAGAAATGACTCCGTCCGTCAAAGCAAAGTATCAGACTGACAGGCATTTTGCCCGTCGCACAAAGAGCGACGAATGCGCTATGCTTTATTTTCGGAGCATCGGGCGCCTATTTCACGCGAATCTCAAATTGCAAAAAGCCGCCACCGGAGGTGTATGCCGCAATGCTTGCCCTGCCGGGAGACACACCGGTGACAACACCGTCATCGGACACGGAAACGACATCTAGGTTGTCGCTGAGATAGCCTATAAACTCTCCGTTTGAAGCAAGGCAGCCGAGGCTTTGAGTCTCGTCGGCATCCAAAAACACCGTTGGCAAGAGCGAGATGTAATCGGCAGGAAGAAACCCGGATATGTTCTTGTTGTCAAGCACAAGCTCAACCTCATACCAGTACGGACATGACAAAAAGGTGATAAAGTGGTATGAGTCGGCGGGCTTCACGCTTTTGAGCAAAACCTTTGTGCCGAGGGCAATCGCGGTGCCGTCGTACAGCGCAGACGGCCCTGCGCGAAGAACAACCTCTTTATTGGTGAAGGCGGCTGTGCTTGCCAGCTCGCTTGTAATCGAAGGAATTCCCGATGTCTGACTGCGGAGGTCATTGTATACGGGAATGGAAAACACCATTGGCTCGTCGAGAACGCCGATTTCAAAATAACCCTCATAGGCAAAAAGCCCCTGAGGCACGGAGCCGGAGATATTGGTCATATACTGGTGATGGTACATCTCATAGCTGCTATCGGGATTGACGTTGAATTTCTGCAAGTAGCCCGTGTTTTGCCCGCCGTCGATATAATTTTCACCGATATACTGCGCACCGCCGAGAATTGACTTTTCGGGAGAGGTCCAAGGGCGATTGTACTTTTCGTCTCCGGCGGCCCATTTTAGCCCGCGGCCTATGGCGCCTTCGCCGTCCGTAGCCCCGATATTGTAGAAGTTGTAGTAGCCCTCCATTCCCTCGTACTTTCCGCTGACGCTGGGGCTCGGAGTTGAACCGATTTCATGTCTGATTTTTGAGGCGAGATAATATGGATTTATGTTTGTCTTTTCGGCGGCGGACATGATTGTTTCTGCATAGGTCGAGGTTCCCTTTATGGCATTTCCTGCGCTGTCAAGATAATCGGTCTTCGCGTTTTCCATGAAGGAGCCGAAGAGAATGCCCTCCACCCCGGCAAGTCCGTGAAAGGCCGGGTCAAAGGTCAGCAGCTCAAACTGAAAAATGCCCTTTTCGTCGAGAAAATTGCGCGGGTCGAGAAAATAGGCCACCGCCGTGGAGGCAGCGCTTCCAAACCCGCCGTCCTTTTCTACAAATGTGTTTGTGGCGCGGTCGAAGTCGCCCTTTGCCTTGCTTTTCAATAGGCTGTTTGTGTTTCGCAGCATTATGAGGCTGCGGTCCGAGCGGCTTTCTGCGGCAATTGCTTCCTCTAGGGAAATGCCCGTATCCAGAGCAACGAAGCTCCAGGAGGGATGCTTTTTGTGAAGTTCGCGCAGTGCAGAGCGGTAGCTCTTCGGAAAAGCATCTATAGCGGCTTCAAATCCGCTGTCTGCAGCTGCGCTCTCGCTCGGCTGCGGCTGCTTGTGCTCGAGATACTTCGACGCGCTGTCACCCTTGACAATGTCGAGTGTGATTTCACCATAAATAGCCGGGTTATCGTCCAGCGTGGCGGTGACGGTGACCTTTCCCGTTCCGAAAGGCAAGAGCTCGCCGGTATAGTACAGCGCCGCAAAGTCGGAGCCGGCTGTAATTCTCCAAGTTATGTCGTGCCAGTCGATAGCCTCATTTTTATACGATGCGTATATCTGTGTGTATTCGCCCGCTGCGGCAGTTTTTGAATCTTGCTCAAGATAAATGATGATTTTCCGTTGCCTGTCATACTTTGACATCAGAGACAAAAGCTCATCATGCGCCGTGGGATATGCGCCCGAAAGGCGCTCGGGCAGCATAAACGCGTCTGCGCTGAAAATAGGCGCGGCAAAAAGTACGGCGAACAGGACAAGTGAAACAAAAACTTTTTTCATGCAAAGCTCTCCTTTATGTTGCGCGTGATATGTTCGTCATATCTTAATTATACTGATTGTACTATTATTGACCTTTAAAACTTTCAGCAAATCGTCGTATTTCAGCCAAACGGTCGCGGTGTTGTCATTTGGGTGAACACCGATTAAGTCACAGCTTGCAAGATCGCTGTCCAACACTATTTCTACGAATGATTCCGAGTCACTGCCGACACCGAGCGGGGAAACCGAGCCTTTTGTTTGTCCCAAATATTTTTGCAGTTTTTCCTCACTGGCAAACCCCAGCTTAGTGCAGCAGAGCTGCTCTCGTATCAAGCTCAAATCGGCCCTCTTTTCGCCCATCAGACACACGAGAAAAAGCCGCTTGCCCTTATCGTCGCGCAAGAAAAGATTCTTGATGATTTCGCCCTTGCCGCCTATGCCGAAAGCCTTGATTTCATCGATGGTAAAGGCCGCGGGGTGTTCGTCGACGGTGTAGTTTATTTTGAGACTATCGAGCAGCTCAAAGGCCGCTTTTCTTTTTAAGACATCCATGCAGAAACTCCATCCTAATATAATGCTTACAAAATAGCTTTGTTCGCAAACGGCACCGTGCATCAAGAGCAAATATGCACTTGAAGCCTTTGGAAACCCAAGAGCTTCCGTGCGGCGCACATTGCGATAATGAAAATATAATACCACAAAAACAGACGAAAAACGACAGGGCTAAAAGTGCGGCTCCTCAAAATGCAAAAGCGAGGGAAATGTCGGCTGTTTTGATTTGCAGAAACAAACAAAAACAAACGGCTCTCCCGCAAAGACGGTACAGCTCGGCGAATGCGTTTTGGCTGAACCTCAACGCGCCGCGGCATGTAAACATCCTTTTTGGCAAAGCCGTTTGATGAAATCGCTGTTATCAAAAAAATGCCGAGCAGTTAGTTAACCGCGTTTGTACTCAATACTCTCAAAAATCAAAGTGTCGCCGTCGAGAGAGTAGTTTGCTTCCGCAGTATCAGATTCTTCGAGAACTGAGGTTGTTATTTCAAGGGTGTCTTCATCGATAACCTTGTAGGTGATTTCTGCCAGCTTCATCAGCTCACCGAGCTGAGCCGCTCCCTCGCCCATTGCTGTAAAATCAAGGCTAACGACGCCATCCTTAGCAAACGTCATCTCGGGGTTGTTCTTTGCATCGGTGGGTTTCCATGTTCCGACAATGCTCTTGCCGCCGCAAGCGCAGAGCGAAAGGGCGAGCATAAGTACAAGAACTACAGAGATAATTTTTTTCATCAAGAGTGTCCTCCAAAAATAATAGAGACTTATATTTCTAAAATGTGTCTCTTTATATTGTTACAATAACATATAACTTTAATTTTGTACACAGCTATTCCATAAAAAGCCAGCATTGTCGCTGCTTATAAAGAGACTGGTACGGAAAGGTGCGAGCTCGAAATCGCGCGCGAAACAACGATGAAAAACACAGAGCGGCTGCAAATAAAAAGACCGCCCATTAAAGGGCGGCTTTTCAATTAACAGAGTATATCAGACAGCGCGTGTTACCTTGCCGGAACGCAGGCAACGGGTGCAGGCGTAGATATGTTTGGGGGAACCTTCAACCATCGCTTTAACTCGCTGAACATTCGGCTTAAACATCCTGTTTGAACGCCTGTGGGAATGGGAAATCTGAATGCCGAAACTAACACCCTTTCCGCATATATCGCATTTTGCCATCTTCTGCACCTCCTTTTTATTCAGTCACGGATAATATATTATCAGAGATAGAGCCAAATTGCAAGCAGTTTGCACGGCTGGGCAAAAAAGTTTTTCCAAGCTGCCAAAACGCGCGCATACGACAGTGTTCACCGATTATCAACAACATCGAACGTCAAATGATTATAATATGCTTTACACGCGAGTGCAAGCAAAACTTCAAAAACAGGTGTCGCGCAGCACAAAGTTTTGGGTGCATCTGTTTTTATTGTAATTTTCGTGCGTTGCTTATATAATGATTAAAAGGGTGATTATATGAATTTTGATATTTCTACCATTATCGCGAGATTTGTGGTGCTTATAACTGCGATACCCGTGCATGAGGCGGCTCACGCATTTATTTCCAACAAGCTGGGCGATCCCACCGCTAAAAACTGCGGTCGCCTGACGCTCAACCCACTTGCTCATTTTGACATCATGGGAAGTCTGTGCCTTCTGCTGACCGGCATTGGCTGGGCGAAACCGGTGCCCATTGACGTCAGATACTTCCAAAACCGAAAGTCCGGCATGGCCATTTCCGCCTTGGCCGGCCCGGTGTCGAACCTGATTTTGGCGTACATCAGCATGATACTCTATAAAACATTGGCGTATTTTGCAATCATCAACAGTTTGACTTGGCTGGATCCTATCTGCAGCGTGCTCTCGTTTATGGTTGTCATAAACGTGTCGCTCGGCATCTTCAACCTGCTTCCGGTTCCTCCGTTTGACGGTTCAAGGATATTCGGCGCGCTGCTGCCCGATAAAATTTATTTTGGAATCATGAAGTACGAGCAATATATTTTTATTGTGATTTTTGCACTGCTCATGTTCGGAGTGCTCGACAAGCCCCTCTATATTGCAAACAGCGCTGTTACGAGCTGGATTGATTCCGGCACAAGATTTATCGACAAAATGGCATACTCATTTGCTAAATGACACGCGGGAGCCTTCGAATGGAAACAGTCAGCTATAAAATTGAAGATTTCGAGGGCCCTCTCGACGTCCTGCTCCATCTGGTGGTAAAGCACAAGATGGAGCTTTGGGATATTTGCATATACGAGCTGATTGACCAGTACCTGGCCTTTGTCGGTTCTGTGGAGACGGAGAAGCTCGAGTCGGCAAGCGAATTTCTCGAGATGGCGGCGAGACTTGTCTACATGAAATCGCTCGCGCTTTTGCCGCGCCAGGATGAGAAAGAGGAGCTTGAAAAGGAGCTCACAGGACAGCTCGTCGAGTACCATCTCTGCAAGCAGGCGGCTTCGCGGCTTCGTGATATGTCCGAGGGAATTTCTTTTTATGTGCGCGAACCGATGGAGCTGGATTTTGACAATGACTACAGCTTTTCACACGAGGCGCGCGTGCTGCTCGAGTCCTATCTCGGCATAATGGGAAGAGGAGTGCGCCTTTCAGAACCCGATCTCGGAGATTTCGAGCCGCTTGTGACTGCGCCTATAGTCTCGGTCGCGTCGAGAATAGTGAGTGTGCTGAGAAACCTCAGAATAAGCCATGTGATGAAAATAGGCGACTTTTTCAAAAACAGCAGAAGCCGCAGCGAGGCAGTTGCAACTTTTCTCGGAATTCTCGAGCTTATAAAGGCGAAGAGAATTGAGGTCAACGATTCGGGAGATGTCACGGCAATAGACAGAAAGAGAGACACGGTCGTATGAATATGGAGTTTTACAAAGGCGCCGTCGAGGCCGTTTTGTTTGCCGTTGCAGAGCCGATATCGGCGGATAAGATAGCTTCGGCATTGGCAATTGAGAAAACAGACGTCGTGAGTTTGGTCAATGAAATAAAGAGCGAACAGGACGAGAAGGAGAGCGGGCTTTGCATTTTGCAATTTGATGACCGCTTCCAAATGGCGACACGGCCGTCGTACGGTGATTTTGTCGCGCGCGCTCTCGACAGCAGACGCAATGTGCCTCTGTCTCAAGCTGCGCTTGAGGTGCTGGCCATAGTGGCGTACAATCAGCCGGTTTCGCGCTCATTTATCGATCAGATAAGAGGTGTTGACAGCAGCTCATCTCTGCAAAATCTCATCACAAAGAATCTGGTGTGCGAAGCAGGGAGGCTGGAGCTGCCCGGCAGGCCTTTGAGCTTCAAAACAACCGACAATTTTTTGCGCTGCTTTGGGCTGTCCTCCGCAGCGCAGCTGCCTCCGATTCACAGCGAGGAGATAGAATTTTCCATGGAGGACACCGAGGAAGAGTCCGAGGAGATGATGCTTAATTGAGCGTTTTTTTGCTTATACTAAAAATAATCGGATGGTTTTTGCTGGCGCTTTTGGCGCTGCTTGTCACAGCGCTCTTTATCCCTGTGACGGCGGTTGTGGGGCTTGAAAATGGCGAATTCTATCTTTTTGTAAAATTTTTATTTTTTAAAATCAATGTTGCAAAGCTGTTGAATAAAGAGAAAAGGCAAAAGAAAAAAGAAGCGCCGGAAGGGATCCCTGAGGCCGCGGATGAGGGCGCAAAAAAAGAAAAAACCAAACTCGATTTCGATCTGATTAAGTCAATGATTCGCCCCGCGCTCGGTGCCGCCGGCTACTTTATCAAAAGGCTGAAGGTGAGAGATGTCGACGTCGTAATTGTGGTAACGGATGAGCGGCCGGACAAAATAGGGATAAACGTGGGCTGTATTTGGGCGGCACTGGGTGTGCTGATGGCGGAGTGCGCAAAGCTTTGGGGAGAGAACTTTTCGATAAGGGAGATGCGCATTATACCGGATTTTACAAGCAAATGTGATGAAAAGGAAAAAATCGGTTGTAAAATCACGTCCTCGGCGTTTATAATGGTTGCGGCAGGTGCGGTATTCTTGCGCCGATGGTTTGACTATAAAAAATCTCATTGACGGAGGTATAATATATTATGGCTACAGAGCATCCAATTAATGACATGCTGAGTGTTGCTATGGGCAAAATAAAGGAAATGGCAAGCTCAAACACGGTTATAGGAGATCCGATAACAATGCCCAACGGTGCGACGGCAATTCCGATATGCCGCGTCAGTCTCGGCTTCGCCTCGGGCGGATCAGATATCCCCAACAAAAACAATTCCGACATATTCGGCGGCGGCACAGGCGGCGGTGTGAGCATAACCCCGATTGCCTTTCTTGTGTCGACAAAGACGGGCGATGTGAAGCTCATGCAGCTCGACACCATAGGTACAACGGCGGACAACATTGTGCGAGCTGTACCCGAAGTTATCGACAAGGTTTCGGGCCTTTTTGCGGGAAATAAGAAAAAACAAGAAGAGATATAAAACAATATGAGGTCATTTCGCGCCCCGGTGCGAAATGACATATTTGTATCACAAGGAGATATATGGACGAGAGAATCCAGAAAGTGCTGTCTGAGCAGGGCTACTGCTCGCGCAGGGCTGCGGAGCAGATTATCAAAGAAGGGCGCGCAAAGCTCAACGGACATCCCGTATCGATTGGCGACAAGATGGACGTGCGCAAAGATATACTGACCATAGACGGCGAGCGCATTTTGATGGAAAAGGAAGTGCGCAAGCTATATTTTGCGCTGTATAAGCCAAGAGGCTATGTCACCACTACAAGCGACAGCCACGCGGACAAGACCATCATGGATTTGATTGGCGGCATCAACGAGCGCGTGTACCCGATAGGGCGGCTCGACAAGGACAGCGAGGGTCTGCTGCTGCTGACAAATGACGGCGATTTTACGAACATGCTCACTCACCCCTCCAAGGAGGTCGGCAAGCAGTACCGCGTGACGGTGAGGCCTGCGCCAAGTGAAGAGCAGCTGATAGAACTGTCCAGCGGCGTGAAGCTCGATGACGGTTATATCACGCAGCCTGCGACAATTCATGTGGTAGAAAGCTCCGCCGAGCGGGGCGTTTTTGAAATGGTGCTCACGGAGGGCAAAAATCGGCAGATTCGCAGAATGTGTGAAGCTGTGGGAATCACTGTTATCAGGCTCAAACGATTGGCTGTCGGCCCTGTGCGCATCGGGATGCTGCGTCCGGGAGAATACCGCGAGCTTAGAAAAGAAGAAATATCGGCGCTCAGAAACGCACACAATAAATAACGTTGACCAATTAAACCTTTGGCGGCACGGGCGCTTGTTGAACCCGCGCAAGCAAAGGCCATTGACTTTCCAAAAAAAGGATTGTGTCATTTATCAATTTAAAAATCGGCGATTTGATTTTCACCGACCGAGAAAAAATTGGTGATTTTGCCTTGTCGGCAGGCTGCTGCGGCAAAAATCCCAATGGTGTCCGCGCAAGCAAAGGCTATTGACTTTCCAAAAAAAAGGATTGTGTCATTTATCAATATAAAAACCGGCGATTTGATTTTCACCGACCGTGAAAAAAATTGGAGATTTTGCCTTGTCGGCAGGCTGCTGCGGCAAAAATGGAAAACTTTTTCAGAAAAGCGGGAAAGCTCTTGCAAAAGGCGAAAAAAATCAAAATTATTTTGAAAACCTGCTGTTTGCAGTGGGTTTTTTGTTGTGTTTTTAACAAAGATAGGTTATAATTTAACCGATTTGGCTTTTATCCACTTCCACAAGAAAAGAGGTTTACCATATGTCCAAAACATCAAACAAAGGCACTGCATCGGATCGGCTGAAATTGCTGTTTGACGACGGTAATTTTGTCGAAATTGACTCCGCAGCCGGAAAAGACAGCGGTTCGGTGGCGGGCTACGGCAGTGTCGGAGGGGCTACTGTTTTTGCGTTTTGTCAGGACAGCAGCACAAAGTCAGGCGCCGTTGACACGGCTATGTCCCGCAAACTCTCAAAGGTCTGCGATCTCGCAGCAAAAACAGGCTCGCCCATCATCACAATTTACGACTCAAAGGGCGTGAAGTTCGACAACGGCTTTGCGTCGCTTGAGGCGTCGTCGGAAATTCTCAGAAAAACTTCCGAGCTATCGGGCGTTGTCCCGCAAATCGCCGTCGTTGTCGGAACATGTGCAGGTTTTTCGGCTATGTGCGCTGCAATGGCCGATGTTTGCATCATGTCTAAGGACGCCGAGCTTTTCAACACTGCACCTTTTATCGACAAGGCGAACGGCGGAGCCGAGAAAAATGTCGGAGACGCAGAGTTTGCACTAAAGTCAGGGGTTGCCGCGGTCATATGCGATGACGAGAATGCGGCAATAGCGAAAGCGGTGGAAATCGCGAAAATGCTGCCCCTCAATAACCTCGCCGCGCTTCCTGTCTACGATTTTGAAGCGCCGAAAAACCCGAACGCCGAATGTCTCATAGAGCGCTATTTTGACGCCGACAGCGCCATAGCCCTCTTCGACGGTGTAGGAAAGCACTCGGCGGCGGCCTTGGCGACAATAGGCGGTATGCCCTGCGGTGTGGCAACGGTGTTTGGCAGAATGTGCAGACACGATACTGCGAAGATTGCAAAGCTTGTCGAGCTGTGCGATTCATTCAATTTGCCGATATTCACATTTGTCGACAGCGAGGGCTTTGTGCTTTCCGCAGAGAATGACCGCATGGGCGGCATAAGAAGCGGCGCAAGACTGGCGCAGGTGCTCGCAGAAGCAACCACTGCCAAAATCTGTGTCGTTACAGGCAAAGCGATAGGCTCGATGTTCACTGTTTTTGGCGGACGCAATGCCGGAAGCGACGTGACATATGCATGGCCGACAGCCGTTATCAGTCCGATTGACCCAAAAGCGGCCGCAGAGCTTTTATGGAATGACAGAATCAAGAAAAACGACGACATTGCAGCGCTGGCCGAGGAGTATTCAAAAACTGTCGCATGTGCGCAAGAAGCCGCAAAGGCCGGGCTTATAGATGCGCTGGTTGCCCCCGAGACGACGAGAGAAGCACTCATATCGGCGGTGGACATGCTCGCGTCAAAGAGAGTTTCAAGGCTGCCCAAAAAGCACGGCAATATGCCGCTTTAATCATAATTTATAATATTTTATGGAGGTTTTACTTGTGAAAAGGTTTAATATAACAGTCAACGGACAAGCATATGACGTGACGGTCGATGAGGTAGGCGGAGCAGCCCCCGCCCCTGTGGCGGCTCCCGCACCTGTGGCAGCGCCTGTAGCTCCTGTGGCAGCTCCCGCGGCTGCACCCGCTCCTGCGGCGATACCTGCCAACGGAACAAAGATTGAGGCACCGATGCCCGGAAACATTCTCGACGTTGTCGTGAAGCCGGGAGATGTTGTCAAAGACGGTCAAAAGCTGGTAGTTCTTGAGGCGATGAAAATGGAAAACGATATTACCTCAAGTGTCAGCGGCACAGTCGTTTCTGTCGCCGTAGCAAAGGGCGATGTTGTCTCCACAGGCGACACGCTTGTGGTCATCGGCTGATATAGGAGAATAAAAAATGGCAAAAATAAAAGTTACCGACCTTGTCTTGCGTGATGCGCACCAATCGCTCATAGCGACGCGCATGACGATGGACGAGATGAGGCCGTCCTTCAAGCTCCTCGACGCGGTCGGATATTACGCGCTTGAGGTGTGGGGCGGCGCAACGTTTGACACATGCCTGCGCTTTCTCGACGAGGACCCGTGGGAGAGACTGCGCATAATGCGCAAAGAAATGCCAAACACAAAGCTCCAGATGCTTTTCCGCGGACAGAATATGCTCGGATACCGCCACTACGCCGACGATGTCGTTGAGTATTTCGTGCAGAAAACCGTGAGCAACGGAATTGACATAATGAGAATTTTTGACGCGCTCAACGATCCGCGCAACCTTCAGACAGCCATAAAGGCCGCGAAAAAAGAGGGCGCGCACATTCAAGCGTGCATATCCTATACTCTTAGCCCCGTGCACAACAATGAGTACTTTATAAAATATGTCAAAGAGCTTGAGAACATGGGCGCGGACTCCATATGCATCAAGGATATGGCCGGTCTGCTCAAGCCGATGCCGACATATGAGCTTGTCAAATCACTCAAACAAGCATCGAAAATCCCCGTTGAAATCCATTCGCACACAACCTCAGGCCTTGCCGAAATGTCCATAATCAAGGCAATCGAGGCGGGGGCTGACATCATAGATACTGTCATTTCGCCTCTTGCCGGCGGCACCTCGCACATGGCGACAGAATCACTCGTCGCGGCACTTCAGGGCACGGAATATGACACGGGTCTTGACCTCAAAAAGCTCGATGAGGTTCGCGCATACTTTGCAACGCTTCGCGAGAAGTACCTCAAGTCGGGCCAGCTCAACCCAAAGGTTCTCGGTGTTGACGCCAACACACTGCTCTATCAAGTTCCGGGCGGAATGCTCTCCAACATGCTAAAGCAGCTTAAGGATGCCGGAAAAGAGGACAAGCTCGAAGAGGTTCTCCAGGAAATTCCCCGTGTCAGAAAAGATTCAGGGTATCCGCCTCTTGTCACGCCGACTTCACAGATTGTCGGAACACAAGCCGTGTTCAACGTCGTGATGGGCGAGCGCTACAAAATAGTCACTAAGGAATTCAAGGGTCTTATTCAGGGCAACTACGGCAAGACTCCCGCCCCCGTTGACCCGGAATTTCAAAAGTCGATTCTCGGCGATGAGAAGCCGATAACCTGCCGTCCGGCAGACCTGTTGGAGCCGGAGCTTGACAAGCTTGCAGCCGAATGCGTCAATTACACAGAGCAGCCCGAGGACGTTTTGAGCTACGCGCAATTCCCGCAGGTTGCAACAAAGTTTTTTGAAAATCGCCGTGCCAAAGAGCTTGGAATCGACGTCGATCATCTCGACAAGGAAAATAAAGTTGTCGTCATGTGACCTGCCCGCTCTTCAAGGCGCAAATGCACGAGTCGACCTAGTTTATAATTTTTCAGGGCCGTGGCTGCCAGTGTTGCAGCTGCGGCCTTTTTCCGGCCAAGGGCGAAATCGGCAGATGTCCGAGTAGAGCGCACAAAACAGCATAGGCCTCGGGCATCAGCAGAAAAACAACGACAATAGCGAAAATGCCGGTTAGTGAAAAGCAAAGCGGGAATTGACAGTTGTCCCTCGAGCTTATGTGTAGAGTGAATGCGGTGAACAAAACCGCGAATAAATTAATTGAAATTTTAAGGCGATGAGAGCTGAGGAAAAGCGGGCATTGCATCATACAGCAAGATGCGCGCCTTGTTGACAATTGTGCATCAATAATAGTAAAATATAAGTTAAATACGACAAAATAAAAATAACGGTCGAGGTTGTCAAAAATGATGAACAGTATGACCGGCTATGGGCGCGCACAAAGCGTTGTCAACGGGCGAGAAATCACGGTTGAGCTTCGCTCGGTAAACCACAGATACTTTGAGCTGTCCACAAGAATTCCACGAACCTTCGGATATCTGGAGGATAAGATAAAGTCATATATAGCCGAGCGCGTCTCCCGCGGCAAGATTGAAGTCACGGTGTCGATTGTTTTGGGAGATGAGCTGGACGTCGAAGTTGAGCTGAACATGAATATTGTGAGAGGCTATGCCGATGCGCTAAAGAGAATTTCCGATGAGTTCGGCTTGCGTGATGACGTTTTTGCTTCTACACTCGCAAAGTTTCCCGACGTGTTCACGGTCAAAAGACCGGTGCTCGACGAGGAAGAGGTCTGGAACGATGTGCGTGCCGTGCTCGACACATCAATAAGCAATTACAACGAAATGCGCGAAAGTGAGGGAAACCGCCTTAGGGATGACATACTCTCACGCCTGACAACGCTAGAGGAGCTGCTAGAAGCAATTGAGGAGCAGTCGGCTCCGCGTCTCGAGGCATATCGCGAGAAGCTCGGCGCGAGGATGAAAGCAGTCCTTGAAAACACCGAAATTGACGAGGGCAGGCTGCTGCTCGAGGCGGCGCTCTATGCCGACAAGGCGGCGATTGACGAGGAAACCGTCCGTTTGGCAAGCCATATAGCGCAGTTCAGAGAAATAGCCAAGAGCGGGGTTCCGGTAGGAAGAAAGCTCGATTTTCTCACACAGGAAATCAATCGCGAGGCAAACACAATAGGCTCCAAGGCCGGGGACTTGAACATAACCGGCGCTGTCGTCGACATGAAGGCCGAAATAGAAAAGATAAGAGAACAAATTCAGAATATAGAGTGAGGAAGAATATGAAGCTTATCAACATTGGGTTCGGCAACATGGTTTCGGCAAATAGGCTGATTGCGATAGTCAGCCCGGAATCGGCACCGATAAAGAGAATAGTTCAAGACGCGCGGGAGAAAGGCGTTTTGATTGATGCCACCTACGGAAGACGCACGCGCGCCGTGATAGTGACGGACTCGGACCATGTGATTCTCTCCGCGGTTCAGCCGGAGACGGTCGCAAACAGACTTGCCGATGACAACACGGATTCGGAGAGTGACGATGATTAATGAACGCAATCTCATCGTCGTATCGGGCCCCTCAGGCTGTGGCAAGGACACTGTGGTCAAGGAGCTGATGAAGCTTTGCAATAAGGTCAAGCTCAGTGTCTCATGCACAACTCGCAAGCCGCGCGGAAATGAGATTGACAAGGAGAGCTATTATTTTTTAACGCGTGAAGAGTTTAAGGCGCGCATAGACTCCAAAAGGATGCTTGAATATACAGAATATGCGGGAAACCTCTATGGAACTCCGATGGATGAGCTTGAGGAAAAAATGGTCGGCGACAGCGTCGTTGTGCTTATCATTGAGGTTAAAGGTGCAAAAAACGTCAAAACCGCATATCCTGATTCCATGTGTGCGTTCATTGTGCCGCCGTCCATAGAAGCTCTGGAGGAAAGGCTTCGCAAGCGTTGCACAGAGGACGAGGAGAATATAAAGCGCAGGCTGGAAATAGCGAGGGAAGAGCTAAAGGAGCTTGATTATTACGACATTGCGATTGAAAATCTGGATGCCGATGTCTGCGCCAAAAAACTGCTGTCAGCTATTGAATCATGGCGGAGCAGACCGCAGAATATAAAATAGAGAATAAGCCGATAATAAAACGAAAGATTTCACGAGGAGAAAAAATGCTAAAACCTGAAATTGGACAGTTGCTGGATGAATGTGACAGCACATACAGCCTTGTTATTGCGATAGCAAAGCGCTCGAGAGATTTGGTCGCGCAGGCTCAGGAGGATAAGATTATCCTTCGCGACAAGCCCGTCAACATAGCTATTGATGAATTCGGAGCTCATAAAATGCGCGTTGTGGAGTCGGACGAAAACTGACATCACTTGCAGTAATGTATGGAGGTGGCGTTATGTGTACCGGTGTCGAAGTGGCGGTAGACAACGCCGCCTTTAAATTTGACAGGCTCTATACATATTGTGTCCCGCAAAAGCTTGCGGGCTGCGTAAAAATAGGGACGCGAGTGCTCGTCCCGTTTGGGCATGGAGCGCCGCGTCTGGGCGTTGTGCTGCGAATAACGTCTGTCGAGGACAGTTCCTGTCTAAAAGAGCTCATAGATGCGGAGCTCGGCGAACCGATACTCGAAGAAGAGCTTGTAAAGCTTGTGGAACTGCTAAAGGAACAAACTTTATGCACATACGGCGATGCGCTCAAGACCGTGCTGCCAAAAAACAGCCGCCTTGTCGCCAATTCCAGCAGCGAGCAGCTGGAGGCTGTGTCCACAGCGCATATGGAGACTGCGTTTGAAGCGGTTCCCCAAACAATCCCGATGCGTCTCACAAAGCGTCAGACGGAGGTCATGGGCGCACTGGCAGACGGCGCTATGACATACACACAGCTAAACGGAGAATTAAAGGTATCGCGCGAGGTTGTCAATAAGCTGGAGAAGCTTGGCGCGATTAAAAAAATAGCGAGAGAGCGCGACGAGAGCTTTTTGCCATTCAAAGAAGACGCAAACATTCCGCCTCTCACCCCGGCACAGGAAGCGGCATTTGAAAAAATAGTCAGCTGTGAGTGCGATAAAGCAAAGCCGGACGCAACACTTCTGCGCGGCGTTACCTCGAGCGGAAAGACCCTCATATACATACGGCTGATAGAGCGGGCGGTAAAGAGCGGGAAAAGCGCCATGATTCTCGTGCCGGAAATAACGCTTGCGACACAGATGATTTCGCGCCTGCGCGGGCTTTTTGGAAGCAGAGTCGGAATAATACACAGCGCACTCGGGGACACGGAGCGCATGGTTCAGTGGAAAAGAATCCAGCGCGGGGACTGCGATATAATTGTAGGAACACGATCGGCGGTATTTGCACCCGTAAAAAAGCTCGGGATTGTCATTGTGGACGAGGAGCAGGAGGCGACTTATGTCTCGGAGCAAAGCCCTCGCTATAACGCGATAACCATGGCCGCGCACAGGGCATCCTTTCACGGTGCACACCTTTTGCTGGCGTCGGCCACACCCTCGCTTGAGACATATCACAAGGCGAGGACGGGCGCGATAAATCTGGTTGAAATCGACGAGCGATATAAAAATATGCCGCTGCCGACAGTGAAAATTGTCGATATGCGCAATGAGCTTATGGAGGGCAACACGCATTGCATAAGCGGCTATTTGAGGGATGAGATAGCCAAAAGACTTGAGAGACACGAGCAGACAATACTGCTTTTAAACCGCAGGGGCTACCGAACGGTATCCATTTGCAATAAATGCAAAAAAATAGTAAAATGTCCAAATTGCGACACTCCGCTCGTCGTCCACAAGCAGCGCGGCTGCTATGTATGCCACTACTGCATGAGAACGAGCGAAATTTCAGCCGTCTGCGATGAGTGCGGCGGTGCTGTCAGACATATGGGAATCGGGACACAGAAGGCCGAGGAGGAGCTTGCGGCATTGTTTCCGGAAGCGCGCATTATGCGTTTCGATTTTGATGCGGTCACAAAAAAAGACTCCGCAGCGCGCCTGCTCAAAGAGTTTGCAGAGGGCCGGTATGACATAATCATAGGCACCCAGATGATTGCGAAGGGGCTTGATTTTCCAAACGTCACACTCGTGGGGGTACTCAGCATAGACCAGCTGCTTCTCATGCAGAGCTATCGTGCGAGTGAGCGGGCATTTTCCATGCTGACGCAGGTAATAGGCAGGAGCGGACGCGGAGACGTCGAGGGAGAGGCCGTCATACAGACGGTGGACCCGGACAACGAGGTTATAATGCTCGCTGCAAAGCAGGATTATAAGAGCTTTTTCACAGGTGAAATAATATCGCGGAAGACGCATTTGTACCCCCCATTCTGTTCGCTTTGCACTGTTGGCTTTTTGTCGGAAAAGGAAAAAAACGCACAGGAATCCGCGCAGAGCTTTTCAAAAATATTGAAAGAAAAATTGGCAGAGCAAAAAAATATTCCTATCAGAGTTTTGGGACCTGCACCGATGCGCGTCGCGTACATAAACAACACATATCGATGGAGACTTGTGCTGAAATGCCGCAACGACAGGGCATTTCGCGACATTATGAGAGAGTGCATATACGCATGGAATAAAATATCACAAAATAAATCGGCAAGCCTTACGGTTGATTTCGCAAGCGATGCCGAAAACTGAAAGGTTGATTTTTATGGGACTGAGAGCAATAAGATTAAAAAGCGACCCTGTTTTGAGAAAGAAAAGCAGGCCGGTAACGGAATTTACCGCGCGCACCTGCAACCTGCTGGATGACCTGCGCGACACGCTCATCGAGGCCAACGGATTGGGACTTGCGGCGCCGCAGGTTGGAATTTTGCGCCGCGCCGTGGTAATTGTCCGCGATGAGGAATATGTCGAGCTGGTCAACCCAAAAATCCTTGAGAGGGAGGGCGAGATAGGCGTTTTCGAGGGCTGTCTGTCCTGCCCGAACGAGCGGGCATGGATTATGCGCCCACAGCGCGTCGTGATTGAAGCGCAGGACAGAAACGGCAAAAAGCTCAAGCTGGAATGCCTTGACATGGCTGCGCGCGCTGCCTGCCATGAGATAGACCACCTCGACGGAACTCTCTTTACAGACCTTGCCGACAGAATCTTTACCGATGATGAGCTCGATGAGCTCATAGCCCGTCAGGAAGAGGAAGAGGAGAGAGCAGAGAGCGAGAAAAGAAAGAAAGTCGCTCAAAAGGATGATAAAAAATGAGAATTCTCTTTATGGGAACGCCGCAAGTAGCCGCGGTGATGCTCAAAAAGCTGGCCGCCGAAAACGACATCTGCGGGGTGTTTTGTCAGCCTGATAAGCCGGTCGGACGAAAGAGAACCATAATTTCACCTCCGGTGAAGCTCGCTGCGCAGGAGCTGGGCATAGAGGTTTTTCAACCGGCTAAAATGCGCGATGGAACAGCTGCAGAGCTTGTGAGAAGGCTTGACCCCGAGCTTATCGCCGTTGTCGCATACGGACGTTTGCTTCCAAAGGAAATCCTCGAGATACCGAAGCATGGATGTGTGAATATTCACGCATCGCTGCTGCCGAAATACCGAGGTGCGGCGCCGATACAATACGCGCTGCTAAACGATGAGAAAATAACGGGTGTGACGGCGATGTATATGGACGTCGGACTCGACACTGGGGACATAATAGAAGAGCGAGAGCTCGAAATCTGCGATGCTGATGATGAGACGACACTTTTTTCGAGAATCGGAGTGTTGGGTGCACAGCTGCTGTGCGACACGGTGAGGTCAATCGGCAGCGGTGACGTCACGCGTGTGCGGCAGGAGGAGAGAGACGCCACCTTTGCTGCGCCAATTGCAAAGGAGCAGGGTCGATTCTCGTTTTATGAAGACGGTGCACGCGAAATTTTTTGCAAGGTGCGGGCACTGTGCGAGTGGCCGTGTGCGTCATTTATATGCAAGGAAAAGACAATCAAGCTCATTAAATGCGCACAGGGAGCGGACGCGCCTGCGCCTGCGGGAACGATAATTGGCACAAAGCCGCTCACTGTTGCGGCAAAGAGAGGTTCAATCGTGCTGCAAAGGGTGACCCCCGAGGGCAGCCGAGAAATGACCGGCGACGAGTGGTCGGCGGGGATGAGATTTAAGATTGGAGATGTGATTTAAGATGTATATCGATACGTATTATATTGTTCTTGTGGTTCCTGCGCTCATAATTGCGATGTTGGCACAAGCAAAGGTCAAGTCCACATTTGGCAAATACAACAAAGTGAGGACAAAGTCCGGTGTGACAGGCGCAGAGGTTGCGCGGAAAATTCTCGACGCCAACGGGCTTAATTCTGTTAGAATCGAGCGCATTGACGGAAATCTGACGGATCATTTCGACCCGACAAAAGGCGTCATCAGGCTGTCACAGGCAACACATGACAGCGCGTCCGTCGGCGCTGCGGGTGTGGCTGCACATGAGGCGGGTCACGCGGTGCAGTATGCGGAGGAGTACGCGCCGATAAAGCTGCGCGCCGCACTCATTCCAATCACAAATTTTGGCGCCACGCTGTCGTGGCCAATGGTGCTTTTGGGCTTTGTCATGCAGATATCGTGGCTTGTGTCGGCGGGAATTATCCTGTTTGCCACATCCACCCTTTTCCAGCTTGTCACGCTTCCGGTTGAGTTTAATGCGAGCAAGCGCGCCATCGCCGTGCTCGACGGCGACGGCATTCTCGAACCCGACGAGGTTGGAGGCGCAAAAAAAGTGCTCGGTGCCGCCGCGATGACATACGTCGCTGCGCTTGCCGTCTCCGTGGCGAACCTGCTGCGCCTTATTTTGATAGCGCAGAGCAGGAACAGGGATTGAGCGCGGATGCACGCGAGCTTGCGGCGCGCTGCTTTTTGGACGTTGAAAAGGGCGCATATTCAACACTCGCTCTAAAAAAAAGGACGAGTGCAGACGCATATGACCCCCGCGAGGTGCGCTTTGCAGCGGCCCTCCTATACGGCACGTTGGAGCGCAAGCTCACACTCGACTACATTTTGGAGATATATCTGAAAAAGCCTGTAAAATCACTCGATGTGCAGGTCGCCGCAGCTCTGCGCATAGGGCTCTATCAATGCCTGTACATGGACTTCGTCCCGGTGAGAGCTGCTGTTGGCGAGAGCGTCAATCTGTGCAAAAAACTGAAAAAAAGCTCGGCCTCCGGGCTTGTTAATGCAGTTTTGCGAAAGGCAGCTGACTTCGATTTATCTGAAATTGACGATATTGGCGATGCGCTTAAAAGGCTGTCTGTGAAGTATTCGCTGTGCGGCGGCCTTGTCACAATGCTCAAAGAACAGTACGGCGCGAATTGCGAGAGCATTATGGAGGCGATGTTTGGCGCAAAGAGCGCGGTATTTCGCATAAACACACTAAAAATCACAAAAGAAAAGCTCATTGAGCTTTTGACCATTTCGAAAATAACGGCGCATGAGAGCGCGCTCGAAAACTCAGTTGAGGCTCCGTTTGCCGATATAATCGGCAGTGACTTTGCAAAAAAAGGTCTTTTGCGTGTTCAAAGTATTCCCGCTCAGCTTGCGGTAGCCGCGCTGTCGCCGAAATCCGGAGATTTTGTGCTCGACATGTGCGCCGCGCCCGGCGGAAAAGCCTTGACTGCCGCGCAGATGATGGGAAATAACGGGCAGATAATCGCGGCAGACATATATGAAAACCGCCTAAAGCTGATAGACGGACAAGCACATGCGGAGGGCGTCAAAATTATAAAAACCGTGCTCTTAGACGCGCAATGCGGCGAGTTTGGCGGAGAATTTGACAGGGTGCTTTGTGATGTTCCATGCTCGGGATATGGCGAAATAGCCGGAAAGCCGGAGCTTCGGTACAAGGAGCCGGACAACCTCTCGCCGCTCATAGAGACGCAGCGAAGAATTCTCGCAAACGGAGCGCGCCACACCAAGAAAGGCGGCACGCTTGTCTACAGCACCTGCACTTTAAACAGAGATGAAAACGAGGACGTCGTCGATGATTTTCTCGAGAAAAACACCGCTTTTCATGCCGTGAAGCCTGCCGCACTCAAAAATTATATAAAAACAACTGACAGTTGTGTGAAAATTGTTCCCGATACCCATAATAATGAGGGATTTTTTATAGCAACTTTCGAAAGAATGTGCTAAAATGTCAATTAGTGCCGATATTTTGTCGTACAATGCCGAAGAATTGACCTCGATGATGGTCGGTTTGAGAGAACCTGCCTACAAGTCAAAACAGCTTTTCACATGGCTGCATAAAAGGCGCGTGGTCGATTTCGGTGAAATGACAAATCTGAGCATGGAGCTTCGGCAGCGCCTCTCTGACTGCTTTGCAATAAAGAGAGCGGTTCCGATATCTATACAGACCTCCGCTGACAAGACGAAAAAATTTCTCTATGCACTCGACGACGGGAATTGTGTAGAGACTGTTGCGATGACATATAACCATGGAATTTCGGTTTGCGTTTCGTCGCAGGTTGGCTGTCGGATGGGCTGTGCATTCTGCGCGTCGACACAAAATGGAATAGTGCGCAACCTCACTCCTTCGGAGATTCTCACGCAGGTATACGAGACTGAAAGACAGATAGGGCAGAGGATAGACAGCGTTGTCCTTATGGGCATCGGCGAGCCTCTGGACAATTTTGAAAATGTGATGCGCTTTTGCGAACTCATCACCGACAGCGATGGCTATGACATGAGCAACCGCTCGATATCGCTATCGACATGCGGTATTGTGCCGATGATCGACGAGCTGGCGAAGCGGAGACTTCAGCTTACGCTCTCTGTTTCGTTGCACGCCGCGACGGATGAGAAGCGCTCGCAGATTATGCCTGTCAACAAGGTGTACCCGCTGCCTCAGCTGATGGCGGCTTGCCGCAGATATACGCAGGCGACAAAGCGGCGCATATCCTTTGAGTACGCGGTGATACATGGCACAAACGACAACGATGTGGATGCGCGCGACATAGCAAAGCTTGTGCGCGGCATGATTTCACACATCAACCTCATCCCTGTCAACCCCGCGGTGCGAGGCGATTTTTGTGCCACGCGTGAAAATGCACAGAAGTTTTGCGAGAAGCTCACAAAGCTGGGTCTTAATGCGACGGTGCGCCGAACACTGGGCGCGGATATAAGCGCTGCATGCGGACAGCTCAGGCGAGATACTATCGAAAAAAACAGTTAATTTTGATTTTACTTATTTGGAAAGGGGTGGTTGCATGAGGCTGACGGCGAGCACCGATCCCGGGTGCAAGCATGACGATAACCAGGATTGTTATCGGGCAGGCAGGCTCAGCGACGGCACTTTCTGGGTAATTTTATGTGACGGCATGGGCGGGGTTTCCGCCGGCGGAAAAGCCAGCATGATGGCTGTCGATTTTCTCAACAAGTGTATCGACAAAAAGCTTTCAGATATAATGACGCCTGAGGGCGTGCGTGATTTTATGCTGGAGGCGATAAGGGACTGCAACGCGCTAATCTACAAAAACAGCCGCGATGCACATAACCTCATAACGATGGGCACGACGCTTGTGTTTGCGGTTGTCAGAGGTGCGCTCGCACAGGTTGCCCATGCAGGAGACAGCAGGGCATATATTGTAGGCAGAAAAATAAAGCAGGTAACACACGACCACTCTGTGGTGCAAGAGCTGCTGGACAGCAAAAAAATCACCTCGGAGCAGGCGCGCAATCACCCGAACAAGAACATCATCACAAGCGCGCTCGGCGTTGAGGACAGCATACGTGTGGACTACAATGAGCAGCACATTTCAAAGGGCGACTCTCTGCTTATCTGCACCGATGGACTGTCAAATATGATAACAGACGAAGACATTATGCAAGTTGTACAGGAGTGCGATTTTTACAAAACGGCCGATATACTCGTAAAAATGGCGAGGGAAGCCGGCGGCTATGACAATATCACTGCAGTTTTGCTCAGCATGTAGCAAAAGCATAACGGGAGGAAGAATATGGACAACTACATCGGAACAAAGCTTGACGGGCGCTACCAAATCGTCGAGCTGATCGGAATCGGAGGCATGGCAAACGTCTACAAGGCCACTGACATGCTGGAAAACAAGACGGTTGCCGTGAAAATTCTGCGCGAGGAATTTTTAGACAATGAGGAGTTTGTCAGACGCTTTAAAAACGAATCAAAGGCAATCGGACTGCTTTCACACCCCAACATCGTCAAGGTTTATGACGTCAATTTTTCCGACAGTGTGCAGTATATTGTGATGGAATATCTCGACGGCATCACATTAAAAGAGTACATTGACCGCCAAAAGCCGCTGAGCTGGAAGGACACGCTTCACTTCACCGTCCAGGTGCTCAAGGCATTGCAGCACGCACATGATCGCGGAATCGTACACCGCGACATAAAGCCGCAGAATATCATGCTGCTTTCGGACGGCTCAATCAAAGTCATGGATTTTGGCATTGCGCGCTTTTCACGCAGTGAAACAAGAACGATAACGGACAAGGCCATCGGCTCTGTTCACTATATCAGCCCCGAGCAGGCAAAGGGCGACATAACAGACGCAAAGGCGGATATCTACAGCCTGGGCGTTATGATGTATGAAATGCTGACCGGCGTTTTGCCGTTTGAATCGGACAGCCCTGTATCTGTCGCAATCAAGCAGATATCGGACGCTCCCGTAAACCCGCGGGAAATAGTTGAGTCTATTCCGGAGGGGCTTGAAGAAATAACGCTCAAGGCAATGAGCAAGGATTCCTCACAGAGATACCAGTCCGCAGCCCAGATGCTGCGCGATATCGATGAGTTTAAAAAGAATCCCAGCATCAGCTTTGCATATAAATATGTAACCGACGACGACCCCACCATATACATCGACGACAGCGCAAAGGCAGCCGCCGGCGTCGCAGCTGTGCGCGGCTCTAAGAAGAAAAAGAAAGGCAGCACCACCGGAAAGAAGAAGCTGTCCATATCCACTTCTCTTCTGCTGGGGATAACAGGCGCTTGCGTTGTCGGCGCACTTATTCTGCTTTTCATGGTGTTCAACATGGGCGACAGCTCGATATTTTCTAAGAAAAATGACATCGATTTGCCCAATTATGTCGAGATGAACATCAGCGACGTCGAAAAGGACAGCAGCTATTCCAAATTTCACGTTGAAATCGTCGAGGATTATAACACGATGTACGGCGTGGGAATCGTATATGATCAGGTTCCGATTCCACCCAAAAAGGTAAAAGAAAACAGCACGGTCACGCTTTATGTCAGCATGGGCACAAAAATTGTGACCGTCCCGAACGTCGTCGGCAAAAAATACGGCGAAGCTGTGTCGGCACTGCAAGATCTCGGGCTTGTCGTTATGCAGGAGTCCATCGAGGACGAAGCTTTTGGCATAAATGAGATTGTCAAGACCTCACCTGAAAAAGGCAAGGAGGTTGAAGCCGGCTCTGTCATTACAGTGTATGTCAATTCACCGACTGTCTCGTCAACCACGTTTGCGCCGAAGCTTGTCGGACTTGACTTCAATACGGCAAAGACAACGCTCACTATAAACGGTCTGAAAGTGGGAAATGTAACCGAGGAAGACAGTGACCAGCCAAAGGGAATCGTGTTGCGCCAGAGTGAGCCTGAGGGCACAAAACTTGCTCAGAACTCATCCGTAGACCTTGTCATAAGCAAGGGCAAGGTTTCCACCCCGCACACAATTACAATCAGCATGCCGTATTCGGCAAACGGAAAGGCAAGCTATTCAGCACAGGCAAAGCTCGAGGGCGGCGTCATCGGCAATACGACGATAAGTGCAGGCCCGACAAACTGGACGATAACCTGCGAGGGGACGACACCGGGCGTGCTCGAAATCATTGCAGACGGCAAGTTCCTTATCTCCTACACAATCGACTTTAAGGCGAACACACACGTGTTGAAGACAGACGGAAAATCAGATCCCGCATTCGTGTGGACGAACCCGACACCGGTGACATTTTCGATTACCTCCTCGGTGACAGCAGGTGACGGCACAATCTCGGCGTCACAGTCTGTGCCAAGCGGCGGGACGGCGACCTTTACAATCGCCGCAAATGCCGGAAGCAAAATCACAGATGTTCTCGTCGACGGCGTGAGTGTAGGTGCTGTTGGAACATACACCTTCTCAAATGTCACAGGAAACCATACCATCAGCGCAAGCTTTGCAACTGTCACTCCATGAGGAGCTTATGAATTCTGACACGCAAAAATCGAATGGAATAATTTTAAAGGGAATCGGCGGCTTTTACTATGTAAAAACCGCCGACGGCGTTTTTGAGAGCAAGCCCAAGGGTATCTTCAGATTGAGAGGCATAAAACCTATCGCCGGGGATATGGTGTCGCTCGAAAAGTACGGCGAAGAATACGTAATTGCGGAAATCTCAGAGCGCAGGAATGCGTTTATCAGACCTCCTGTAGCGAATGTCGACAACATGCTGCTCGTCGTCTCGACGGTGGACCCAAAGCCGAATATTCTTGTGCTCGATAAGCTTCTTGCAATCGCATGCAGAAAAGCGATAAAGCCGGTAATTGCGCTCACCAAGACGGATATCGCGCAGTCGGTGGAATTTGCAAGACTATATAAAAATGCCGGCTTTGAAGTCATAGATATAAAGGCCGATTTGGAAAATGCCTCTCGGGCTATAGAGACGATATGTGCGGGAAAACTGACTGTATTGTCCGGGAATTCGGGTGTTGGAAAATCCACGCTTCTAAACGCGCTCTGCAAAAATCTCCTTTTGGAGACGGGCGAGATAAGCAAAAAGCTCGGCAGGGGAAAGCACACCACTCGCGCTGTGGAGCTTTATGAATACTGCGGCGGATATATCGCCGATACCCCGGGCTTTTCCGATGTTGATTTTGAAGGAGCAGAGCATTTTGAAAAAGAAGAGCTGTGCGCTGCTTTTCCGGACATAGAAAAATATGCCAAGGGATGTTACTTCACAGGCTGCTCGCACACTGTGGAAAAGGGCTGCGAGGTGCTGAATGCGTTGCGCGACGGGAAAATCGAAAAAAGCCGCCATGAAAGCTATGTTGCGATGTACAGACAAGCATCAGAACAGTCAAAATATTAAAAGGACATGAAAATGTCCTTTTTTTATGTTGTTTTCACATAAAATCTGCGTATGTATATAATAAATCAGGTATGCGGGAAAAACGCACACCGCAAAGGGGGCTACAGCGTTGAAAAGGCAAGACAGGCGTATTTTGCCATTGGTCACCGCAGCGTTTGCATTCGGGGTTATTTTGAGCTTTGTGTTGCCGACGGTGCTGCTTGTAACGGTGACTGCCGTGCTGTTGGCGGCATCCCTTTGCACCTAACTCTAATCGCGGGAGGGAAATTTGTGCGTATTGTTGTGATAAAAAGCCCCAAGGCTCTGAGCGGTCTATTGAGATTGATTTTCAAAATCAAGAAAAAGGAAGATACATAAAAATAGAGCGCGGATTCTCAAAAAAGAATCCGCGCTCTTCTTATATGCAAACGGGACAGCGGCGGGCACATGTTGATAATATCGTATGCGCAAAAGCGATGTTTAAAATTCATCCATCATACCGTAAAGCAGTTCTTTAATTTGAGCGTCGCTGTAGCTTGTGATGTCGATAGGCCTTGTCTCGGGAGCCTTGACATGAGACGGCTTGTCGGAGGTGTTGATATTGAACCCGATGGACTGATCGTCAACAAAGATGGTGAACTCATGGTCAGAGCCGTTGTTCTCACTTTTTTCGACGGTCATGGCCATAACGTTGCCGTCAAATTTGAGGGAAAACTTGCCATAGGGGACATTCAAAGACGATTTTTTATTCAAGTCAAATGAATAATCGGCGAAGATGGAATAGGAAGCGTTGTGTGGCATGGCAAGCTCTAAGGTGCCATCTAGCGTGGAGCCGGAGGCCGATATCTTGCTTAAAGCACAGAGCCCTAAGTCGCCGTCTTTGAGTGCGCAAAACAAGTCGGCACGCGTCTTTCTGAAATCTCCGAAGGAGTCATATCGAAGCTCAAACGTCTCATTTGCAGAAGTAAAGAAAATCGACTCGCTGTATATATGCGAACCCTTGTATGCGACCGTCCAAGTAAAGTCGGCAGCTGCCATTTTGCGGGCAAGGTCGCTTGCAGAGGACTCAAAGCTGTCCAAAAGCGCTTGCCAAGCCTCCGCATAATCGCTGCGCTTGATGGGACTGCCATCAGCATTGGGGATAAAGGGCAAAATGTAGTTGGCGGCATCTTTGTCGGAGCGCAGCTTCTCGACAAGTCGTGAAAGCATGGCTTCAATATCCTTTTCAGATGGGCAAAAGGTCAGCACGGTGCAGTCGACTCTATGAGGTGTGCCGAAGTATTCGAAAAGAGTGACGTTTTTCTTTTCATCTTTGGTGTTGGCGCTGTTCACTGCGGACAAAAGAATATCGCCGTATTTCGCAACCAGCCGTCTTGCACCCTTTCCCGATACATTTTCGAAAAATGTGGGAGCCGTGGTGATATAACCTGAGGACCCCACAGGTTGCTGCACGCTGCTTTGTATCAATGATTGATACCTGTCAAGGGACATCGTGTAATAATTCTTGTCCAGTGCGGGAAATTGAAAGCCAATCATATCCTTCATCACGACAAAACACCCACCGAGCATGGATTTTCCCATAATTGTCGCGTCGAAGTTTATCAAGGAGTTGCCTTTTTTAACGTCGCATTTCGCAGTAAGCTCCATGCTTTCAAAAATCATCGCTTCCTCCTCGGGAAAACCGGAAAGGTCAAATGACATCGTAATATCACCGGAAAATGCAGGCTTGCTGTCGAATTTGTCAAAGTAAGCGCCGGCGCCTTTTGACATAGCAAAAACAAGGCTCTTTTTTTGAAGTGAGGCAAAAACCTGATGCGGTGAAGACGGCGCAGCAAATACAAATATCGCAGCGCATATAATAGCAGCGGCAGCAGCGGCAATGGGCAAAATCAGCTTTAAATTGAGCTTCTTTTTAGGTGTATTTTGAACTGACGGGGGCTGTACAGAGCACGGCTCTCCGCTCTCGAGTTCGGCAGCCGCTTCACAACAATCGGCAAAAGTGGAGAGCTTGGAGGCAGCGACACAGTCGGCTGTGGTTTCCGGTGCGTTTGGGGTAAGCTCATCATTTGCGGGAACAGTGCTCTTTTTGCAGCGAGGGCAGAAAGTGTCAGATTCCTCGAGCTTTTCACCGCATTGATTACAGTAACTCATATAATCTTCTCCTTGCAATAGATTATTTCTGTCAAAATTAAGCAAAGACAAGAAAAGCAGGGAATATCCGAAAAGTGAGTCTGGCAACACCGGGCATCGGGACGCCATGCAAATTGTCTTTATATATTTATTGTACCACAAATACCATCGCGAAGCGACAGTCGGCGGCAAAGCTGCGAGGCAAGGAAATGCTTTGGCAAATTGCAAGCATCGCGCTCTCAAAGCGAAAGCCAGAGGGCTGCTGCAGCAAGTGCCCGAAAGTATTCTGTCAAAGATATGCGGACAAACTTTTGCATACGAAAGACAAACATCGAATATATTTAAAAGACAACAAGGCAAATCAAAAGGAGGAAAGGCAATGGAAAACAGCGCCGCGACAGACATTTTGAAAATTGGCGAAATCCTTTGCGACACGAACGTCGAGCAGCCGATTGAGGGCGATTTCACAATTCCGGATTATCAGCCGGAAATTTTCAAAATAGTAAAGGCAATCTGCACGCCGGTGATAGTGCAGAAAATCGCCGTCGGAACTCGCGCAACAGTGGACGGCTATGCCAAGGTGACGGTCATTTACCAAACGGACGGGGAACAAAGACTGTACGCAATCACCCAGAGAATAGCTTTTTCGCGACAGGCAGAGCTCAAAAAAGCGGTGGGCGACAATGCGACGATGTTGTGCGACGTGGCTGTCTCATATTTAAACTGCCGCGCCATCAACCAGAGGCGCATCGACATCCGCGGTGCAGCCAACATCTCCATTAAATTGATGTCATCATCAAGCGCGCAGTTTATCAGCGCGGTTGTCGGCGACGGCGCACAGCAGCATGAGACACAAGTGGAGTATATCGGACAGTTTGCGCATGAGGAAAAGCAGTTTACGCTCGAGGAGCCGCTCGAAATCAAGACGGAGGCCGAGGGGCTGCCCGTCGTGCTGCGGTGCGATGCCAAGGTTCTGACGGAGGAAATCGCAATTTCGGAAAACAGAGTCGTGGTGTCGGGCAGCGCGATTGTCTGGCTTGCGCTCGATATGTCGGAAAACGGAGAAATTGCCGTAAAGCGGTTCTCCTACAGCATCCCATTCAGCCAAGTGGTTGATATTGACGGAGTCGCAATGGACTCGGCCATATTTGCGGAGGGCTCTGTCATCTCTTGCACGGCGAGCACCGAAACCGCGGAGGACGGCACTGTGGACGTCAGTGTTTCCTGCGTGCTTGAGGTGACGGCATGCGAGAGCAAAACGGCAAATCTAATAACCGATGTGTTCTCGACGAAATATGCTGCCGAAACTGTCAGGGAAAATGTCAGCGTTGTCTCGCAGTTTTCGAGAATCAACCAAAACGCGTCTGTGCGCGAAACGGTCGACAAGCCCGCCGCACAGCATCTGACCGACTGGTTTATATCTTCATCGTCGGTTTCTTTGTCCGGGACTGACCCGTGCATTGCAAAGGTATCGGCCGTCGTTTGCTATTTGCTCAAATCGGATGAAAACGATGTGACGAGCTATGAGCATGCGCTTGAATTCGAGACACCGATAGAGGACTATGCGCCAAATGGCACACTTTTTGGAATGCCGGAATGCGTGTTCAGAACGCTGGAGTGCACGGAGAGCGAGACGGCGCTTTCCTTCAAGGCGGAAGGCACGATTTATGGCGTCATCGATGAAATCAAGAAAACCGATGTTTTAAAAGAAGCCAAAATCGACACAACACGCCCGAAGGTCGCCATGCCGATGGCGCTCACGATATATTACGCCGACAAGGGCGAAAAAATATGGGATATAGCAAAGCGCTTCAACACCTCGGCGCAGGAAATAATGCTCGAAAATGAGCTTATCGGGAGTGCGCTCGAGCAGGACACGGTGCTGCTTATCCCGATTATTTGACAGCACTTCAATTTGCGGCACAGCGCGGCGCTCAAAAAGCACAGAGTCGGACATCGCGCTTGTGCCTTGCGCAAACAGCAAAAAAATGCATGCGCTCAACAAAAATCATAACCGCCTGTTTGTCAGCATAAAATTCAAAAGAAAGCAATGTCGAAAGGGTAATGAAAAATGATGAGCGAAGCTTGTATTGCCCCCCCAAAAGCCCAATTTCAAAGAGGTGAGCGACAACATGGATAATAATGTTAACATTTACAAAGATATAGCGGCAAGAACGGACGGAAGCGTCTTTATAGGTGTCGTAGGGCCGGTGAGAACGGGAAAGTCGACATTTATCAAGAAGTTCATGGAAACGCTTGTGCTGCCCAATATCGCAAAGGGTATGTCGCGCGAACGGGCCATCGACGAGATGCCCCAATCGGCTGCGGGCAAAACCATCATGACGACAGAGCCCAAATTCATACCGGAGGAATCTGTTTCCATTGAGCTCGAGGACGATGTCAGTCTCAGGGTGCGGATGATAGACTGCGTCGGATACATAGTCCCCGGCGCGCTCGGCCACATCGAAAACGAGTGCCCGCGGATGGTCGTCTCCCCATGGTATGACAAAGCGGTGCCCTTTGACGTAGCCGCGGAGACGGGCACGCGCAAGGTCATATGCGATCACTCGACAATCGGAATAGTTGTGACGACCGACGGCTCTATAAGCGACATTGCGCGCGAGGATTATGTGCAGGCAGAGCAGCGCGTCGTAAATGAATTAAAGCAAATCAACAAGCCTTTTGTTGTGCTTCTCAACTGTGTGGATCCAAACAGCGAAAGCAACAAGGAGCTTGCGAGAACACTGCGTCTGCAATACGATGTGCCGGTGATGGCGATAAACTGTCTCGACCTCGACGAAGTCTCGATAAAGGATATTTTGGCCGTCATAACAAATGAGTTTTCCGTCAAGGAAATCGACATCGACATGCCGCGCTGGATATCCTCTCTTAAAAAAGACCACTGGCTCAAATCAAGTGTTTTCAAGGCAATTTTCGACTATGCAAAAGAGATTCGCCGCATATCGGATATCGTGCCAAAGCTCTATATGGTCGGCGACTGTGAATATGTAAAGGCCGCCATCAGAAAGCGCGCGGATTTGGGAAGCGGAAAGGTGGAGCTGTCCGTAACGCTGCTGCCGGACCTGTTTTACAAAATACTCGGCGAGGAAACGGGGCTTGATATAACAGATGAAGCCAGCCTGATGCCGTGCATAGTCGAGCTGTCGCGCATAAAGCAAAAGTATCAAAAAATCAGCGGAGCACTCGAGCAGGTTGAGGCAACGGGCTATGGAATCGTCATGCCGACAATCGACGAGCTGCGCCTGGAGGAGCCTGAGATTATAAAACAGGGCGGAAAATACGGCGTAAAGCTTCGCGCCAGCGCACCCTCAATCCACATGCTTTCGGCGAACATAACGACAGAGGTAAACCCGATAGTCGGAAGCGAAAAGCAGTCCGAGGAGCTTGTGGTGTACATGTTAAAGGAGTTCGAAGAGGATCCCATAAAAATCTGGAGCTCTAATATTTTCGGAAAATCGCTCAACGAGCTGGTGAATGAGGGCTTGCAGAATAAGCTCTACAGAATGCCGGCGGACGCCAGAATGAAGCTGCAAGAAACACTGGAGCGAATTATAAACGACGGTTGTTCCGGGCTTGTGTGCATCATACTTTGAGATGCGGATGCTTTTTGCAGAGTTGATGTGATTATTTACAGTATCGGATAAGGCCGGCACCGCAAACATGGAGACAAAGACAGTTGTAAACACGTGCTTGCGGTGTTATACTTGTCACAATATCAGCCGATATATTTCGGGTAATACGGTCCCGACGTCTCTACAAGGCCGCCGCAAACGGTCTGGCTATCGGCACACAAAACACATGCACACGCTGCATGTGCTTGTTGTGCTTTGTCGGGACGGTGACTTTTGTCATCGTTTTTTTATTTTCAGTTTTTTATAAGGGGAATCGGAGTATGAAAAAATTGGCACTGCTGTCAGTGTACGACAAGTCCGGGATAGAGGAGTTTGCGCGGTTTCTAGCCGATGCGGGATATGGGATAATTTCGACCGGGGGGACGGCGCGAGCGCTTGAAATGGCAGGCATTGAGCACGTGGAGGTGAGCGAGCTTACGGGATTTCCCGAATGCCTTGATGGGCGGGTCAAGACACTGCATCCCGCCGTGCATGCAGGAATTCTTGCAATGCGAGAAAATGAGCAGCACATGGCGAAGCTGGCAGAGCTGCAAATTGACGTCATCGACATCGTTGCGGTCAATCTATACCCGTTTAAGGCAACCATCGAAAAGCCGAAAGTTTCCTTCGAGGAGGCTGTGGAAAACATCGATATCGGCGGCCCGACACTTCTGCGCGCAGCCGCAAAAAACCACCGCGATGTCGCCGTCATCTGCGACCCGCGCGACTATGTGCGCATTGAAGACGAGATAGACTCGCTCGGCTCTGTGAGCACAGGGACAAAGCGCTCGCTCGCGACAAAGGCTTTTTGCCACACCGCGGCCTATGACGCCCTTATAGCGCGATATTTTCTCGAAAAAGAGGGCGGTTCGCTGCTGGACGGCGACAGCCTTACACTGACGTACGAAAAGATGTGCGACGTGCGCTATGGCGAAAACCCGCACCAGCGCGCCGCACTTTACCGCGAGACGGCCGCCGCAAAGGCAAACTCCGTGTGCTCGGCACAGCAGCTGTGGGGAAAGGAGCTCAGCTTTAACAACATCAATGACGCAAATGGTGCTCTAGATGTGCTAAAGGAGTTCTCGGCCGATGTGCCGTGTGCAGTTGGTGTAAAGCATGCCAACCCCTGCGGTGTGGGCACTGCAAAAACGCTGCTTGAAGCGTATAGGCGCGCTTATGAGGCCGATCCTGTTTCGATTTTTGGCGGTGTTGTCGCGGTGAACCGCGAGATTGACGCCGAGACGGCAGCGGAGCTTTCAAAGACATTTTTGGAGATAGTAATTGCGCCGTCATTCTCATGTGACGCCCTCAAAATTCTGAAAGAAAAGAAAAACCTACGCCTTTTGAAGCTAAAGGACTGTGCGTTGCCAAATACACCGGACATGCTCGACATGAAAAAAATTGCGGGCGGTCTGCTTGTCCAACAGCAGGACACGCAGCTCTTTGACGAGGAGGAGCTGACGGTCGTGACAAAACGCGCACCGACACAGCAGGAGCTGGAAATGCTGAAATTCGCTTTTGGGATTGTAAAACACACAAAGAGCAACGCAATTGTGCTCGCAAAGGAAAACATGACCGTCGGCATAGGCCCCGGACAGACGAACAGAATAACAGCCTTTGAGCTGGCAATAGAATATGCAAAGGATAAGGCGGTCGGCAGCGTTGCGGCCTCCGATGCGTTTTTTCCGTTTGACGACTGCGTCAAGGCGGCGAGCAGGGCGGGGGTGACTGCCATCATACAGCCGGGCGGCTCCGTGAGGGATGAGGACAGCATAAAAGCGGCAAACGATGCAAATATCGCAATGGTCTTCACGCACATGCGCCATTTCAAACACTGAAAAGGGGAATTATATGCTGATGAGATTGACAGAGCTTCGCACTGATGAGGTCGAAGAGCTTGACAGAGACAAAACAATTGTGGTGCTTCCGATTGCCGCGCACGAACAGCACGGAAAGCACCTGCCGATAGGCACGGACACGCTTATTTTGGAGGGTGTGATCGAGAACTTTGCAAAAAAGGTGCCGCAAGACATGTCGGTGCTTGTACTGCCCACAATCGCGGTGGGAAAGAGCAACGAGCACATGAGCTTTTGCGGAACGCTGACCTATGGCCTTGACACATTGATTGCGATGCTGCGCGACACAGCTAAAAGTGTTGCGCGGCACGGCTTTGAGAAATTTGCAATGCTGAACGCACACGGTGGAAATACGGATGTCCTGAATGCCTGCGCGCGCGACATGCGCGACGACTGTGGGCTGCGTCCCTTTGTGATTGATTGGTGGTTCACCGACTTTTGGGCAGATCTGCTCGGACGCGTGCAGGAAAGCCCAAGGGACGGGGTTTTTCATGCCTGCGAGCTCGAGACAAGCCTCATTATGGCGCTGCGCCCGGAGCTTGTCTGCAAGGAACACCTCATCGATGCCTATCCGCCAAAGCAGCTGCGCGAGAACAAATATGTCACGGTTTTCGGGCCTGTTACTATGGGATGGGTGACGTCCGACATAAGTGAGAGCGGCGTCATCGGCGCCGCGACAAAGGCGAGCGCCCAAAAGGGAGAGCAGATGCTGGAATACGCCGGGAATAAACTGGTGGACATCTTCAAAGAAATAGCGGCGATAGCGCCAATCGGAAGAGGAGAACGGGAATGCAGATAAAATATGAAGGACAAGCCGAATATGTCATAGATATAGCGGGCTATAAAAAGGAGCTGCCGCTCGTGCAGGTTGCCGATAAGCTGCACATCGCGAGCTTTGTGATGCTGGGGGATGTGCGGTGCACGAACCACTGCGCGAAAAAGCTGGCCGAAAAGCTGTCAGGCTTCGAATTTGACTATATGGTCTGTCCGGAGGCAAAGGTGCTTCCGCTGGCACAGGCACTGGCAACGGAGCTTTGCAGGGATGAATTTATTGTCTTTCGCAAAACGAAGAAGAGCTATATGCGCCATCAGCTCGAGACAGAGGTCAAGAGCATAACCACCGACAAGGTACAGCATCTCGTCGTGGATGGTGCAGAGGCCGAGACGATAAGGGGCAAAAGAGTATTGCTGATAGATGACGTTGTCTCGACGGGAGGCACCTTCAAGGCTATGGAGACGCTGCTCGACGAGGTGGGTGCAACTGTCGCGGGCTATGCCTCCGCACTTCGGGAGGGAGACAGCTTCCCGACAGGCAATCTTGTTTACCTGGCAGATCTTCCGCTTTTTGTGCATGAATGACTAGTTTGCAATGCTGAGATGAGAAAAGCATACGCAGAAAAACAAACACAACAGCCCTGACAAACAGTCGGGAAGAAACCGAAATATTAAAGAGGCGCGCTGCCTGATGGGAGTGCGACTCTTTAAATATGTGCAAAAGAGAAAGAATGTGGTACAATAAGCAAGAGAAAAGACAGAGAAAAATACTATTTACAGGCGGTAATTATGGATAAAGGTTCTGTGGCAGTGCCGGCGTGGGCGGGCAGAAATCAGCTCGTTTCGCTCATGTATAAAACTGTGCGCATGGTGAAAAATGAGGGCTTGGGGAAAACCGTGTTCGCGGCAAAATATGTGACAAAGAGATATTTTAAGTTAAAAGAGCTTAAGAAAAAATACTACCTGACCCCGGAGCTGCGCGCGCAGCAGGAGAACCACAAATTTGCATATGAACCGACAATCAGCCTCATTGTGCCCCTATACAATACAGATGAGGGCTTTTTGCGCGAGCTTTTGGCCTCTGTACAGGCTCAATCTTATAAAAAATGGCAGCTGTGCTTTGCAGACGGCAGCGAGCAGGACAGAGACGATGTGGGAGAAGTGTGTCGTGAATATATGCGCGGCGACGATAGAATATCGTATAAAAGGCTTATGAAAAACGAGGGAATATCGGGAAACACAAACGCGGCAATAGAGCTGGCAAACGGCGACTATATCGCGCTTCTCGACCACGATGACCTGATAGCGCAGTCGGCGCTTTTCGATGTGGTCACTGCGATAAACGAAAGGAACGCCGATTTTTTATATACCGACGAGGCGACATTCATCAAGTCGCCGCGCGACAGCCGCTCTATGCATCTAAAGCCCGACTATTCGCCGGACTATCTGCGCGGCTGCAACTACATCTGTCACCTGTCTGTTATAAAGAAAAGCCTGCTAAAAGAGGTCGGACTGTACGACAACAGGTTTGACGGCAGTCAGGACTATGATTTTACGCTCAGGGTGACGGAAAAGGCAAAGTGCATCTGCCATATCGCAAAGCCGCTCTATTATTGGCGCATTCATGCAGGCTCTGTCGCGAGTGACATAAGCGTAAAGCCCTATGCCTACACGGCCGCAAAGCGCGCAGTTGAGGCGCATCTTTTGCGTGTCGGTCAAAAGGGCGAGGTGGTGTATTCAAAAGCAGTGCCCATGATGCGCGTCATCTATGAGATAGAGGGCAACCCGCTCGTATCGATAATAATACCGACTTGCGACCACGCCGATGTGCTTAAAAGGTGTGTGGATTCGATTTTCGAAAAGAGCACCTATAAGAATTTCGAGATAGTTCTCATAGAGAACAACAGCCATCAAAAAGATACTTTTGAATATTATGACAGTCTTACGGCGCTGCACACAAACGTCAAACTCGCGCGATATGAAGGCCCCTTTAACTTCTCTGCGATAAACAATTTCGGCAGAAAGTACGCAGCGGGCTCACAGCTTTTATTTTTAAACAATGACATCGAGGTGATTTCGCCGCAGTGGATAGAGGAGATGCTTATGTTCACGCAAAGAGCAGATGTCGGAGCCTGCGGAATAAAGCTTCTCTATCCGAACAATACTCTACAGCATGGAGGGATAGCGGTCGGTGTGTGCGGGAGTGCCGCCAATCTTTGCCCGCTGTACCCGCGCGAGCACGAGGGGTACATGAGCCGTCTCGCAGTGGCGAGCAATATGTCGGCGTGTACGGCTGCGTGTCTCATGGTCAAGGGCGATGCCTTTGACAGTGTCGGGGGCTTTGACGAAGAGCTGGCGGTGTCTTTCAACGACGTCGATTTATGCTTGAAGCTGAGGGAAAAAGACCTGTTAATCGTGTTCAATCCTGTGGCAGAGGCATACCATCACGAATCGCTGTCGCGCGGCTATGACAACAAGGGCGAAAAGAAGCAGCGGATGGAACGCGAGAAAGCGATTTTGCGCAGAAAATGGGACAAATACTATGACGGAAAAGATCCATATTACAATATAAATTTTGGCGAAAACAGCATCAGTTATGACGCCTGATTCGGGGGACAAAATGCTAAGAGATAAGAAAATCGACGAATTTATCGACCTGATGGGATCGGACGCGCCAGCGCCCGGAGGGGGCGCGTCCGCAGCGCTGAACTGTGCACAGGGTGCGGCGCTCGCCGCAATGACGGCAAAAATAACGCTGACAAACGACAAATATTCAAAATATTTTGACGTGTGCTCTGAGGCCTCATCAAAGCTTGAAAAGCAAACACGCATTTACCTTGAATTGATGGAGAAGGACGCGGACGCGTATGAAGAGGTTATAAGGGCGTACAGACTGCAAAAAAGCGGCGAGGATGAGCAGAAAGAAGAGCGGCGCGCCGCGATAGAAAAGGCGCTGACAGAGGCGATGGGAATCCCTCTTTCAATTTTGCGACTCGCCGCGGACACGCTCACGGTGACGGACTCGCTTGTCGGCAGGTCGAGTGCGGGAATAGCGGGTGATTTGGGCGCGTCCGCCTGCAATATCGAGAGCGGCGTGAGGATATCATATTTGAACATTCTGGCGAACGCGCGCTCTATAAAGGACAGGGATGCCGCCGACAAAGCTTTGACCGAGGCGCGCGAGCTTTTTTTGCAGATTCAAAAGCTGTCCGACGGCATATACATGCGCGTCAAAGCGTCGCTGCTGTAAAACACAGCGAATTTATATCTCAAATGCTACATAATGCGGACTCGAACCTTTGAGGTTTTGCAAAATATAATAAAGAGAGAAGTATGGGTACGTTTTATTTTTTGCGGAGGTTCAGTATATGAAAAAGGCACTTGTGTTAGGCGGAGGCGGCTCCAAAGGCGCGTATGAATGCGGCGCGATGCGCGCGCTGCGCGAGCTGGGAGAGACTTTTGATATAGTGACAGGAACATCCATAGGCGCGCTCAATGGCGCGCTTTATGTGCAGGGGGATTTAGAGTCGCTCGAGGAGATGTGGGAGACTATTTGCCCGGAGGACGTCATGTACAACAGCGAGTACTTTGAAGGCTCATTGGATGCAATCATGAGCAATATACACTCGCTGCCCAATTTTTTGAAAAACTATGTCAGATCGATGGGCGCAAACATAACTCCATTTAAAAAGCTTCTCGCCATAAAGGTGAATGAGGAGAGGTTTTTTGCGTCAAAGCAGGATTTCGGTCTGATTACGGTCAGGTTTCCGTCTTTTTCACCTGTTGAGATCCAAAAGCAGGACATCTATCCCGGATATCTCGGAAAATGGCTGCTTGCCACATCTGCATGCTTCCCGGCCTTTCCGATTGCGGAGGTAGACCGGCAGTCATATATAGACGGCGGCTACTATGACAATCTGCCAATCGCGACTGCGGTGCGCCTCGGTGCTGACGAAATCGTCGCCATAAACCTAAACCCCGAAACCACGCACCCGGGCTATGCCGCTAACCCCAAGGTGACCTATATACGCCCCGCAGAGAGCCTCGGCCCGTTTTTGCTGTTTGAGAGAAATGTGCTTGACCGCAATCTTGTTTTGGGATACAACGACACAATGAAGGCATTTGGCAGATACAGGGGCATCGCCTATACGTTTGCCTCGCAGGATTGGGAACAATTTAAAGCAAAGTCAAGTGGCTTTGCGCGCCTCTTGCTGTCCGTTGAGGCGTTCGATTTCGGGGATGCGCGCATTGTGCTTAACAAAACCTCCGACGACGCCCCATATACGGAGTTCTTGCTCGAAAAAATATGGAAAAACAAACACTCAGGTTTTGATTTATTTGTGCGTGGCCTCGAAATCTGCATGTCGAAGCTGGGCTTTTCAGACGAGCGGATATATGACCTCGCAGAAGCGATTGAGGACGTAAAAAGCAAAATTGCGCTTGAGATGTCAAAGCCCGGCGGCGACGAGAATGCGGTGAAAATAGGGCAGCTTGCACGGCTGCTGCGCAACGGTCGCTTTTCGAGAGCAGAGCTGTCGTCGCGCGAAAAGGATGAGGTAATTGCCGCCGCACTGGCGGCGACGGTCATGGGCGGACAAATTCTTTCTGTTGATTAATCCTTGTTTAATTTGTATAATATAACGGACAATGAATATTGCGAAAGAGTAGCGTGACGATGAATAACAAGCAGAATTTTTTTCAACGCAACAGGCGCGGACTCCTCATGAGCCTGGATGCTTTTTGTATAACGGCGGCGTATCTCATAACCTGGATGCTCATAGCGGGGAGGACGTCTATTTCGGAATACCGCAGTCTGCTCTTTTCAAGCTGTGTTTTGTTTGTGCTGTGCTTTTTGATAGTGTTTGTGCTTATGGGCATGTACAACAGCCTGTGGCGCTATGCGGAAATTTATGAGTTTTTTCGATGTGTGCTGGCCTCCGTGCTTTCAATAGCCGCCTTTTTGACGATGACACTTTTTTTGTACACGGAGCGCAGAATACCGATTTCCGTATATCTCATGTCCTCCCTGTTCGCGGTTTCGCTGACGCTGTACATCCGTCTGACCTACAGAATGCTGCGCAACACAAAAATCACATATGCCGGCAAGCAGCGCAGGCGGGTTATGGTTGTTGGAGCGGGAGATGCTGCCTCGACGCTGCTGCATGAAATTTTCAGAGATACAAACACCGATTACAATATAGTGTGCGCCGTCGACGACAACCGCCAGAAAATCGGGCGCACAATCATGGGCATAAAAATACTGGGAACAACGGACGATATACCGTCCATTGTCACTCAGTGCGATATTGACACGATACTGATAGCCGTGCCGGCAGCCGAGGAAACGGAAAAAAAGCGCATTCTCAAAATTTGTTCGCAGACGGCGTGCAACATGAGAATGCTGCCGGACATCTGCAAGCTGATTTCCGACGGCAAGGATTTGCTCGCGCGAGTGCGCGACGTCAAGGTTGAGGATTTGTTGGGGCGCGAGGAAATAGAGCTTGATGAGAAGCTCAACAGCTTCATTTGCGGCAAGACGGTTATGGTGACCGGCGGCGGCGGCTCAATCGGCTCTGAGCTTTGTATGCAAATTGCGGCCAGCGGGCCAAAAAAGCTGATTCTTGTGGACATATATGAAAACAGCGCCTACGATGTGGAACAGCGGCTGCGCATGATATACAAGAACAAGCTCGACCTTGATGTGCGTATATGCTCTGTGCGTGACAGCAAAAAAATGGACGCGCTCATATGCGAAACGCGCCCGCAGCTAATATTTCACACGGCGGCTCACAAGCATGTCCCCCTTATGGAGACAAGCCCGGAGGAAGCCGTCAAGAACAACATTTTTGGAACATACAACGTCTCTGTATCTGCCGACAAGTACGGAGTGGAGACTTTTGTGCTGATATCCACCGACAAGGCGGTCAATCCGACGAGTGTCATGGGCGCTACAAAGCGCATCTGCGAGATGATTATTCAAGCTATGAGCAAAAAGAGCAAAACGCGCTTTGTCGCGGTTCGATTCGGCAATGTTTTGGGCTCTAACGGCTCGGTAATACCGCTTTTCAAGGATCAGATAGCTTGCGGGGGGCCCGTAACCGTCACGCACCCGGACATTGTGCGCTATTTCATGACAATATCCGAAGCTGTCAGCCTGGTTATAAGCGCCGCCGACATTGCAAAGGGCGGCGAGGTTTTTGTGCTCGACATGGGACAGCAGGTTAGGATACTTGACCTAGCGGAGAACCTGATAAGGCTTGCGGGCTTTTTGCCGTACAAGGATATTCAGATTGAATTCACGGGGCTTCGTCCGGGAGAAAAGCTGTACGAGGAGCTGCTTCTGAGCGAGGAGGGAATAACAGAGACAGAGCACAAGAAGATATTCATCGGTAATCCCGGCGACATCGACAAGGACAGCTTCTTTAAAAAGCTGGCCGAGCTCAAGCTGCTGGCCTATGCCAACAAGCGCAGCGAGGTGTTGAGCGATGTCATCTCGATGGTGCCCACTTTCCACCATGAAGAAGAGAAGAGGTAAATCAGATGAGCATGAAAATTGCGTTTTCGCCTCCGGATATAACCGAAGCCGAGATAGCCGCCGTCGGCGAGGCAATGCGGTCCGGTTGGATTACGACAGGCCCAAAGACAAAGCAGCTTGAGCACAATCTAGAACAGTATCTTTGCGCACAGAGGGTTGTGTGCCTCAACAGCGCGACGGCCTGCATGGAGCTTTCACTGCGCCTGCTCGGCGTCGGAGAGGGCGATGAGGTCATCACAAGTGCCTACACCTACACCGCGTCTGCAAGTGTGGCAGAGCACGTCGGCGCCAAGGTGGTTCTCGTCGACTGCAAACCCGACTCTGTGCTTATAGATCCGCAAAAGGTCGCTGCGGCGATAACTGCGCGCACAAAGGCCGTTATACCTATCGATATTGGCGGAGTGCCGGCGGACTACGACGGGATTTACAGCGCAATCGAGGGAAAAAAGCACCTTTTTTCTCCAAATAGCGAGCTGCAAAAACAGCTTGGAAGAGCTGCCGTTATAGGTGACTGCGCCCACTCACTGGGTGCTGTATACAAGGGCAAAAACGTTGCCGATATGAGCGATTTTGCATGTTTTTCATTTCATGCAGTTAAGAATCTCACAACGGCGGAGGGCGGCGCAGTCGCGTTTCGCAAAATAGGAAACGTGAGCTGCGAGGAGCTGTACAAGCAGTATATGCTTTATTCGCTGCACGGTCAAAACAAGGATGCGCTGGCAAAAACACAGCTGGGGTCATGGGAATATGACATTGTGATACCGGGATATAAATGCAATATGACGGACATTTTGGCTGCGATTGGCATTGTCCAGCTCGAGCGCTATCCCGACCTTATAAAGCGCCGCGTCGAGATGGTAAAGCGCTACAACGAACTTTTTTTCGCAACAGGCATTAGGCCAATGCAGCACAGCGGCGATGGTTTTTTCGGCTCGCACCATGCGTATATTACAAACGTGGACGGTGTCGATGCAGACGCGCGCAATGAGATAATAGAAGAGATGGCAAAAAACGGTGTGAGCGCGAATGTTCACTATAAGCCGCTGCCTATGATGACTGCATATAAGGCCATGGGCTATGATATTGCGGATTTCCCCAATGCATACCGTCACTTTGAAAATGAGATAACTATGCCTCTGCACACGCTTCTCACAGACGCGGAAATCGATTATGTCGCCGAGACTGCGATTGCGGCGCTCAAAAAGATAAAGGGCGGAAAATGATGCACAGCTGTTATGAAAAATTGCCGCCTGAAATGCAAAACGACGCCGTCAGGCACTACTGCGAGCTGCTGGACAAAAAGAAACCGAGTTTATTTATGAAGCGCCTGTTCGACGTGATAGTCAGCGCGCTCATGCTGCTTGTACTGGCATTGCCGTTTGCGGTCATTGCCGCTTTTATAAAGTGTGATTCGAGCGGGCCCGTCTTCTTCAGACAGACACGCTTGACAAGGAATATGCGCCGGTTTCGCATTTTCAAGTTTCGCACCATGTGTGACAAGGCAGAGAGCAAGGGACCGCTCGTCACGGTCGAGAATGACAGCCGCATAACACGTGTCGGCGCGTTCTTGCGCGCAAAGAGAATTGACGAAATGCCGCAGCTTATAAATGTTTTTATCGGCGACATGTCCTTTGTCGGCACGCGGCCGGAGGTGGCAAAGTATGTCGAATGCTATTCCGAGGAGATGTTGGCGACGCTGCTGCTTCCGGCAGGGGTCACATCGCGGGCAAGCATATACTTCAAGGATGAGTCGGAGCTGCTCAGGAATGCCGTCGACGCGGACAGGGTGTATATAGAAGAAGTTCTCCCGCAGAAGATGAAGTACAATCTCGACTATCTCAACAGCTTCAGCTTTTTCGGAGATATCAAGCTGATGTTTGAAACTTTTTTCGCAGTCTCAAAAAAGGGGTAAGAAAATGGGAAAATTCAATTTTTTGTCGACGGGAATAGAGGGAATGTTCGTTGTCGAGCCGACCGTATTCGGAGACGAGCGCGGATATTTTATGGAGACATACAATGAGGGCGAGTTTGATGCGGCGGGACATGTGATTCGCTTTGTGCAGGACAATCAGTCCAAGTCCAAAAAAGGTGTGCTGCGCGGACTTCATATGCAGGTGACAAAGCCGCAAGGAAAGCTTGTGCGCGTCATAAGTGGGCAGGTTTTTGATGTGGGTGTTGACATGCGCAAAGGGAGTTTGACCTTTGGCAAGTGGTTTGGAACGGTGCTCTCCGCGGAAAACAAAAAGCAGTTTTTTATTCCGGAGGGCTTTGCCCACGGCTTTTATGTGTTGTCCGAATATGCCGAGTTCGTCTACAAGTGCACGCGCCTTTATGACAAGGACGACGAGCTGGGCATGATGTACAACGACAGTGAAATCGGTGTGGAGTGGCCGGTCAACGGGGCGCCATTGCTCTCCGAAAAGGACAGATGTCAGCCGTCCTTTTCAAAGGTATGCGAGATGCTCAAGCTCAAATAAAATACAATAAACACAAGAGGACAAGAAAATGCTAGTTGAGAACATAGACAAAAAAGTCTCATCGGAATTTGACGGTAAGGTTCTTCTTATAACAGGCGGGACGGGCTCCTTCGGCAACGCCGTGCTTCGCCGTTTTCTTGATTCGGGACTTCGTGAAATAAGGATATTTTCACGCGATGAAAAGAAGCAGGATGACATGCGCCAGAGGCTGATGAACGACAAGGTGAAGTTTTTTATCGGCGATGTGCGCGACTATGAGAGCCTCAATCAGGTGATGGCAGGCGTCGACTATGTGTTCCACGCCGCTGCGCTCAAGCAAGTTCCGTCCTGCGAGTTTTTCCCGATGGAGAGCGTCAGGACAAACATTGACGGCACAAACAACGCCATACGCGCAGCACAAAACAACGGCGTCAAGCGCTTTGTGCTGCTGTCCACGGACAAAGCCGTATACCCTATAAACGCGATGGGAATAAGCAAGTCGATGGCTGAAAAAGTTGTGCGCGCCTTTGCGCGCAATGTGGGGGACAACGGCACGATATTCAACATCACGCGATATGGAAACGTCATGGCCTCGCGCGGCTCGGTCATACCGCTCTTTGTAGAGCAGATAAAAAACGGCCGCGACATAACTGTGACAGACCCCGAGATGACGCGTTTTCTGATGTCGCTCGATGAGGCTGTGGATCTCGTATTATATGCTTTTCTCAACGGAGCGCAGGGAGAAACTTTCATTCCGACGGCGCCGGCCTCCACAATAAAAGATTTGGCGGAGACTGTCCGCGAGCTGTTTGACAAAGAGGGCAGGACGAAGGTGCGAGTCATCGGCACACGCCATGGCGAGAAAAAGCACGAGACGCTGATCTCGCGCGAGGAGCTTGTGAACGCGGAGAGAATAGATAATTTTTATAGAATTTTCAATGATACCCGCGACCTCAACTATTCAAAATATACCGACACGGGACGGCATGAGGTCAGCGAAATGACCGACTATACCTCAGACAGGACGCTGCTCGACATAGACGGCATAAAGCAGCTTCTCCTGAGCCTGCCGTATGTGCAAGCTCAGCTGTCTGCGGAGGATTCCGGCGACAAGGGACTGGTGTGATGAAAAAGATACTTGTTACGGGAGCAAACGGTTTTATCGGCAGAAATGTCTGCGCGGAGCTAGGGCGCTTAAAGGATGATTACATTCTCTTTAAAGCCGACATAGACACTGACGAGACGACACTCGACAATTACATTGGCGACTGCGATTTCGTCGTTCACCTGGCGGGAGTCAATCGCCCAAAGAACGACGGCGAGTTTTTTTCGGGAAACGGGGGACTGACTCAGCAGATTTTGAAGCGTCTCGAGGAACACAAAAATACAGTCCCTGTTGCGATGACATCCTCAATACAAGCGGAGCTTGACAATTCCTACGGGAAAAGCAAGCTAGAAGCCGAGCGCGCTGTACTCGCATATTCAAAGAAGAACGGCGCAGCAGGCTATGTTTTTAGGCTTCCAAATGTGTTTGGCAAGTGGTGCCGTCAAAACTACAACAGTGCAGTGGCCACCTTTTGTTACAACATAGCCCACGACATTCCAATTGAAGTAAACGCGCCGGAGCGCGTCATGACGCTTGTTTACATAGACGATGTAGTAGAGCTGATAAAAAAAGCAATTGTCGGCGGCCTTTCCGTTCGCGAGGATGGCTATTGCGACGTGCCGGTCACGCATGACATAAAGCTGGCAGAAATAGCGAGCAAGCTTTTGAAATTTCACGACAGCCGCAAAACTCTCATCATGCCGTCGCTGAGAGACGAGCTCGACAAGGAGCTGTATTCCACATACCTCAGCTACCTTGACACCGACGCTTTTTCCTACCCGCTTGAAAAAAAAGAGGACAGCCGCGGCTGGCTATATGAATTCATAAAGTCGCGCGATATGGGACAGTTTTTTGTCTCAAAGACAAAGCCCGGCGTCACACGCGGAAATCACTGGCATCACACCAAGGTGGAGAAATTCCTCGTCATCTCAGGAGAGGCGACAATTAAATTCCGCAAAATCGACGGCGGCGACATCATCGAATACAAGGTGTCGGGCGAAAACCCAACGCCGGTGGATATACCGGTGGGCTATACACACAGCATAAAGAACACGTCCGATACAAAGGAGCTTATAACGCTGTTCTGGGCAAACGAAATGTTCAATCCCGACAAGCCCGACACATATTTTCTGGAGGTTTGACAGTGGGAAAATCAAGTCTGAAGGTAATGACGGTCATAGGAACTCGCCCTGAAATAATCAGGCTGTCTGAGGTCATTAAATGCTGTGACAAGTACTTTACACATGTACTTGTACACACGGGCCAAAATTATGATTACACGCTAAACAGGGTGTTCTTTGAGGAGCTCGAGCTTCGCGAGCCAAATTATTATCTTGACGCAGTAGGCTCGACACTCGGCGAAACCATGGGCAACATTCTCGCCAAGAGCTATGAGGTTATGCAACGCGAAAAACCGGATGCACTGCTCATTCTGGGCGACACCAATTCGGCGCTCGCCGCCATATGTGCAAAAAGGCTGAAGATACCGATATTTCATATGGAGGCCGGAAACCGCTGCTTTGACCAGAATGTGCCCGAGGAGACAAACAGGAGAATTGTCGACCATATCAGCGATATTAATATGCCATATACCGAGCATTCACGCCGCTACCTTATATCCGAGGGTGTGAGAAAAGAGCATATCTACGTGACCGGCTCGCCGATGCGCGAGGTGCTTTTGAAGAACCGGGATAAGATAGAAAAGAGCGATGTGCTGTCACAGCTTTCGCTCGAACCAAAAAAGTACATTCTCGTGTCGGCGCACCGTGAGGAAAATGTCGACATCGAAGAGAATTTTGATTCGCTGATGAACGCCATAAACGCGGTGGCACAGAGATATGACATGCCTGTGGTTTATTCAACACACCCGCGCAGCCTCAAGCGCATCGAGGCAAGGGGCTTTGTATTCCACAAAAATGTGAGAAACCTCAAGCCATTTGGTTTTTTTGATTACAACAAGCTCCAGCAGAACGCGTACTGCGTCTTGTCTGATTCAGGGACGCTCTCGGAGGAGAGCGCGATGCTTCGGTTTCCCGGAGTTCTTATAAGAACCTCCACAGAGCGCCCCGAGGTGCTCGACAAGGGAACCATCGTGATTGGCGGAATCAAGGCACACGACATCGTTTCGGCTGTTGAGCTTTGTGTTTCGATGTTCGAAAATTCAGAGCCTGTGTCCGAAATTTCCGATTATGCCGACGCTAATGTCTCTGTCAAGGTCGTCAAAATTATCGAGAGCTTTGCAAAAATCATCGATGAAGTGGTCTGGAAAAAGAGATGAGGATACTCGTTGTATCGCAGTACTTCTGGCCCGAAAGCTTCAGAATAAATGACATCTGTGACGGGCTTGTCGAGCGCGGACACAGCGTTGATGTGCTGACCTCTTTGCCCAATATACCGGGGGGCCGGTTCTTTGAGGGATATGGGTGGTTTTCGCGCGGCGAGAAGACGCATAACGGGGTCAACATCACGCGCGTCGGCGTGGTACAGCGCGGCGACGGAAGCGCTATCAGGCTGATGCTCAACTGCGCGTCATTTGCAATAAACAGCCTTTTCCACATACCAAAGCTTGCGAAAAACGGATATGATGCAGTGTTTGTGTTCAACAACTCTCCTGTATCGAAAATTTTGCCGGCAAAGGTGTTGGCAAAAAAACAAAGAATCCCAAACATCATATACATCCTCGACATTTGGCCGGAGTCGATGTACTTTTTGCTCTCGATGCCGCAGACGGCGGAAAAGCAGACGCTTTTTCGCAAAATCAGCTTTGCGGTGAGCAGATGGTTTTACAAAAGCGGCGACACACTGCTTGTCAGCTCTGTGGGCTTTGAGGAAAAGCTAAGAAAAATGGGCCTTTCCCAGCGCATTGCGTACTTTCCGAACTATGCCGAAAAGCCGGATGAATCGACCGAATGTGCATTGGAAAGAAAGACGTATGGGCTCAAAGACGAAGATTTTGTAATAGGCTTTGCAGGAAATATCGGAAAAGCCCAAGGGTTGGACATTCTGGTCGAGGCGGCGAAACGGCAAAAAAACAGCAGTGTGAAATACCTGATTATCGGAGACGGCGCTATGCTCGACGACATAAAAGCGCTCTGCAAAAAGCTGTCACTGTCGGACAAATTTGTGTTCACCGGATGGGTCGATTCCAAAATGATACCCGCGCTTGCCGCATTGTGCGACGCGATGTATGTGTCGTTGCTGGACAATGAGGTGCTAAACCTCACGGTTCCCGCAAAGCTGCAGACCTACATGTATGCAGAAAAGCCCGTGGTCGCATGTATGAACGGCGCAGGTGCGCAAATTGTGGCGGAAAGTTGCTGCGGAGTGACGGCCGCGGCGGGGGATATTGACGGATTATGCTCGGCAATTGAGAATATCTCGGGCATGGACAAGGCGAGGCTGGAACTGCTCGGCAAAAACGCAAGAGCCTTCTGCGAGGAGCATTATGACAGAGAAAAGCTGCTGGACATGCTCGAGGATGAGCTGAAGCTGGCGGTTGAGAACAACAAGAGAAATAAAGAGGCTAAAAGCAAATAAGAGGTGTGCGATGAGAGTGCTTGTCATTATTCCCGCTTACAATGAGCAGGAGTGTATAAAAAAGGTTCTGGCTGAGGTGAAAGCCAGTGATTTTGAATGCGATTACATAGTGGTCAATGATTGCTCAAAGGATAACACGAAGCAGATATTGACCGAGGGCAACTACAATCACATAAACCTGCCTGTCAACCTCGGAATTGGCGGAGGAATGCAGACGGGCTATAAATATGCAAGGGATCACGGTTATGATATCGCCGTTCAGATGGACGGAGACGGACAGCATGACCCGAAATATCTGGCCGCGCTTTGTGAGCCGATTATATGTGGTAAAGCCGATATGTGTGTTGGCTCGCGCTTTATTGAAAAATCAGGATTCCAGACGTCGTTTATGCGCAGAGTCGGAATAAATTTTTTGCGTGTGCTCATAAAGATTTTTTGTGGCTACAGGGCAACCGACGCCACAAGCGGCCTGCGCGCCTGCTGTAAATCTCTCATAGCATACTACAGCGAAAACTATGCGCAGGATTACCCTGAACCTGAGGCAATTGTTTCGGCGGTATCCGCGGGCTTTAGAGTGACAGAAACGCCTGTCGAGATGCGCGAAAGAGCCGGCGGAGTGTCTTCAATTGGCGGTTTCAAATCTGTTTATTATATGTTTAAAGTCTCGATTGCAATAATTCTGCGCCGATTTACCGCAAAAAAGGAGAAATAAAATGGAAACAAGTCTTCGAATATTCCTTGCTGTTGGCGTCTTAATCTACTTTGTCGTGTTGCTCTACATGCTGAAGAAAGAGACGCTTATTTTGAAATATACACTTTTGTGGATATTGGGAGGATTTGCACTGATACTTTTTCTGATTTTCCCCGACATCGTGTTTTCGCTGTCGAGCCTTATCGGAATTTCGAATCCCGTAAATGCGGTCTTTTTGATGTTTGCATTCATGACAATCATGCTGCTCTTGTCGCTGACGGCGATAGTATCGCAGATAACGGACAGGCAGCGCAAGCTGATACAAGCAGTGGCGCTGCTCGAGGAGCGTTTGCGCAGAGTTGAGGAAAGCAAAGATGATTTACAATAGCATTTTGCAGCTCATAGGAAAAACACCGCTCATGCGGCTCGAGGGCTACGGCAGAGAAATCGGCGCGCGCGGCGCGTTGCTCGCAAAGCTCGAGATGTTCAATCCGGGCGGCAGCATCAAGGATCGCGTTGCTGCGGGCATGATTTTGGACGCTGAGCAAAAGGGACTGCTCAAAAAGGGCGCAACAATAATTGAGCCGACGAGCGGTAACACCGGAATCGGCATCGCTGCGGTTGCAGGGGCGATGGGCTATAAAGTTATCATCGTAATGCCAGATACGATGAGCGAGGAGCGCCGCAGGCTTATGAGAGCTTATGGTGCAAGGCTCGTGCTCTCGTACGGCAAAGAGGGCATGCGCGGCTCTGTGAAGCTGGCACAAAGACTGTGCCGCGAAACGGATGGAGCGGTTATGCTTGGCCAATTTGACAACGAGGCAAACCCAAAAACACACTTCGAAACCACAGGCCCGGAAATTTGGGAGGACACAGGCGGCTGTGTCGACTATTTTGTCTGCGGTGTCGGAACCGGCGGAACACTGACAGGCGTCGGGAAATATCTTAAAAGCAAAAATCCTTTGGTGAAAATCATAGCGGTGGAGCCGTTTGATTCTCCGCTATTGTCAAAAAACCTCGCCGGGTCGCATAAATTGCAGGGAATTGGCTCAAACTTTGTCCCCGGTGTGCTGGACAGGGCGTATATTGATGGGATAATAACGGTAAAAACAAACGAAGCGTACGAAACGGCTCAGAAGCTTGCAAAATGTGAGGGAATCTTCACAGGGGTTTCTTCCGGCGCGGCGCTTTTTGCAGCAGGACTTATCGCGGTAAAGGAAGAGAACGCAGGCAAAAACATCGCTGTCATATTGCCGGACACGGGCGAGAGATACCTCTCCACAGAGGATTTTATAGCGAAATAGCAATGAGAGGACATTCTTTTGGGACAGCTTTCACAGTTGCTCGATGCCTATAAAGAGCGCGACCCGGCGGCGCGCTCAAGGCTTGAAATATTTTTGCTCTACGCCGGGGTTCACGCGACAATAAATCACAGGATAGCGCACTTCTTCTACGAAAACAAGCTCATGTTTTTGGCTCGCCTCGTTTCGCAGATGTCACGCCATCTCACGGGAATTGAGATTCACCCGGGTGCACAAATCGGCAGACGCTTTGTCATCGACCATGGAATGGGCATAGTCATAGGAGAAACAACCGTAATCGGGGACGATGTGCTGCTTTATCAGGGAGTGACGCTGGGTGGCTCAGGCAGCGAAAAGGGAAAGCGCCATCCTACGCTCGGCAACAATATAATGGTTGGTGCTGGCGCAAAGGTGCTCGGAAGCTTCACAGTCGGCGACGGCGCTGTGATAGCCGCAAACGCCGTTGTGTTGAAGGCAGTTCCGGCAGGGGCGACGGTTGTAGGTGTACCGGGGCGTGTGGCGCGCATAAATGGGAAGCGAGTGGACAGGCTTGACCAGAAAATGCCTGACCCTGTCGCAGTCGAGATTGAAAGGCTCAACGCGCGAATCGACGCACTCGAAAGAGCTGCAAAAGGGTAGGCATGTGCAACCTTGACAGCTTGCAGGCAATGGTCTGCAAACGGATTTAATCAAATACAGCTGGTTGCTGCT
>JAVVTQ010000002.1:0-86567 GCA_036653595.1 Oscillospiraceae bacterium
ATCAGCACGACATAAAAACTTGTTATGACAGCGCTGTTGGCAGGAGATGTTATCTCCTGCCCGATGCCCTGACACAAATCCGCCGCAACGAGCAGAAGCCCGACTTTTGCTCCAATCAAAAACTCTTTTTTTGTAATTTTGGGGATTTCTCTGCAAAAAATAATGCCAATAGCTACAGCTGCTATCGTGAATTTGAATGCATTTACAAGCACGCCGGACATTCCGGCATTTATGCATTCTTTGAACATCGGAAAAGTCGCGCCCCAACACATCGCGACAAGTAGCAGTGTCATATCGGCTAAATGCGCCTTTTTTGTTTTCAAAAAAATACTCTTTTCGTTTGGGATTTTAGAAAGAGGCCGTCTATATTCACATGAGCAAGCCCTTTACTGCATCATATATTTCGAATCCCGTTTTAACCAAAACATCAGACCCTACAAGCTCCGCCGGCATATAGCCATAAAGACAACCGACAAACGAAAGTCCGCAATTGTGAGTGGTAACCGCATCAGCAGTGCTCTGCTTTTGATGTTCGCAGCAAGGGCATAAAGCGTCTGTTTGCGGCGATGGCCTAAAAACCTCAAAAAAGCGCTTTGCACCATAAAGAGGCTGCAAAGCGCACGCATTTTAGAAGCCGTATACGGCTTACCGAGCAATTGGTAAATTCAAAACAAATATACACATGTTTCTTTTGAGGAATATTTGCTGCACCTGTGTGCATGGCATTTTGTCATAGCAGCTTTCTTTGCTTTTTCCAGTAGCGCCGGTACATAGCGCCGCCCAGAGGCTTTGGAGAATCCACCGAAAACTCTTTTTTTGCCGTGGCGACAAATCTGCCCTCCGCCTCAAAGGCGTCTCGCATTACTACCTGCTCATCGCCCTCGATGTCGTCTAAAAAAGTTTCCAGACTGTCGCGTGCCTCGATATAGCGCGCGGTATCGATTTCTCCGGCAAGTGCTCCTCTGAAAAGCTTTTCGCGCCTCGTCCAATAGCCAATCGCCGAAGCAGTCTCATCCTCGCGAAATATCGGAGCCTTGTCCGAAAACCACAGCGGCTTGAATATGGAAAAGCATGGGGTTGAGGCACCCGTAGCCCAATAGCGCGGCCTGTCGCCGATCTGAGCTATAAGACTTCCGGTGGTGTGGTCACTGATAAGACCGCCGCCGTGCATGCACACGCTGTCCATTGAGCTTTCGGCAAGCGGGTTCTCTCCCCGCTCGTCCGGCGAATGGCTGCGCAATATATCTTTGAGCGTGCGCCACGTGATGTCTCCTTTGTTTTTTTGAAGCGCAGTGAGCGAGAGCTTTCTCCTTTTTTCCCCTTTGGAAAAATACGTGAACAATGGGTCGGTAAAGCATCGCGCAAAGTTGAAATCTTCCTCGCTCTTGCACCATCGGCGCTTTATGGCATACGCAACAGCGCCTTGGTGTATCTCGTCATAATCTCGCCCTATTGAGAGGCAATTTGATATTGACGCGACATCGCGCACCTTTTTGGCCGCCCAAAATCTCCCCGCCGTTTCCAATATCCAAGCTTCCTCGCGGTCAGCCAGAATATACGCATTGTCGTATTTCATCGTACCTCTGTAGGCGCAGTTTCCGCCCTGACCGTACTGCGCAAGAAGCGTTGTTATGATATTTTTTGCCTCCTCGGCGGTTTTAGCGCGCTCCAGTGCCAGTCTTATATAGTCCATGCCTATAAGCGTCGGCTTTTCCTTTTTCATCCTTGTGAAAACCGCTTCGTTGCCGATTGTCAGCCCATATTCATTTGTACCCATCTCACAGCCCCAAAGCCATGCCGGCTTAAACAGCATCACCGCGTGCGTGGTGCTGACCTGCGGAATTGCCGTGTAGGTAGTCTTTACCATTTCGCCTGCGCCGTGATTTTTGCGCGGAATATAGACCATAATATGTGGCTCATTTGGGTCGCGGTCACTGTTTTTTCCGAAAAGCACAACTTTTTGCGCCGTAGCATTTTTAAGCGCAACAACTGTATCGCACATAATTACCGCCTTTTTTATATGTATTCATATGTCTTAGAGCCGCCCTTTAATAAACCCGGCAGAAAAGCAGGGTGTTTAGCAATTCAATTTGCCACATCATGCCGTCACAAGCATACGTCTCAGCCGCCTGTCGCAAGGGAAAAAAAGCCTATGACATCTCCGTCGCAGAGCTTTGTGTCGAGCGGAACCGTCTCGCCGTTTATCGCGGCTTGAAATACTTTTCCCATAAGCCTTGGCATTTTTATTGCCTTTAGCGCGTCACTCAGCATTGCCCCCTCGGGCAGCGCCGTGTAGCCGCGATTGTCCAGCTTGTCTCTGTTGCACCAGACCGGTGCAAAGATTTTTACGGAAATCACAGCGTTTGCTCTCCCATTTCTATGGCGTCCATCGGGCAGGCTTTTTTGCACATGTCGCAGCCAATGCACTTGTCATTCGCCAGCTCCGGATATGCCTTTCCATATTCGTCAATGTCTGTCTTGCACAGCTCGAGCGCGCTGACCGGACAGCTCTGAACACAAATTCCACATGCTATGCATCTGTCATATGAGAATTGCGGTTTCTTTGCCATTTTTATTCCTCCCCTATTTCGAGTAATTGCGGAATTTCCAGTCTTTCCACCGTTTCCGCTGTTGGAATCCCGGTTTCTCTATCCCAGCCAAAACCCTGCCAGTGGTATTTTACCATCTCGTCATTTTTTAGCGTAACATTTTTGAGAGGTCCCGAATCGAGCGGCGGATTACCCGCCATTCTCTCGGGGAGTTTCCAGTCGGCAGGTTTTATACCGTGCTTTATATTGAACATTTGGCGCAGCGTCTGAATACGCCGCCCTATCTCCATGTATTCGTCCCCCGTTTTATCCCAGCCGGCCGCCGCGTTGAGATACTTGCAGGGGTTCCAAGCATGTGTTCCCATCATCTCACCATAATAGCAGCCTCCCGCGCCATCCGTGAGCATCGTGTAACAGGCATTTGCAACACTCTTCATCGCGTTTTCAAGCGACGGCTCTATAGCGTCGGTTTTTTTGCTCGACGTGACCGCAGGTGCCCATGAGCATATATCACATAAATTTAAGGATCCGTACATTTGCGTCATTCCGACGGTGTGCTTGCCGGGCGCAGGCTCTGCCACAAAGTGGACTGCCAGCTGCGGATCGTTTCGCGAATCGTGCATTCCCGGCTCCTCGCCGCCGATATGCATGGCATATTCCTGTCCACCCAGCCGTTCAGACGTTCTCTTTACGCCGTCCGCCAGAATATCTCCTATTCCCTCGCGCGCAATCATCTTTTTGACCAGCGCGACTATTGCGTCAAAATTGCCCCATTCAAGCATAAGTCCGTCCGTGTCGTCCTTTGATATTATTCCTTTTTCAAAGCACTCGACAGCCCATGCCACTGTGTTGCCGGCCGAAATGCTGTCCATTCCGGCTCTGTTGAGCAGCTCATTTATGTATAAAACACTCTCAAGATTATTGTTTTGAAGCAGCGGCCCAAATGCCTCCAGCGTCTCATATTCGGGCTTGTGCGTCTTTTTGAATTCTCCGTTTTGTATGTCGGAAATATCGACAGATCCTCCGCATCCCAGCCCACATGAATAGCAATGATATTTCTGCGTCTCTCGCTTCAATAGCCGCTCTGGGTTGTATGCTTTGGTCGCTCCCTTTGCGTCGCGCGGCCCGCCGTCCCAGTTTTTGATGGGTCCGTCGCCGCTCGTCACCGCCATTGGCGTGTTGAGAGCCGTCCCCCACTTTTTAAACATCGGCACGGTCATCATTCCGTCTAGCGCAGCCGTGGCGGGCATTGCACCAACTATTTTTCCGCCAACTCCCAAAATTCCACCTTTGACAAAGGACGGAAGCTTTGCTTTTTTGAGTTTTGCTCCAAGCTCCTTGCTTATGGCATGCACGGCGTCGCTGTCAGCGCAGGGAATCTGCTTTGTCCCGGCCAGAACAACAGCCTTCAGCTTTTTCACGCCCATGACCGCGCCCACTCCGCTTCTGGCAGCTATGCGCCCTCCCTCATTGCAAATACCGGAAATGAGCGAAAGCTTTTCACCCGACTGGCCGATTACCGCGACACACGGTTTCTTTTTGACGGTGTTGTCGACAGTGAGTGCCTCCTCTGCCTGCGTGGCGTCCATACCCCAGTACTTTTCCGCATCGCAAAGCCGCGCACCCTTGTTGTCCACCAAAAGATAAACCGGCTTTGGGCTGATTCCCGAAAAGAAAATCGCGTCATAGCCGCATTGCTTTATTGCCGGCGAAAAAGTACCGCCGCAATTCGCGTCTCCCCAGCCGCCCGTAAGCGGAGATTTTGTCACAGCCATCCAGCGACCGCACATCAGTGCGCCGGTCCCCGTCAATGCACCGCTGACAAATCCCAAAATGTTTTCCGGCCCCATCGGGTCCGCGCCTGCCGGAATGTGCTTCGTCAGATACCAAGCACCCAACCCCTTGCCCGAAAGGACTTTTTCATAGACCTCGTCGGGAATCTTTCTTTCCTCGATGACACCCATCGTCAAATCGACATGCAGAATCTTGCAAAGACAACATTTCATGATATCACCCCTTTTTAATATTTACACAACAGAATTTCGGTTGAAGCAAGACTCAAACTCACGCATTGCGGCTGTGATTACAAAAATAGCCGCGCACTGCGCCGTACAGTCTTGTCGAATAGATTTCTCGCACATCTTTTTATCTTTACTATTTGAAAACAAATTTAAGCTCAGCCGCTCATTTGACAGAATCGCCCGTCGACATCAAAATGCGATTGCTAACTCTTTTTTGTGTCTTTGCAGCATATGCAAATTTCAAAATAAAGTAAGCTCGGTTGGGCAAAAGCACCTCGGTGCGCATTTAAAAAATCGAATCAGTTAAAAGTCGAAGCAATTCTCTTTATACTATATCTTAAGTTAAGTTTGCCACAAATTGTGTTATATATCAATAACTGTGATGATTTATTTAACAAAATATGGCTTTACACGCATTTTCTTGCGTTCGCTTTCTGTTTGCGGCAAAACGCCATCGATCGACTTGCCATCGCTGAGACGCAGCGTTTCGAACAGGTGCACAATGACCGTCCGTGAGGATATGGCAATATCTCAGTCGGGATATTCGCCTTTATGAGAGCGTGCCGGCTGATTTAACGCAAAAATGAAATATAAGTATCTCGCTGACGGGCAGAAGATATCGCACCGCATCGGTGCACGGTTGAGCGCATGTTTTAGTTATGTTTTTGTCAGTGTGACTTTCTCACAGAAATTTTAACATTTTTGGGGTATACTTATAACAAAGATAGGTAACTGCGAAATGGGCAAGGATATGGAAAATCGTAGGGGCATTGCGCGTCCGCTGTAAAACGACAAAAAGCCCTCAAACGGACACACAATGCGCACCCCTCCCCTACAGCCAATTTCTTTTTTCATTTGTGCAAAATGCGCATTTCGCAATTACCTGATAACAAAGATTAAAGGAGGTATTTTTCTATGTCTGTGCTGACGATAACAGAACAAAATTTCGAAACCGAGGTTATAAAAAGCGACAAGCCCGTCCTTCTCGACTTCTGGGCTCCGTGGTGCGGTCCGTGCCGCATGGTGTCCCCCATCGTCGATGAAATAGCCGACGAAATTGACTACGCCAAGGTTGGAAAGATCAACGTCGACGAGCAGCCGGGAATCGCCGCCAGATACAGTGTCATGAGTATTCCGACGCTTATCGTAATAAAAGACGGCAAGGTTTCAAACCAGGCCGTTGGGGCTCGGCGCAAGGAAGATATACTGAACCTTCTCAAATAGTCTGCGAGCGTCCTCTTTGCTATTTTGAGAGGGCGCTCAGTTTTTTTGCGTCTGTAATTTCAATGCCCCCGCGAAACAGGCGCACCGCCCCCTCGTCTTGAAAATATTTGAGCATTCTCGTGATGACCTCACGCGCCGTGCCTATATGGCCCGCTATTCTTTCCTGCGTGACAAACAGCGTCTGCTCGCCCTCAATGAGGCTCTCTTCTATGAGAAACGAGGCGAGTCTCGAGTCTATGCCCTTAAACATAACCTTATCCAAAAGCCACATCACCTCCGAGAAGCGCGAAGCCATAATTTCATTCGTAAAATTTGCGAGAACTGCTGACTTCTCCATCAAATTCTGATATACTTTTACAGGAATAATCAACATTCTCGTGTCTCTCTCGGCCTCCACAGACATGTCGAACTGAATATTTTTCATCATACAAGTTGCCGTAAAGAGACATAAATCACGATTAAAAAGTCGATAAAGCGTGATTTCTTTCCCGGTTTCTGATATAATAAAGGCGCGAAGCCGGCCGCTCTCTATTAGGTACAGCCCTCTGCACTCCGAGCTTGCATCCTGAAGGACGGTGCCCTGCTTGATGTTGACCTGCGAGGATGCACTCAAAAGACTTTCCCTTTGCTCGGCGTCAAGCTTGTTCCACACGGGAAACAGATTTTCGAGCACAGCTTTTTTCTCCATCCGTTCTCCTTCTTGCGATAATCACATTTTATCTTACAATCCAATTATATTACACAAACGCCTATAATCAATCACAGATGTGTAAATTATATTCTCTCAAAGTGTGAGGCCGCGGTTGCTTTGGCGGCGCGAAAAACCACCAACCTGCGTACAATTAATTTAAATACATGAAAGGAAACATCAATGAAAAGACTCGAAGGAAAAACAGTTCTCATCACCGGAGGCGGGCGCGGAATAGGCTTTGGCCTGTCAACTGCCTTTGCAAAGGAGGGCGCCAATCTTGTGCTGACAGGCAGAACTGAGGCGACTCTGCAAAGTGCAAAGGACGAGCTTGAGTCAAAATATGGCATTAAGGTTCTGCCTGTTGCAGCCGACGGCGGCAACGAGGAGCAGGTCAACAACGCTGTAAAAAAAGCTATCGAAGCTTTTGGCAAGCTTGACTGCGTCATCAACAACGCACAAGTATCAAAATCAGGCGTCATGCTTGCAGACCACACACGCGAGGATTTTGACGTCGCGATTATGTCCGGTCTGTACGCGACATTCTTTTACATGAAGGCCGCCCTCCCGTACCTCAAGGAGACAAAGGGCAGCATAATCAACTTCGCCTCCGGCGCAGGTCTTTTTGGCAGAGTCGGACAGTCCTCCTATGCCGCTGCCAAAGAGGGCATCCGCGGTCTGTCACGCGTCGCAGCAACAGAGTGGGGCGAGTTTGGCGTTCGCGTCAATGTCGTCTGCCCTCTTGCTATGACACCGGGACTTGAGAAATGGAAAGCCGAATATCCCGAAATGTACGAAAAAACCATCCAGGCCGTTCCGATGCGCCGCTTTGCCGACGCTGAGAAAGACATCGGCAGGCTCTGCGTGTACCTTGCCTCTGATGAAGCCGAGTACATCACGGGAGAGACAATCTCCGTTCAGGGCGGCAGCGGCCTCAGACCGTAAATTGCATTTTACCCTATGCGCACAGCTTTTTTAAATCGCGCACGGGCACTTTGCACGATTACAAGCACCAAAAGGGATTTGCCTTTGCTTATTTTAGCGAAGGCTGTCCTTTTTTTATGTAAAAACATCTCTGCCCCGTCTGCGCCTTGCTGTTTTTTGAAGACTGAAAATAAAAGCTCAGTCAAAAGTCAGAACATACACGCTGCTGACATACCGCTTGCCGCTTCGGTAAAATCTCCTCATTCGCTATCTTTACCCTCTTCGAAGCAGAGCTTAAAAATATGCGCAAGTACATATTGCTGTTTGCAAAATTAATTGCATGACAGGCACTGAATTAATACCAAACTTAGGCGAAAAGCGATAAAATTTAACATTTTTGTGATATTATAATAATATAGGTCAGCGTATAAAAATTTATCTATTTTCAAAAGGGAGACTATCTATGTCTGAAAAAAGATTCTACATTTGTGAGATCTGCGGAAATATGATTGAAATGGTCAAAAGCTCCGGCGTGCCGGTCGTGTGCTGCGGCAAGCCCATGAAAGAGCTCGTGCCTAACACCGTCGAAGCGAGTCTGGAAAAACACATTCCGGTCGTCGAAATTAATGGCGATGAGCTTCATGTCACAATCGGATCTGTAATTCATCCGATGCTCCCCGAACACCACATCGAGTGGATTTGCCTTGTGACAGAGCACGGCATTCAGCGCAAAATGCTAGCCGCCGGCGACGAGCCAAAGGCAAGCTTTGCGGTCAAAGACGACAAGCCTGTAGCAGTATACGAATATTGCAATCTGCACGGGCTTTGGAAAAAAGAACTGTAATCCCAAAGAACACAAAAAAGCAGGGGCGAGCTGTGCGCACCCCTGCTTTTTTGTGCCTGATATCATTATTTTTTTCATACGGTGTCGGTCTTCCTGCGCAGCAGTGCAAAATCGTTTGTAAAAGCGTTGTTAATTGACTAATTTGCCAAACAACCGTCCAAATCCCGTCAGCTGTATACCTGCGAAAAAATATGTGTCGACCACAGAAGACCTCGCGCTTTGCAAGCTAAAAGTACAGAAATGCGCTGGTTTGAGTCAAAAACACCCGTATTTGCCGAACCATAGGGCTTTTTAAATTTGCTAAAAGCCCATTATACGACATTGACTAAAACTCAGCCGAATAATAAAAGGAGTCCGGCCGCAGCCGGACTCCTTTTGCGAACATAACGCAGTAAAAACTTCTTTTTTGAAAATTATCTCTTTGAGAACTGAGGTGCACGACGTGCGGCTTTGAGGCCGTATTTCTTTCTTTCCTTCATTCTCGGGTCACGTGTCAGGAATCCGGCTTTCTTGAGCTCACCGCGAAGATTCGCGTCAAACTGAAGCAGTGCGCGTGAAATTCCATGACGGATAGCGCCGGCTTGGCCGGAAACTCCGCCGCCGTTAACATTGACGACAACGTCGAATTTTCCCGTTGTTTTTGTCAGCTCAAGCGGCTGACGGACAATAAGCTTGAGCGTCTCAAGGCCAAAATAATCGTCTATATCACGCCCATTTATCGTCACTGCACCGTTGCCGTTGTAAAGGCGTACGCGAGCGATAGATGACTTTCTTCTGCCTGTTCCGTTGAAGAACGGTCTTGTCTCATACATGATTTAATCGCTCCTTTCTTATACCTCAAACGGCTGCGGTTTTTGTGCAGCGTTCTCGTGGTTTGCGCTTCTGTAAACGCGAAGACGTGTCAGTGCTTTGCGGCCGAGTGTTGTGTCGGGCAGCATTCCCTTGACAGCCAGCATCATAGCCTTTTCGGGCTTTTCTGCCATAAGCGTCTTGTACTGTGTTTCCTTAAGCCCGCTCATCCATCCTGAATGGTGGCGGTACATTTTCTGCTCGAGCTTCTTTCCTGTGAGAACAGCCTCTGAGCAGTTTATGACAACGACATGGTCGCCGCAGTCAACGTTGGGTGTGAAAATTGTCTTGTTCTTGCCGCGAAGAAGAATTGCGACAGCGGCGGCAGTGCGTCCGAGGGGCTTGCCCGCGGCGTCAATGATATACCACTTGCGCTCAACTTCTGCAGGTTTTTGCAGTGTTGTAGACATTTTGTTCCTCCTGATAAGATAAAAGCCGTTTCCGGCATATTGGCAAAATCGCGGCGCAGAATTGCCCGCGAACTGTATTATAACCCGCTTTGCCGAACCTTGTCAACAACTTTTTGTTGCAAAATCAATTTACAAATTGATAACTGCTGTTTTCTCGCTAATGCTCTCTTTATCGTCAACATGCTCACTTGCTATTTTCGTTTTATTGCAGCTTCGCACTTTCCCCACTCGCTCTTTTCAGGGTGGACGTCATTGGACACGCACTCTGCCGCAAAGCGCCGTCTGCACGGTATCTTGCGCTGCGGTAACCGCAGGTATTGCACAAAAAAGCGGAAGCCTCTTTGCTGCTGATAAAACGGCTTCCGCTCACTTATTCTTCTGCTTTGGCTGACAGATTCTGCGTTTGGTGTCAGTCTTTTAAATATGTATCTATGATGAAACGCGGCCGCGCCTTTGTCTCAGAGTAGATTTTTCCGACATACTCACCTATTATTCCAAGCGACAAAAGCTGGATTCCACCTAGCAGCCAAATTGACATCATCATGGAGGTCCAGCCCGGAACCGTGTTTCCGCAAAGGTGCGAGACAAGGCTGTAGATGAGCCCGACAACGCTGCCGGCGCAAACAACAGCGCCCAACACCGTTATTATCTTTATAGGCTTCACTGAGAAAGAGGTTATGCCGTCCCACGCAAACGCCAGCATTTTTTTGAAAGGATATTTGCTCTCGCCCGCAAACCGCTCTCCGCGCTCATAAGTGACAATATCCGTTCTATAGCCTACGAGCGTGACCATCCCGCGCAGGAATAGGTTCACCTCTTTAAATTGCTCCAGCGCATCGATAGCTCTGCGGCTCATCAGGCGGTAATCGGCGTGATTGTACACCACCTTCGCCCCCAGCATATTCATGACCTTGTAGAAGCCCTGAGCCGTCGTACGCTTAAAGAATGTGTCTGTTTCCCTTACACTCCTGACTCCATATACAATGTCGCTGCCGCTTTTAAACTTTTCGATGAAGCTGTCAATGGCGTTTATGTCGTCTTGAAGGTCAGCGTCCATAGATATGACAGCATCTGCTTCATTTTTGACAGTCATCAGCCCGGCCAACAGAGCGTTTTGGTGTCCCCTGTTGCGCGACAGCTTTATACCCCGAAAACGCTTATTCTCGCTGTGGATTGCCGATATAATCTCCCACGTTTTGTCGCGCGAGCCGTCGTCGACGTATACTACGCGGCTCTCTTCCGACAAGGCTTTGCCTGCCACCAGAGCGGTGAACTTCTCATCGAGCCTTTTTGTCGTCTCCGTGAGCACCGCCTCCTCGTTGTAGCAGGGCACCACCAGATAAATTACAGGTGTCATCATTGAACCTCCGGATTCTAATCAAGTGCTGATATATATTTTTTTAAAAAAAGCACACTGCCGACACCGAACAAGACGCATAAAAACCGCATTACAATACACAGCCAAAGAGGAAGATATGACGTTGTGTGAAAGAGAAAAAGCATATAACCGGCTCCGCAGACCGCGGCTGCCGTCACAAGGACAGAAAACACAATTTTCAGTGTTCTTTTCACTTTTCCCGCCGTATCCGGGGAGGGCATCATAAGTCGCATTGTCATTCTCCCCGATTGTCCAACTTTGTTATTTTTTCTACGCGCCTCTCATGCCGCCCGCCTTCAAACTCCGTTGACAAAAACACTTTTACAAGCTCCACGGCAGCCCCTGGCCCGATTACGCGTCCTCCCATGCAGAGCGCGTTTGCATCATTGTGCAGCCTCGTGTATTTTGCGCTGAAATAGTCGCTGCAACATGCCGCGCGTATCCCCTTTATTTTGTTTGCGGCAATTGATATTCCTACACCCGTTCCGCATATCAGGATGGCTTTTTCGGCTTCCTTTGCGACCACTGCCTCGCAGGTCACCTTTGCTATATCGGGATAGTCGCACGACGTCGGCTCATAGCAGCCATAATCCTTATAGTCGATGCCGTTACTCTCGAAATATTTGATTATTTCCTTCTTTAGCTCATATCCACCGTGGTCACTTCCGATTGCTATCATTTTGGGCACTCCTTTTATTTTTTTTCATTCCTGTTGCGCTCCGCCTGTGATGGGAGAAGATAATCGGGTGCAAGCTCACTTGCCGACACATCCTGCCGCTCACATATCATCGCGGCTGCCAGTCTCGCCACCTGCGAGGCATGTACATAATTGCTCTCACCCTCAGCGACAGTGCAGCTCACTTTGTCCTTGATAAAATTATAGCACATTTCCGCCGCGTCACCAACAAGCAAAAGCTTCTTCTCTTGATTTGCTGCAAAATCCCGCAGCTCCTCAAGCGTCAAAATAGCATCTTCTGCCATTCTTTTGGGTCTGCTGCCGCAGCAGGAAAACGCGGCAAAGTAGACGCGGGATCTGCGCGCGTCACAAACCGTGACGACAAGTCTGTCCGTCTCGCACTGTCCGCAGGCAAGCGCCTCCATCGTAGGAACAGGTACACATCGCCTGTTTGCGGCAAACGCGAGTCCCTTGACCGCGCTCATTCCGATGCGCAGTCCGGTAAAGGATCCGGGTCCTGAGGACACGGCAAAATAGTCTATGTCGGACGGCGTCTTTCCCGTATTTTTAAAAACCTCATCGCAGCGCGACAAAAGCGTCTCTGAATGTGTCAGTCCCTCGTTTGCATATGCTTCATAAAGCAGCGCGCCGTCGCAAAGCAGTGCCGCACTTCCCGCTTTTGATGAGGAATCCACCGCAAATATCGTCATTGTGCCTCACCCATTTCTATGATAATTTCACGCGCGTCGCCGCCTTTGTCGATGATGGCAACGCTTTTCTCGTTTCCGTCGAGAGCAAATGGAATGTTCTCCGACCATTCTATTAAAATGAGATGCTCATTGTCGAGATAATCGTAAAAGCCGGTGGAGTACAAGTCGTCCTCTCCGGTAATTCTATACATGTCAAAGTGGGCTATTTTGATTTTATCACCGTTGTACTCGTTTACAATTGCAAATGTCGGACTCGTCACCTGTTCTTCAAAGCCAAAAGACTTGACAATGCCGCGCACAAGCGCCGTCTTTCCTGCCCCCAGTCCGCCGTAAAAACACACCGTGTCCCCTGCCCCGAGCAGGGCACCAAGCTCTTCACCGAGCGCCTCAGTTTCATTTTGTGAACCTGTATTAAATACTTTTTGCATGTTATTTATCCCTAAAAAGTTTTTGTGTGTAGTCACGTCCGACATCGCCGACGACGCGCTGAGACAGCGCAGAAATGTCTGTGGCATACGCTTCCAAAGCCGCATCCTTTGCACATCGCCCTCCGAGCTTTGCCAGTTCTTTGAGGCTCTGTGAAATAGGAATAGAGGCTGTTTTTTTCATTCTCGCCAAAACCTCGCCGCCATTTTTCCCGATTGCCAGCACGCGCGCATATGGCGTTTGTACCGGCGACTCCGCCATAATCCCCAGCAGAGCGCACAGCGCCGCGCGCCGCACACGCGACATTGTATAGCGTTTTGTCTTTGCCAAATCATATAGTTCTTCAAGACTTTTCGCCTTACCGGCGGCACATTTAAGGCGGTTTCCCAGCCCGTCGGCGCAGTCCGGCAGAGCCTCAAAAAGGCTCGCGTCCATCGTGCGAAGCCTGTACAGAAGCGGAAGCTCCAGCCGTTTCATTCCACAACTGATTATATCACTGTTTTGCAGGGCCTGCGCTGTTTCCGGCGGAACATATTTTTGAATATCAATATTCTTCTCGATGCGCAACCGCAGAAGCGACGCCCCCGCAAAACCGTCCTTTGTATCTTCGCCGTCATGCGCCGCTCCGACACGCCTCACCGCGACAGGTTCAATGGCGCAGCCGTGCAGCGCCTTTAGGTATTCGACTGCCAATATGTCATTTGGTTCTCTCAGGAGGTTGGCAGCCTCGTCACCATATATCGAGCGCGCCGCTTTTTCGCGCGCCGACGGATATGTCTCCCCGCGTTCGCAGAGCGCCCTTGTCACATCAAGAACCTTCGCGTCACAGACTGCATCCGCCGCAAGAAGCAGCCCCGCCAAATCGCCGCTTTCGCTGCCAAACCCCAGCATGTCCACACACCCGAGAGCTCTGAGCAGCGAAACGCCGCCAAATGCAAACCTCTCTGCCGAGGCTGTCGCATATCTGCACGGCAGCTCCAGCACAATGTCCGCGCCGCACTGAACAGCCACCCTTGCGCGCTCGAATTTGGGGAGAACAGCAGGCTCTGCGCGCTGTACAAAGCTCCCCGACATCACGGATATGATGTGCGTCGCGCCCATCTTTTTGAGTTCATTTATTTGATAGAGATGCCCATTGTGAAACGGGTTGTACTCGGCTATTATACCGCATATTCTCATACTTGCCCCAATCGGCGCCGAAAGGCGCGCAAAACTTGAAAAGTAGGTCGCGTACTGATATAATAATACAATTAATACACAATATTGTAAATATATTGGAGTCAAAGGGAGAATGCAGGATGAAGGTACTCGTCATCAACGCCGGCAGCAGCAGTCTTAAATATCAATTGATCGACATGGACACCGAAAAAGAGCTTGCAAAGGGGAATTGCGAGCGGATTGGCATCGATGGGCTTATAACACATAAAACCGCCGAAGGAGCCAAGGATGTCAAAAAAATAAGCTTTCCGACACACAAGGAAGCTTTTCTCGCCGTAATCGACGCACTCACAAAGGGTGACAACAAGGTCATCGCTTCCGTTTCGGAAATAAGCGCCGTCGGCCACCGCGTGCTGCACGGCAGCGAGATATACAAGGAAGCCACGCTCGTCACAGACGAGGTCATCGACACCGTTATGTCGCTGCGCGAGCTGGGCCCGCTGCACAATCCCCCTCAGGCTATCACCATGCGCGCCTGCCGCGAGGTTGTCGGCGACAAAATCCCGATGGTCGCCGTTTTCGACACATCCTTTCATCAAACAATGCCGCCCAAATCTTATATTTTCCCGATTCCCTATGAATACTATGAAAAATATTCCGTGCGCCGCTACGGATTTCATGGGACGAGCCACAGGTATGTGAGCCGCCGCTTTTTTGAGATTTCCGGCAAAAAGCCCGAGGGCTCAAAAATTGTCACCTGCCATCTCGGAAACGGAAGCTCTATCAGCGCGATAGTGGACGGAAAGTGCTTTGACACCTCCATGGGTCTGACGCCGCTCGACGGCTTTATCATGGGCACACGCAGCGGCGGCATTGACCCCTCTGTCGCGACCTACATAGCCAACAAAGAGGGTCTGTCACCCGATCAGATGAGCGAAATTCTCAATAAAAAATCGGGTTTTCTCGGCGTGAGCGGCATTTCAAGCGACTGCCGTGATCTCCATGTCGCCGCTGACGGTGGAAACGAGCGCGCAAAGCTTACGCTCGACATTTTGGTGCAGCAGATAAAGTGCTTTATCGGCGGCTACTCCGCCGAGATGGGCGGTGTGGACGCAATAATCTTCACCGGAGGCATCGGTGAGAATGATTGGCGAATTCGCGCACGCGTTTGCGCCGATATGGAATATTTGGGCCTTGGCTTCGACGCAAAGCGCAACGAAACCGCCAGCGGCATTGAGCAGACCATATCAGCCGATGACAGCCGTGTGCTTGTCATGGTAATTCCGACAAACGAAGAGATTATGATTGCCCGCGACACGCTTGAGGTCATCGGTAAATCGGGCAAATAATTTTGCCGTGTTTTAGCCCCTTGACATCACGCGCATCTCGCGCGCTTTTGCCTTTACCTAAAACCCCTCACTGTGCAGTTTTCTTTGCACAGCAAGGGGTTATTTAATTTGGGACGGTTTTACAAAAGGCTCTTTGAATGAGGCAGCCTGCGCGCCGAGCTTGTTTTGAGTTCAAAGTAAGCTCAAACGAGTTTTTCCAAGATGAGTATTCGCCGTGAAGGTCAGGACATGCTCTCCCACTCGGACACCGCAGACATATACTCTTCCTTTGTGATAGGTGAGGACAGTGAAGCAGCCGACATTTTTACAATTCCTGAATTCAGACTGAAAATTTGCCATTCTCCGCCCGTCTCAACCAGCGCCACAGCGCCCATATAATAGCCGCCTTTGGTTTTGTAAAGCACTGCATACTCTTCATAACTTGCAAATCCATTTACTTCGCATATCATTTTGTACTTTTTCTGCGCACTCTCGCTGTCTTGCACGACGGGGTTTGCATAATCCATGCGCACAAACTCAAGCGATTGCGCATTTTGGGGGTCAAGAGCAGCTATCAGCTCTTCGGACGATATGCCGTATACCACAAAGGGCAATTCGTTTTTATCTTGGACATAAGGCGTCATGCCCAAAATGAAATGCTCGATTTGATTGTATGCATCCGCTTTGAAGGACGCTTTGTTTGTTTCTTTGTAGATATCATAATTCCCCGGCAATGGCGAATTGATGTTCCATGCTCTCAAAGCATCAAAATTTTTGCCGAAATCATAGTGCTCTTTTCTTGCTTGCACAGAAAAAGCGCGCACTGCAGCTTCCACGTCGCCGGCTTTTATTTGATTTGTAAAATAGCGCACCGCTTTTTCCTGTGTTTTAAAGCTCATTTCGGCATCTTTTGCTCCGCCAAAAAGCAAAATGGTAATCGCAAGCGCCAGTGACAGCGCCAGCGACAAAGCCCAGGGGACAAGCTTTATGATGGGGATTTTTCTGTGCTCCCTTTTCTGTTTAGCGCTTTTCTGTTTAGCGCTTTTTTGCTCAGAGGAACCCCCCTTGGCATCAGCCGCTGAAGACGCGACAAGCTCCATCTCCGCCTCGGTGCTCTTCGGCTCGTTCAAATGCTCGTTTTTCGCGCCGCACTTTCCGCAAAAAGCCACTCCGGGCGCAATCCTTTCACCGCAGGAGAGACAGTAATCGCCGGTCAGCGTCTGGCCGCAGACATGACAAAATGCTTCAATCTCAGCAAGTTCTGCATTGCATTGAGGACATTTCATAATCATGCTCCTTTTTTATTTTTCGTACCGCTGCTCGTAATAGCTGCGATATTCGCCGGTGGCCACCTCGTCTACCCATTCCTTGTTTTCAAGATACCAATCAATTGTCTTTTCTATGCCCTGTTCGAACATTGTTTCCGGATACCAGCCGAGGTGCTGCTTGATTTTTTCCGGGTTAATCCCGTAGCGGCGGTCATGTCCCTTTCTGTCCTCCACATGCTTTATGAGGCTCTCATCGACTGAGGAATCCGCGTGCTTTCCGATATAGTCAATAACTGTCTTGATGATTATGAGGTTAGTGCGCTCGTTGTGTCCGCCGATGTTGTAAACTTCTCCTGCCTTTGCTTTGCGCGCGACAAGGTCGATGGCCTTGCAGTGATCCTCGACATAAAGCCAGTCACGGATTTGCAGGCCGTCTCCGTAGACAGGCAGCGCCTTGTGGTTTACACAGTTGTTGATGATGAGAGGAATCAGCTTTTCGAGGAATTGATAGGGGCCGTAGTTGTTGGAGCAGCGCGTGATATTCACAGGCATCTTGTACGTGTCGAAGTACGATTGAACTATCATGTCGGCCGATGCCTTTGACGCGGAATACGGGCTGTGTGGGTTCAGAGGAGTTGTCTCCTCAAAGAAGCCGTCGGCGCCCAGAGAGCCGTAGACCTCGTCCGTTGACACCTGCAAATATTTTACGCCATCGCGAAAACTGCCGTCCTCGCTTTGCCATGCGCGCTTTGCCGCATTGAGCACCGTTGCCGTTCCCAGCACATTTGTGTGTATGAATATCTCCGGGTCGGTTATCGAGCGGTCGACGTGGCTCTCCGCCGCAAAGTTTATCACCGTGTCAATATCGTATTCTGCAAAGAGCGGCTCTATGACTGCTCTGTCGCATATATCGGCCTGCAAAAATGTGTAGCGGGCGTCATTTTCGACTGACGTGAGATTTTTTAGGTTTCCCGCATAGGTGAGCTTGTCCACATTGAGGATTTTTATATCCTTATAATTCTTGAACATGTAAATTATGTAGTTGGATCCGATAAAGCCTGCGCCTCCGGTGACGAGTATGTTTTTCATGACAGTCTCCTTTATTTTTCAAGATTTTCCATGTATTGTTTTATGGCATCGTGCCAGTCACGCATTTCGTCACCGACAGTTGCTCTGAGCATCATGTTGTCGAGCGCCGAATAGGCCGGCCTTTTTGCGGGCCTTATAAATTCTTGCGTCGTGCAGGGCAGCACCTCTGCGTCGATTCCCGCAAGCCTGACAAACTCACCCGCAAACTCGTGCCATGAGCATATTCCGTTGTTGGTGCAGTGGTATATGCCAAAGCTTCCGCCGTCTATTATTTTCAGTATATGGTGCGCGACATCAACTGCGCTGGTGGGATTCCCAAGCTGGTCATTGACGACCGTCACCTTTTTATTTTCACGCGCAAGACGCAGAATGGTTTTGACAAAATTGCCGCCAATATATCCATAAAGCCACGATGTTCTGACAATAAAATATCTCGAGCACGCCTCGCGAAGATACTGCTCGCCGAGATGTTTTGTCTTTCCGTACACGTTTTGCGGAGACGGCACGTCATATTCACGGTAAGGTGTCACAGCGTCGCCCGAAAAGACATAGTCCGTTGAAACATGTGCGAGGACCGTCTTTGTCACCTCACAGGCCTCTGCGAGATGGCGCACAGCAAGCGAGTTTACCTTAAATGCCGCGTCACAGTTTGCCTCACAGCCGTCGACATTCGTAAACGCAGCGCAGTTTATAACAACATCAAATCTGCCCTCGCGCAAAATTTTGAAAACAGCCTGCTTGTCGGTCAGGTCGCAGTCCTCGATATCAATTCCCACAACCTCGGCATTTTTGTAAGCTTCAGGTATTGCGCCCAGCTCCGAGCACCCGCAATTGATTTGTTTTATAAGCTCTGTTCCCAACTGGCCCTTTGCGCCGGTGATGAGAATTTTCATAAGTTCTGCCTCCAAAATATCACTTTACTTTAACCGTTTCGGCCACATGCAGTATGTACTTGCCGTACTCCGTCTGAGAGAGACTTTCTCCGAGCTTCACCAGCTGTTCTCTCGAAATAAACTTCTGCCTATAGGCGATTTCCTCTATGCAGGCAATGTAAAGGCCCTGGCGCTCCTGAACCGCATCGACAAAATTCGCAGCATCGAGCATAGAGCGGTGATTTCCCGTGTCGAGCCACGCCATTCCTCTGCCAAACAGCTCCACCTTGAGCTGATGCCTCGCGAGATACTCGTTGTTTACAGAAGTAATCTCTATCTCGCCGCGCGCCGATGGCTTGACATTTTTCGCGATATTTATGACGTTATTGTCATAGAAATAGAGGCCGGGAACCGCGTAATTGGACTTTGGCTTTGCCGGCTTTTCCTCGATGGACAGCACATTTCCCTCATCGTCAAAATCGACGACACCGAACTCATTTGGGTTCTTTACGTGATAGCCGAATATTGTGGCGCCACTCTCGCGCGAAGCTGCGTTTTTCAGTCTTTCGGAAAAGCCGTAGCCGTAAAAGATGTTGTCGCCCAGCACCAGACAGACATTGTCTGTGCCTATGAAGTCGGCTCCGATTATAAAAGCGTCGGCAAGTCCGCGCGGCTGCTCCTGGACAGCATAGACAATGGAAAGTCCCAGCTGTGAGCCGTCCTTGAAAAGTCTTTCAAAGCCTCCGATATCGTGAGGTGTCGAAATGATCAAAATATCTTTGATTCCGGCGAGCATGAGCGTTGACAGCGGGTAGTAAATCATCGGTTTGTCGCAGACGGTCAGCAGCTGCTTTGACACTGCAATAGTGGATGGATAAAGCCTCGTTCCGGCTCCGCCGGCAAGAATTATTCCCTTCATAAATGCGCATTCTCCTTTGATTCTTTTTTTGAACTAACTATTTCGCTATTTCCACCTAAAGCCCCAACGGTAGAAATATTTGAACATTCCAATCACCAAAATTAAGAAATATTTTGCGCTGTGTGAGCTGGATCGCTCCCACGCATGATAGACGTATGTGTACGGGTAATATACCGCACGTTTTATTTTGCACGCGCGGCGGGTTATGTCCATATCCTCAAAATATATAAAATACAGCTCGTCAAAGCCCTTAATCTGCTTGAAAAGCTCGGTTCTTATCATAAAGAAGCAGCCTGTCGCAAACTCGATATCGATAGGCTTTGTCAAATCCTCGTCGAGCATCTGGTAATGGCGAACTACCGGCTCGAGTTTTTTTTGAAAAACATGGCGTCCCGCAAGTGCGAGAAAGCTCGGGTCCCTCTTTGGCAGCTGTTGGTCGCGGCCGTCCGGAAAACATATTTTCGGCGTGATCAGACCTATGTCGCTGTTTTTTTCCATGTACTCGCAAAGCTCGGTCAGCGCGTCTCTGTCGAGCAGTATATCGGGGTTGACCACGGCGTGGTAATCGCTGTCAAGCAGCTCCAGCACCGCGTTGTGACCGTGGCCAAAGCCCTTGTTGTCCGGGTTTTGAATCGTCGTAATGCAGGGAAATTCCGCCTTTAGCTTTTCGAGTGTGCCGTCGCGGGAGTTGTTGTCCACTATATAAATTTTGAGATCTACGCCCTTTGTGTGTGCCAGCAGACTTGCGATTGCTTCGCGGCATTTTTCACAGCACTTGTAGGTAACGATGCAGACGCTGACCTTTTTCCTATCTCCCATCCGGCTCACCTCCGTTTTTTGCCGCTCGCTTTTTCAAGAACCGCCAGCATATCCGCGTGCGCCTTTTGCGCGAGCACAAACCAGTCCTCTTCGCAGGTGCCAAGCTCTCTTTTGCACACCAACTGCGCTATCCTGTCCAGCAGCTCGGGGTTTTTTATCAGCAGCGGCCCTGAAAGCTCGGTCGCGATTATATTGTCACAAAAAATGCCCTCTTTTTTGTCGTGCAGCATACCTGCTGTGTCGTATTCGACCTCAAACACGCTGGATTCACGTGAGCTGACCGTCATAGAGCTGTTTATCACGCCGACAATCTCGCCCTTCGCAAGCGCCGTGCGCATTATGAATTCCGAGTAGCTTCTCTTTTTTTCTATGGCCACGTCGGCATCGAAGATTCCCAGTCCTTGCCTGACGCTGCCGTCCGAAAGTGTCACGCTCTGCGCCATGAGAGACATTGAGTTTCCGGTCATAATTATCGGCTTTCCGCTTTTGGAAAATGTCATCAGGTCGGCCTTGTAGCGAGTGATATCCTCCAGAGCGGCAAGCATGCTGCCCTCTGTCGCGGCACCGAAGCATATGATGTCGCACTGCGCGAGCTCCGTATACGTTCCAATTGAAAAATTGCGCACTTCGACGCGCTCTCCTGCTTCGGAAAGGCGTTTTTCGAGCGCTTTGATGTTGGCATAGTCACCGTACAGATTACATAAATCCGGATACGCTGCCGCTATTCTAACCATTCTCCGTCCCCTCCTTTAAGCGTTTTGTGAATTTGGGAACGTCAGTAAAGCAGGTCATTGCATATATATCCCCAATCGGATTTGCACAAAGCGAGGCCATCATCGAGTCGATGTTCGGCTCTATCGTCAGGCGCTCTTTTGGGATACCCGCAAAGAGCAGCCGCACACCCATATCCCCGGCAAACTGACCGCCGACTATTATTCTCTCCACCCGCTCATCGCACAGCAGCTCGAAATCAATGTCCCACAGCCACGACATGTCGTTTGCGATATATTTTCTGCTCAATAGGTCAACTATGAGCACAACCGTCATCTTTTCGCTGCCGCTTCCGACAATCGTATTGAGAGATCCGTTGTATGACATGGAGTTTTCGTGCTTGCTAAGAAGAAAGAGGCCCCTGTGTCCTTCTATTGAAAAGGACCTTATTCTGTCATTTTTAAGCGAATATCCGTCGAGCGCCTTTGCGGCGCTCTCTTTTGTAAGACCCAGCGCCTCGACGGCCGCTGTGAACGCGGCGGCGATATTGTATGCAAAAATAGTGTTCAGTATCTGGGGCTTTATGCTAACGTCTTTGTCGAGTATGAGTCTGCCGTCTTCAACCGCCGTGACCGAGTGCGTGGCACAGGCTCTTGTAAACCCACAGCTCGTACACTCGAAGCCGCCGAGATGGCTGACCACAGCGTAGGAATAATTCATCCGCGCCTTACATACAGGGCAAAATGCACCGTCAAAATACGCGTGCTTGTTCTCTTTCTGCTCTAAAAAAGCGTCTTTGTCCACGCCAAACCAGACAGCGTTTTCTTTACCAATTCCAAACCGCGCAGTCAGAGGGTCGTCGGCGTTGAGTATCAATGTCGTTTCCTCGCGCACGCCTTTTTCAAGCTCGCCGAACACAAATTCCGGGTTTCCGTTTCTGGTCAGCTGGTCGCGAAAAAGATTCGTGATAACCATATGTGTCGGTGCAAATTTTGAAAAAGTATATTGGCAAAATCGCTCGTCGCTCTCGAGCACCACAACATCTGCCTGCACCACTTTTTTGAGGTTGCAGTTTTTGAGCAGCGCCGTGGCCACGCCTTCGATTTGATTGCTGCCCTCGCTGTTGCTGATGACGCGCAGATTTGCAGCCCTCGCGGCCTCGCAAATCATCTCTGTAACCGAGGTTTTCCCGTTTGAGCCGGTGACGGCGATGACCGTCGGCGGCATCTTCAGCTTGCCCAGAATATTTTTGTTTAATTTCAGCGCTATGGCTCCGGGCAGACTGCTGCCTCTTCCGAGCCATGAGCCTATTTTGCACAGAAGCTTGCAAATCAATATGGTTATCATAATCGCTCCAGTATTTTATTCCGCAAAATGCTCCGTCATATCGATATAAAGCTTCTCATAACGGCGCATGTCGATATCAGTGATGAGCGTGCAGTTAAACTCCTCGGGATTGTCAAAGCTTGCCGCGGACTCGCCCCAGCGCTCATCGTCCATGATGGCATTGATTGTCACCTTGCAGCGCTTTGTCTCGCACATCGACGGGTCAATGACGTATGCCACGGGTATTGCGTCGTGAATGACGGAGGACACCTCGCCGTCCTTATTTTTTTCCACATCCTTGTACTTTGAAACAAGCTGCTTTACAACAGGCGCAATGAGTGATTTTCTCTTCGCCAAATCATCGATAAACGAAAGCGAGATGCCGGTTTTGAGCGTCACATTGAGGCCCGCCATGACAATTGGTATTCCGCTTTTAAACACTATTTCCGCAGCGGGTGGGTCAACCCAAAAATTGAACTCGGCAAATGCGGTTCTGTTTCCGCCCTCTGTGCCTCCGCCCATTATATTTATACATTTGATATAGTCCTTGAGGTCCGGGTGATTTTTTATTGCAAGCGCAACGTTTGTCAAAGGTCCGATGGCGACAAGCTCAAGCTCCTTGCCAAATTCCTTTGCCGTATCATAGATAAAATCCCATGCGGGTCTTTTGTCATAATCGCCCTTTGGCTCCGGCAATTTCACGCCCCCCAGGCCGTCAGTGCCGTGTGTTCCCGATGCAAAGATTGTGTTTTTTGTGAGCAGCTGATGCGTGGCGCCCTTTGCGACAGGGCAGTCAATTTTCAAAAACTCGGAAATCTTCAGGGCATTGGGTATGGTGTACTTCGCGGAGACATTTCCGTCAACAGGCGTCAGTCCCACAATGTTCAGCCTATCGCTCGCCGCTGCCAGCATTATGGCAACCGCATCGTCTATTCCCGGGTCCGTGTCTATTATTATCGGTATTTTTCTGTCCATTTAAAGCACCTCTCAAAATCTATTTAATTTAAAATTTTTATCGATTCCATATATAAACCCGCTGACAAGCTCCGACGTAGCGGCGACATCAGCGAGATCACATACCTCCTTCGGACTGTGGCTGTATCTGTCCGGCGAACCCATGTCAAGCACAGGGATACCCTCGCCTTCAAGCTGCAGGTAGGCGGTGTCGGACAGGGCGCCGCGCATCGCGCTTCTTTGAAGCGGAATGCCGAGCTCATTTGCCGTGCTCTTGAGCAGCTCTTGCATTCCCTTGTGCGCCACCATTCCGTTGAGCGTCCCTTTACCGTGAAAATTAAAAAGTGTGACGGCGGGGCCGCCGCCGAGCTCCACATTGTTGTATCCGCGCTGGTCAGGCGTGTCTCCCGCTCCGGGTCCCAGCAGGCATATCGCCATATCTGTCTTCGCCGTGCGCGCCGCAATCATCGCGCCGCGCGCCGAAAATTCCTCCCAAACCGTGCCGACGAGATGCACCGTCGCCCTTGGCCTTTTCGCCTTGAGGGCGCGCGCAATTTCAATCAGCTGCGACATGCCGACGGAATCGTCGAGATATGTGCCCGCCACGCGGTTGTTGAGCAAATCAAAGAACACAGGATAATACGCCACCGGACAACCAACCTCTATGCCCAGCCGATGAAGCTCGGCATCGCTCTTTGCGCCTATGTCGATAAAGAGCGACGACAGCGCATCGACGTGTTCCTTGTCGGACGCGCTTTGAACATGGTAGGCCTTTGCGCCTATAACACCGTTGTAGTATTTGCCCTCCTCGCTGCCCACAAGCACCGGAATGCCCTGGACAAGCTTCTCGGGAACACCGCCCATTCTCTCGACTCTGATGAATCCGTCCGGGTCAAGCCGCCTTATGATAAATCCGATTGTGTCCATGTGTGCGAACACCATAATTGACGGCGCGTCCTCATCTTGTCCGTCGAAGTCAGCGATGACATTTCCGATTCTGTCAATTGTCACGCGGTCGGCAAGACTTTTCATGTCGTCAAAAAGGCGAACGGCCATCTCCTTTTCATATCCCGAAACGCGCGTTATCGACGCATATGTGCGCAGCGTTTCTCTCAAATCATTGTAATCGGGCATTGCAGTCCTCCTGTGTAATACGAAGCATTTCGTCGAAAAGGCCTCTGCGCTCTTCGCTTTCGAGCTTGCATAAAAGCGATATTGGACTTCATTTTGATATTTAACCGATTTATATAATAACTATATTTTAGCAGATGCAAGCAATGTTTACAATTCATATATAATTTTTTCTTCATGTTTGGTGGCGAATCGGGGTGTGTTTGTTGTATAATCTAACCGAAAGGCACAGCAAGGTGAATTCATGCGTAAATATTATTTGGGAATTGACGGCGGCACAACGGGTCTTCGCGCCGGGATATACGGCAGCGATGGGGCCAGGATTGCTTTTTGTTCGACCGCTTACCCCACGCGCCACGACAAGCCGGGCTTCGCGGAGCAGTCGCCGGAGGACTGGCTCACCGCAATGCGAAAAAGCATTTCGGGAGCTATGGAAAGCGCAAAGGTGCGCGCAGACGAAATAATTGCAATGTGCACCGACACCACAAGCTGCAGTGTACTGCTCTGCAAGAGGGACGGGACCCCGGTGCGCGACTGCCTCATATGGATGGATGTGCGCGCCGCAAAGCAGAGCGAGTACATAAACAGAGTGACGGCAGAGCACCTCAGCCCCGAATGGATGCCGGCCAAACTCATGTGGCTTCGCGACAATGAGCCTCAAAATTATGCGGACGCCGAAATTTTCTGCGAATATCAGGACTTCCTCACATATAAGCTCACGGGAAAGTGGAGCATCAATATAAATAACGCCGTAAACTGGGGCTACAACGCCGAGCTCGGCGGTTTTTCGACAAGTTTTTATGATAAAATCAATATGTCAGATGCCATCTCAAAATTTCCCGCCGACAGCGTTTTTGCCGTTGGCGATGCTGTTGGCTATGTGACAGAAGAGGCTGCGCTGAGCTTCGGACTCGACACCGGAATTCTTGTCGCAAGCGGGGGCATAGACAGTTCCATCGGAATTTTGGGAATGGGAATTTGTGAGTCAGGTCAGCTTGCGCTCATCACGGGAAGCAGCAATCTCGCCATGCTTCTCACAAAAAAGCCCCTCTTCAATAAAGACGGCGTCAATTCAGGACCGCACCACCTCATACACGGCTTTTATACCGATTACCGCGGGCAGTCCTCCTCCGGCTCTGCAATAAGCTGGTTTAAACGGGAGTTTTGCCGCGACCTTGACAGCAAGACGGCCTACCGAACGCTCGACAGTGAAGCTTCCGGGATTCCCATCGGCTGCGAGGGGCTTTTGGTGCTCGACTATTTTCAGGGCAATCGCCACCCCTATCTCGACGGAGACGTTCGCGCAATGATATATGGCCTCTCACTCTCGCACACGCGCAGCCACGTATACCGCGCGTTTCTTGAGGGTGTCTGCTTTGGCACAGCACACCTTCTGCGGCAATTTGCCGACGCGGGCTGTCCTGTGAGCGAAATCACCGTTGCCGGCGGCTTTGCCAACAGCCGTCTGCTGCTCTCCATTCTTGCGGATATCTGCGCCATACCGGTGAAGATTCCGGGTGACTTGGAGGCGCCGTGTCTCGGTTCGGCCATCGCTGCCGCTGTAGCCGCAAAAACATATAAAGACCTGCCAAAAGCCGTGCGAGCGATGACAAAGCCGGCGTTCACCGTTCTTCCAAACAGCGAAAACCATGCAAAATATGAACTTCTGTTCGCGCAGTACCTCAAAACATACCCCGAGCTTCGCGATTATTTTGGGGAGTGCAAGGAAGTTTTTGATTCTATAGCGGGCGAGGTGATCGGATGAATCTGCCCGAAAGCGTGTTGACTGCGCTGAATCGGCTTGAAAAAAGCGGACACAGCGCCTACGTCGTCGGCGGCTCTGTCCGCGACGCACTGCTAGGCCATATTCCAAATGACTATGACATATGCACGAGCGCACGCGCTGCGCAGATAAGGGAAGTCTTTTCCGACTGCAAAACCATCGATATCGGCGCCAAATTCGGAACCATAAAGGTGTTCATAGACGGCCTTGCAATTGAAATCACCACATACCGCCGCGAGCTTGGATATACCGATTCGAGGCACCCGGACAGCGTCGTATTTTCCGACGATGTCTCCGACGATTTGTCGCGCCGCGATTTTACGGCAAATGCCGTCGCCTACAATCCCGAGTGCGGTTATGTCGACCCCTTCGGCGGCATTCGCGACATCAAGCGGCATGTGCTGCGAGCTGTGGGAAACCCCACAGAGCGATTTTTTGAGGATGCGCTGCGAATCATGCGCGCCGCCCGTTTCTGTGCGACTCTCGGCTTTTCCATGGAGCCAAAAACGCGCGCAGCGGCGATATACGCAAGAAATTCTCTGAAAAACATATCGGCCGAGCGAATTCGCGACGAGCTTTCAAAATTTATAGTCACAAAAAAAGCCGGTGATCGTCTGCGCGAGTACAAGCAGATATTCTTTGTGATAATTCCTGAGCTTGCCTTATGTGACGGCTTTGCTCAGAACAACCCGAACCACTGCTTTGACGTTTTCGGCCACATCTGCGAAACCGTCAACCGCGTCGCGCCCACTCTTCTTTTGCGGCTTACAGCGCTTCTTCACGACATCGCAAAGCCCGACTGCTACTCCTACACGGATGGGCGGGGCCGATTTTTGGGGCATATGGAAAAAAGCGCATCGCTCACACATGACATTCTCACGCGGCTTCGCTATCCCGGCGTGCTCGTCGCGCGCGTGACAAAGCTCGTCAACGACCACGACCGCCCATATGATTCCTCCCCCGAAACAGCTCGCTACTGGCTGGGCAAAATGGGGCGCGAGGATATTTTTAACCTACTCAAGCTCAAGCGTGCCGACTGCTTGGCACATGACAAGAGCTACCACAACAGGCTGCGAAACCTGACGTCCTTTGACAAGGCCATCCGAAAGGTGCTCTTTTCCAACGAGTGCTACAAGCTGCCAATGCTCGCTTTAAATGGCGACGACCTGCTGCTCATGTGCAAAAAAGACGGCAGGCTTGTCGGAGAAACGCTCGAATATCTGCTCTCTGAGGTCATCCACAGCCGTGCTGCGAACGACAAGGAAACGCTTTTGCGGCTGGCCGAAAAATACATATCGAAAGGAAACTGACATGGTAGTAATCGAAATGGAGAACGGCGAGAAAATCGAACTGGAGCTTTACCCCGAGGCTGCTCCTTTAACGGTCAAGAATTTTCTGGAGCTTGTCTCCCACGGCTTTTACGATGGCCTGTGCTTTCATCGTGTGATAGCGGATTTTATGATTCAAGGAGGCTGCCCGGACGGAACGGGGATGGGTGGCAGCGGGACGAATATCAAGGGTGAGTTTGCGCTCAACGGAATAAAGAACGACATAAAGCACGAGCGAGGCGTCATATCCATGGCGCGCTCCTCCAGCCCAAATTCCGCAAGCTCGCAGTTTTTCATCATGCACAAGGATTCACCGCATCTGGACGGTTCCTATGCCGCATTCGGCAAAGTGACCGAGGGTATGGATATAGTCGATGAAATCGCGGCTGTAGCCGTTGACCGCAATGACCGTCCGAAGACGCCGCAGATTATGAAACGCGTCTACTACAAGGAGTAATCAAAATTGTCGGGACCTTTGTCTCGCGCAATTTGCCGTTGCCTCGTGTATATCACGCGGCAACGGCTGTTTTTATACGGCTTTGTTTTTGAGATAAAACGATGTGGGCTATATGAAAATTTTTCGCTCGTCATCCTTTTTTTGCCTCTCATACACGGTCAGCTCATTGTCTCTCCCGCATGTGGCGAGCATTACCTCTTCAAGCCCAACGCCCTCAAGCGCGAGGTTTGTCATCAGCCATTTTTCATTTTTTCCCGCGTTCTTCAAGCAGTCCTCCAGGATTTTTCCGTCAATTACAACGTTATACAGCACCTCCGACTTCTCGGGGGTAAGGTTCAAATCCTTTGGAGTTGCGGGTCTGTCGCTGCTTTTTGGCAAAAAGCTTATCTTTCCGTTGGTTTCAAGCACAGCCGTCTCAATCTCGCAAAGGTCAAAGTAGCCCTCATAGCGCGCATGCATCAAGAACTCATTGATATCGAGCTTCGCGTGTGCCAGATTCCTATCGAGAATTTTGCCCTTTTCAAATATGATAAGCGGTTTTCCCTCCACAAGAACGCGCAGCTTTATTGACTTGTTTGTGGCTATGGAGATGAGCGCCGCGGCAAGTGCATACACCGTCATTGCAATGAGCGGCGGCAAAAAGTCCTTTCCCCCGCAAAGTGCAAATTCGGCCGCGATTGAGCCTATTGTTATTCCGTTGATATAGTCAAAAAAAGAAAGCTGTGAAATCTGGCGGCTCCCCATGATTTTTGCCAGTAAAAATAAAACAATTATCGAGCAAAGTGCGCTAAGCGCAACTCTAAGATATTCCATCGAAACACATCCCTTCCTCTATATTTTTCTCGCGACTTCTCATTTTATTCCCGCGTATCGGCGAATGCGCCCATAGCATGCTTTTTTATAAATCCGCGCATGACCCCTTAGGCTTGATTGTTTTGGTCATATGTAATAGAATAAATATAAAAAGTGGAGAGGTATTTATTATGAAAGCATGGAAAAGCTACCTGAGCGGCATTCTCGACATCGAAAAAAAGATTGAGAATCAGGAATCGCCAAATATTCTAAAGGCCGCAAAGCTCATGGCCGATGTGACGGAAAGAGGCGGACTTATTTATGCCTTCGGCTGCGGGCACTCCCACATAGTAATAGAGGACGCGTTTTGGCGCGCAGCAACGCCCTGCAACTTTGTTGCCCTGACAGAGCCCAGCACCATAGGAACCTTTGAAGTGACAAAAAGCTATCTTATGGAGAATACATATGATGTCGGTCGGCACGTTGTCGATTACCACAGAATCACCGAAAATGACTGCCTGATTGTCGTCTCCAATTCCGGAAACAACATCGCCCCCGTCGACGCTTGCATCCGTGCAAAAGAAAAGGGCATTCCCACCATCGCGATAACATCTGTCGAATATGCCAACTGGCTCACAACAAAGCACAAGGCGGGTGTCAAATTAAAGGACATCGCCGACATTGTTGTTGACAACTGCACGCCGATAGGCGATGCACTCGTCGATATAGAGGGGTTCCCGATGAAAGTAGGAAGCAGCAGCACAATACCGATGGTTCTTATTCTCAATATGCTGCTCACCGAAATGGTGGAGATTTTGGTCGAAAAGGGTTTTGAGCCGGATGTCTATTATAACGGACACCTTGCATTTATGGACAAAGATATTGCAAAGCACAACGATGACATGGTCGATAAGTACTTTTATCGCGTGAGAAATCTATAAGGCTCAATATAGCAGGCCGCCGAGCCGCGTATCTCAAAAAACAACACAGCCAAAAGACAAAGCACCCGCCAAAAATGCTCTCCATTTTTGGCGGGTGCTTTGTCTTGCACATGGCTATTGCGATTTTCGAAATAACTTGTGTTTTGCGTTTTGCTTTGCAGCGTTGCATTATGCACTATTATTGTTTTTATGAGCATCCGATTCCCTGTTTCGTGTTTACTTTGCGGTGTTCACATGTTATTATAATATATTAGATTACATCAATGCGGTATTTTTATGCTGCACATCAATAACCTGGAGGATGGCGTTTGAATTCACAAGAAAAAATTGCGGCTGCCGAGCGTTTTAATTGTTCGCCGTCTCTTCTTTGGCGCGTTCTCACCGATTACGCAAGCTACAAGAGCTGGTTTGGTTTTCCCGAGACCGAGGAGCTTTTGCCGCTTGACACGGCTTTTTGTGTCGGCGCAAAAATGAATTTTAAAAACAGCACATCCACACGCGTTATAACGAGCCTTGTGACGGAAAGGGAACTTTCCATCAGCAGCAGCTGCGAATGTGTGGCGCTTTCAATAAAACCCGTGGACGATTCCTCCTGCGACGTTTTTCTTTCCGTCGCCGGGGTGTCGGCCAAAAAAGCAGCGCCCAGTATATGTGCGCTTGTTTTGTCGCGTCTTCGAGACACTGCGGCCGCCTACAAAAGCACATATGCTGCAAAAAAAAGCCCTGCGCCCCCTGCAAAGCGCAGGCGAATAAGGGACGAAATTGTGTCGGCGATGATGCTGGGCTATAAGACGCCGCTAAACGCAGACAGCACTGTCGCCTTTGAGCAGACAATCGAAAACACCGAGACTGACGTGGTGCTTCCGAGAATTGCGTCGGTGGTCGCTGCCATTATGGCCTTTTTCCTTCTCACTGTTATATCCTCAACCTTTCTTTTTGAGCGCAGCGATGTGGTGCCCTCGTCGGGGCTGTCCGTCACACAAAGTGACGGAGTTAACATAATAAATGCCGAGCGCATTTATATAGGACAACCAATGATAGAGCTTGAAATGATGCTGGGATGCCGCGGAATTCACGTTGAGGCAAACAGATACCGCTACTCCTCAACAAATGAGGCCGGAGACGGCACGCCACTTGAACTCATTGAGGTTGTGTATGACAGCAACGGGACCGTCAGACGTGCCGGCTACACAGACATCGCGCTGTCACACGTCAAAAACGAAATTACACTGAGGGATATCAACAACTTCATCTCTCCGAGCATGACGATACCGGAAATCATTGAAATTGTGGGACGCGCTCCGAGTGCCTTTTGGATCGATAAGAGCGCGGTAACCACAATTCTGTTCGGCGCCTATGATGTGTCAGGTGAGCTTTTCAGCCAAAACGCACGTTCAGAGCTTGTTGTCAGGCTCAATAGTGCGAATATTTCGACAAGCGCCGATTTTTATCTCGCCTATGACTTGGACAATCCACTTCATGTCTCAGAGCTGAGTGACAACCAAAAGCTGCAATACTCCACCATTTCGCAGTATAAGGAAGACCTCGCCATGTACGAGCGCGTCTTTCTTATCCTCGGAAAAGAGCGCAGCAGCGTAGACGCGGCGCTGCCCACAAGAAATATCGAATATCTCCCGGATTTTTACGGCGTTCGGTGCAGCTACGGTTTTCAGAGCAGCATCACCGCTGCGGACAACCCTCGCTTTGTATTTGACGTTTTATATCATGACGATGACATAGCGCAGCGGGTTACCTTTAAAAACAATGTCTTGTGCAAAAACGCCGGGACGCTTAAAAAGCCCGAAAGCTATAAGCTTCGCGAGGGGATGACGCTCTTCGAGGTGTATTCGGAGCTTGGCGTTCTCCCCACATATGCGCAGTACAGCCCTGACAGACTCGTGCTTTGTTTTGGCGCAGAGATAGGCAACTTCAAAGCCGAAACCCGCAATTACCAGCTTGCCATCACTTTTGGCTCTGACGAAAAAGTCATTTCGTATTCATACTATGACTGATTATTTTTTATTTGCCGCAAATACTAAATACGCCGTGGTAAAAGCGGCACTTATGAGGATTTGAGAAAATGCAAAAGAACTCCATCGTATCAAAGGCATCGGTCGAGCTAAACGCATCGGCTGCCGAAACCTTTTCATTTTTAACCAATCAAAACAATCTCGAGCTGCTCTGCGAACGCCCGATTACTGCCGAAATGACCTCCGAAAATGACAAGCTGCAAGGCACTGTGACAGTCGGCTCCATGGTATTTTCGGCAAGTGTTTCCCCATATACAATAGAGCTGTCCGGTGATAAAATACACTTTGGCCTTCGCGTTGCGGACAATGGTGCGCATTGCAAGGTTATCGCCGCCGCCGCTCATGATGAGGGCTGCACTGACCGAATCACCGACGAAGCGCTGCAATTGATGCTGCAAAAGCTGCGCACTGCGCTGATGTCCGGCAAGATTGACGATGCGCTGGCGGAAAAATCATCTGAAGACGGGAGAAACTCTCCGGTCAATTCGGTAAAGCGAAGAGCCGCGGTGCCGAAAGCCAAGGTAGTCGGCAAAAAGAAACCCAACTATGCCGTCCTCTTTCTGTTGGCGGCAGCACTCTGCACACTGCTGGTTTTGGGAATTAGAGCGCTGTTTTTCGGCGACAGAAGACCCAGCCTGCCATCTACCCTGTCAATCGGGGTGACATATGACAACATGCAAAGGCTCTCTCTGGGCGACGACAGGCAGGCGGCTGAGCAGCTGTTTGGCTCAAGCGGGGAAAAGCACGGTGAAAGAGCATACCTCTATATGTCAAATCGTCTCGACAAATCCTCAAGGCCTGTTGAACAGGTTCTTGTCCGTTACTCTGCGGACGGCAAAGCCGAGGAGATAACCTACCTCAACCTCGACGTCGCCACCATCATCAAGCCTACAATAACTGTCGGAGCCTTCACGGCGGATATGTCCATAGAGCAGCTGGAGGCCGCCGCCGGCGCGCATTGTTCGATGATCCGGCTCTGCAAGGATTCAGACGGCGCCAACCTCAAGCAGGTATTTTTCGGATATGTGGACCCATTTGCGAATTTCAGCAAATCGTGGAAAAGCGAGCTTATTGTCACGATAAACGAGACTGCCAAAACAGTTGCCGTCGAAAGATGGCCCGCCTATGACGGCAATGATTCCTTGCTTATCTCCTCACTTGACAAGTCAAATCTCGCTTTGCAATATGACGATTATGACAAATATCTTTCCGACAAGTTCTTCTTTGACCGCGTCATGCAGATGAAAAATAAATACACCCACGGCGATGTCGTCCTCCTTTTCGGCCGTGATTATGTCACCTATAATTCGGGAAACGGCGTTGTGCTCAACTCACTCGACAGCGTCGAAACACTCCCCGACACGGACACGCCCGTGCACCGCATGAGCTTTGGCTATGACAGCAGGGGCGGGTTTGTGATGTTTTCATATTCCAATATGCGCTTTTTTGAAAAAGCGGGCACACTCGCCGAGGGCGTAGCGGACAACATCAGCATCGGCATTTCGTACAGTGAGGTCGAGAGGCTTCTCGGGATTCTGCCAACCGCCGTGTTTATCGACGAGACGAGTTTTTCACTTTGCTACGGTCGGTTTTTGAAGCCAACCTTGCAAGACGAGCAATTCGAGCTTGTCGTTCGTTTCAGTCTGGCTACCAACCTTGTCGAAAAATCCTTTGACAATTCTGATATAGCAAAAACTCTCTTTAAATAAAAATTAAACATGTGTGGAGGACGAAATATGATTGGGCCGGATAGGTGCCAGATATCAAAGCTCATCTCCTCCGAGATGAGCTTCTACAACAGTGTGTGGGCTCAGACGCTTCTCGGCGGAACTACAATTGCTTTGGGGTTGTTCACCACAGCCTTCTCGTACTTTTTTTCTATACGAAGCACAACAGAAGCGCATGACAAGGTTCTTTTTGTTTCGGCCGCGGCGCTCCTTTGCCTGATTGCTGTTCTTTCCTTCTTCTACAAGCGCGCGAAAGCTGCAAATGGAATGACCTACCCTCTTGTCACCGGCTATGCGTGCATCTGCTATGCCATGTGCTCCGCTGAGAGCTTTGTACTTTTAAAGGCAGCTTGGATGTGGCAGTTTGAGAGCAGCATCCCGAGAGCATTTATGCCGCAATATGCGGCGGCTTTTCTGCAAAGCCTTTTCGTTTTATTGGTGTCGGCAATTTTTTACGGCGCGGTAATTTTTGTCAAAGCAAAGCTTCCGTATCCGGCAGTCGGAAAGCTCTATGCCGTGAACTGCCTGCTTCCGCTTTTGTCGCTGTTCTCTATCGCGACAGTTTCAATGCAGGGAAGCTCCGAAACCCAGGCTACACTCGCTTATTGGCTGACATTTGTCTATTTTTCTTTGATGTCCTATCTCTTTGTGCGGTTTCTTGCCAAAACGCTTTACTATGTACTCTCAACACGACAAACGACGCAAAAATCAAAAGTTTATGACGAAGTCGAAGCAAAAAGCGAATCTTCGGAAAGCTCAGCGCCTCAAGAAGCAGTAGACGGCGTGGATATTTCGGAAATTTCGATTCTCGAACCCGCAAAAGAGCCCGAGGATGACTCCTCTTCGGCCAAATCAGAGGGCGGTGCAGCGAGCGCGCCCGACGATGAGCCTGCAAATGAACCCGCAAAAGAGCACGGGGATGGCTCCTCTTCGGCCAATTCAGAGGGCGGCGCAGCGAGCGCGCCCGACGATGAGAAAACCGTGGCACAAGAAAGGAAATCTTCGAAAAAGTCTTCAGTTGCCAAGGCAAAAACGGCGCAGCAAATCATCTCGGACGCACAAAAAGCAGAAGCAAAAAAGCGAGGCGCTTCGGACGCACAAAAAGCAGCTGCGACAAAGCCAAAGGCCTCTTCCGGCAAACCGAGGACGTCACCCGCAAAGAAGTCAAAAAGTCCAAGCTCAAAGCCCTCGGCGAAGCCTCAAAAAAAGCACGAGGTAGATGGCGGCACTTCAGGCTCTTCAAAAAGCAATGACAATATCTAGGTTGTGCCTTTGCCTCGAATGACAGTGTTCCGCTTTTCGTGGACGGATATATACTCTATTTTTTATAAGCAAAATATTAAAAACGTCGCCCATGTGAATTGCTGCGTAAGATAAGTGCATTTTTATTTGATGTAATAATGAATCATTTTATTATAAAGGCGACCGGCTATCGCAGATGACGAAAACTCACCTTTCGCTTTGAAATTTAATTGCGATATTGCAAAAAGCAGCTTGCCGCATTGACAAAATTTGTCAGCGCGGCGGGCTGCTTTTTATACCGTCATTAGGGCAATTTTGAATCACTGTACGGTTTATAGAGACGCGCACGGTGGATTCATCTGCCCTTTTGAAAATTCATCGGAAAACAAAAATAGATTGTTTATAACCCCAAAAATGACCTTCGTCTTCTCTGCCCCAAACACGTAACATTGCAGACAGCCTCATCTCCGACAAAGTCGATTATTGCAAATTGAGGGGGATTGGAAAAGCGCACACTTCCCGGATTCAAAATCCGTATTTTGCCCCGCTGCTCACAGCACTGTTCATGCGTGTGGCCAAAAAGCACTATGTCAGCGCCGTTTTGGGCGGCGCATTCCAGCAGCCTATCCTCTCTCGATTTCACCTCAAAGCGATGTCCGTGGGTGTACATGATTTTGTGGCTTTGCACCTCTAAAAATCCAATCTCCACACTTTTTTCATCGCTGTAATCACAGTTGCCCATCACTTTCAAAAGTTTCAGCTCCGGGTGCGATGATACGAGCAGTGCCGCCTCCTTTATGCCGTCACCGAGGTGGATAAAGAGGTCTGCCTCACTGTGCAGCATGCATATACTCTCCAAATCCCTGTAGTCTCCGTGTGAGTCGGCAACAACGATAATTCTCATGGCTTCTCCTTCATCTCGATTCCAATCTTGTACACATCGCTTTTTCTCATCCCTGTTTTTGACGCAACAAGCTTGCTGGCTTCGAGCAGCGCAGTGCCCTCTGCCAGGTATTCTTCGAGCAGGTCACGCGCATTGTTTTCATCGGGTTCTTTTTTTTGCGGCAGCGCCGCGCCCTCCACAACAAGCACAAATTCACCTCTTGGCTGCTCGTCGGCATACTTTGCCACAGCGTCGCCTATCGTGGTGACAAATATTTCCTCGTGCAGCTTTGTAAGCTCGCGTGCAACTGTCAGCTTTCTGTCTCCGAGCACCGCGAGCAAATCGTCGAGTGTTCTCTTGAGCTTGTGCGGAGCCTCATAAAAAATCATCGTCTTGCGCTCTGTTTTGATGTCGTCGAGGTGCTCGGCACGGCTTTTCTTTGAAACCGGAATAAAGCCCTCAAACACAAATCGTCCCGTTATTAGCCCGCTGGCGGAAAGTGCGGTGATGACAGCGCATGGACCGGGAATCGGCACAACGCATATTCCCGCCTCATATGCCTGTTTTACAAGCAGCTCACCCGGGTCGCTTATCGCGGGGGTTCCGGCATCGGAGCACAGCGCGCAGCTCTCGCCGCCGAGTATTCTATCTATGATGACTTCTCCGCGCTCTTGCATATTGTGCTGATAATAGCTCACAATCGGCTTTTTTATCCCCAAATGGTTGAGCAGCTTTGAGGTCACGCGCGTGTCCTCCGCCGCAATGAAATCGGCACTTGACAGCACCTCAGCCGCGCGCGCGGAGATATCGCCGAGGTTTCCAATCGGCGTCGCGACCACGTACAGCACCAGCTCTTTATCAGCACCCATCGTTTGAAACTCCTTTAGCGCAAATCGCGTCCATCTCTTCACTTTCCGACAGCAGCTCCGGCATAACCGACAAACCGACACCGCCTCTGTAGCGAGCCTCAACGAGCACCAGCCATGGCTCACTTTTCCCGACACTGCGCGCAAATCTTATCCGCTTTGGCTCCAGCTCAAAATCTCTCAGCGTGCCGCAAAGCTCTGCCAGCCTTTTTGGTCTGTGGCAAAACACAAATCTTCCTTTTTCTTTGAGATTGCGCCGCGCGGCGGCACACAGCTCATAAAAATTGCAGCACTCCTCAGAGCGCGCCCCTCTTCGCCAGTCCTCGGGACTTTGACCTCCGCAGGACGTTGAAAAAAAGGGGGGATTGCTCACGGCAATGTCAAATTTCCTTTCGTCGCGAAATGTCCTCAAGTCGCTGTTGGAAACAGTTATTGAGTCTATATTGTTCACACAGACCGAAAGCTCAAAAAGCTCACATGCACTTTTTGATATCTCCACCGATACGCACTCTCCCAGACATCCCCTGTCATAAAGCCAAAGTGGTATGATGCCGCAGCCGCCACCCAACTCCAACAGTCTGGCGTGCGGCGTCACAGACGCAAAATCGGCCAGAATTGCGGAATCCTGAGTAAAGCGAATTTTATCGGATATGAAAACTCCCGTGCCGTTTTTTAAATATTCAGTATTCACATGAGCCTCAATAAGAAATTTGGCGGACACTTTTATGTGCCCGCCAATATCATTTTTCTAAGATTACTTTTCGGAAATTGCCGATACGGGGCAGCCGCTCTCGCAAGCGCCGCAGTCGATGCATGCATCTGCATCAATGACGTACTTGCCGTCTTTCTCTGAGATGGCATTAACCGGGCACACCGCTTCGCAGGCGCCACAGCCGATGCATTCTTCCTTATTGATTTCTCTTGCCATATTAAAAAACCTCCTTTTTTTTATCTCACAAATATAATAACAACTATACACGGATATTTCAAGTGCGACATCGCACAATTGCAAATATCACTGCTCTCTGCATTCCTTTTTGTCCGCCGCCGCAAATTCTCGCCGCAATGCCGGGCACATTTATTTTCCGGGTTAATCTGCACTCTTTGCTCTTGTCCTTGCTGTGATAAGCTCGAGCGCAAATGTGAAAGGTCTATTGCTTGGCGTCATTTTTTGGTCTGCGCTTATCCTGTCGCTCTTTGGGAGGTGCGGCAGAATCATCTTTTTTCTGTCTGACGGCGCGCTCCAAAACCTCAACATCTGCGCCGACATATACCTTTGGCATAGAGTCCTGATTGTCCTGTAGCCGCACCTTTATTGTGCCTGCCAGCGTATTGCCCTCAATCACAACCCCGACACCGTCCTTTGTTTTGACAATCGACCCATTTCTCGGTATCAGCTTTATCAGCTCGTCATACACCGCCTGCTCATATTTTAAACAGCACATCAGTCTGCCGCAGGTTCCTGATATTTTTGTCGGGTTGAGCGACTTCCCCTGCTCCTTTGCCATCCTAATCGAGACAGGCTGAAAGTCAAAGAGAAAAGTAGAGCAGCAAAAGGGCTTTCCGCAAATTCCAATGCCGCCTAGCAGCTTGCTCTCATCGCGCACCCCTATTTGTCTAAGCTCTATTCTTGTGCGAAAAATTCCCGCAAGATCTTTGACCAAATCGCGAAAATCGATTCTGCCATCCGCAGTAAAATAAAAAAGTATTTTCTGGCCGTCAAAGGTATACTCAACATCTATCAGCTTCATTTCCAGCTCATGCTGCACAATCTTCTTCTGGCATACTGAAAAAGCCTCTTTTTCCTTTTCCCGGTTGAGAGTTATCAGTTCGATGTCGGCCGCGCCGGCCTTTCTGATTACGCTTTTGAGCGGACGAACAATTTTCTCCTCGACAACCTCTGTTATGCCGATTGTCACAAGCCCACATTCGACACCGCGTGTCGTTTCGACGACAGCCCAGTCGCCTTTTTTTATATCGCATTCATTTGGGTCGAAATAATAGGCTTTACCCGCATCTCGAAATCTCACTCCGATAACCTTTGCCATTATGCCTCCGCTATAATGCTGCCGCAAATCTTGCACACAGCAGCTTCTGATTGATGTTCCTGTCTATATCACCGATTGCCGCAAAGCAAGCACTGATGAGCGTTTGTGCGCGTTTCGCATCGGCTGTGATTTCAAAAAATATATCTGCTTTTTTGCAGAGCGCGGTAAAGTACAATAATGTTTTAATCTCCTGCCTGCCGCCCGCGCAGTCAAGGCAAGAAAGCACAGAGAGCTTGTCCCTGCGTTCGGCGCATTCGCATATTTTCGCCGCACAATCTGAAAGTTCTAGAAGCTTTGGGTCGGCCATAGCGGCCTTGATGAGCCCCAGTCTTCCGTCAAAGCGCCGGCAAATATCCGCCAGCCTTTTCTTGTCAAAGCCGGGATACAGCCTCTGCGCCTCAAGCGCACATTCCTCATCGCAAAGCGGTGTCAGCGCAAAAGCTGCGACGCGCGATGCTATCGTTTCGAGCAAATCAAATCTCGAGCGCGCCGTCAGAATGAAAACAACTCCGTCCACAGGCTGCTCTAGTACTTTGAGCAGCGCATTGCCCGAGCTTTTGTTGAGCTTGTGCGCATCCTTTATTATAACCACTCGTCTGCCATCTGTGGTCACAGCGCTTTTTCCCGCTTCAAAGGAAACGCCGCGCACGCTGTCGACGGGAATCATACCCGACGCGCCCGTCCCCTCGAGAACAAGACAATCGGGATGTATCCCTCTGTCCACAAGGCCGCTCGCATCTCCCAGATAATCTGCGGCAAGAAGACGCGCCAAAAAATTTCTGCCGCAGCCGTCAGGCGCAGTGAGAAGCACGGCATGGGGCAGTTTTCCCTGCCCCACAAGCTCGGTCAGCTTTTGTTTGAGCGCGACATTTCCGAGAAGCCGGCAAATTTGCATATCAGAACTTTTCAAAGCGCTCAATGGCCTGAACGAAAATTGTTGCGCCCCCAACTGTCACCTCAAGCGGATAAGAGCTGGAAATTCCCAGTCCATAGGATGAGGTGGCAGGGACAAGCTGCTTGCGCTGCTTGCTCTGCGCAGAGATAATGTCAATTGCAGCGTCCACCTTGTCATCGTCTACCGCCGTGATAAAGGTGACGTTTCCGGCCATTAGAAAGCCTCCGGTCGTCGCTAGTCTGGTTACAGAAAAGCCCCCACTGGTCAGCCCGGCCTGTACAGCCGTGCTGTCGTCCTTGTTTACAATTGCAGTTATAAGTTTCATAATCAATACCTCCGTTGGGCGTTTGATTTATAGCCATCTATATTTTAACATTATAAAGTGCAAAATTCCACTAATTTTTGTTCTCATTTTCCACTTTCATTCACGATTTAAAACAAACTGTAATTTTTTGTATGTTCAAATTTTTTTGCTGTCGAAAATGTTTGCCTGAAAATCATACTTTTCAACGGCTTCAACAGAGTTTTCAACAATTTGTCGGAAACGTAAATTTACGGCGAGTATTGTTTTTGTATTTTTCTGCTCGCTTTCCACTGCCCTGTTGATTTAAAGCTCTTTTGGCGGTACAATTAGAAAAACAACTACAAAGGCGGATGCGGTTTATGGATTCTGTTCTACTGAAAGACCGTGATTTTCTGCGATGGACGCTGAAATTGTCATTTCCGATAATGATCCAGCAGCTTCTGCTCATAAGCGTGAACGCGTTTGACAGCTTTATGATGGGCAGATTCGGCGAGATTGAGATGTCGGCAGTTTCGCAAAGCTCGCAGATTTTCTTTATATTTTCCGTGATGACATACGGCATCGCGGGCACATGCAGCATTCTTGTCGCCCAGTATCTGGGCAAGAAGGACAGTGAATCGATTAAGACCATCGTGGCAATTTCGCTGAGGCTGGGACTTGTCCTCGGACTTGTGGTCGGACTTTGTGTGAACATCTTTTCAGGCTCGGTGCTCAGAATTTTCTCGAACAACAAAGAGGTAATCGCCTTTGGCCGGCAGTATTTGTCAATAGCATCATACTCCTATATTCTCTATGGTGTGACAAATGTCCTGTACGGAGTGTTCAAGGGCACAGAAAAAGTAAAATATGTCTTTTGGGGAAATGCCGTCTGCTATACGCTCAACATTGCGCTAAACTATGTCTTCATCTTCGGCAAGTTCGGAGTTCCCGCCCTCGGAGTCCGCGGCGCAGCGCTCGGAACGCTGATAGCGCGCTGTGTTGAATTCATTTTCGTCATATGCATGTTCTCTAAAAAAATTGACTTTAAGCTTCGCGATATTTTCCGCAAAAACACGCTGCTGCTGCTCGACTTTCTGCGCGTTATGCGCCCGATAATGGGGCACGAGCTGATTTGGGGAATCGGCACCTCCATGTCGCAGGTTGTCATGGGTCAGATAAGCCCCATGGCCACAACAGCCTACAATATCACATACATGCTCTATCAGCTGTTCGCCTCAATTTTCAGTGGTCTGGGCGGGGCGGCGCAGACCATCATAGGCAAGACCATCGGCTCGGGGGACACGGAGCGCGTCAAAAAATCCGCTCGCACACTTTTGATCTATGCAACCATTCTGGGGGTTTTTAGCATGTGCAGCGTGCTCTTGCTGAAAACGCCGTTTATCTCGCTGTACAACGTCTCTGCGGAGACGGCACAATATGCCGAAAAAATAATGCCAATCATGGCTGTTGCGCTGTTTTTCATGGCTTGGGAGGTCGTGGGGTTGGTGAATATTCTGCGCGGTGGCGGCGACGGAAAGACCGGATTTTTTACGGATGTCGTCGTCATGTGGATGATAGCCATCCCGCTCGGTCTGCTCGCGGCGTTTCGCTGGAATCTTTCGCCTGTGCTCATCATTCTGTTTATAAAGATAGACATGCCCCTAAAGGCCACCGTGGGGCTTGTGCGTGTGCTTAAGATGAAGTGGATAAAAAACCTGACGAGAGAAAACACCATTTTGTAAATTCTTGAGGGCAAGTGATTTTATGTTGGGCGGAGCTTTTCCTTTCACTCAAAAAGCCGCCGTCTGCCCTTCTCTTTCGCGGCCGGCTCACGCACCGAAATTTCATTTCAAAGTGCTGACCCAGCACCGCTAAAGCGTTTGCCGAGCATGGCTGTGCAGACCATCATTGCGGCGAATATGCTGCCTGCGAGTCTGCTTTTTGCTTCTCCGTTTAAATTGTACGTAAGATTTTCTTCTAGCTTAAGAGAGTTGGCTTTATCATCGCCACCGCATATGTTTTGAAATGGGCGTCTTGCAAACGCCAAAATATGCGCCCAAACACACTTTTTTTTGAAATTCAAAAGCTAAAGGACCGCCCGATTAATTCGGATGGTCCTTTAGCTTTTTTGCACTTATCACATTTTGGGCACACCGCATATCGCGGCTTCTCTTTTGCATCGCCACTTAAAACAGCATCGGTACTCACATGCTCTCGCATGTTTTTTTTGTGCCATAGAGCAGCACCATTTCCTTATCATTTGACCATTTTATCGCAAGCGCGTCAACTCTCAGGCGCTTTCTTGTGTCAGTGCTGATAATCTCGAGATTGTCCGTGTCTCCGCGCTTAATTCGCTCTATAAGGCATGTCTCACATGGGCCGCTTTGCCCGCCGCGCAGAGTCGTGAAGCAAAGTGCGCCGGGTTTTACTTGTGGGAACAGCTCCTGCATTCTCTTGTTTGAATATTCGAGCGAGTGTGTATTTGGATTTACCACACAAACATAGTCAGGAAGCACATCAAGAATTTGCAGCCTTGTATGCAGGTTTTCGAGCACCCTGTCCTCCGCTTTTTTCTTGAACAAAAAGACGCTCAAAACCTTTGACAGGTACGACAGCTTTTCGATTTCCTCAGATGTCCAAACCCGATGATCTTTGCACTCGTCAAAGCCTATATATCCGCACGTCATTTCATCATTTAGTATTGTGACCTTTAATGTGGACAAAACGCCTCTTGCCTCTAAAATATGCCTCAAATATGGGGGCAGCTCTCCGACATCGTTGCAGTACAGCATACCATCCTTGTCAAAGCAGTCCATTATTGAGTCGGAATTTTCTGTGAGCTTCAGATTCTGCAATTCACTCATTTTGGCGGGAATTCCCTCATTGCACCATTCGTACACATTGCTTGTCGTGTGTTCGCTTTCGTCGTTTTCGAAAATGGCGACTCTGCTCACGTGATATCTCTTGCCTATTGCGGCGAGCGCCATGCCTATGCTGATGTTGAAGTCCTTTGAGGTATAGAGAAGCTCAAAAATCTGCGCCTCGATATTTTGAGATACCTTGAGATTTTGCAGCTCCTCGTCATTTGTTCTCGCAATATCAATCGGATAGCTTTCTTCCTCCTCCGCCCTATACAGAACTACCTGGTCTTTTCCGCCTTGCTTTGCCTGATAGAGCGCGGCGTCGGCTTTTCGATAGAGAGTCTCAAAGGATTCACGATTTTCTTCAATCATGATAATTCCAATGCTGCAACTTATTTGGTATTTCTCTTTTTCGCCCTCATACGTTTGCCGAAATGCGCCCGATATCTCCGTGGCTTTTTTGAGAACGCTGCTTGTATCGGGAACATTCTTCATCAGAACCGCAAATTCATCGCCGCCCATGCGCCCCACTATATCATTGTTTCTGAAAGCCGCTTTGAGCTTTGCGCAGGCTTCGATGAGAACCAAATCGCCGAACGCATGCCCGAGAGTGTCGTTGACGCCCTTGAAATTGTCGATATCGAGAACCAGCAAAGCATGAAGTCCATTAGGATAGTCGTTTAGGACTTTTTGAGAAAGCGTGGTCATGGCTACTTTATTGTACAGGCCGGTCATCGAATCGGTCTGCACCCTGTTTTTCAGAAGCTCTGACTGTTTTTTAATATCATCTATGTCCGACATAAAGCCCACCAGACGCGCAGGCGCGCCCGACTCGTCTAAGCTTATGCTCAAATCAATCCTGGCCCAGATATATGTGTCGTCTCCTCTGCGAAGCCTTGCCTCATAGCTTGCTTTTTTGTCCTTCATGAGTTTTTCCATTTTGGTTTTTGCCAAGATGCGGTCATCGGGATAGAAAAAGTACTCGGTCACAGCGTCCACGAACTCGGCAAAAGGCAGTGACGAAAATACGCGTGTGTCAGCCATAAGCTTTTGCGAGCTTACGCCGAATATGCGCTCTGCGTTTTCAAAATGCGTGTACATCTGCTTTTTTAAATCAACCTCAAACAATGTGCCACTGGATGCGTTGATTGCAACCGAGAAGCGCTTTTCGCTCATCCTCAGCTCCTGCTCCTGCTGCTTAACAAGCGTGATATCCGTCAGAATGCTGTTATTTTGCAATCCGTCCATGCCGTCAACTAAGTATCCGTTGTCCATAATCCATAGGATGGGCCCATCCTTCTTTCGAATTCTGTATGGAATGCGGTAGGTTTTTCCAACTGAAATCTGCTTCTGGTGACTTTCGAATGCGTCTTGCCTGTCCTCCTCAAGCAGAAGGTCGATATAGCGGCCTCCGTGCAACTTATTTATATCGTCGAGCGTGTAGCCCGTCATCTTCGTAAACCCGGTGCTTACGTATGTAGCCAAGGACTCCTCGGCTGTTTTGGCATATGTCACCACGACCATTCCACCGTTTATATTGTCGAGCAGCGATTGATATTTTTGATTTGCGCTCACAATCCTTCTATTGTGATTTTTCACTCCATTTATATAATAAATGAACAGCAGGCTTCCCGCCAACACCAGTCCCATTATCAGCTTCAGCACAATTTTATTTGTGGTTTTTTCCTGTTCGAGCATCAGCTCATCGGAGGCAATGCTGAAAGTGTACCAATCATTCACCGTCGATGGAGCAAAGCTGACAAATCTCCGCGCGCCGCCATACGAGAATTCGAAGCACTTGCTCGCGCCTTTTTCTATGGCTGTCTTAATCTCCGCCATAGAGATATCGTAAAGCTCGGTCTTTTCGAAGAACAAAAACAGATTATCCTCATCAGACAGCTTGTCGGCATGTTCGCTGGAGAGAATTATGTTCCCGCCGGGATCGACAATAAAGCCATAGCCCTTGCTGTAATAGTTGAAATCAAGCAGATGCACTCCGGCTGTCTGCGACGGATAGACGCCGAAGAGTACGCCGATAATTGTTTCGCTTTTCTTTATTGGAACGGCTATGATGAGACTTTTTTCCCCGTTTAACTCGGTCAACATGGGCTTGCCGGCGTCTGTTTCTCCGCGCATGGTTTTTTGAAAATAATCGCGCCCTGAGACATCGCGTGAAATCCCGTCACTCGAGTAGCTTATGCCGCTTGAATTGCAGACAACCATCTTCGAAAAGCCGACGCCATACACAGCATTCTGCAATATTTCCATTATGTCCTGCTTTGTCAGGTTTTGCATTTCCTTGAGGTTATTTGCCAGAATATTCATCGTCTTGACGTTAAAAGAAATGCGATCCAAAAACACCTTGTTGTAGTCCATGGAAACCTCGGAGAGTGTGCGGTATGTTTCCTTGACCAAGTCATCCTGCAGCTGAAAAGTGAACTCCCATATCGTCCACACTGAGATAACGAGAATCACCAAAATGCATATAATTTTAAACATATAGTTTTTAATTTTCATCAATGGCACTCTCCACTTTTTCAACTACGATAATCTTATTATGGCGCGCACATATTGTCAACTTTTGAGGGATACCGCACACCTTTTCTCACTGTTTCGCTGATGTTTGATTTGTGAGTTATATTCAGACCGCCCGCCGAGAAAATGACATTTGAAGCATTTTCGGTGTTTAAGTCCGCGGCTTTCGCTTTGATGAGCCACAGTGAATTACACAGCTGTCTATGCGACGCATAAAGTCAAAAACGCCCGTTCGAGCAATACTCGAACGGGCGTTTTACTGCTGTTTATTCTAAAACAAATTCTTGATGCGATCCCACAGGGACAGCGCTGCCGCTTCCGGCAAAGCCTCTGCGACAACCACCGGCTTGTCGATGGAGGCTGTCATCATCACAAACTGAACCGAATTGACACTTGTGTTTTTGGGTGAAACGAACGATACTGTTTTGAAATCTCCGCCCATTAAATCGCCCATGAGGTCGGAGCTGTTCTCGAGCTTGGAGAACTGCGATGTGCCGTTGTGCAGCTGCTTGACACCGTCATAAAGCTGTGCAACGCCTTTTTTATAGCTCTCAAGTCCACTTGTCAGCTGGTTTGTGCCGCCGGACAATTTGTCCACTCCCCCGGTGTATTGCACTATCCCACTGTAAAATTGCGCCAATCCGTCAATCTGAGCTTTGACTCCTGCAAGCTGCTTCCAGCCGGGATCGCTGCTCATTGTTTCCACGACCATCGCGGTGAGAAATTCCTTTTCCTTAGCCGCTCTGTCCGCCGCCAAAAGACCTGCTGCCGCGTTGACCTCTCCTGCTGCTTGCATCGCAGCACCAGCCTGTGCCAGCGCAGTTTGCAAGTCGGAGGGAGAGCCTCCGGCAACCAAGTCGCACGCAACTGTTATGATTGCCGCACATGTAGCCGCATCGGGCAGCGCCGTGCCTTTTTGCAGTCCTGCAACAAGGCTCTTGTATAATAAATCGACTGTCGTTGCCTGTTGTGCAGCCGCAGCTCCCAGCACCGTTGAAACAGACGTTACTTTAAGCGGGTCGCCTCCGGCAGCCGCAATTTCCTGCATTGCCATACCCACCTTGCCCGCTTGAGCAAGCTTTCCGAGGGCTACTCGTACAGCATCGGAAGTCTTTGGGTTTGTGGCCAGCTCTGCGTTTGCCAATACCAACGCTGTCGTGAGGTCGTCGTCTCCAATCGAGCCTATTTGCTGCTTTAAGCCTGCTCTTGCCTGTGTGCGCATGGCGTCCGTAACATCGAGAAGCCCTGCGAAAACAGCTGTGTAATTTGCAAGCGTCAGCGCCGGTATGTTTGGTTTACCCTGTGCTGTAAGCTGTGCATTGAGCTGCGCGGTGATTTCGCTTAGCATTCCATTGACAAGCTGCTCTGCACCCTTGACAATCGAAGAGCTGTTTTTGCTCAGCGCGCTCAGGCCGTTGCCTATGTCCGCGGCCCCGTCTTTGAGACTTCCGATGCCTGAATTAAGCTGGCTTGCGCCGTCAACCAGGCTTTTTGTGCCGACATTCAAGTCCTTGAAAGCCTTTCCCAGGCCCCCTAGACTTCCGTCGCCGCTCAACAGGGCATTAAAATCAAAGGACATATTCATGGAGACTCCGTTAAACGATATCCCCGACATCTCGAAGTCGGTGACGTCGGCCGTCACCTCCAGTGTCTGCTCTGTTCCCGGAAGCAGCACAAAAGCCAGCTGCTTGTTGGCACCGGCATTGGCAATTGTTGCGTCCTTTGCCACTATATTTTTGCATTTCTCGGCATTGAGCACAACGCCGACCTGCATGGCATAGTGTTCAAAAAATGTCTTGTCAACCGCCTTGTTCTGCATTATTTTGATGACAATGCGCAAAGCGCCGCTTTTACCGCCGAGATTTTGCGACGTCATTTCATTTCCGTTTAAGAAATATCTGACACTTATATCCCAGGGAATTGTCGTCTTTGCCATCTTTCCCTGATAGCTTAGCTTTCCCGCGGAAGCCTTGACGGTGACGGCGTCTCCGCTTTTTGTGGAGATAGCCCCGGCAGTGAGATCTGTTACTTTTTCATAATTCCCGTAATCGGTGATTGTGCCCGGGGCTAAAAGCTCAAAGCTGTTGACAACAAATATCTCTTTTACCCTGCCGTCCTGGCTCATGTTGGCGTAGACTACCTCATCTTTTGGCGCGGACTGTGCCGCAAAGGAGGTCGGCACGATGACGAGACTCATTGAGACGACGGCAAGAAGCGCGATGATTCTTTTAAAATCAAACTTCTTTTTCATTTTTATATCTCCTTTCCTGCCTCGGCAGGCTTTGTTTCGTTTTTTATGAAGTGCAGACCTATCGAGGTTTTTGTGATGATTTTATCAAAGAGCAGCAGCAGTGCCGGCAGGAAGAACAGCACCATAAACGCCGATATAAGCGCGCCGCGTCCGAGTATAATTCCGAGCTGGCTTATGACACCGTTTGTCGATATAAGTCCCAGCACCATGCCCGCGATAAAGAGAATGCTGACCGGTGTTATAATTGATGCCGCCGTCTCCTCCACAGTCCTGTGAATGGATGTGAGCTTTCCGTGAGCGACTCGGTTATCTATATAGTGCTTTGCAAATAAAATTCCATAGTCAACCGTCGCGCCGAGCTGAACAGCGCTGACTATTTGATATCCGATGAAGTTGAGGCTGTCACCCATGAAGTAGGGCAATCCCAGATTGAGCCAGATGGCGCCCTCAATTGTGAGTATGAGTATAATTGGCAGGGATATGCTCTTAAACGCGACTATAAGCACCAGCCCGATTGCCACAATCGCAGAAACCGTGACAAGCATGTTATCGCCGGTTATTGTCTCCTTTAGGTCATAGTTTACAACATTATTTCCAATCAGATGATATGCGGTATTGTAGTATTTTGCAGCAACTGCGCGCACCTCATCGACGACTCGAAAGGCCGCTTCGCCCTCGTCTTCTGTGTCGGCGTATAAAATCAGCCTGCTAAAGCCGCCTCCGCTAAACGACGACTGCTGTTCAGGCGTGAGAAATTCCTCGGGTATCTCAACGCCGACCATGTTTGTGAACGCGGTCACGGAGCTTATGAGCGGGATTTGCGCCAAATCGTCGGCCAGCGCCTTTTCGCTGACAAGGTCCCCCGACGGCACCATCAGAATCATTTGCTGTCCGCCGCCGAAAACATCCTCAATTTCCTTTTTTTCAATCGCGACAGCTGTTTCCGGACCGTTCATGCTCGATGAACCGTATATGAATTCGTTTTTCGCCTGTGCTTTGAAGCTCGGCACAATAAGCAGCGCTATGAATAGGGAAAGAGGTATGCAAACTCTTGTGATAAAGCGGCCCAATCCGCGAAAGGACGGCATGAGATTGCGGTGCCTTGTCTTATCCATAATTTTTGCGGCATATATCGCGACCACCGGGAGCAGCACCATAACCGTGACAAAGCTCAAAAACACGCCCTTTGCCAGCACAACTCCCATATCCGCGCCTATTCTAAACTTCATAAGCACGAGTGCAATGAAGCCGAAGAATGTGGTGAGCATACTCGAGGAAATTGCTGTTGAAGAGTCGATAATTGCAAGGCGCATCGCCTCCTCGACGCTTGTGGTTTTCTCTCTGTACGAGGCAAAGCTGTGCAGCAAAAACACCGCATAGTCGATGGACACCGCCAACTGCAAAATGGCGCTGGTGGCCTGTGTTACATAAGAAATTTCGCCTAAAAATACATTGGTGCCCTCGTTTATCAATATCGCCACACCGATTGTGATGAGAAACAGCACCGGCTCAAACCAAGAGCTTGTCGTCAAAAGGAGAATGATGAAGACAAGCGGGACGGCAAACGCCATTATCTTTGTCATCTCGCCCATCGTCACGTTTTGGACATATGCAAAGTTGGCGCCCTCTCCGGAAAGCTTGCACCCATCTCCGACAATAGCCTTTATCTCGTTTGTGATGCGAACCGTCTCGTCCTGGTCGATGGAGAGCATCATAAGAGCGTCGCCGTCTTTGTAAAAGCCCTCGACCATCGATTTGTCCTGAAATTCCAGCGGCACCTCAATGTCGGCCACATCGTCCAGCCACATCGCGCTGCTGACGCCCTCAATCTCCAAAAACTGCTGCTTCATGAGCTTGGCTTTTGGAAGTGCAATATCAGGGATAAACACATTTAGGTTTGGAATTCCCTCGGAAAAACTCTCGTTCATGACACGCATTGCCTTTGTGGACGGGGAATCCTCACTCAAATAATCCGACAGATTATAGTTGATGTTTGTGGCGGTCATCCCCAGCACACTGAGGACTATTGAAACCAAAACAATTATTATAACCGCTTTCTTGTGATTCAAAATTAAATCCGCCAGCTTATGCATCGCTTCACCCTGTTTCTTTACAAATGTTGATTTATTACCACGTGCTCATTATAATGAATATATAGGTATTTTTCAATGAGCATTGAAAGGAAGTTTGTTCAAAACTGGACAATATCGTCAAATATGTTTAAAAAAGGTGAAAAATTATGGAGAACAGAACGGTTGACCGCAGAGTGCGGAGAACAAAATTACAGCTTCGGCGTGCACTTTTACAGCTGCTGGAGACGAGAGAGCTGCGCGATATCAGCGTCATGGAGCTCGCAAAGCTGACAGACATAAATCGCGGGACATTTTACCTTCACTATAAAGATGTGTTTGACCTGTATGAGCAGATGGAGTCAGAGATTTTCGACGATCTCATGGCAATTGTCGGAAAGTACAGCAGCCAGAGCCTGCCCTCGGTTCTGTGCGATTTGCTGCTGGATTTGTTCGATTTCTTTTCCGCCAACTCCGACTTATGCATGCGTCTGCTGCGGACAGGCGATGCCGCTTTTATAAACAAGGTTCTCGACTGCATGAAGCCAACGTATAAAAAGGACTGGCGGCTTTTGTTTGGCAATCTCGACGAGGAGCTTTATGAGTATTACTATGCCTTCATATCGGCGGGCTGTTTGGGCACGCTGCGCTCATGGTTTTATGGAGGCATGAAAGAGTCTCCCGCCGATATGGCGGCCATGACAGCAAATATAATGCTGGGATTTCACAACAATAAAAGTGCGGTTTAGCCACGGATAGCTGCCTTTAGTTTTGGGCAATCTGTGCTCCGGTTCCTCCCAGAAGCGAAATGAGGTTGCCTCACAGCGTCTGCTGCCGGCCTTGCAGCGCAGGCGCGGGACAGACAAATGCCGGGCCTCAAATCTCATCCGCACCAAGATTACGATGACAGCAAGAGGCGGGAATGCAGCTTTATAGCCACATTCCCGCCTCTTTTTTGTCTATTAAAGAGCCTCAACAAAAGCGTCGAAAATTCTGCGATGCTCTTCGAATTTTGATGCCAAAAACTCCGGATGCCACTGAACCGCAAGGAAAAAGCGGCAGTCCTTCTTTTCAATCGCCTCAATTATCCCGTCTGGCGCCACCGCGCTTGCGCGAAAGCCTTCAGCCAGCCTGTTTATCGCCTGATGGTGCATTGTATTGACCTCAAATTTGCTTTGCCGTGCCGTTATGTTTTCGAGCAGAGAGCCCTCTGCAATGTCTATGCTATGCACCTTTTGGGCGCGTTTTTTCACATTCCAATGCTCTATCTCGGCTTTTTGTGTGTCGTGCAAAATATCCTGGAAAAGCGATCCGCCGAACGCGGCATTTATGAGCTGGGCGCCACGGCATATCCCCAGCACAGGTTTGCCGGTCATTTTTGATCGCTCCAAAAGACGAAGCTCGAAATCATCGCGCTCATCGCATACCGCACCGCACCACGTTTGTTTTTTCTCATTGTACAGCACAGGATTTATATCGTCGCCGCCCGGGAAAAGAAAGCCGTCACATCCCTGTACATATTCTTCAACTGTCTCTGATTTTGTGCTCCACTGCAAAATGCGCACCTCTGCACCCGCACGTTTGAGCGCAGTTGTATATTTGTGCTGAAGGTATTTTCTGACTATACCGCTTCCCAGATAGACGACGCCGACAATTTTTCCCATATTACCCCTCATATGCGAAGCGCATTACCAGTTGATTTAGCGCAGCAATAGACTCTGTCATGCTACTTGACGCTGACAAGCGCACCGACACCCATCAAGATTGACGAAATTACTATTAATACTTGAAACGGAATAGCCCCAAACTTTCCGCAAATCGGACTTGCGCCACCGCTTTGCTTGCGTGAACGGTTGAACGCGACAATCAGCATAAGACCCATGAGCATGGATATTCCGCCGACAATTCGCGTGAAAAACATAAATCCTCCTACACCGGAAATGGCCAAAAGGAAGGAGGGCAGTGTCGCCACGACCCAGCACACGGTCTTGCTCGCCTTTGTCTGTTCGGACACGACATCGCGCAGTGAAAGTGATATTGACCAAAAGGTGGTTATAAGCGCGAGGATGGTAAATATATTGCCAATCCATGCCGCCCACCCGCCTATGCCATTGCTCCAACCTATCATACCGACTTCGGTAATCTCTCCCTTTGTCGCGGCAAGTGTGCCAAACGTAACGATGAGCACCGCCACCGCCACAACCGAGAGTCCCAAAACGATTGAGGTGCGTATCTTTTTTGTGTCGCCCTGCAAACCCTTGACAGCCTGAATTACAGACTGGTTGGCAGCCATTGCGAACATCATCATGGAAAACAGCGCGAGCGTTGCGTTGAGTGACGCGGTCTGCTCAGGAAGCGGCTGATGGTCTGCAAATACTGATGCAACTCCGAGTGCCGCTATGACGCCGATTATAAGACAAACGGAGATTTTTTCGCTCACTCCGACAGCTTTTAGACCAAAAAATACGATGGAGCTGGCGGCTATGTAAAAGATAATCTGTGCAACAGCGTTGGACACGGGTATCAGCCCGACTATGACATCCGCCGCGCCGGAGATGTATCCGCTCAGGTTTATCATCATCGAAAACCCAAACACGATAAAAGCAGCCATCGTCAGCGCTTTCTTTGCTTTGCCGACAAAGAGATACCTCTCAACACATCCGACAACCTGCAAACCGCCGCAGTTGTAGGAGGTTTCAGCAATCATAAAGTGAAGAATGATATTGAAAAGCAGCGAAAGAGCCGTGATTATAAGGATAACGGCAACGCTGTTTCGAGATGCGAGAAAGGGCACCGCCATTATTCCGCCGCCGATACTGTGACCAATTATTATGCTGGTCGCTTCAAGCAATGAAAGCTTAGCCTCTGTTTTGATTTCCATAGCATCCTCCGCAATATAAATTGTCTTTCAGTTTATCACAAATGTAAAATTCTGTACAGTAAATGCATGATGGTCGATGCAAGTGAGCGTCGCAGCCCGGCTGATGTGCGACTATCCTGTGAGCTTTTTTGGAGCAGGTGCGCTGCAAAACAAAAAAAGCAACCGTTATGCATTTGAGCGGCAGAGCCGAAACGGCAAAATTCGACGTACAGACACCAAACGTCGGATTTTGCCGCTTTTCTTCGTCAGCTGCGCTTTTCGCGAAGCGCCTTAAAAAAGTCCGATAAAAGTGCGGCACACTCCTTTTCGAGCACACCGCCCAAAACCTGCGGCCTGTGATTAAAGCCCATTGAGAACAGATCGCACACACTTCCCGCACAGCCGGCCTTTTTGTCGCTTGCGCCAAACACAACGCGCTCTATTCTGCTGTTGATGATTGCGCCCGCACACATCGGACACGGCTCCAGCGTGACATACAGCTCGCAGCCTATCAGCCGCCATCCTCCAAGCGCTCTGCACGCGTCCCCCACCGCCTTTGTCTCGGCGTGCTGCAATGCGTTTTTTTCACACTCACGCGTGTTGTAGCCCGCTGCGACGACCTCATCTCCGTGCACGATGACACAGCCAACAGGCGCTTCGCCGATTTTTTCAGCCAGACGCGCCTGCTCTATCGCAAGTCGCATAAATACTTCATCGCGCTCCATGCTATACCGCCTTTGTGACAGATAATATCATCATCAGAATAAAAAGCACTATGGCAGCCGCCATCGGCACAGTTGCAAATATGCGAAGCGCAGACACACCGCGATTTTCGTCATCGCAGGTCTTTTTTGCAAAGCTGCGCAGAATCGTCTCTCTGAACAACACGACGGCGATGGCGCAAAACACCCCGGACAGCCAAATACTCAGAAAAAAAACATCTTCGCCGCGAGGTGACATCTCGGCGTTGGCAACCATTGCGAGCGCGTTGTTCAAAAAGTGTATGAGCGTCGGGATAACAAGTGACCTTGTTCTGCTTGCGGTGAATGCCAAAAGAATCGCAAGCAGTAAAATGCTGGGAAATCTCGACACATCCCCGTGAGCCGCCGAAAATAAGATGGATGAAACTATAATTGCAAACCACTCGCCAAACTGAGAAAGTCGTGACAGGATAAGACCGCGGAAAAGAAGCTCCTCCATGAAAGCCGGAAGCAACACATACAGCAGCGCATACAGTATTTTCAGAAATGCGCCGTCCGGAAGTGGAATGGCATATGGCGGAATACCTATATTGAATTTTGCCAAAAAAGCAATCATTGCGGCCGCGATAATCATCGTCAGCACATTCAAAGTCAAATACATCGGTACGGCAAGCAGCGTCTGTGTCTTTGTGGGTCTTTGGTACCACACGGCAAGCTCTCGGCCTCTTGACAGAATAAGAATCGGTATTCCGATTATGAGGATATACTGTGCTATGCCAGCAAGATAAATCCAAAGCGGCGCGGCCATGCCCGGTATTTTTGCAAAGAGCAAGCCGACGCAGTAGTTTAATAAATATGAAAGTCCCACAAAACAGCAAAGCGCAAAGCCTATCATTATCGACTGTTCCCTCAATGCAGCTTTTTTGTTCATTGCGTTTTCCTTTCAAAAGTGTTTTATCAATATAACCACAGCTCAGCCGCCATTTTGTCGAATTCGACCTGCGGCCTTGCTTTTCAAGCTTTTTTATTGTATCACAAAACCTGCCGCGAAGCGAGGGAGCCACACAGCAGGTTTTGCGGCTAATTCAGCCTAAATGCCTTAAAATCCGCTCAATATTTATAATAAAACCGCTCACCGTGTCAGCTGCTTTATAAACTTATATCTGTTGACCTTGACGAGTGCTACAAAGCACTTGAGCACCTGATCCGATTTCAAGCAGCAGTACACGACCACCGGGGATAGGTTTAGAACAAACGCAGCTATATATGCGGACGGCAGCACTATAAGGCATACGAATATGATGTCGTTCTTAAAGACGAATGAGGTATCGCCCGCGCCTCGCACGATTCCCCCGAGCGCAGGGTACTGGTATGCGGTCCCGACGACAGACACGCTCAAAACTATTATAAAGTCTCTTGCAAGCTGCTTTGTCGCTGCGTCGAGCACGTAGAACTGCAGTATAAAATCCTTTGAGAAAAAAAGCACCGCACCAACCAAAAGACCGTTTAGCAAAAAAAGTACCTGTAGAGTGTTTCCGTACTCCCGTACCTTTTTGGGTTTGCCCTCGCCCACTGTTTTTCCTATTATGACAGCAGCGGCGTTGCACGAACCTCCGTTGGTCACTGCGACAAACTGAAACAGCGTTATTGCGACACTGTTGGCAGCAATTGCCATTGCTCCCAAATGCCCTAGGATCACAGTCTGAATACCTGTTGCGATCCCCCAAAGGCCTGATGACAAAAGCAGAGGAAATGTGAGGCAAATATAATCTTTTGACAGCAGCCTATTTAGAGAGAAGGTGATTTTTTTGTCCTGTGAAATGACGTGTATTTTTTTGTATATATATAGCAAGACTATCAGAAGCTCAACAACTCTCGCCGTGAGCGTCGCTATTGCCGCACCCACCACACCGAGCCTAGGAGCACCGAACTTTCCGAAAATCAGCAGGTAATTCAAAAATATGTTAGTCAACAATGCCCCAACAGAGCAAATCAGCGCAGTGTGCGTTATCTGCATACTTCTGAGCATAGCAAGCAGTGTGTAGGTCAACGCAAAAAGGGGATATGTGAACCGAATAATGCGAATATAGCTCAATGCCTCTTCGATAATCATGCCTGTGGCGGCGCTGTCCTCTATGAGAAATATCGAAATGCACTCGCGTGGCGCGACTGTCGTCACGATGAAAAGCACAGCAGCAATTGAAAGACTCGCAATTATTCCGACAGACGTTATTTCAAATATCTTTTTTTTCTGATTTTTGCCAAAGTACTGCGAACATATCACCGCCAGCCCCTCGGCAGTGCCCACAAGAATCATCTGATGAAGCAGAAACTGATATTGATTGCAGAGAGTCACGCCGGAAAGAGCCGCCTCACTGTACATTCCTAGCATCACGTTGTCTGCGAGTGAAACTCCGAAGGTGACGATGCTGCTCAGAGCTATAAGTGTCATATGCTTGAAAAAGTCAGTATAAAAGCTCTTGTCTCGTGTCATGCCTTCCTCACTTAAAGCACAGGACGCCGGAAACCCGACGTCCTGTGCATAATAGAATCATTTCTAAAAAGTTACGCCTGAAACCAATATGATATTCGCGTATGATGTGCATTCGCCTGTGCGAATGACCGCCTTGGAAACCTTTGTCATCTCTTTGAGCTTCTCATGGGCGACATATTCGACCGGAATTTTGCCTATCGCCTTTTCGATCTCCGCCAAAAGCCGCGGCGAATGTGTCTTTATCTCCTCGGCTAGGATGACCTTTTCTACACACAGCTCTCCGAGAACCGTGCACAGCGTATCAATGAATGTCGGAATCCCTTTTTTTAAGGCGAGATCAATTCTCTCTGTTTCCTTTGGGACCGGAAGTCCGCAGTCTCCGACTGCAAGTGTCTCCTTATGACCCATTGTGGCGATCACAGCCGACACTCTGTCATTGAGCAACTCATTCTTCTTCAAAGCTATCTCCTCTGTATGACAGGATAATATGTCGGACCAGGGCCTGCACCCCGATCCGACACTTGTTTTGTTGTTATCGGTTAGTCTATGCCGACAACCGAGTGGAGATATTTCTTTGAATACTCCGCGCTTTCATAGTGGTTTACAATCGGGTTGTCAAGCTCGACACAGAGTATGCCGTCAAATCCCTTTTGTTTTATATACTTGACTATTGTAACAAAGTCAACGGTGCCCTGTCCGAGCGCTCTGAATTGGGCTGTGGGAAGTGTGTACTCGTGATCCGGATCCGGCTGAACGTCCTTGAGATGCACATATCCGAGGCGATCGGCGTATTGGACAAAAAGCTCCTCAGGGCGCATTCCATTGATTGTTGTATGGGCTGTGTCAAGGCAAAACCAAACGTATTTGGGATCGGTGTGTGACGCGAAATAATCGATCTCTTCCTGTCTCTCGATGACTGTGCCGTAGTGGGGGTGCAGTGTCAGCTTTATACCGGCCTCTGCGCACATTTTCCCGAGCACATTAGCCTGCTCAGAGGCAAGCTTATAATCATTCTCCGTGACTTTGCGATCTGTCGGGCGTTTGGGGCTTTCGAGGTTCATGTACATTTTGCCCTTTGTTCCGTGGCGCTTCATGAACTCAATGCAACGCTCTGTGACCTTGACATCTTTCTCGAAATCGTTTGTGAGGTAATTGTAGATGCAAGAAAACGTCAGCTTATACTTTTTCATAAGAGCATCAAACTCGTCGTCTGCGCCATCGTAATATTCTGTGATAAAGTTGAAGCATTCGACATTGTAAAAGCCGATGTCCGACATTGTCTTGCAGGCAATTTCAAAATCGCGTTTGGGATGCTCGCTCCATGACTGCCAATCCTTCTTGTTTATGTCGCGCGAAAAATCGTAGCGCATCCAGTTCCATACCGTATAGCCTAATTCCATGATAAACCTCCAAAATTTTAATGTATGTTAAGGCTTTATGACAACCTTAATCGCCTGTCCTTTTGCGAGCTTTTCCAGTCCCTTGTGGATATCCTCCAGAGGCATGACATCCGTGACAAGTGCAGCCACATCTATCATTTTCTCCTCTAGCACCTTTACGGCTTCCGGGAATGTCGCGTTCGCAAGCCATGTGCCGAGCACAGAAACTTCGTTTGTCGTTATCTCACACTGGGAAATCTCGCTCACGGCTTTCTTGTTTACGCCAAACAGTACAATCTTTCCTCCACGGCGCACATAACCAAGCGAGCTTTTGAGCTGCGAGCCGGTTACGTCAAAGACATAGTCGGCACCGATTCCCGTCTCTTGCATAACTATACCGCACGCGTCCTGATCGCGGGGGTTTAATACTGTCGCAATCTTGAGCTTTTTTGCAAACTCCGCACGCCACGGCGACATTTCAAGCAAAAAGCACTTACCGATGCCCGAAGCCTTTAAAAGCATTGCAATCATCAGGCCTATAGGGCCGCTTCCGACGATAACAGCACTCTCTCCCGGAAGAACGTTCACCTTTTTGACGCCATTTATAGCACATGCAAGCGGCTCTGCGCATGCTGCGACCTCATCGGAGACACTTTTTGAAATTTTATACGCTACCTTACTCGACACGCGGCAATACTTTGCAAAGGCACCGTCAAAGTCTATACCGAGTGCCTCAATGTGTTCGCACAGGTTGGGCAGATTTTTGCGGCAATAGAAACATTCTCCGCAATAGTTGTTTGGATTGACCACAACCCTGTCACCGATTTCAAGATTTGACACCTTCGCGCCTTTTTCTACTACTGTGCCGACAAACTCATGACCCAATGTGGTCTCAGGGGTTGCAATATATCCCGGCGGGTCGGATGTGATATGTACATCTGTACCACATATGCTGACAGCTTTCACCTCAAGAATAATTTGATCATCGCTTTCAATCATTGGAGTTTTGACGTCTTTAATGACAAAAGAACCTGTTTTTTCAAATACTGCCGCTCTCATTGTGCCCATACAATTTTCCTTTCAGCGTTGTTTTATTGTTTTTGTGCCGTTGATTCCCTGAAGACCATGCGTGGTTCAAGGCGCTTTGTGTTTGTTTCAAGCTCTTCCTCATTTACGAGAGAGAGCACCATTTTTGCAGCTTCTCTGCCAAGTTCCATGACCGGCTGCTCCACAGTTGTCAGAGATGGTTCGATAATATGGCTGAACTGGATGTTGTCAAAGCCGATAAGCTCAATGTCCTCCGGCACTTTTTTGCCGTGTTCCTTGAGTGCGGTGAGCGCGCCGATTGCCATAGTATCACACCCGCAAAGCAGTGCTGTGAAGTCAACGTTCCTGTCGAGCATATCGCTTACAGCCGCGTATCCGCTCTCGTAGCTGTATTCTCCATGTACGAGCAGCTCCTCGCGAAATGGAATCCTGTAGTGCTTGTGCGCGGCAAGATAGCCCGCCACACGGGCCTGCGTTGTAGACACCTCAGGCTGTCCTGTGACATATGCGATTTTATAGTGCCCCCGCTTTATCAGGTATTCCGTTGAAATAAAAAGCGCATATTCGTTGTCTATGAAAACCCCCGGACAATTTGCAATATTTGCCACTGTTCTGTCGAGCAGCACAAGCGGAAGATTATATTTAAATATCATGCATCTTACTTCGTCGATTCTGTTTGAAGACGTGGTCAGGATAATGCCGTCCACGCGCTTTGCAATGAAGGTTGCCAGATGCTTTTGTTCTGTTTCAAATGAGGCTCCGGTGCTTGACAACAGCAGAGTATAGCCGCTCTCATCCAGCTTGTCCCCAATTGCCTTTACCAGCATTGAATAAAAAGGATTTGTTATATCCGGCACAATAATCCCAATAGTGTGTGTTTTTGAGGTGACTATGCCGCGTCCCAGCAAATCGGGCTTGTACTCGGCATCCTCTATGATGGCCTTGACCCTCTGCCGTGTCAAAGCACCGACACCCTCAGCTTTATTGTTAACAACCCGAGACACTGTCGCCTTTGAGACGCCTGCCATGCGGGCGATATCTTCCATTGTCACTCTCAAGTTTTCCACCGAAATCCTTTGTCTGCGTTGATTTCATTTTTAGTAATATTATTACCTTACATACATTATATTAAAGAAACATTTTTGCGTAAACAGTACATATTCCATAAGAATTAGTTCGTTTGTTGCTCATATTTTCTGAATATTCGCCCCACCCTGCTGTTCGTTCAACTAATTCGATATTATATATATTATTTGAGAAACAAATTCTAACTCTTTTAATTAAAAACCGCCGTCGGATATTAACCGGCGGCGGTTTTTGGCAGTCGATTGATTAATCGAGAACCTATTGATGCTCACGCATCAATATTACATAAGCTCGGCCATTTTCTCCCAGTTTTCAGCTGTGACATCAAACCAGCCCGAACCGTAAATTGATGTGCCTTCGACTATGATATTCTCAAAGCCTTCGATTCCAAGGTTGTCGCCTGTCTTGATTTCTTTGCCTTCAAGTACTCTAAGCGCGACTTCATATGCTGCAGCCGCAGAGTAACCGGGATACCAGAAGCAGCTGTGTGTTACTGTGCCTGCTTTCCACGCGTCAGCGCGGGCAGCGGCGGAAGCACAACCGATGATGAGGATTTCGCCCTTTTTGCCGAGTTCTTCAACTGCGCGGCAGAAGCCCATTGTTGCAGAAGCAGAGCCGACGAAGATGGCTGTCAAATCTTTGTTGTCCTGAATAAGCTGTTTTCCGACTTCGTATGCAGAGTCTGTTGCGCCCGACTCAATAAAGTCACCACCTGTGATGCTGACCCAACCGGGATAATCTTTCTGCATTTTCTTGTACATGGCGTCTGCCCACTGATTGTGGGAAACTTCCGTCAAGCTTCCCACAGTGATAGCAATCTTGCCCTTATCTCCGCCGTACTGGACGAAGAGGTCTGCAAAGTGCTCGCCAAATGCTTTGGCTGTGAAGGCATCGACGTTGTAGTTGATGTTCTTCAGTGTTGAACCTTCATGTGTTACGACGATAGTTCCGTTGGCCTTGGCCACTGCAAGCTGTGCGTCGACGGCGTCAGCCGCGATGGGCACCACGCAGAGTATGTCGGGATTGAGTGCAAGAGCGTCGGCAAGGCTCTGAAGCTGTGCCGCTGAATCCTGGGATGTCGGTCCGATGTAATGGTTCTCAAGCTCATATCCTCTTTCGGATATGGTCTTCGCCCACTTGTCGGTTTCCCAGCTCATGCTGTCAAACCATGTCGAACCGATTGCTTTGACAACAACCGCACCGACAATTTTCTTTACTTCGCCTTTAGCGTCGTTGTCTTTTGCAGGCTCCTCGGCTTTTTTACCGCAAGCGGCCATGCCAAGAGCAAGGACAAGTACCAAAAGGATTGCCACAAACTTTTTCATAGTTTACCTCCAATAATATTTAATGGGAATAGGCCCCCATTAATAAAGTTAATTGCGCAGCCGATGAACTTCTATGCCGCGTCTTCAGACCTTTTGCGTCGCATCAAGAGCTTCGCTTTCATCTTGCGTGTCAGTTCACTGACTTGCGGTGTGTTTGCCACAACTACAATCATCAGCATCACGCCCCACACAACGCTTCTCATATACGTTGTTATTCCGGCAAGGTTCAGACCGCTTGACACCACCTGCAATATGGCTAGCGACAGCAAAACGTTTATAACCTTGCCTGTTCCACCGATGACCAGCAGTCCTGCCAGCACCAGTGTGAGCAGTGCCTGGCTGCTAAGTGTTCCGCCGTACTCTGAGCGGACAATGCCCATTTTTGCAAAGACAAGCATTCCTCCGAACGCAGAGAATATTCCGCTCAAAATATATGCGGACATAAGCGTCCTAACGTTATTGTTTCCGCAGTATATGTTTGCTGTGCCATTGGCACCGAGAAGCCTTGAGTTTTCGCCGTATTTTGTCTTATTTGCAAATATCGCGGCAACGATATAGCAAACAATAGTCACGATAAATATTTTGGGAACGGCATTGCCAAAAAGCGATGTGTTTCCGAAAGCGACTATTTCCGGTATCTCGTTTACAATCGAGCCACCCTTTGATATCAGCTGCGCACCGCCCTCAAACAGCTGTGCAGAGGCCGTCGTCACCAGAAGAGCATTTAGTCCGAGCTTGCTTACAAAAAGGCCATTTATGACACCGCAGGCAACTCCGATGAGTACCGCAAATAGTATTCCAGCAATGATTCTCTGCGCATCTGATGTGAACACATCCTTAAAAATCATACCTGTTGTTATCGATGCCATGCCCGCCGCAGAAAGGTTTGCCACGGCGACTATCGAAAGGTTCAGCCCGCCGGATATCATGATGATGAACATCGCCAGCGTGAACAGACCTGTCTCGGCCATTTGAGACATCATCGAGCGCATGTTCGCAATCGTCGGAAAGTTGCGCGAATTGAGACAGCTCATGGCAACAAAGAGGATCACTAACATCACAACCAGGCTGACGGTTCTCTTTTCTCTCAGGAAAATGTATTTAAACGTTTCCAAAGAACTGTTTTTCTCTTTCAAATTGATTCACCTCGTTAATTTGAGAAGTGTTTATGCCCTTACATCCTCTTTATTTGTTTTCCTTGGCTTCCTTGAACTGGTTATATGAGGCAAGCGCAACGCTGATTAGGATAATCACACCGACGACAACCTTTTGCGCATATGACGGAATGCCTATTAGATAGAGGTTGTTTTTGATGAGTCCGATTATCAAAATTCCCATCACAACCCCGCCGACTGTGCCTTTTCCGTCTTTCAATATAACGCCTCCGAAGATAGCGCCCGCAATCGCGTCGGATTGCTCCGCCAAAATCCAGTCGGACTGGAAAAGCGTGTTGTTCGCGTAGTACATCATCCCCGCAATTCCCGCGAGAAGGCCCATTATTCCATAGGCGGTAGAGTAGACAAGCGGAATGTTGAAGCCCGCTCTTGCAGCCGCTACGGGATCACCGCCGATTGCATAGATTCCGCGTCCGACCATCGTCTTGTTTAGTACGAACCATACGAGCAGTATCGTTATCAGCAGGATTGCAAACCCTATTCCTATTCTCGCCATTCCGAGATCCGTCTGTACCTCCAGAAGATAAGTTCTGCTAAGCTGGTTCATGCCATTTGGAAGCGTCTGAATGTAGCTGACACCCGTCAGGACAAGCATGATACTGTTGTAAATCTGTGCCATGCCGAGAGACACGATGATTCCGGGTATTCCGAACTTATAGACAAAAAATCCGTTTATAAGTCCGCATACGGCGCCAATTGCCCCTGCGATCACAAACATGAGGTACATGCCCTGCTCTTCCCAACCCCATGCGCGGTACAGCATTACGGTGCTAAATCCACTTATTAGTCCGATTGATACGACGGACAGATCCAGGTTTCCGGTTATCATGACGATCATCAGTGCCATTGTCATAATTCCGACAAAGCTGGCGTTGTTGAGAATCGAAAACACGTTGACGAGCGAAAGGACTGCCGGGTTTATAATTGCGAATATTGCGAGAATACCCACAAAGGATATCACTCTTATCCCATCATCGCTGATCTTAAACTTTTTCTTTGCCATTGCGTTCATTTTTCGCTCATCCTCTCTAAATCTTTATAAGCTGTTCTTGCAGGAACGTTTCGTTGATTTCGCTCGCCATATACTCGCCCGTTATTTCACCGACGTTCATAACAAGAATTCTATTGCAGAGTGTGAGGATTTCCGGCAGGTCATCAGATATGACTATTACGCCTATTCCGCGCTTTGCAAAGTTTTCTATGATCTCATGTATCTCGCTCTTTGAGCCGACATCGACACCAACTGTCGGGCAGTTAAATATCAGCACTTTTGGCTCTGCCGCAAGCCATTTTGCAAGCACAACTCTCTGCTGATTTCCGCCAGAAAGGCTGTTTGCCGGCGCATCCAGCGTGGCTGCCTTAATGGACAAATCCTTGGCCTGCTGATTCACGACGGACGTTATTTTCTTTTTGTGCATAAAAGAAAACTTGTCCGAATATCGCGATATTATGGTTGCCGCTATATTTCTGAATATCGGGATGTTTAAGAATAAGCCCTTTGTCAGCCTGTCCTCTGGCACATATCCGATTCCCGCTCTGACGGCGTCTCCCGCGTTTTTCATCTTAAGCTTTTCGCCGTTTAGGTAAATCTCGCCTCCTGTATGCGCGAGTATTCCAAACATAGACTCTGCAAGCTCTGTTCTTCCCGAGCCAAGCAGCCCGGTGATTCCCAGTATCTCTCCTTTGTACAGTTCGAAGCTGATGTTCTTGAAATCTGCATTTCGTGAAAAATTCTCTACTTTGAGTATCTGATTTGACTTGTCAATCTCAGCCTTGTACAGTCTGTCGGATATTTCCTTGCCTGTCATATAAAATGTCATTTTTGATTTGTCAAAATCTTTTGTCGGACCATCAACTACATTTTTGCCGTTTCGCATAATATTGACAAATTCAGAAACCTCGAATACCTCGTCGAGCTTATGGCTGACAAAGAGCAGTGCGACACCGCGCTTTTTGAGACCCTCGATGATGGTGAACAGGCTGTCGATTTCCTTTGTCGTCAATGCCGTTGTAGGCTCGTCCATTATAACGAGCTTTGCGTCTTGCAAAAGTGCGCGTGCTATTGCAACAATCTGCTTTTGTGCTACTGATATTTTGTCAACCGTCTGTTGTATATCAAGCTGAATATTCAGCTCTGACAAAATTTTCACAGCAAGCTCTATGTCGCGTTTTTTGTTTGCCATCTTGTATCCGCTTGACACGTTGTATGACATCGCGATGTTTTCCGCGACTGTCAGATTTCCAAAAAGCGAAAAATCCTGATAGATGACTTGTACACCCATGTCCATTGATTCTCTCGGTGTTATCTTCTTAAACGATTTTCCGTCAAGGACGATTTCACCCTCGTCTGCCGTATAAAAGCCCGAAATAACCTTTATAAGCGTGGACTTGCCACATCCGTTTTCTCCGACAAGACAATGCGCTTCGCCCGGTCTGATTTTCAAGCTGACATCCTTTAGTGCCTGAACACCGACGAAAGCCTTGCTGACGTTTTTAACTTCCAAAAAATACTCGCTCACGTCTGTCTCTCCTTTAGCATCACTGCCCTAAAATTAATACCCCTAATTAGATGACGAACTGTTCCATGTAGCGCTTTGCCAAGATAAGCGAGTTTTGCACATCCCTGTCGCTGCCCTCAAATGCCCTGTCTTCGATTTCAAGACAAGCCGGCCCATTGTAGCCTATATCAGTCAGGGCTGAAACGAAGCTGCCCCAATTGATATCTCCGAGACCTGGAATTTTGGGGTGCGAGTACTCAAGTGGATATGCCATTGTCCCGACCTCATTGAGCTTGTCGCTGTCTATTTTCAAGTCCTTGAAGTGAACGTGAAAAATCTTGTCTTTAAAATCATATATCGGCTTGACATAGTCCATCATCTGCCACACCATATGCGAAGGGTCATAGTTGATGCCCAAATTGTCGCTTCCCAGAATATCGAAGATTTTTCTCCAGAGCGCCGGTGTCGTGAACAGGTTCTTTCCGCCCGGCCACTCGTCCTTCGTGAAATACATGGGACAATTCTCAATGGCTATTCTAACATGCTTTTGCTGTGCGTAACACACAATCGGACCAAATACATCTTTTACCAACGAAAGATTTTCCTCTGTGGAAAGGCTTTCGTCGCGCCCGATAAACGTTGTAACCATGTTGACGCCGAGCTTGGCTGACGCGTCGATAACTTTAATGAGGTGGCTGTTTGCCGCACTTCTTTTTTCAAGGTCGCGGTCGAGATTATTTGGATAATATGCGAGCGCAGATATCTCAACACCCTTGCTCTTACAATAGCTGTTTATGTAGGCTGCTTTTTCATCGTCGAGCGTGCCCACATCTATGTGCGACACTCCAGCATATCTGCGCTCTGCTTTTCCTGAGGGCCAGCAGGCCACCTCAACGCAGGAGAAATTGTGCTCGCTTGCAAAGTCTATCATCTGTTCAAAGGAACAATCTCCGAGAATTGATGTTATAAATCCCAGTTTCATTTATATCTCCTGTTTTTCAACCGCAACCCACGCACCGCTCTGTGCGCTCTCGAAGATCGCGTCGCATAAAATCATTTCGTGCATTCCCGCCGAAAGATCGGCATAGCTGTAATCGCCCTCGTTGTCAAGGCTGTGATAAAATTCCTTAAACACCTGTTTAAAAGCGTCTGGGAAGCCCTCCACGTGTCCACTCGGATACGAGACCGTCTTCGTCGAGGCCTTGTGCATCAGATTCGCGTCTTTTGTCAAAATTTCATTTGCACTGTCCCTGTGGCCTATATAAAGCTCACTTAGCTGTTCCGAATCCCACACAAGCGATGCCTTGCTGCCGGCTACCATAAGCCTCGTCGAGTTTTTCTTTCCGGCAAAAACCTGTGATACAATCGCAGAGCCGATTGCCCCGTTATCAAACTTAAGCATGACTATCGCCGCATCCTCTGTATCTATCTTGATGTCCTGACACGCGGCGCGCGCCTCTGCCTTTTCAAATGTCTCTATTTTTGCAAGCGGCTTCTTTCTAGTCGGATAAACTGTTTTAAACTGCGCGCAGACATCCGTTATCGTAAGCCCCGTGACAAATTCCGCAAGATCCAAAAGATGTGAGCCTATATCCGAAACCGCTCTTGTTTTTCCAACCTGTGAACCGACAAGACGCCATGAATAATCTGTCTCATACATCAGCCAATCCTGTATATAGCTTCCGTCTACCGTCAAAACCTCGCCAATTTCACCTGACTTCACCATCTCGTGCATCTCATTCGGCATCGGATAAAGTCTATTGTGTAGATTTACCGCTCCCTTTACACCCTTGGCCTTTGCAAGTGAGGCCAAATCCTTGGCCTGCTCGGCGGTTGTTGTAAACGGCTTTTCACATATAAAGTTCACGCCTTTCTCAATGGCGTATTTTGCAATTTCATAATGAGTGAAGTTCGGCGTGCATATGTGAACTGCATCCAGCTCCAGCTCATCAATCATCTTTGTATAGGAGGTATAGGCAAACGGGATGTTGAACTGTTCTGCCTTTTCTTTTGCGCCGCTTTCGTCGCATGCCGCCACAACCGACACATTTCCGAGCCTTCTCAATGCCTCGATGTGCGCTGCACCGATGAATCCGACGCCAATTACTGCGCATTTATACTGTCTCATAATTAATTCAGCCTTTCAAAAGTGTTTCTTGTTTCTGACTACACCGCACTTATTTCCACTCTCTGCGTTTTGTCATTTAACCCTGCAAAAATTCTAGCATGCTCAAAGTGCTCGTTTCAATACTATAAGGACTTTTTCGGATGAATGAATATGAGTAATTTTCACGGTTGTTTAATTTGTGAATTGTTTGGCGTGTTTTCTGAAATATTTCACTTATTTCTGAAATATTGTTTCCGATCTGTTGTATCTTTCTTCGGCTCTGCTTATGATTTCGTTGGTACAATACCCCTGATTGGCATAATACATAAACAATTGCGCTAATATTGCACACTGTTTACGAAAAGGCACACTGCCTCTTAGCACCAATTGTATTTGAGTAATTTCGTTACGTAAAGTGTGCACAATAGATAATTTTAGCTCTTAGCTTTGCACTATAAGGATATATGTGTGATTTTGGATGAATAAATATACCTATTCTATTTGTGAATAGTCGCTTTGTTGCGCGTTTAATCCGCTTTATTCGCGCTGTTCTTTTAATATTAATTCACTGGTTTCATTCCTAAGATATATAAGAATTTTTAGTTGTGTAAATATGTTTTGATGCATTTCCTCCCTGAAACAGTGATTGCTTCTTTTCTGGTCGGCCTTCTTTTTCAACGCATATTTTATATTTCTATGTTGTATTATTATTTTTTTAAGGGTAATAAAATTAATCTGCAATATTTTTGGTTAAACTGATATTTTTTTATTGATGCATTGCAAAAATGAAACATTTCAAATATAATGTGCTTATTCGCCAAAAAAGAGGTATATATGATTGACAGCAAAGTTACACTAAATGACATCGCGCAGAATGCAGGCGTCTCTCCGTCAACTGTTTCGCGTGTACTCAATCATCGTGACATTGTAAAAAGCGAAACTCTCGAAAAGGTTGAGGGCGCAATGCGCAATCTCGGTGTAAACCCCGCAAAGGTCGTACACTCACCCGAGAAAAAGCCAAATGGAATTCTTCTCATAAACGTGCCGTCCTTTGAAAACCCTTTCTACAGTGAAATCATAAAGGGCGCACGCTCTTCTGCAATAATGCATGGTTTTTATCTTCTCATCAGTCAAGGCTCGCTTGACAGCAACTACATTGAGCACATAGCCGAGCTTGTAAAATCCTCAAATGTCGTCGGTATGATTGTGCTAGACTATCTCCCTGATTCACTGCTTTTAAATCTGGATCAGATACTCCCGGTTGTGCAGTGCTGCGAATACAACAAAAATTGCGACATCCCTTATGTCGGCATAGATAATCTTTCGGCGGCCATCAACGTGATGGACTACATCTTATCGATAGGGCGTCGTAGGATTGCGCTTATCAATGGACCGAGGAAGTTTATGTATGCTCGCGATAGGCATTCCGGCTATGAGCAGTCCCTCACTTCACGCAATATCTCAGTGCCGCGAAGCTGGGATATACAACTGTCAGAGGTCAATTTCGACATGGCCTACACAGCGGCCTGCCAGCTTTTCAGCTGTGAAAACAAGCCAAACGCCGTTTTTGCCGTCTCAGATGTGTTTGCCGCAGCCGTTATAAAGGCCGCAAACAGATATGGGCTTTCAGTTCCAGATGACGTCGCGGTCGTGGGATTTGACAACATCGACGTGTCCATGATGTCAAGTCCTACCATCACAACCGTCAACCAGCCGAAATTTCAACTGGGGTATACGGCTTGCGAGTTTTTGGTGGACAGAATAAACCGTCCTGAAAATCAATCGAACACTATTCTTCTAAACACCGAGCTTATTGTTCGCGAATCAAGCTCAATCGACAAACGATAACTCGTCATTTTTAGTCGTTTTATTACATTAAGTATAAATTGTCAATTGGAGGAACATCATGAAAATCGGCATTCTCACAAATGTCCTTTGCGACGTACCTTTTGCGGAGGCCCTCGACTACTTCAAATCGGTGGGCATCGAAATGGTAGAAATCGGCTGCGGCGGCACGCCGGGGATTGAGCACTGCAACCCCGAGGTGCTTCTCGCAGATGGCGAAGCTTTTGGAAAATTCAAAGCTCTCGTGGAAAAGTCCGGCTTAGGCATAAGTGCCTTTTCCTGTCACGGTAACCCTGTGCATCCTGTCAAAAAAATCGCCGAACGCTATGACGCGATACTGCGAAACGCTGTTTTACTGGCTGAAAAAATGGGAGTCGACACAATTTGCACCTTTTCCGGCACTCCCGGCGACTGCGAAAACTCGAGATATCCAAGCTGGGTGACGACCGTGTGGCCGTATGACGGCGTTGCAACGCTCGATTATCAGTGGAAGCAGCGGTTGATTCCATATTGGCGCGAATTTGGGAAATTTGCGGCCGCGCATGGTGTGACAAAGATAGCCTTTGAAATGCATCCTGGCTTCTGCGTTTCCAACGTTGAGACGCTGCTCGCACTTCGTGAAAACTGCGGTGAATTTATCGGTGCAAACTTTGATCCCAGCCACATGATTTGGCACGGTGTTGATTGCCCCACCGCAATAAAGAAGCTCAAAAATGCCGTGTTTCATTTTCATGCAAAGGACACGCTTGTCGACGAGGAGGAGATGGGTAGAAACGGATTCTTCGACCCAACACCACCTGTTGCAGGCGCTCCGCGCGCTTTCCAATTTAAGATCCCCGGCTACGGAACAAGCGAGCTATACTGGAAGCGCATGGTGTCTGCCCTGCGTGAGATTGGCTATGACGGCACTCTCAGCATTGAACACGAGGATATGGCGTTTGGCCAACGCGAAGGAATTGAGCGAGCGCAGAAATTCTTAAATTCAATAGTTTACCGCGAACCCGCCGCAAATTGTGCTTGGAAAGCATCCATACGTGAATACCAAAGAGGCTTCCTGCCTTCAAGAGAGGAGAACAGATAATGAAACTGGGAATTTATACGAACGCCCGTCGCGATATGTCATTTTATGATTTTCTTGACTATATAGAGCCCATGGGCATCGAAATGGTGGAGATAGGCTGCGGAGAGGAATCCGGATTTGCGCATTGCAGTCCCGAAACTCTGATGTCAGACAAGGCTGAGTTTGCCAAATTTACTGGCGCTCTCAGCAGCCACCATATCGGAATTTCCGCCCTATCCTGCCACGGAAACCCCATCTCCCCCAACAAAGAAACCGCCGATTTTTCTGACAAATGCATGAGAAATGCCGTCCTCTTGGCAGAAAAGCTCGGTCTTGACACCATCAACTGCTTCTCCGGCTGTCCCGGAAGCGGCCCCGAGGCGAAGTACATCAACTGGATAACGATGAGCTGGCCCATGGATTACGCAGAGGCATATGAGTGGCAGTGGAACAAGGTTCTGGTTCCCTACTGGAAGGACTTCACATCTTTTGCACGCGAGCACGGCGTGAAGCACATAGCGCTCGAAATGCATCCCGGCCAGATGTGCTTTAACCCGAAAACAGTCAAACGGCTTCGAGCCGAGGTTGGCGATGAGATTGGTGTAAACTTGGATTTCAGCCACCTCTTGTGGGAGCGCATGGAGCCGGCGCTTGTAATCAACGAGCTTGCCGGGATGATATGGCACATGCATGTCAAGGATGTCGGCTTCAATGACCAGCTCGTAAAGGAGAGCGGCCTTGTCAATTTCACATATTTTGACAAGCCCCTTGAACGTCGTTGGAATTTCCGCTCAATCGGATATGGCCACGGCGAAGGCTATTGGAGACAGATATTCGCGGAGCTTCGCCGCGCAAATTATGACTATGTGGCAAGCATTGAGTTTGAATGCGAGGTTTCCTCTTCCAGCAGTGGAATTGTTCAGAGTGCCGAGACATTGAAACGAGTTATGCTGCGCGATGACATTAATGATGAAACTCGCTGGCAAAACAGGGCTGTCTCTCAGCGAAAGAATATGAATATCAAGTACAATGTAGACGCACACTGATACTTTAAAAAATGCCCGGCCTCGATTTTCTTGCGAGGCGGGCATTTTTATAATTCCTATTATTTGTTTCAAACACATGCTGCATCATTAAATGCTCTATAGCTGTGCAGATCATTCTTTTTTTGCCGCCTCGGCATCTTTTGATTGTAATGCGTCAAAAAATTGTATATCATAAGAGTTATTGGATTCAAATCTATATATAATTGCGAGGAAATCATGCGGCGCAGCAGCGGAATACTATTGCACATAACATCGCTGGGATCAAGATACGGCATCGGAACAATCGGCTCCGACGCGCGCAGCTTTGCCGATTTTCTCAGCCTTGCAAAGCAGACATATTGGCAGACACTCCCCATCGGGCCCACCGGATACGGCGATTCGCCATATCAGTCATTTTCGACCTTTGCCGGCAATCCGTACCTCATAGACTTGGATACGCTCGTCGAGGACGGGCTGCTCACAGCTGATGAAATAGACTCTGTGTCTTGGGGCGAAACGTCCGCGCGCGTGGATTTTGGAGCCGTTTATCGCGGCAGGTTTTCAGTGCTGCGCAAGGCGTTTGAGCGTGGCTTTGTGCGCGACAGCGGCAAAATCAGCGACTTTCGCCTCAAAAACTCAGAATGGGTTGAGGACTATTCCCTTTTTATGGCGCTGAAAAATCATTTTGGAATGAAGTCGTGGCTTGAGTGGGACGACAAGTCAATTCGGATGCGCGAGGAGGATGCGCTCTTTCACTACCGCAGACTTTTGTCATCAGAAATTGATTTTTATGTTTATCTTCAGTACATTTTCTTTTGCCAGTGGGAAGCTTTCCGCTCATATGTAAACGGTTTGGGGATTCACCTGATAGGGGACTTGCCCATTTATGTCGCCGCCGACTCCTCCGATGTCTGGTCGCATCCGGAGCTTTTTTTGCTCGACGATGAGCGGCGTCCGAAGTGTGTGGCAGGCGTCCCGCCCGACTATTTTTGCGCGGACGGACAGCTTTGGGGAAATCCCATATATGACTGGGCTGCGATGAAGAGCAACGGCTATCAATGGTGGCTCGAGCGTCTCAAAATGTCGTCAAAACTGTTTGACGCAGTGCGCATAGATCATTTTCGAGGTCTGGAAAGCTACTGGCGCGTGCCTGTCGGCTCAAACAACGCAATAAACGGCGAATGGGTCAAGGGCCCGGGTCTTGCCTTTGTCGAGCGGCTTCGCAGCTGCCTGCCGGAGCTTCAAATAATAGCGGAGGATCTCGGCTTTTTGACCGACGATGTGCGTCTGCTTGTCAAAATCTCGGGTTTTCCCGGTATGCGGGTGCTCCAATTTGACTTTAATCCCGACTGTCCGGAAAAGGACGCACCTCACACTTATGACGAAAACTGCGTCTGCTATTTGGGCACACATGACAATGCGACGGCGCTCGGCTGGCTCGACGCGGCCGACAAGGGTGTGGCGTCACTTGCGGCGTCATATTTCGGTCTAAACAGCGCTGAGGGCGAAAACTGGGGAATGATACGCGGAGGAATGAACACGCGCGCAAACCTATTTGTGGCGCAGATGCAGGATTATCTGGGCTTGCACACAGATGGGCGCATGAACACTCCCGGCACAGTCGGGGGCAACTGGTGCTGGCGTCTGAAAGACGGCGACCTCACAGAGGAGCTCGCCGCCAAAATCGCATACTACACGCGCATGTTCGGTCGCACCGGCTGTTGACTTTGCCAGCTTTTTTGTGGAATAAGTCCGATATTACACGTTGCATATATTCAAAAGCAGCGCGATGAAATCGCTATTTTGCCGAATACGCGCTTTTTTGTATAAATTCAGAAATTTTCGAGACAGCGAGCGACGTGTCCTCACAGTCAAGCACCGTCTTTTCCATCGGGCACATGTCAGTTTTGTCTCTGTTTTCTATGTACTCCACGAGCTTTTCATATTCGGCTTTGATATTGTTCTTTGTGAGAAGTTCTTTTGCCGCCTCGCTCATAATGTATGCAAAAACGCTTGCCGCACCGGCCTCCACAAGAATGCATGCGGCCGCCTTTCCAATCACCTTATCTGCGACCGCGCACCCTCGCAGCTCATCTTTGTGTGCGCAATAAAGCCTGTACAAAGGCCGCACCGAGGAGCCGTTTTCACAAAATTCAAGTCTGTTCGGCGTGACCGCCGCCACAGATACACCGTCTCTTTTTATAAGTTCCCTTGCTCTTTCTATCATTGTGTCACTCCCCTTTGTATTTCTGTAATTATAGCACTATATTTTTATAAAAAAAGCAAACCTAAGAATTTCGTCTGCATGAGAGCTTTGATATTGATGTCGCGCCGGGTTTGTGCCGGATTTTGCTTAATTTGATCGCAAACGGCCCTTTTTGTTTCATTTTGCGCTTCGCCTCATATCCGTTTTTGGAATGGCGAAAGACGCTTATTTTTTGCGCTTTTCATGCATTTTTCGCAATTTGCGATATTTTCGCTTTTATATACAATATGTTGTTTTATTTTTCATGCAAATACATTATAATGAATTAAATAATTATATTTTCTACTATGTTGCACGCCATTATATAGTTGCAGGATAACGAGGTGCTTTTCGATGAGTGACAATTATTACGGCAAGCAAAGCTTCAATAATATAAATCCCCTCACGGGCCTGCCCTATACTCCCGAGGAGCTGGGTCAGTCGCCCTATGCACCTGCTGACAGCTTTGGTCTTCCGCCATATGCAAATCCCGTCTCGATGGGCCAGCCTTCGGCTTTTCAATATGCACCGCCCGGCAAAAACATGCCCCCACTGCAAGGCCAGACATCTTACACGCCGCCTTATCAGGATTTTGATTACAGCCGAAACGCATATCCCCAGACTTCGCCGTACCCGCCAATATCAGGCGCAGAGCAGCCATATCTGCCCTCCGCCCCGACATATCCGCCAATGTCAGGCGCAGAGCAGCCGTATATGCCCTCCGCCTCGCCGTATCAGCAGCAGCCATCAATGCCGTATCAGCAGCCATCGCCGCTGCAAGACTTTGATGCCTATATGCAGAGCCTGCAGCCCAACAATTCCCAAAATCAATATCAAAGCACTCCTGCCCCATACCAGCCGACCTTTGCACCCCCGGTCTTTGGCAATCAAGGGTATCAGTCCTCTGATTATTATCAGTCAGGGCCGCAATTTGCACCAATCGCCGCTCAGCCGCAACAGACAAGCGCGGCTTTTCCCCAATATCCGCAAAGCACCGCTGCGCGGCCGGAGCCGGCTTGCCCCACTGCTTCCTCTGATGATTTGGACAAGTCGGGCGGTTTCACTGTCACCGGTCTGTTTCCCCTTGTTGATGCCATCGGCTCCTCCCCTGCCGCACAAGCTCCCGATGCGCAGCAGAATAATGCCGGGGGAGACGTTTTTGCGATTGCCGATAATTTGGAGAGGGCGCTCAAGGCAAAGGACGCATCCGAAGTATTCACCGAGAACAACTTGCTGTCTGAGGGCGCCGAGGTGCTCGTCGAGGCAAAGCTTTTGACCTCTGACTATTTTGTGAAGGATGGCACAAACGAACCTCACTTGATGTTTGACAAATTCAGCCTATCGCTCAAAAGCGGGACATGCGCAATTGTCGTCGCCGACCATGGCATTTCGTCATATTCGCTGCTGCGCGCGATTGCCAATGACTGTGAGATGGAATTCGGTGAAATCAATTCCGACCACGGCTCATATAATCCGTCGGACTTTATCTATATCGGAGGCGACGGCGCGCTCATAAACAACGCCAGCTGTTTTGAGTACATCATGCTTGCTGTCTCTAAGAAAAAGGTGCACAGAAAAGAAAAGGCCGCGAAAATCTCGGCATTTTTCGATGACCTTGGAATAACCGATATGCTGGAGCTTCAAATCGGTGAGCTTTCGTACAGCCGGCGCATGATGCTGCTGCTAATCGCAGCCTCCCTGTCGGATGCACACTGCATTGTGCTAAACGATCCGCGCTATACACCGCAGCCTGAGGACGAGATGCCGCTTCGCCGCATTTTCAGAGCGATTTATGACAGCGGGAAAGCCGTTCTTCTCACCTGTGCAAAGCCGAAAAATCTTGCCTTTGCTGCTAACAGAGTCGTCGCACTAAAGCGCGGTGTAAAGGTCTTTGACGACTCAATCTCGGCATTCGTCGAAAAATGCTGCACAGATTTACTGACCTTTAGCTGTGACAACAGCGCTTCGGTTCTGGAGCGCTTGAAGGAGCTGTTCCCCCAAATAAAGAGCAACCAGGAGGGTCAAATTGTCGAGCTTTGGAAAAAGCCCGGCATTTCGATAGATGTAAGAAAGCTTGCGGACGAACTGTCGGCGCTTGGCATCGACCAAAATATGATTCACCTGAGCGACAGATCGTTCGAAATTGCATGCAGGGAGGTTCTTAAAAAATCATGAAATATTCCGGCGATGCAATGCACAATATCAGGAGATTATCCTCCAAAAAGCACAAAATCGGGTTTTTCTTTTCCCTCTTATATTCTTGTCTTATTGCCTCGATCGCGCTGGCGCTTTATTATGGCTTGCCCTTGCTTGCGGGAAATGTGCGGGCGGCCATCAGTCCGCAGCTGACCTCAACTTTTTTCGGAGCGCTGTACTTTTACGATATCGCGGCACTGCTGTCCATAATTTTCTTCTCTTTTATAATGCCGTCTCTGTACTTTTATGACGGACTCACCACCAACAAATGGCATATGCTAAGGAAATTTGATATTAGCTCACCGCTGATGGGATTAAACAAGCTTATATTTGGCATTTTTTCAATAATGCGCATCTATGTCCTGGGCTTTGCGCTTGTGTGCGGCATACAGGTGCTTTCAAGAAGCGCCTTTGACCTTGCCGCAGCATTGAAACTGCTCGCCGTCGGCGCACTTGCGCTTGTCTTCTTTGTTTCAATAGCGATGGGTTTTGCGTCTTTCGCGTCATCGCGTGGGCTTTTGCGCTTCGTCATATTGCTGGAGTCGGTGCTTCTTTTGTTTTATCTCTATATTATGAATTTTTTCTACTTGTCAGACATCTCGTTCATTCAGCGCAGCGTACACCTTATGCTTGAGCTGAAACTCACCGGAATTGTCATTATTCCAATTGCCGTTTTTGCTCTATTTGCCATGATTTCCGCGTTTGCTTCCGGCTCACGCGCCAATAAATATCAGCTTGAAGCGCTCAATGATGACATGCTCATAAAGCTCGGAGTGACACGCTCTCTTTGCGTGCTTGAAAAAGACAAGGACGGTTTGTCAACTGTTTTTGACGGTGCAGATGTCGACTATGGCACGCCTGTTCAGGATGAATCGCGGCTGTTTACCTATAACGAACCTGTTTCTCATCATTCAAGCAGCGGCAAGAGCTTTGCCATGGCTGTGCTCATTCTTCTGCTCATTTTCTTCTGCGCGGGCACTGCATTTTCGGCAATGGCTCAGTCCGTCATAAATAGCGGCAGCGTCACAATTTTTTCCATGCGAATAGAGTATATGGAGGCCGAGAGCGTGGCGGTCGGATACGGTGCCGGGGATGTTTTGTTTTTGGCGCCAACACCGTCAAACGCGGTTTTTGACGCCGATGAAATAGTCGTATATGATGACAAGCTTGCCTGCGTCTCATCACTCGTAGCAAACGACAAAGCAAAGCTGCTTTTTGAAGACGGCTCTTTGCTTGAAGTTGACACCTCCGGCATAACACACAGAAAAATCAAAAACGACAGCGTATTGCAGCCTCTCTTTGGCTTTGTCTCCTCGCTGCGCGGACTTATTGTCCTTTGTGTATCAGATTTGCTTGTGCTCGCCACCCTGATTGTCGTAGGCAAAAGCGGTAAAAACAAAAAAACGCGCGCACTGTGACAATTGTTTGACTGCGCCCTGCGCTATTTGATTTTGACGCCAAAGCTATCCCAATTTGCATTTATGGCAATTTATTGATTGATTGACAAAAAACGCCGCACTGACTTTCGAAAGTCAGTGCGGCGTTTTTTTGTTTTCTTTTCGCTCGATTTCACAAGAACCTGTCAGCCACAATCCACTGTATGTTTCGAAGCTTTACTTGCGGCTAATCTTCTTTCGCTTTTTGCCTTTGCGCGCTTTTGGCACATAGACCAGAATATAAAATACATAGAGAGCAACCACGAGGAGCAGCACAACATAAATGACTCGGGCGGCCTTTGACGTCAAGAGCTCGCTGATTTTGTCCATTATCATCACAAAGGTATCCATCTCGATTGCTTCGCGCGACACAAGGTTCACTTCTCCGACAAGCAATCCATCTGCAAATACCTTCGCGGTGCCTATGGGCTGACCGTTTTCGATGGGAGCCTTTATATACTCCGGCATATCCGTCTCATATGTGACCACAGGCTGATCGGGAGAGTTGAAATTAATAAGTGTGGCCAACTCTTTTTCGGGGTACAGCATGAGGTAGTCTTTTTTTGCGGCATATTTGAGCCTTATCTCTCCGATTGTGTCGTCAGGCATCGCCACCACACGCAACGAGAGGTTGTCGAAGCACCAGTCGTATATTCTGCGAGTGTCGGTGAATACAGAATTTCCGCTTCCCCAAAATAGCGCCGTCGGTTCCTCAGAGCAGCCCATGCACACCAGCAAATACGTCATTCCGTCCTTGACTGCCGCAGATACAAGACAGCGCCCCGCCTCCGGTATAGTGCCTGTTTTTATGCCCTTTATATACGGTGTGTAGTACCCTGTGGTGGTGTCCTGCATGGCTATCGTGGTGCTGAGAACATTCTCCCCATGCTTGTTCGTCGGTGGAATTGTATATGATGTTTTGCAGCTTATATCCCAAAAGCCTGGGACCTCTTCTATGGCCCACTTTGCAATTTTGTACATATCCTCGGCCGTGGTATAGTGCTCTTCGTTATAGAGGCCGTGGGGATTTGTGAAGTGCGTTTCGACGCAGCCTAGCTCACGGGCTTTTTCGTTCATGAGCCCGATAAATGTATCTCTCCCGTAATATGCGGCCACTGTCGAAGCGGCCTCGTTTGCAGATTGCAGCAGCATTGCGTGAATGAGGTCATTCATCGTGAGCTGCTCGCCGCCCACAAGTCCTGCGTGGGAGATGTCGATGCCCTCAAACTCCTTCCAAATATCGTCGGGAACTGTGACAACAGTGTTGTTCAGGTCATCGCAAAGGCTCATCGCCAATGCCGCAGACATGATTTTTGTCGTTGATGCAGGATAAATTTTCGTTTGCGCATTCTTTTCAAAAACCACGCGCCCCGTATCAATATTGACGAGATATATGCTCTTGGCATACGTGTCCAGATCAAAGTTTATATCCGTAGCCGCCGCCAAACAGGAAAAACCCGCCGTCAATGCGAGTGCGAAAACAATCAAAATACTTGTGATTTTTTTTGCCATTTCTTCTCCGATTTCAGTTAAATTCCGCTTCTTTTTCGGCAAACATTTGCTCAACTTCACGCTTTATGCCAAGGTTTTTTTTGCTGACCAGTGTTGGGTCTTCGTCAAATATCAATTGAGCGGCTGCCGTGGCCTCGTGCAGTGCGCGCTCATCTCCCACCAGGTCTGCAATGGCAAGCTCGGGCAGACCATGTTGGCGGTGTCCGAAAAAATCGCCCGGCCCACGCGCCTTTAGGTCACATCTTGCAATTTCAAAGCCATCGGCCGTCCTTGTCATTATTTCAAGCCGCTCTCTGGATATACCGGAAACCGACGATGATACAAGCACACAATAGCTCTCATCGGCACCTCTGCCGACGCGCCCACGCAGCTGATGAAGCGTGGACAACCCAAACCTCTCCGCATTTTCGATTATCATCAAAACGGCATTTGGCACATCGACACCGACCTCGATGACGGTGGTGGAGACGAGCACCGAGATTTTTTTATCCTTAAAGGCCTGCATAACTTTTTCCTTTTCAGCGGATTTCAGCTTGCCGTGTATCAACCCGACTGACACATCCTTTAGGTATTTTCTCTCCAATTCATTTTTGTATTCTGTTGCGGACAGCGTTTTCTCAAGTGCCTCGCTGTCGTCTACAAGCGGGCACACGATATATGCCTGATGCCCTTGCCCGACGATTTTTCTGACAAAGCCGAGATACCTGTCGCGCAGCTTGTCGGTGACAAGAAGCGTCCTCACCCGCTTTCTTCCGGGAGGCAGCTCGTCGAGAACCGAAATATCCAAATCGCCGTATATTATGAGCGCCAATGTCCTCGGAATAGGTGTCGCCGACATGACGAGCAGGTTGGGGTGCTCGCCTTTCTGTAAAAGCTCTGCGCGCTGCTTGACACCAAAGCGGTGCTGCTCATCCGCAATTACAAGCCCCAGCGAATTAAATTTAACATTTTGGCCGATGACTGCATGTGTTCCAATCAGCAAATCTATTTCACCGTTCGCTGCTTTTTCAAGCAGCTGCTCGCGTTTTTTACCCTTGAGCGAGCTTGTCAGCAGACCTATTGTGACATTGTATGGCTCAAAGAATTTTTCAAACGTCTTTGCATGCTGGCGCGCAAGAATCTCCGTCGGCGCCATGACCGCGCTCTGAAAGCCGCTCTGCCATGCGCAAAAGACTGCCACAGCGGCCACTGCGGTCTTTCCGCTTCCGACATCGCCCTGCAAAAGTCTGTTCATTGGTTTTTTTGCCCTCAAATCCTCGCAAATCTCTGCAATGCTCCTTTTCTGAGCGCCTGTCAGCTCAAAGGGGAGGTTTGAGATAAATTCGCTGCAAATGACGCGCGGTATCACTATTCCATCCTCTGAACGCGCTTTTGAGCGAAGCATTTTCATCCCCAGAGATAGTGTCAAAAGCTCCTCGAAAATCAGCCGCCGCTTTGCATCCGCCGCCTCTTCGGCACTTTTTGGAAAGTGTATTTTTTCTATTGCCTCACGCCGCCCTATAAGCGAAAACTGCATCCGAAGCTCTTCGCACAGCGTTTCTTCCAGCGCGTCCCCGCAGAGCAAAAAAGCGCTTTTGACGCACGCTGCGATAACCTTTGAGCTTATCCCGGCCGTCAACGGGTAAACCGGCACCATATAGTTTGCATCTTTTCTTTGAATTACCATAGGGTTCATCATTTGTCTGCGCAGCAGTGAGCCTTGGGTCTTTCCGTAAAAAACGTACTCACGCTCGTTTTCAAGCGCTGCAGGCGCGAATTTGTTGTTGAAAAACACCAGCTCCAGCTCTCCCGAATCATCTCCGGCATGAACCTTGTACAGCGTTTTTCCGGAATGCGCGCGAATCGGCGCACTCTTTGAGTAGACCCTGGCTCTAATGGCGCACGTTTCATTTAAAGGCGCATCGGCGACACAAAAGCAATCTGAGAGGTCTATATAGCTGCGCGGATAAAATCGCAAAAGAGCGTCAACCGTTGTCACGCCGAGCTTTGACAACAGCTCGGCGCGGCACTCGCCGACACCCTTTAAGTATCTTACATCCTTTTGCAAATCAGAAATCTGCGGCATATGCTTACTCTGCGGAAATATAGTAGTAATAAACCGGCTGTCCTCCGTTGACGACTGTCACCTCAATGTCGGACGAGAGCTTCAATCTAAGCTCCTGCGCGACGGCTTCTGCGTCCTGCTCGGAAATCTCGGCTCCGAAAATCACCGTGACAAAGCTTGTGCTTTTTGATGTTATCTTTCTCGCGAGCTTTACCGCCGTCTTGCTTATATCGTCACCGACAACCGAGAGCTTGCCTCCCACAATCCCCAGAATCTCGCCCTCTTTAATCTCATGCCCGTCAAAATCGCTGTCGCGCGCCGCAAATGTCACCTGTCCTGTGGTCACGCTGTCACAGGCGCTGCTCATGCTTATTATGTTGTCCTTGACAGAGGCCGCTTCGTCGAATGCCAGCATTGCGCTGATTCCCTGCGGAATCGTCCGCGACGGAACTACTGTCGCGCTCCTGTCAGCGAGCTTGCACGCCTGCTCCGCGGCCATAATTATGTTTTTATTGTTGGCCAGAACAATGACATTCTTGGCCGGAATAGATTGAATCGCGCAGAGAATATCCTCTGTGGACGGGTTCATCGTCTGTCCGCCGCTGACTATTTTGTTCACTCCCAGCTCCTCGAAGAGTGTCTTCAGACCATCTCCCGAGCTGACGCTGACAAACCCATATTCTTTGTTTTCATCTATAGGCGCATATAGGAATTCCTGCTTTGCTTCCCCGGTTTCAGCAGTCTCGGCTGCCGCCGTCTGCTGCCTGGCCTCAGCGCCCTGCTGTTGGCGTGCATTGAACTGCTCAAGCATATTTTCAATCTTTATTTTTGACAAGTATCCGTGGTTCAGAGCTTCTCCCAGGGCTTTTCCGGGATTTGCCGTATGGACGTGGCACTTTATGAGCTCCTCGTCATCTACAACAACCACGCTGTCCCCAATAGATTCGAGGTAAGCGCGCAGCTTTATGTCGTTCGCTTCCTTTTCGCCGCTCTTGATAACAAGAAATTCTGTGCAATAGCTGTTTGTCATCTCAGGGTCAATGTCGACAGAGTAAACGCCTCTGCCTGTTGCAGCCATAGACGAATCAGACTCGTCTGCCTCAACTATCACGCCGTCCTTAAACACACTCAGCATCCCCTCAAATATCACAACAAGTCCGCAGCCGCCGGCATCTACTACACCCGCCTTTTTCAAAACAGGCAAAAGCTCAGGTGTTTTTGCCAGCGTATCCTTGCAGACATCGACAATAAACTCCCACAGCTCGAGAGGAGACTTCTTGTCCCACACCTCTGCCGCCTGCTCGGAGGCGACGCGCGCAACAGTCAAAATCGTGCCCTCTGTGGGCTTCATCACAGCCTTGTAGGCCGATTCCACTCCCTTTGTGAGAGAGTTGTACAAGTCCTCGCTTGACGCCGTCGCTTTGCCTATCAGTGCGCGGGAAAAGCCACGAAACAATAGCGACAAAATGACGCCTGAGTTTCCTCTGGCGCCGCGAAGCAGTGCAGAGGCAGCGGTCTGCGCCACCTTTTCAACAGTACAGCCAATCGGCAGCTTCCTAAGTTCCGGCAAAGCGGCGTTTATAGTCATCGACATGTTTGTGCCGGTATCACCGTCGGGGACCGGAAACACGTTCAATTCATCAACGTTGCTTTTGTTTTTTGTAATATTGTTCGCACCGGAAATGATGCCGTCACGTAATTGTTCTCCGGTTATCATAAATTTTGACTCCTTTAGATATTAAATTACTCGGACACCATTTCATCGACAAAAACATTGACGCTGCAAACTTTCAGCCCCGTCGCGCATTCGACTGTATATCTCACTTTATTCGCAATACTGTCGACTATCGCAGCTATATTCACACCATAAACCACCATTATATGAAGCTCTATCTCGAGTTTTTTCTCTCTTTCGTATACGCGGACGCCCTTTTCGGGAAAGTTTTGACCGAATATCAGCGTTTTAAGACCCTGAACAGGCCCGCTGGTCGCCATCCCCTTCACTCCGTAGCACCCTGATGCAATTGAGCCGACAAGATTTGCAAAATATTCTGTGCTCAGAGTTACAGTTCCCAGCGAGGTTGCAATTTTTACCATAGCTTTTGTCCTTTCCGATTTAGATAGACGTTGATTTGCGCTTATTTATAGTTTACATTTTACATGTTATAGAAATAAGTGTCAATAAAGTAATAAAACGCAGTAGCTCTCAACAAAATTACCAAGTTTGCTTATTAATTATTGTCTACTTGGCATAATTTTCTTAATTTGAAGGCTCGGCTGTGTTGGGCTATATATCTATCTTCATCCATTTTCCTTTTTTGAATCTCATCCATGTCATAAAAAGCCGCAGACTTTGATCGATTATCAGACCTGCCCACGCGCCGATAATTGCATACTCTCCGAGGTCCAGCACAAAAACAGCAATATATGCCAGCAGCGGTCGCAGTATCGCTATATTTATAAAGGAAACAACCGCCGTAAAGCGGCTGTCTCCGCTTCCCCTCAAGCACCCGCTGTACACAATCTGAGAAATTTGGAACATGACAATAACCGTCATCATGTACATTATGAGCGTGCCCTTTTCTATGACCTCCGGGCTGTCAGAGAACAGCTCCACAATCGATCGTCCGAAAATCACATAAACAAGCGACAGCACGGCGGAGCATATCAGACCGCATCTCTGGCAGAATCCGCCGTATATGGCGGCGAGATCTATCCTTTTTTCACCCAGCGAACGCCCCACAAGCGCCACGGCGGCAACCGACAGCCCATCGCCAAAGGAAAAGGAGATGTTGAGCACATTTGCGCCAATCTGCTGTGTGGCAAAGGCCTCTGTTCCTAGACTTGCAATGATTATTGCATATACAAAGAAGCCAAATCTCAAAAACACCTGCTCTGCAAAGGCACTCGCGCCTATGCTCGCCATAGAACGGAGTGATTTTGGGTCTTTTAGGCCGGTTTTCATTTTGAGGCAGAGATACCCTCCCGAAACAAGCACAGAGCGAAGCGACATCGCGCAGGCGCACCCGGCACCGATGACCGTTGCTATTGCGGCCCCGCTCACTCCGAGCTTCGGAAATCCGAGGTTTCCTCCGATAAGCAGATAATTGAAGCACACATTGACAAGGTTGCTTACAATATTGGTGCGCATGGCGATTTTTGTATTGCCGACACCTCTTTGTGCGGCATTTATCGTCATTGAGATCACATTGAAGAACATAAACGCTATTATAATTCTAAAATATGCCACGGCATATTCATGTGTGTCGGACTGTGAACCCGCAAATTTGATTATGCTGTCGGCAAAGACGCAGCCCGAAACACTTATAACAACGACAGCTGCCAGCGCAATTATAAGCGCGTTTTTCATCACCTTGTTGGCGCTGACCTGATCGCCCTCACCTTTTCTGCGCGCCACAAGTGCGGAAACAGCTATTGATAGAGCCATAAAAAAAGAAAAAAGCAGCATTTTGGGCTGTGTAGTCAAACCGACGGCCGATATTGCATAGTCTCCGAGTGTCGAAACCATCATCGTGTCGACAAAGGCGACGAGCGCTATCAGAAACGATTCCGTCATCGATGGCCACGCAATCTTTATAGTGCGCTTTAGCAGCACATTATCCGACGGCAAATCCGCCGACGGTGTGCTTTTCAAAATCTTTCTTGCATTGAAAAAAAACAGTTCTTCCCTCTTTTGGGGAATATTCGCATCGCTCATATTTTCTTCCTCTCCATTTGGCTCACCGCATTCGGTTCGAAAAGCAGAAAGAGCTGTCATATCAATCGGCAAGATTGATATGACAGACTCCTGATACTGCTATTGTTTATTTTGCATAGTCAATTGCGCGGCTTTCGCGAATGACGTTCACTTTTATCTGGCCGGGGTAATTTAGCTCGCCCTCGATGCGGGTGACAATGTCGTGTGCGACAATAGTCAGCTCGTCATCACTGACGGATTCCGGCTTCACCAATATGCGGATTTCACGCCCTGCCTGAATTGCGAACGAGCGCTCAACTCCATCGTAGGAATTTGCTATTTCTTCGAGTTTTTCAAGGCGTTTGATATAGTTTTCAATGTTCTCGCTGCGCGCGCCGGGTCTTGCAGCGGAAATGGCGTCTGCTGCCATAACGATAAATGCCAGCGGTGTTTTCGGCTCAACATCATTGTGGTGGGCCTCAATAGCATGAATCGTCGCGGGACTCTCTTTGTAGCGCTTTGCCACATCGACACCGATTTGGATGTGCGTGCCCTCCATCTCGTGATCGAGCGCCTTGCCTATATCGTGCAGCAGTCCCGCTCGGCGCGCAGCCACCGGGTCAACCCCCAGCTCTGCGGCGAGCATTCCTGAAAGCAGCGCCACTTCAACGGAATGATTGAGCACATTTTGGCCGTAGCTTGTGCGATAGTGCAGCCTGCCGAGAAGCTTTACAAGATCCGGGTGTATTCCGTGAACCCCGACCTCAAGGACAACTCTCTCGCCCTCTTTTTTGATTATCTGATCGACCTCGCGGCGCGCCTTCTCGACTGTTTCCTCAATGCGTGCCGGGTGAATGCGCCCATCGGATATGAGTTTTTCGAGTGCAAGTCGGGCAACCTCACGGCGAATCGGGTCAAAGCTCGACAGCGTGATAGCCTCCGGCGTGTCGTCGATTATGAGGTCGACACCGGTGACCGTTTCAAGCGTTCTTATGTTTCTGCCCTCTCTGCCAATGATGCGGCCCTTCATCTCGTCGTTCGGAAGAGCAACAACCGACACCGTGGCCTCGGAAGCATGGTCTGCCGCACAGCGCGCTATGGCGATGCTTATCATGTTGCGCGCCATCTGCTCTGACTCGTCCTTAAGCTGCTGGTCATAGTAATTGATGCGAAGTGCCTTTTCGTGCGTCAGCTCCTCGTCGAGCTGAGCGAGCAACAGCTCCTTTGCCTGTTCGGCTGTAAAGCCCGACACCTTTTCGAGCATTTCGAAGCGGCTTTTTTTGAGCTGCTCCGCCTCGGCAATCTTTTGCTCAAGCTCTGCGGAACGTCTCGAAATTCGGGCTTCCTCCTGCTCAAACTGCTCTGTTTTTTTGTCAAGATTTTCTTCTTTTTGGAATATCCTGCGCTCCTGGCGCTGTATCTCATTACGTCTTTCGCGCAGCTCTCGGTCTGACTCTCCGCGCATTTTGAAGATCTCGTCCTTGGCCTCAAGGACAACTTCCTTGCGTTTTTGCTCAGCGGTTTTTATAGCGTCATTGACTATTCTTTTTGCCTCGTCCTCGGCCGAGCCTATGCGGGCCTCAGCAACCTTTCGACGATAGGCCATTCCGAAATAAAAACATGCGGCACCTGAAATAATTGCCGCTGCAACCGCTGAAACAATTGCAACCCAAATTGCTACCATTGTTTCATGGTCCTCCATTTTTCTATTTTTATAATATGCGGTATAAAGGCGGTATCTTTCCCCACCACAAATATCCTTTAATATTGTAATGTTTTTCATATATGATTGTCAATACAAAACGTAATATTGTGCATTATAATTAATTTCATACTTGACTATCGGCCTGACTTGTGCTATAAACTAATTAATATCGAGGATAAATGTTGACCGCAGACCGCTTTTCAATACGGTTTTTCAAGAGAGCGCTTCTTTGCTGTGAGAGCGCAAAACCGTGGACAGCGCACCACTGCGCGAGTTTCGCGGGTGAACCTGCGACGTTTGCTGCGTTAATGCATTATGAGCGGCGCTTTTTTTTGCGCAATTCGGGTGGAACCGTGGAGTGCTTTTTGCTTCATCCCTTTTTATCGAGGGATGGAGCTTTTATTTTTATGCGGGGTTCGGGAATGCCCCTTCTCTCGGATTTTTGCGCCTCCATTTGCTCGCGTTTTACCGCATTCAAAATTTCTGCTCGATTCCTTTCGAGAGCAAGCTCTCGTGTTTGGCGTTCGATTTCACTTTCGGATATTTTATAAGGAGAAAACTGATATGGCAAAAATCAATGTGACACTGCGCGACGATGTCCGCGAATTTGAGAGCGGAATCACTGTTGCGGAAATTGCAAAATCAATCGGTGCCGGGCTTTACAAAGCCGCCTGTGCCGCAAAAATCGACACCGAGGTGTGCGACTTGCGCACTCCCCTGACAAAGGACTGCAAGGTTTCGATTTTGACCTTTGACGCACCCGAGGGCAAGCACGCTTTTTGGCACACCGGCTCGCACGTGCTCGCGGAGGCAGTCATGCGCCTCTATCCTCAAAGCAAGCTCACCATCGGCCCCGCGATTGAAAACGGCTTTTACTACGATATAGACAGCGATACTGTCTTCACGCCGGAGATTCTCGAAAAGCTCGAAGCCGAGATGAGGAAAATCGTCAAGGAGGATCAGCCCATATCGCGCTTTGTGCTGTCGCGCGCCGACGCGCTCGAGAAGATGAAGCACGACGAGTACAAGCTGGAGCTTATAAACGAGCTGCCCGCGGACAGTGAGATAAGCTTTTACGAGCAGGGCGGCTTCACCGACCTCTGCGCAGGACCGCATCTCATGAGCACAGGCCCGCTCGCGGCCGTAAAGCTTATGAACGTGACCGGCGCCTATTGGCGCGCCGATGCAAAGAACAAGATGCTCCAGCGCATTTACGGAATCGCATTTCCAAAAGCTTCACTGCTGACGGATTATCTCGTCATGCTTGAGGAGGCAAAAAAGCGCGACCATCGAAAGCTCGGGCGCGAGCTTGAGTTGTTCGATATTTACGATGAGGGACCCGGCTTCCCGTTTTTTCTGCCCAAGGGCGTGATTCTGCGCAACGAGCTTGAAAACATGTGGCGCGAGGAACACCGCAAGGCAGGCTATAAGGAGATTAAAACTCCCATTATGCTCAACCGCGAGCTTTGGGAAACCTCCGGGCATTGGGATCACTATAAAAACAACATGTATACGACCGTGATAGACGGCGAGGATTTTGCCATCAAGCCGATGAACTGTCCCGGTGGAATGCTCGTCTACAAAAGCAAGCTTATGAGCTACCGCGATCTTCCGTTTCGCTGCGGCGAGCTTGGCCTGGTTCACCGCCATGAGCTTTCCGGCGCTCTGCACGGGCTTATGCGCGTCCGCTGCTTCACACAAGACGACGCCCATATCTTCATGACAGAGGATCAGATTGAGGATGAAATTCTGGGGGTTGCGCACCTCATTGACAAGTTCTACAAAATGTTCGGCTTTGAGTACACACTTGAGCTCTCAACTCGCCCCGCTGACTTTATGGGCGAAGCAGCACAGTGGGATAAGGC
>JAVVTQ010000003.1:0-84273 GCA_036653595.1 Oscillospiraceae bacterium
AGGCGCATTTAGCCGATATGACACAGCTGATTTTGGGAACGGCACTGACTGTTGCAGGAGTTATCATAGCAGAGCTGTCCGGCTCAGGCTCTGCACATGAAAAAGAAACTTCAAGAAATATTCCATGAACTGAATTTTTCGAAATATAAATTTGAAATTATGCGCGAAATCATTCGATTTATTGCTTTTGGTATATGAATATATTGCCGCACAGAGATGAATTTCCATCTCTGTGCGGCATTTTTTGCGAAAAGGATATAGTGCTCGGGCAGCTGGGACACACAGTCAGCTATAAAAAATTACAATATCGACACCAAATTGCAGAGGAGCTGTATTATACTGAAAAGACTCAAATTTGCAGAGCAAAGCTGTGTGAAAATTGAGGGAGCAGGTCGCGCGCAGAGTGAGAAGTCGGCGCAAAAGCATTTCGCTGTCGAATTTTGCGGATTTTATCGAATTTATAATATCGGTTGCGCGGCTGCGCGGCTGCGAAACATGAGATTATTTTGTCCCATGTGCATAAAATAAAACAAACTGTTAAAAGAAAGGTGGGTAAAACATCGCAAATTCGGAAATAACTTGCAAAGAATTGTGAATTAAGCTAAAATTAGACATGGTTTAGTATGCATAGTGCATAAAAGCCTAAGTATTTTATTTGAGAGAGAGATATAAAAAATGAACAAGAGATTAACTTCTCTTGTCGTCATGTGCGCATTGATATTAGGAGTTGCACCGTCTGTGTTTGCATCGGGTGGAGTTTCAGCAAAGCTTTATGAAATTCAGCAGACGAGCGGTTACAAGGTTGGTACACCCCAGGGAAACTGTTATTTATTTGCAAAAGATATATTTAAAAAGGTGTACGGCACCGATTCGTCCAGTATCAATTATCATGGCGACTATGAAGAGAATAGCGCAACACAGCTGGTCGGGAGGCTATATACTTCCCAAAAATGCGGCATGTCAAGCTGCGACACGCGCGATAATGTGAGCGAGGCCGCCCATGCGCTTACATTTGGCGAAGTGAATGAGGACAACATACTAAAACTGCTTGAACTGTCAAAGCCGGGAGATGTCTTGCAAGGACACAGAGGCTACAGTGTCCACACGATGATTGTGCTTGACACAATAAAAAGTGAGGGTGCTGTGACAGGAGTCACGGTCTACCACGGCAATTATGGGGGCATCATCTGTGTCACCGATTTCACGTTGAGCCAGTTGGCCGATACTTATTCGCACGTTCTTTCCCTTTATAGGGCAAAAAACTATGTGGAGATTGATGACGACACGGACGTCACATTTAACACAGGGCGAGGCTCTGTGATTCCGCAGATGAAAAAATATGACGTCGGCACCGAGATAGGAGAGCTGCCCCGTCCGTACTGTGAGGGCTTTGAGTTTATCGGATGGACCAGTGCCGAAAAAGACGGCACACCGGTCACAGAGACATCCGTATTCTATATCCCTCATGTTACTTTGTATGCGGAGTGGAAGCCCATAGTGTACACCCCGATGCAAAAGCACACAGAATCAAAGCAGGTATCCGATGTGCTGTCTGAGATTATCGCAGTCAAACCGCCGGCGCTAAAACCCTAAGACTCGAATTGCGAATCGTGGAAATCTGTCTATGCACAGATGACGCAGTCAAAGCGCTGCCGCAATATTTGATGGCCGCAATAAATTAAGCCGCTCTGTTGACCATAAAAGTCAACAGGGCGTTTTTGTTGCTTGAGCGCTTTTAAAAAGCTAAAACAGGTGCATTTGAGAAGAAAAAATCAGAATTAGTCGGGCTTGTGTAATCGAGGTGTCACCGACTGACGTCTGTTTCACTGTCAAAAAAATTCCGACAGGTCAACGAATCTCCCGAGTTTTGCCGTAGCCTTTATAGTTTTTATTTTGCCATATCGATTTATTGCTTTCGAAAGAAGTAATAACGCAGGGATATGCCGATGCGCAAATCGTGATTTCGCGGCGTATTCTTTACACGAATCCCCCGAGTTTTGCCGTAGCCTTTATAGTTTTAATTCTATCATTTCGATTTGTTGCTTTCGAAAGAAGTGATAACGCAGGGATATGCCGATGCGCAAATCGTGATTTTGCGGCGGATTCTTTACACGAAGAGCTAAATAGATTAAAATGTAAAAAAGACTGGAGAAGGCTATGGATATAAGAAAAACCGTCACGCAGCACAGGCCGTTTTGCACAGAGGAAGCCAAAGACAAGCAAACGATGCTGTCATATCTCAACAGCTTTGACAATCTGCTGACGAGAGAAAACGAGTTTGCGCACTTTTCGGCTTCGGCGTGGATTTTAAACAGCACACGCACTGCGGTGCTCATGGTTTACCACAATATCTATAAGTCATGGTCGTGGACAGGCGGACACGCTGACGGCGATGAAAATCTTCTTGCGGTGGCTCTTCGCGAGGCGCGCGAGGAGACGGGAATAACGACTGTAAGACCTATAGTGAGCACATCCTTTTCGCTCGAAATACTGGGCGTAAATGGGCACTATAAACGCGGGAAGTATATTTCGTCTCATGTGCATCTGAATTTGTCGTACCTGCTTGAAGCGGACGACAGTGAGATGCTGTGTGTCAAAAAGGACGAGAACAGCGGTGTCAGGTGGGTGGACATAGAAAAAGCCGCGGAGCTGACCGACGAGCCATGCATGAGGGTTATATACAAAAAACTCAACGATAGGTTTTTGTCGGGCTTCGACAAAGAGTGCAAAAGCGGTCTAGACGTGATACTGTAAAGATGGCTTTGTACATATTGTTTTTGTCGGTTTATTAAATTAAAATACAGCTTTGAAAGGTGATTGAAAAATGCAGGAAATCAAAACACAGGCGGCGCCTGCCGCGATAGGCCCATATTCACAAGGAGTTGATGCGGGAGCCATGATTTTCACGTCGGGACAGATACCGTGCGACCCAAAGACGGGGCTTGTCGCAGGCGGCGGGATTGAGGCGCAGACGAAGCAGTCGCTTGAAAATCTCAAGGCAGTGCTTGCACAGGCGGGCGCGCGTCTGTCAGATGTGGTAAAGACGACGGTATTCATCAAGGATATGTCTGATTTTGGGAAAATCAACGCAGTTTATGCAGAATATTTTGATGGCGAGGTGCTGCCTGCACGTTCCTGCGTCGAGGTTGCGAGACTTCCAAAGGATGTCCTCATAGAAATTGAGGCAATAGCGGTTAGATAATAAACACCCGCAAACCCCGATACGCGCAAAAAAAGAGTGCGGTGCGAGAGGAGGTTTGCGGGTTATTTTAATGAGACTTCAAAAATGGCGAATCATATATAAAACAAAAGAAGCCCGTCTCTGCACAAGTGCTTTGACGGGTTTCACCACGGAAGCGGTTGACTAAAATACTACATCGGGAAAATCACAAAGTCAAGGCGAACATAAGATTTTGGGAAAACGCTGAAATTTCAGAAATATTTTTGACAATAAGCACAAAATATGTCAAAAGTTTACAACAAGTCTTGCGTCAAAGTGTGAATAACTATAAAATGTTACTAAGATGACTTAATGGCGGTGAAGTTTTGAGCAAATACAAAATAATGATTGTCGACGATGAGGCCGAGGTTCGCGAGGGAATTGCAAAAAAGATAAATTGGGATGCTCTCGGCTTTGAAATCATAGCGACGGCGGAAAATGGACAGGATGCTCTCGAAAAAGTGGAGCTCTACGACATAGACGTCATTTTGTCGGATATAAAGATGCCCTTTATGGATGGTTTAACGCTGGGACACCAATTGCAGAGGCAGCATCCCGCCATAAAGCTGATACTGCTGACGGGCTTCGACGAGTTTGAATATGCCAAGGAGGCAATAAAGCTCGGAGTGGTCGAGTATATACTGAAGCCGGTGAATGAGCAGGAGCTAAACGAAATTTTGACGCGTGTGAAGACCTCGATCGACGACGAAATTGCCAGAATGCGCAATATCGAGGCTTTGCGCGAGAGCTACAAAAAGAGTTTGCCGCTGCAAAAGGAGCGCTTTCTAAACGATTTGCTGTGGGGCCTTATTCCCGACGCCGAGGCAAGGAGCATATCGGAGAGCTTCGCACTCCCTTTTTCGCGAGAGGGAAAAAAGAATGTCACTATATTTGAAATAGACCAAAAAACGTCGGCGCAGTCGCAGATAACAAGAGAGCTTATGCCCGTGTCGGTCAAGCAGATTGTGGATGCTGTGCTGAGCGGGAAATGCGAGTTTGAGAGCTTTATCAGCTCAAATACTGTTGTGGCGGTGATGCAGCTGGCAGAAGGAAGCACGGCAGCCGACGTTATCGTCAATGCCAATGAGGCGTGTGTGGAGTGCAGACGGCTTTTGGAGCTTGCGGTGACTGCCGGAATAAGCAGCTGCTGTGAGGAGACGTGGCAACTGCGCCGATGCTTTGACGAGGCGGGAGAGGCGATTGAGTACAAGGCAATTGTGGGTGTTGGCACAACGATTTACATCCGCGACATGGAGCTTTTTGAGCTTGCTGATGTTCAGTTTGACGGCGCGAGGGAAAAGAACCTGATCAGCTCTGTCAAGTTTGGAACACGAACACAAATTGAAAGCGCGGTGGACGAGATAATAAGCCAGCTTCAAAACCAAAGCGAGGAGGAGTGGCCGTTTCAGTCGTACCTTATAGGCGTGTTCAACTGCATAGCAAATATAATAAGGCGCTTTAATATCGACAATTCAGCGGTGCTGGGTGAGGAATCAAAGACATATTTCAGGCTTTCCACAGGGTATTCTCTGGCAGAACTGAGGGATTGGCTTGTGAGAACCTGCACGAAAATGAACAGATATTTGTCAGAACGACGTCTTTCGACGGAGGAGAGCATAATAGGCGAGGCGAAGGATTATATCACACAGAATTTCACAAACTCGGAGCTTTCCGTGGAGGCGCTGTGTGAGCGCCTTCACCTTAGCCAGTCTTATTTTTCGACATTGTTTAAGCACACGACGGGGCAGAGCTATGTCAACTTTGTGACCGAGCTTCGGATGCAAAAAGCACTTGAGCTTTTGCGCGACACTGAGGAAAAGACATATATAATTGCGCGCAGCGTTGGATACGAGGAGCCAAACTACTTCAGCTATGTGTTTAAAAAACGCTTTGGAAAGTCGCCGTCACAGTATCGTGCGGGGATAAAAGAGTGATGGGCAAGAATTATAAAAAGAATTTATTCAAAAAGCTTTCGGCAAAAATTCATCTGGGAAGCATTCGCTATTCCGTATTTCTGTCGTTTACCATAAGTGCAGTCATAGCTATAATCATTACGGGTATTGTGTTTTATCTGCGCTTTTCAAGCCAGCTGGAAACGGCAATACAAGGAGAAAACCAGATACTCATAGATCAGGCAGCCAGCAATGTAAACAACTATCTGAGAAATATGATGCGGCTCTCGGACTCGCTTTACTACAATGTGATCAAAAATAAAGATCTCGACACGCAGTCAATCGACGAAGAGCTGGGGCTTTTATACACCGCAAACAACAACTATATACAAGATATTGTGCTCTTTGATTCATATGGACGCGTTCTTGCCGCCGCGCCGCCATCAATCTTGAAGGATAATGCGCACATTTCCGATTCGCTGTGGTTTAAAAAGGCGATAAACAAGCCGGAAAACCTCCATTTTTCCTCACCGAAGGTGCAAAACTTGTTTGTAGACGCAGAGTTTCAGTACAACTGGGTCGTCTCGCTGAGCTGTGCTGTTGAGATAACGCGAGGCAAAGACACGCAGCAGGGTGTGCTGCTCATTGATTTAAAATACAGCGGTTTGGCCGAGGCGTTTCGAAGCCCTAAGCTTGCAAACGACGGGTACGTATATCTCGTTGACGCTGCCGGCAACATAATATCGCACCGCAAGCAGCAGCTCATCGCTTCCGGAATTGTGGAGGAGAACAACAAGGAAGCCGCCACGCGAAAGGATGGCAGGTATCTAGAGGAATTTGCGGGCGACAAAAGAGCTGTGTTTGTAAAGAGCGCAGGCTATACGGGGTGGAAGATTGTCGGCGTTATACCGCAAAAGGGACTGACCTTTGAGAGCAGGGAGAACATACTGTTTATAATGCTCATTTTCCTGCTTCTTTTTGAATTCTTGATATTCATAAACTCACTGATTTCAAAGAAGCTGACGGACCCAATACAGAAGCTCGACCGCTCTGTGCAGAGGATGGAGCTGGGATACAAGGACACAGAGATTTATACGGAGGGCTCATACGAAATAAAGCACCTGGGGCGCTCGATTGAGAGCATGGTGGAGCAGATGCGAAAGCTCACGGATCAGATGGTGCGCGAGCACGAGATGAAACAAAAAAGCGAGCTGAATGCGCTGCAAGCACAGATAAATCCCCACTTTTTATACAACACACTGGATATAATTGTCTGGATGGTGGAAAACGAGCGGCCGGACAACGCCGTGAAGCTTGTGACCGCACTTGCGCGGTTTTTTAGAATAAGCCTCAGCAAGGGCAAAAACATAATACCGGTTTCGGATGAGATAGAGCACGTGCGCAGCTACCTAACCATTCAGGAAATGCGGTATAAGGACAAATTCAGATACACAATTGATGTCGATGAGCAGGCAAGGAACCTCTCAATTATAAAGCTCGTCTTGCAGCCGATAGTGGAAAATGCCATCTACCACAGCATGGACTTCATGGACGGGGACGGTCTTATATCGATAACGGCGCGCTTAAACGGAGAGGACTTGGTGCTGTCCGTCAGCGATAACGGAATAGGCATACCGGAGGATATCGTGCGCAGAATCTTGACAGAGCAGGTGTCTACGGGAAACAGTGGCTCGGGAATCGGCCTCAAGAATGTAAATGAACGAATAAAACTGTACTTTGGGGACAGCTACGGAATTTCGATCGAGAGCGAGCCCGACAACGGAACATGCATCACCATCAGGCTGCCACAGGTGCCGTATGGCGAGATGGAGGAGAAATAGATGTTTGGGAAAAGGGAGCGCACAACTCTAGCGGCAATAGCTGTCATAATTGTCGTGATTGCACTTTTTATGATATCGGGAACACTCAGCGCAAATAAAGCTACGCGCATCTTCAGAATAGCCGTTGTGATAGACGAAACAAACGACGAGTACTGGAAAATATTCCGCAAGGGGCTTGAGCAGGCGGCACTCGACTGCAACGTCGATATGCACTTTCTCTCGCTTCCACAGGGGGGCGAGGCGCTTGCACAGCAGATGGAGCTGATAACCCGCGAGACAAAAAGCGGCGCCGACGCCGTGATTTTAAGCGCAGTTAATCAGGAAAAAATGGCGGTGTGGTTAAAAGAAAATCCACTTCCATGCCCGATTGTCGCAGTGGGAACAAGAATTGAAAATGTCCGCAAAAGCCTTTTTGTGGGTGCCGATGGTGAACAGGTGGGTGCAGAGCTGGCCAAATCAGTCGTCGCGGAGTCCGGCTATTCTTCTGTGATTATTTTTTTGGAAAATGAAAACGCATCCGCGAAAGCGCGCTATAATGGACTGACAAAGGCGCTTGACAAAGATTCTGTCAGATATTCTACGGTGACGGGCATCGTCGACATGCGCTCGTTTTTGACAAAGACAAACCAAAGCGGCAAGACGGCTGTGATTTGCGTCGACGAAGAGACGCTCGAAAAAATATGCGCTATGGCAGATACGCGCCCAAACTGCGATATTTACGGCACCGGCTATACAAATAAAATACTATATTACCTTGAAATGGGGAAAATCAAAAAAATCGCTCTTCAAAGCGAGTATGACGCCGGGTATATGAGCATTGTCAGCGCCGTAAACGCAGCAAAAAGCGGCCAATACAAGGACTTTATGCTAAAGACGTATATAGCCGATGCAAGCAACATGTTTGACGCGTCGCATGAGTCGGTGCTCGTGCCCATTTCATAAAAAAAACGGAGTGAGGGTTGACATGAAAAAAAAGTATGTTCCGGCACTCATTGGCGCGATATTGCTTTTTGCCGCGCTGCTGCTTGTTGTTCCGCTTCTAAAAAAGGATGACAAATCTGTGGAGGGCGGAGCGCTTAGAATAGGAATAGCCGTATATAAGGGCAACGACACCTTTGTCTCCAACATCTATGGGAGCATCGGAGACGTCGCGGGAGAATACGAAAAATCGGCAAGCAGAAGGGTTTATCTCAACATAGCGGATGCACAGGAGAGCCAGGCGACACAAAATGAACAGATTGCGAGGTACATATCGCTGGGCTACGATGTGCTTTGCGTCAACCTTGTAGACAGAACCGATGCGGCCACCGTCATAGATATGGCGCGTGAGGCCAATATTCCCATTGTGTTTTTTAACCGCGAGCCGGTAAAGGAAGATATGCAGAAGTGGGACAGGATTATCTATGTCGGCTCAGACGCGCGCGAATCGGCCGAGCTTGAGGGCGAAATAGTCGTCGGGGCATATAAGAATAATCCTCAATCCATAGATAAAAACAACGACGGCATCATTCAATATATAATGCTGGAGGGCGAAAGCCGTCATCAGGATGCGCTTATCAGGACAGAGGTATCTGTCCAATATATGAAAAACAGGGGCTTTGTACTGGAAAAAATTGACGGCGGAATTGCAAACTGGAGCAGAAGCCAGAGCGCAGCGCTCAGCGAAATCTATTTTAATAAATACGGCGATCAGATTGAGCTTATAATATGCAACAACGACGATATGGCGCTGGGAGCCGCCGATACGGTTGAGAAGCTGGGGCTGGATTTCAACAACATCGTGGGTATAGACGGCACGCCGCAGGGCCTTGAGGCAGTGGCAAAAAGAAAGATGCTGGGCACTGTGGTTGTCGACTATCACACGCAGGCGGATATGATTTTCAAGCTGGCGGTGGCGCTTGAACAGGGGGCGGATCCATCCTCTGTGGTGAAGGTTCAAAGCGACGGCTCGGTTCGAGCCCCTATGTATATCGAAACGATGTCAAAATAATTACAATGTGGTTAAATCGAAGAATTTTCATACATCGCAAAAGAAAATCCTATGGTTTTTGGCTGCGCTCTGCGATATGATTTTATCAGAAGCTATAAAACAAACAGCTTCCATCGAAAAATATTAGGAGGATTTTACATGAAGAAGATTCTTGCACTGGTTCTTGCACTGGTTCTTGCGTTCTCGCTTGTTGCGTGCGCAAAGCCAACAGCAGAGACTCCCGACGCGGGAAAAGACGAGGCAAAAACCTATAAGGTAGGCGTTTGCATCTACAGGTACGACGACAACTTCATGACATATTATCGTGAAGAGCTCGCAAGTTACTTCAAAACGCTCGAGACAGACAAGGTCAAATATGATGTCACATTTGTTGACAGCAAAAATGACATGGCTGAGCAGACAAACCAAGTCGACACATTTATAGCACAAAAAGTTGACGTACTTATAGTCAACCTCGTCCAGACATCTTCTGCCGCGACCATCACAGAAAAGGCCAAAGCGAAGGATATCCCTGTTGTCTATATCAACCGCCAGCCGACAGATGCTGACATGAATGCTTGGGAAAAGATAATATATGTCGGTGCTGACGCGAGCCAGTCCGGTTCATTCCAGGGCGAAATCGTTCTTGCGCTTCCGAACAAGGGCGACGCTAACGGCGATGGCGTTCTCTCCTATGTAATGATCATGGGCGACCCCGAGAACATCGATGCACAGCTTCGCACAGAGTATTCAATCAAGGCCCTCACAGATGCAGGCGTCAAGGTTGAGAAGCTCTTCGAGCAGCGCGGTGACTGGGATCAGGCAAAGGGCCAGGAGCTTGCAGCCACAGCTCTTGCAAAATTCAAAGACAAGATCGACGTTATTTTCTGCAATAACGATGGAATGGCTCTAGGCGCATATCAGGCAATAGTTGCTGCCAAACGCACAGTGGGCAAAGACATTTACCTCCTCGGCGTCGACAATATCCCCGAAGCAAATGCTATGATCAAAGACGGCACAATGACAGGTACTGTTTTCAATGACCATGTTGGACAGAGCCACACAGCCGCCGATGCAGCAGTCCGCTTCATCAAAGGTGAGCCCAACGAGAAGATTTATATAGTTGACTACGCTAAGGTAGTTAAGGAATAAGTATTTTCAGCACAGAAGCTTTACACCGGAAATTGCGTGTGCCAGTCACACGCAATTTCCGCATTCTAAAGGATAGATGAGGAGAGCAATATGTCGGAATATCTTCTTGAAATGAAAGGTGTGTGCAAACAATTCCCCGGAGTTAAAGCCTTAGACGATGTGTCCTTGCAGCTGAAACCCGGCATGGTTCACGCGCTTATGGGCGAAAACGGCGCAGGAAAATCAACCCTGATGAAATGCATGTTCGGAGTTTACAAGATGGATTCCGGAGAGATATTTTATCAAGGCAAACCAACCCATATATTGAATCCGTTCGATGCACTTCAAAAGGGTATTGCGATGGTTCACCAGGAGCTACAGCCGATACCGGACAGGTCAATCGCTGAAAATATCTATTGCGGACGTTATCCGATTAAGAAGATTTTGGGCTTTATAAAGGTTGTAGATCATACAAAAATGCATTCGGATACAAAACAGCTGCTCGACAAGCTGGGGCTGTCCTTTGACCCAAAATCAAAGCTCGGAAAGCTTTCTGTGTCACAGATGCAGTTGGTTGAGATTGCAAAAGCTGTGTCCGCAGATGCGAAAATTGTCATAATGGACGAGCCGACCTCATCCCTTACAGGCAATGAGGTTGAAACTCTGTTTGATATAATTCACAAGCTGAAAAGTGAAGGCTGCGCGATTGTCTACATATCTCACAAAATGGACGAAATTCTGCAAATTGCAGATGACGTCACAATAATGCGCGATGGCAAGTATATAGGCACGTGGCCGGCAAAAGAGCTTACAAACGAAATCATAATAACAAAAATGGTTGGAAGAGAGCTTACCAACCTCTACCCTCCAAGGGAAAAGAATCCGAGCGATGTGGTGCTGGATGTGGAGAATTACACATCGACAAACCCGAAGTCCTTTAGGAATTGCTCGTTTGCTCTGCGAAAGGGTGAAATTCTCGGTGTAGGAGGACTTGTCGGCGCACAGAGAACAGAGCTTATGGAGGGACTGTACGGGCTGAGGTCGAAAACAAGCGGCGAAATCACATATCTCGGAAAGCATCTCAAAATCAACAGGCCTGAGGATGCGATTAACAGTGGAATTGCACTGTTGACAGAGGATAGAAGAGGAAGCGGCATTTTTGGTGTTTTATCGGTTGAGGACAATGTGTCTATCGCTTCACTTAAGCAATATCTTAAGTACCGAATAATGCTCAACAACAAAAAGATAGAGAGCATTGTAAATGAAAACATCAGCAAGCTCAGTATTAAGACACCGAGCACAAAAACACTGATAAAGTCTCTTTCGGGAGGCAATCAGCAAAAAGTCATCATAAGCCGTTGGCTTGCCAATGACCCGGATATACTCATTATGGACGAGCCCACGCGCGGAATAGATGTCGGCGCAAAATATGAGATATACTGTATAATGGCTGATTTGGCCAAAGAGGGAAAGAGCATTATCATGATAAGCTCAGAGATGGGCGAGCTTATCGGAATGGCAGACAGAATTATGGTAATGTGCGACGGAAGAGTGACGGGCTTCTTGGCCGGTGAAGACATGAACCAAGAAAAAATCATGGAATTGGCAACAAGCTTTGAATCCTAATTTATGGAGGGCATGATGACTAAGAACAAATTAAGAGGAGCCGGTGAGTTCCTGATCAACAACGCGGTTGTTTTCCTCATGGTTGGTGCGGCACTTGTAGTTGGAATTCTCGAACCTAACTTCATTTCCGGAACAAACATCAGAAATTTGATATCAAATACCGCAGTCAGATTTATTATTGCGCTCGGTGTGTCGGGATGCTTGATTTCGAAAGGCACAGACCTTTCTGCGGGGCGCCAGGTCGGCTTGTCTGCATGCATTGCCGCTACCTTTCTTCAGGACAAAGATTATGCCAGCAGAGTGTACCCCAGTATCGGTGAGCTTCCAATAATTGTTGTGTTTTTGGCAATAGTAGTAATATTCGTAATTATTGGACTTGTTAATGGGCTTGTTATATCAGTCCTAAAGGTTCCGCCCTTCATAGCAACACTCGGAATGCAGACGGTTATATACGGAATCTGCCTTGTTTTCACAGGCTCACAGCCAATAGGCGGTCTGCGCAAGGAATACACCGACATATCAAGCGGCTCTCTTTTCGGAATAGAATACCTCCCGTACCTGGGGATAATAGCTCTCGTTATCGGTTTGATAATGTGGTTCTTGTACAATAAGACGCCACACGGGAAATACATGTATGCCATCGGCGGAAATGAGAGTTCTGCCGAAGTCAGCGGAATCAATACAACCAAAACAAAAGTTATGATTTATATTTTAGCTTCGGTGCTTTATGCTGTCGCCGGCTTTGTGCTTGGCGGCAAGTCCGGCGGTGCCTCTGTTGGACTTGGAATGGGCTGGGAATTGGAAGCTATAGCCGGCTGCACTATCGGCGGCGTCTCAACAAACGGCGGCGTCGGGAGAATATCAGGAATACTCATAGGCGTCCTTGTCTTCGAGCTTTTGAAGATAGCGATGCAGTTCGTCAACGTAGAGTCCTCCTATACATATATAGTGCAGGGCATTGTCATCATACTGGCGGTCGCGCTTGACATACGCAAGTATGTGGCGAAAAAGTGATTATTTTATGGATGAATTTAACAATAACGGCAAAACAGTGCTACTTGAGCAGTCATTAAATAAGCCGGAGCAGGATGTAAAAGATCCCGAGCTTAAAAATGCCAAAGAGCGGCTGTATGACAAGGTTCACCTAAGCGTCAGGCAGCTCAATACAATTATAACAGTGCTTGTTGTAATTCTTATGCTCGTGCTTTTAGTCGGAATAATTAAGGGAAACAGTTGACAAAACAAAAAGCCTGAAGCTTTTAGAGCTTCAGGCTTTTTGTGTGCAGTGAGCTTTTTAAAAAGCGAGGTTAGTCTAATCCTCAAGAGATTCCTTCATGAAAGAGCGTGCGCTGTTGACGCGCGACCAGAGAACTGTCGAGGAGATGCCATAGGCTATTAGGAAGCAGCCCACGATGGTGCTGATTGCGATTGTTCCGACAAGAGGGTTGATGAAAGAAGCTACTCCCAGCAGTGATAGAAGAATGCCGATTGCGAGCAGCCAGCCCCAGCCCTTAACGCCCAGCTTTTTGAGATCAAACGAGAAGATTGCCTTTTGTATGCCGGATACGATAATCCACATGCCAAACATGAAAGGCAGCGCTGCCGCAGTGAAGAAGCTGTTTCCGAGCATGAACAATGAGAGAATTATCGTCACTATTCCGTCGAACAGAACCCAACCAGCCCCGAAGACCCTGTCGTGATCACTGACAAACACCGCAATAGCGCTTATGCCATCCACAAGCAGGATGATGCCGATAAGCCATGCAAGCGATACAAGTGTGGCGGCAGGCTTGAGAATTGCGTATATTCCGGTTGGAATCATGAGAATACTGCAAATCAGCCAAAGCCAATACAATACTTTTTTCAATTTATTTCCTCCATTTCTTTGATATCCATATGATAGCATTGTCAAAATGGAGAAACGATAGACAAAAGTATGCATTTGTCCCAAATCAGCACAAAAATTAGGTTTTGTGCCACAGAATTTGTTCAGATGTTGAGCTTGTTTGCAGTCAGCGCGTCAATAATGGTCTTTTCGCATGCCTCCGCGCCATACTTGTCAACCTCGCTCTTGTTCTTCTCGCCGTGAGTGAGACAGCCGGCGCCGCCTATGCAGCCGCCCTTGCAGGCCATTCCCTCGATGAAATTGTTCGGAAGACAATTTTTGGAGGCGCGCAATAGTGCTGCTCGGCAAGCCTCAATACCGTCACATGCCACAGGTTCAAACTTAAAGTCGGTCATTTTGCGTTCCTTCAGAGCTTCCTTGACAGCGTCAGAAAGGCCACCGCTTCTCGCAAATATTCTGCCAAAATAAGAGGCGCTGTCGAGAACATCTTCCTCAAGCTCCGAAAGCTCGATTTCGCGGCTGTCAAACAATGCCTGCAACTCCTCAAAAGTGATGACGCAGTCAATATATTTTCTGACCTCGGGCTTCTGAAACTCGGCTTTTTTGGCAGTGCAGGGGCCGATGAAAATCACCTTAGCTCCGGGGTCACGCTCCTTGAGAAATTTTGCAATAGTAGCCATCGGTGACAGGTTTTGTGAAACATGCTTTGACATGTCGCCGAAGAACTTGTGCACATAATCCACAAAAGCCGGACAGCAGGAGCTTGTGAGAAAGCCCTTTTCAACCAGTTCTTGTGATTCTGCGTAGGAAACCATGTCGGCTCCCAAGGCAGCCTCGACAACGTGAGAGAAGCCCAACTTTTTGAGCCCGGCGATGACTTGCCCGAGCTTTGCATAGACAAATTGGCTGGAAATTGATGGCGCGACAACAGCGTAGACCTCGTAGGGTGAGCCGTCATGGCTCTTTTTGATGATGTCTATTGCATCAATGATAAAGGACTTGTCATTGATAGCGCCAAAGGGGCACTGATACACGCAGGCACCACACGCGATGCATTTGTCGTTGTCAATCTGCGCCGCCTTTGTCGCGCTCATGCTTATTGCGCCGATTTTGCACGCATTTTCGCATGGGCGGCGATTGTTTGCAATCGCGCTGTAGGGGCACACCTTGGCGCATTGTCCGCATTCGACACATTTCGATTTATCTATGTGTGCCTTTTGATGTGCATCGAATGTGATTGCGCCGAGCTTGCACACCTCTTCGCATCTGTGCGCTATACAGCCGCGGCAGGAATTTGTGACCTCGAAGCCCCCTACGGGGCACTCGTCGCACGCAATATCGATGACCTCTATGACGTTTGGATTTTGTTTGTCTCCGCCGGTTGCAAGCTTGACGCGTTCGCTGACTATTGCGCGTTCCTTGTAGACGCAGCAGCGCATAGTCGGCACGGGACCGGGCGCGATTATTTTCGGAATATCGACATAGTGCTCGAGCAGAGTGCCGTCGAAAGAAAGACGTGCGACAGCGCGAAGCACCTTATATTTTAGGTGCTGAACCTTTGTGTCAAATTTATACATTAAATACTCCTAAGTTACAGGTGACTTGGTTGTGTCTTTCTCTCATTTTAAAGCAGTTTTGACATTTTGACAAGCAGAATTGATGACCTTGGCAATGTCAAATTATGGCGTATGAAAAGAACAATCAAATAAAAAATGCCGAATGCGCAGCAGTTTAAGCAAAACGAGCCGGGAGCCGGTTTTGTGTCAAGCTGCGCATTCGGACAGGGACGATTGCGTTTTTTATTCGTAGTCTACAACATTTGTCCACTTCAGCAGAAATTCGCGCTCCTCGGGATTTCCCTTGACGGACTGTGAGGCGGCGACGATGGGCAGCCATTTGTTCACATATTGCAGCGGAATGTCGCTCTTCTTGCAAAACATGCGCAGATATTCATCGGCAGTTTTCTTGTCATTTTCGAGGCAGAAAAGCAGATATGTCCTCGCCGCGTCGGCGCTGGCATTTCCCTGTGTGGCGTGCGACCAGTCGAGAATGAACGGCACACCGTCCTCGCGAATGATGATGTTGCTGGGGTTAAAATCCCCGTGGCAGACCTTGTCATGCTTGGGCATGGAATCGAGACGCATATGCAGCTCGTAGCGAGTGGTGGCGTCGAGAGTGGTTTCGGAGATTTTGCGGTTCATCTTGTCCCGCAGACGGTTGAGCAGCGGACATTTTTTTGAGTGCATTTCGAGCTGGAGATCCACAAACAAGTTGAGATACTCCTCGTGCTTTTTGGGGTTCTCCGACATGAGCTGGGCGAGCGTTTTTCCGGGAATAAAGTCAGATACAATAGCCCATTTTTCATCGAATTTCAAGACCTCGATGATTTTTGGAATGTTCAGCCCCGTCTCCTCAACGCGCGCTTGATTAAGCGCCTCATTGAGCACATTGGCTTTTGAGTAGTTTTCGTCAAAGAGCTTAATTGTCCTGTTGCCGTCACGGTAAACTGTTTTGTCCTTCCTGACCGATATAACATTATCAAAATTCATTATTTTGCCTCCTTATCGCCGTAAAAGGCGTTGAGATACATCTGCTTGATTTCACTCATAAGAGGATAGCGTGGGTTGGCGCCGGTGCATTGATCGTCAAACGCCTGCTCCACCATTTCGTCGAGTCGCTCGATGAAGTTCTTTTCATCGACACCGTAGTCGGCAATAGTCTTCTTTATGCCGATAGCCTCTTTCAATGTGTCGATTGCGCCAATGAGTGCAGTGACCTTTTCGGCGTCAGTTTTGCCGCAAAGGCCGAGAGCCGTCGCAATTTCGGCATAGCGAGCCTCTGTGTGCGGGTACGCATACTGCGGGAAGGTGCCCATTTTTGTTGGCGCCTCGGCGGAATTGAAGCGAAGCACCTCGTCGATCATCAGAGCATTCGCAACGCCGTGTGGAATATGATGGAAAGCACCCAATTTGTGTGCCATCGAGTGGCAGACACCTAGGAATGCATTGGCAAATGCCATGCCCGCCATTGTCGATGCGTGCGCCATATGCTCTCTGGCTTCATGGTCGTTCGCGCCATTATCATAAGCGCGCGGCAGATATTTGAAGATTTCCTTCAGTGCTTCAATAGCCATACCGTCGGTAAATGGCGTCGCAAGCATAGAGGCATAGGCTTCAAGTGCATGTGTCACAGCATCAATTCCGGAGCTGCTGGTTAAACCCTTTGGCATGTTTGTCATGAGGTTAGAGTCGATTATAGCCATCTTCGGCAGCAATTCATAGTCGGCGAGCGGATATTTGACGCCTGAGCGCTCATCGGTTATGACGGCGAACGGGGTGACCTCGCTGCCGGTGCCGGCAGAGGTTGGGACAGCTATAAAATATGCTTTTTCTCCCATTTTGGGGAAAGTGTAAACTCTCTTGCGAATGTCCATAAAGCGCATGGCCATATCCATAAAGTCGACGTCGGGATGCTCGTACATAACCCACATTATTTTCGCCGCATCCATTGCGGAGCCGCCACCCAGTGCAATTATGCAGTCGGGCTCGAATGCTGTCATTGCTTTTGCACCCTCAATCGCGCAGGCAAGCGAGGGGTCGGGGGCAACATCGTAAAATGTTGTGTGGTCTATTCCCATCTCGTCGAGCTTGTCGGTGACAGCCTTTGTATAGCCGTTTTTATAGAGGAAAGAGTCGGTGACGATGAAGGCTTTTTTCTTGCCCATGACATTTTTCAGCTCGTCAAGCGCAACGGGCAGGCAGCCGGCCTTTATATATACTTTTTCCGGAGTTCTGAACCAGAGCATGTTTTCTCTCCTCTCGGCGACGGTTTTTATATTGATGAGATGCTTTACTCCCACGTTTTCAGACACGGAGTTTCCACCCCATGAGCCGCAGCCAAGTGTCAGCGAGGGGGTGAGTCGGAAGTTGTACAAATCTCCAATACCACCCTGCGAGGAGGGGGTATTGACGAGTATGCGGCATGTCTTCATTCTTCGGCTAAAGCTGTCCAGCTTGTCCTTTTGCGTGTCGGCGTTCAAGTAGATGGAGGAGGTGTGCCCATAGCCGCCGTCCGCAATCAGCCGTTCGGCCTTGTTAACCGCATCATCAAAGCTCTTTGCACGATACATGGCAAGCACAGGGGAAAGCTTTTCATGGGCGAATTCTTCTGAAAGCTCCACGCTTTCGACCTCACCTATCAATATTTTGGCTGTCACAGGCACGTCAAACCCTGCTAAAGAGGCGATGGTATGCGCGGACTGACCAACTATTTTTGCGTTTAGGGCGCCGTTTATCAAAATTGTCTTTCTGACCTTTTCTGTTTCGGAGGGATTGAGAAAGTAGCAGCCGCGTGCGGCGAATTCCTCTTTGACTTTGCCATATACCTTGTCAAGCACTATAACGGATTGCTCGGATGCGCAAATCATCCCATTGTCAAAGGTTTTCGAGTGAATAATCGAGCTGACGGCGAGCATCAAATCCGCTGTTTCATCGATTATCGCCGGTGTATTTCCGGGACCGACTCCCACGGCGGGCTTGCCGGAGGAATACGCAGCGTTAACCATTCCGGGACCGCCTGTGGCGAGAATTATGTCTGCGTCGCGCATGACAAGATTGGAGAGTTCAAGACTGGGCACATCGATCCAACCGATAATTCCCTCGGGAGCGCCGGCTTTTACAGCAGCTTCCAGCACGATTTTTGCCGCTGCAATTGTGCACTGCTTTGCTCTTGGGTGCGGGCTGATTATGATTCCATTGCGAGTTTTAAGCGCGATGAGTGTCTTGAAAATCGCCGTGGAGGTTGGGTTTGTTGTGGGGATGACGGCAGCGATGACGCCTACAGGCTCCGCGATTCTTTTGATTCCAAAGGACGAATCCTCTTCCAAAACACCACAGGTTTTTGTGCGGCGATATGCATTGTAAATGTATTCGCTTGCATAGTTGTTTTTTATGACCTTGTCCTCGACAATGCCCATGCCAGTCTCGGAAACCGCCATTTTAGCGAGCGAAACGCGCGCCTTTGTCGCCGCAGATGCCGCCGCGAGGAATATTGCGTCAACTTGCTCTTGTGTGTATGTCGAAAACTTCTCCTGCGCGTTTCTCACATCCAGGATTCTCTTTTCAAGCGTTTCGACACTGTCCACGATAAACTCTTTTTTCTCATTCATAAATTTTTCAACTCCTATATAAATTGCGGAAAACTAAATTGAAGGCCTAGGAATTCATCCTGGTGGACAGATGATTTGACAGCACAGCCAATGATGCCGCCATGTTTTCATTTTGAACCATTATTCCATCGGGAACGCTTAGCATAATGGGTGCAAAATTCCAAATTGCAAGAATTCCGGACGCAACAAGCGCGTTGCAGACGTCCTGGGCATTTTTTGCGGGAACCGTTATGATTGCTAGCTTAATCTTCATGCGCAGAATAAAGTCGGGCAGCTTTTCGAAGGGCAATATAGGAATGCTTCCTTCCTGCTCGCACACGGCAGCACTGTCACAGTCGAATGCGGCGACGATTTTTAGGCCGTACTGCGAAAATCCGTCATATGACAAGAGTGCTTTTCCAAGATGTCCGGCTCCTACGAGAACGGCACTGTCTACATTGTCATAGCCCAAAAATTGTTCTAGCCTCGCGACAAGCTCATGCGTCTCATAACCCACCTTTGGCTTGCCTCGGCCCGATACCTTTGCAAGATCTTTGCGAACCTGAACCTGATTGAGACACAGCGCATTTGCAATAGCGGTCGCGGAAATGTTGTGCTGCTTTATGATATCAGCAGAGCGAAGATACGAAAGATAGAGGGGAAGTCTAACGAGAGTGCGTTTTCCGACAGACGTGCAATTCATAGCATGCTCCTTTCTCGGGATATCGCGCTCCTTATATCGTTAAAAGTTTAACATATTGTATCAATATGCGGTAATATAAAAAAATCATATCGGTATATATTTATCGATATGATTAGAACGATAATGAAAAAAAGAGGCAATAGGTGGGCTGTGCAAAAGTGAGATGCTTTAAAATGACAAAAAGCTGCATGGCAAGCCATTGCCAAAATCGGCGTGTTAAATATTCATTTCAAAAATGATTTGTTCGAGAAGTTCGATGAAGAGTGTTTCATTGTCGGAGAGCGTGTGGTTTTTCAAACTTATGAGAATGTCACAATAGACGCTTCTTTCTGTTTTGCAGCTCAGCGCGGTCAGGCCATATTTGTCCATCATCTCTTGAGGCAGAGGGGAGGAGAACATATAAGCGCCGTCAATATTTCTTAGCAGCTCAAATTGGCTTCCTGAAGAGCGAACAGAAATTTGCCTGTTTTCCCGAGCCACCGATGCGCTTTGCTTTGCGTTGGGCACAGCTAAGGCGAGGTTGTCATTTGCGATTTCGACAAAATCAAGAAGCTCCTCGGAGGCTACCGCGCCTTTGCCGGCGAGAGGGTGTCGCTTTGAGGCAATCGGTCTTTCGTGAAAATGAAAAAGTGTCTTGCAGTAGATTCCTTTTGCGGCAAGCGCTGAGCAAATTGCCATTTCATCGCGGGCAAAGCATCGAATTATTCCGAGGGTTACCTCTGCATTTTCCACGCATGAAATAACCTCATCTGCCGGAAATTCGGAAAAATTAAGCCTGTATCGGTCAAAGGTCAGACAATTTGCAAAGGCGGATATAGCCGAGGCAACATAACTCGCAAAAGGGGCAGCAATTGAGAACAGCAGACCTGTTTTTGAGGGTGAGTAGGTTGACTCCATATCATCGATTTGGCCGAGAAGAGTTTTCGCACTCACAATAAATTCGGCGCCGCGCTTTGTCGGCTCAATTCCGCGCGGTGTTCGCTTGAAAATCGCAAAGCCCAGGGAAAGCTCAAATTCCTTCAAAGCCTTGCTCAGATTAGGCTGGCTCATGTATAGACTTTCCGCCGCCTGAGTGATAGAACCTGTCTTTGCGACTTCAACCGCATAGCGCATATGATTTATGTTCATCAGTTCACCTCTGAAAAAATTGTTAAAAGTGCAAAAAACATAGTTTCGCAAAGGAATAATTTGCCGTTAAATTGAGCACGGCACACGTCTGATATATATTAGTATACCATAATATCTGTCTCGAAGCGACAGTCGGCAGCGGCGCAAAGCTATGACAAAGTCAAGAGCGAAGAGCGCCGAAAGGACAAAACGGCGGCATACAACTATAAGTATATTAAAATCACAAAAAAACAAAACGTAAACAAAAACTCGACACCAATTGCAGACAGAATCTATTTTTTGTTGACCTTTATCGCTTTATGTGGCAAACTGAAATTATTGAAATCAAATGAGGTGTACTATGGAGATATTGAGAGCTTTGGAGGGCATAAGAACCGCATTTTTTGACAAAATCATGGCGGTGGTGACGTACCTTGGCGATGAAGCGGTGTTTCTAGTAATTGTACTGTTTGTGCTGTGGTGTGTTGACAAAAAATGGGGGATAAGGCTGCTGTTTCTGGGCCTTTCGGGAAATGTCATAAATCAGCTTCTCAAAGCGGTTTTTTGCATTCCCAGGCCATGGATTATTGACCCACAATTTACAATCGTCGAGTCTGCTCGCGCAGGAGCCGGAGGATATTCTTTTCCAAGCGGCCATACGCAGGGTGCTGCTAGCTTATTTGGCGGTATCGCGATTTGGAAAAAAAGAAAAGCTGTGACGGCTCTTTGCGCTTTTCTTGTGCTGTTGACCGGATTTTCCAGAATGTATCTCGGTGTCCACACGCCCCTTGATGTCGGTGTTTCGCTTGCAATCGGTCTTTTGCTGACTGTGATTTTTTATTTTTTCTATAAAAGAGAACCGTCGCAAAAGCTTGAATATATGCTCTACACGCTAGTCGGGACGGCGCTGTGTGCTTCGCTTCTAGCCTATTTATTGTTTGCGCCAAAAACGGCGGCGAACATTGCCGAGGTCGATGCCGCAGGCTTAAAAACGGCGTTTACTCTGATGGGAAGCTTTTTAGGGATGATTGTGGTCATGTGGGTGGACAGGAGATATATAAAATTCTCGACAAAAGCCGTGTGGTGGGCGCAAATATTGAAATTTGTACTCGGGCTTGCCATAATACTCGCCGTCAAAACATTGCTAAAACAGCCGTTGTATGCTCTGCTTGGCGGGAGCGCCGTCGCAGATGCCGTGCGGTATTTTACAGTGGTGATTGTCGGTGGAATTGTTTGGCCAATGACATTTAAATGGTGGTCATCGCTCGGCAAAAAGAGTGCATAGCAGCTTTTGGCTGTCGCTAAATTGGTTGAGGCGAAGAATAAAAGAAGAATATTTATAAAAGTGCGCAGGGAAATATCCCTGCGCACTTTTAAAGTTTGTGATTTCCAAATAAAATGCACGTAAAGCAAGCGCTTAAGTGTCTCTTAAAATGTCAGTCCGACATTGGCGCGACAGCCGCAATGTGAAGGTGGGGGACGCATTAAAAAGTCAAAGCAGAAAAAATTTGACGGCCGCGGGTTTAGGGCATTCGGCAGCAATTAAGGCAAAATACTCAAAAGCGCAAAATAAAATTTGGGACGGCCGTGTTGCAGGCTTATTATGAAAAAAGTGGGTGTTAGATATTGAGGTCGCGCGGCGAAAATGCCCAGTTGAGCGCCATTTGCTTCGTAATGCGCTTTTCGCGGACAAGACGCGAAAGATCGCTGTCAAAAGTGTGCATTCCGAGTGCACCGCCTGACTGCATACAGCTTGTGAGCTGATAGCTTTTGCTCTCGCGTATCAAATTGAGAACTGCGTCGGAACCGAGCAAAATCTCAGTGGCGACAGCGCGTCCGAGGCCGTCCGCAGTAGGGATGAGAGCCTGAGTCACAACACCCTTTAAAATGGTTGAAAGCTGAATGCGCATCTGCTGTTGAGATTGCGGCGGGCAGACATCGACAATGCGGTCAATAGTTTGAGAAGCGCCGGTGGTGTGCAGTGTTGACAAGACAAGGTGTCCCGTTTCGGCGGCTGTGACCGCGGCCGAAATCGTCTCAAAATCCCTCATTTCCCCGACGAGTATGACGTCCGGGTCCTCACGCAGGGAAGAGCGAAGTGCTTCGGCAAAGGAACCGACGTCATGCCCGAGTTCTCGCTGATGGATGCGCGAAAGCTTGTCGAAGTGAAGATATTCGACAGGATCCTCAATTGTGAGGATGTGGACGGCTTTTTTGGAATTGATGTGATCTATCATTGCGGCGAGAGTGGTGGATTTTCCGCTGCCTGTTGGTCCGGTGACAAGAACAAGTCCGCGCGGCTGATCTGCCAAAGAGGTTACTATCGGCGGCAGTCCCAGCTGTGCAATGGAGGGGATTGTGTCACTGAGCAGCCGAACTGCGCAGGCAAGCAAGCCCTGTTGGTGAAAAATATTGGCGCGCTGGCGAAAAGCTGAGGTCACAAAGGCAAAATCCAAATCAGCCCCGCCAAGCACACGTAATTTTTGCGCTTCACTGCAAATTGAGAATATAAGCTGTTGAGTTTCTTCGGGTGTCATGGTGAACCCGGAGGACTCCAAAAGACCGTTTCTGCGAAAGAGACACGGCTTTCCAACCGTAAAATGAATGTCCGAGCAGCCAAGTCCGCGCGCTTTTATGACGATATCGTCAATACTTGTTCCCAAAAGAGCACCTCTCTATTCGACGGAATATGTAACTTTGATAAGCTCTTCAACAGAGGTCGTACCCGCCCTCACAAGGTCGAGCACAGACTCCCGCAAGGTGCGCATACCCTGTTTTTCTTTGGCATAATCCGCTATGGTATCGGTAGATTCACCGTTTGTAATCATTCTGCGTATATCGCGGTTTCCTATGAGCACTTCATGTATGGCGATGCGCCCTTTGTAGCCTGTATTTTTGCAATAGTTGCAGCCCTTGCCGCGAAAAGCTTTCTTTATGTCATCGTCGAGAAACTCGCGCTCGGTTTCATCGGGCGTGTATTCCTCCTTGCAGTATGGGCATATTTTGCGAACAAGCCGTTGCGCAACAATTCCGACGACAGAGCTTGCCACCATGTATGCGGGAAGCCCCATGTCCTTGAGACGAACAATTGAGGACACGGCGTCGTTTGTGTGCAAAGTGGAAAAGACGAGATGTCCTGTTATGGCCGCGCGCACGGAAATAGAAGCCGTCTCGGCATCGCGCGTTTCCCCGACCATTATAATGTCAGGATCCTGGCGCAAAAGTGAGCGCAGACCGGTTTCAAAGGTCAGACCGGACACATTGTTCACCTGCATTTGATTGACCCTGCTTAAATTGCGCTCAACGGGATCCTCGATTGTCGAAATATTGAATTGCTTTTTGGCAAATTCCTCGAGAATCATATATAGTGTGGTTGTCTTGCCCGAGCCGGTTGGACCGGTGAGATATATTATTCCATGAGGGGCTTTGAGCATTCGCTCTGTTTTGCTGTAGTTTTCTTCGTCCATTCCAAAATGTGAAGCGTTGTCTATGGGGCTGTTTGTTGAGAGAAAGCGCAGCACCGCTTTTTCTCCGTACACCGTCGGAATGACCGAGGTGCGGACGTTTATATCGTTGCTGTCAATTCTGGCGCGAAAGTGACCGTCCTGAGGTAGGCGCCGTTCGGCGATATCGAGCGAGGACATAATTTTCACACGCGCTATCAGAGTCTGGTGTATTGAACGCGGAAGTGTCACATAGTCTACAATAACACCGTCAATTCGGATGCGCACAAGCGTGCGGTCCTCGAGCGGTTCTATGTGTATGTCGCTGGCGCCGGAATTGAAGCCCTGATTCAGCAGACTGTTGAGCAGCTTCACGACGCCCGCATCCTCGGTTTCTTCGCTGTCAGAGTCAAGATTGAGTGGTTGCACAGAGAGTGGAAAAGATGTCTTGCTTGCGCTGAGCACCTGATCCTTGGCCTCCACTTCTGCATAGTAGGTATTTATGGCGGTTGAAATCCTGTCCCGCTCACAAAGCACGATTTCGAGAGGCATTCCCGATATTTGGCGCACATCTTCAACAGCATAGAAATTGAGGGGATCGCTCATGACAACGGTGAGCAGAGATGCGCTTGTCTTTACCGCAATGAGATTGTATTTTATGGCAAGCTGCCGCGGCACAAGCCTCACGGCGTTGATATCCACATTTATTGTCTCTATATTCACATATTTATATCCTAGCTTTTGAGACAGAGCCTCAAGAACCTGACGCTCGGACACAAAGCCGAGGTCAACAAGAACTTGCCCGAGCCTTTTTCCATTCTGCTTTTGCTGCGCGAGGGCTTTTTGCACCTGTTCATCGGTTATATAGCCGCATTCCTTGAGAACCTCACCGATGGGAATGTGTTTCATAATATTGCACCACCTAAAATAAGATTTATCAGCCAAGCTTTATCCAGTAATTGCCGCTTTCGAGTTCCTTTTGCATGTCTTTCGAGTCCGGGCTTTGATATACGTTTTGCATCGGATAAGTGTCAAAAGTATTTCCAATCGGTTTGCAGTAGGCATACCAGCAATTTTGTCCTGAATGATAAACAAGCCTTGCTTTCCACTGGTCATTTGAGGAGCTGTCCCTCACCGCATAAAATACAGTGTCTGTGATGAGGCCGCCCGCGGTGAAATAGTATGGCCTGACAGAGAGCGTTGTCATATTTGAAAGTGCGCTGTAAAGAGAGTCAGCCTCTTTTGTCCCAACAAGCTTTAACGGCTCCAGCTTTGTCTTATCGAAGAGCGGATACGCGCCGCCATATTTTTTGAGCAGCAGCGTGTAAAAGTTGTCGCGCGTCGGAGTTGTGTTCGAAATGCCATAGGTGTTCATAATCCGCTGTCTTGCTGCTTTCCACTCTGGGCTGTTGTATTTGGCATTTTTGTAGTCGCTGAGAAGAAGCTTGTACTGTGAGTTTAGAATATATGTGCGGTGCAGCATTTCATTGGCAACCGCATCGTCGAGTGAGCCGCCAAGCGGGAGGTCATTGCTGTCGAACATAATAACAGGATTGGTTTTGTCGGCGGTGTCGCCATCGATATAATTTTCGTCGAGTCCCATGTTGACAAGCTTGAAAGTTGAGCCTGTGCGATAGGTGGGGCGTGTTTCTGTGGAAAAATAGACGAGAACTTCAACGTGAAGCTGCTTTTTTTCGGCGTCTGTGCCGACATGTATCTCGATGCGGTGTCCGCGGTAGAATTCCTCGCCATACAAATCCTCAAAGCTCGGCGAAGATTGTAAATACATGAGCTTGCCGTCTTCGACGGTGATGGCCTCGGTATATGTGTTGGCAGTGCCGTTGTCGGCAATTTTGACATGCGTGGCATATGTCAGCCTGTCCTCGATGAAACGGTAAACAGCATCGCCGACATATTTCTCTATGTTAGTCTGAACACTGTGTCCAAAAAAATTGCTTCCGGACAAAATCATAGCCGCAGTAATGGCGAAGACGAGAGAGATGAGTGCGAGTGTGACTATTGTCTCTACCAGCGTCATGCCTTTTTTATTAAGCTTCAATGAATACCCGCCTTTCCACAGACGGCCGCAAGGCCCTGTCAATATGGCACAAAAATGTTGTAGCACACGCCTGTGCTGTCGTCTACGAACTCTATAACACGGCCTTTGATAGATACGTTTTTGCCGTTGTCACAAGAAAAAATGATATTTTTGTCAATGCCTGGGTCAGAAACAGTCGCATTTTCGACTTTTGAGGTCAGCTGCTGCGCGGCATTGTGCAAGTCCTGTCCGCGCCGAATGAGCGACGCAACTGTCAGAAAGCCGGTGGCCATCATCACGGAGACTATCGAAACAATAGCGATGGAAACGATGACTTCAACCAACGTCATGCCTTTTTTACATGTCAGCTTTTTCAAGATATCTAATCGGCACCTTTCGTGTATTTTGAGAGTACGTATCCGGCAGGAAGCAGCTTTGAGGCGGCAGCAGGTGCCTCAGTTGCAAGAAGAAACCCGTTGTCGGCACTAAAGGTGCCTGTGTATATGTCGCCTGTGACCGTCATGGATTCGCACGATACAGAGGATTTGTCCGTCCCATAAACGGACAGCTTCACATCCTCGTTCTTTGCTTTTAAATTGAGCGTTGCGTTGTCGCGGAGAACAAAGACAATTTTTGAGTCCTTTGCAAGGTTGAACGATTCTATGTTTAGGGTGACGTCCGAGTTGACACAGACATACACAGTGCCAGAACCGGTCGATGTGAGCTTTTCGATAGTCAGCTCCTGTGCAGCGAGCTTTGAGATGAGGTAGTACCCATCGGCAGAGGGCGAAGAATCCACAATAAATTCCTTTTCAACAGACGCACCGATGAGGTACTGGTTGGGTCCGGAATCGAAATCATATTTTACGTCGGGCACTGTCACGGGGTCAATCACATTTGTTATCGAGTCCACCGTCGAGCGCATGACGGATGACGGCACGTTTACAATTCTCCTCGCGACTATGGACTGGGGAAGTTTTTGCAAAGAGCCGACAAAGGTCACGGAATCTGACAGGATGCTGCCGCTTACATAGCCTGCGGAATAAAGGCTGAGCGGCATGTCGATTGAGAAAAAATTCCCGCTGACACGCGCGGAAAGCTGAGCCGCGGTGCTGTCATAGAGATAGATATCCCCTTGTACGGCAAAAGCGGAGTTTGGGGCAAGATTGCGCGTGTAAAGGCCACCGGAAAAGTTGTAGACCTCTGCATACATTCGAGTGACCCTTGCTGTAAAGGAGGCTGTCTGCTCCAAATATTTGGTCGTGGCAGTGACTGTGATGACATCGTCGGAGACGCGCTTTATCTGAGCCGTGCATTTTCCCATTTCCGGCGGAAATGAGATGTCGGAATTGATTGTGTCTCCGACCTTCTTCGGCATCAGAAGCGCGTCCTCGCTGACCAGTTTTTTTGCCAGAGAAACCGCGGCGCTCCTTGAAGTGAAATATGCCTGCCTGTCTTCATAATATCGAAGACTGCGCTGATGGTAGGAATATGCGATTGTCAGAGCTGCGACGACAAAAGCCGTCAGCATTGCGAGAACGATGACGGACCAGATTATTGCCGAGCCGTTTTTGTCCTTGATGGCATTTCTACTCATCATTATCCTCCGGGTCTTTACGCATCGAACATATAGACGAAAATGTCAAACGTGAAATTACTTGTCGACTCATCGTTGCTTTGAGTGGTGGAGAAGCTTGTGACGCGCAGTGACTTGTTTGCCGCCATAGCGTCTATAAATGCAAGAAACTGACTGTGTGTTCCGGAGCAGGCAAGTGTGACGCGGGTCATTGAAATCGGCGCGCTTGCCAAAAACTCGGATGGGGCAAAAGCCGACACCGTTGTCTCTTCCGGATCTGAAATAATCAGTTCTATCGGCAGAAGACCGGAGGATGTGGCCACGGAGGTTATTTCGCGGTCTATGTCAAAGCTGCGCATTGTCGGATAAAAGCCGAGAAAAACATCATTCACTTCTGCTTCCAGCGGCGGCAGCGAGGATTTTAGAGAATCGAGACTCTCACAGCCCGCGCGCATTTCTGCGCTTACAGCCGAGGCTTCATCGAGGCTGACGCTTATCTCGTCATTTTTGGCTATGAGCAGATTAATTCCCAGAAGAAACCCGGTGACGAGCAAAAACAGTGCGAGGAAATAGAGCAGTTTCTTTTCGCGTTTTGTCAGACTCATTTTGCATTACCGTCCTTCGAAATTTCCGAGCCCTTGCATATGCAGCTGATGGTAAACTGATATGGGCCGTCTGCGCCGCCCTTGAAGTAGCCGGTGTATCCGATGTTGTCAAATATGCCCAGCTGCTCGAGCTTCTGAGCAAAATTTGCCACGTTCTCGACGCCGGCGGAGCTTCCCAATATTTGAAAAACAGCTGTCTCTTCGGTGTATTCGTAAGACTCCACAATCGTTTTGCCGCAGGAGGCTTCGACTTTTTCAAAAAGCTTGCTGTCGATGGCGGGAAAGGTTGAGAGTGCCTGTCGAGTGGTGCGCATTGTATCGAGCTTGACCAACAAATCTGTTTTCTTTGCGTCAAGCTTCTTGTAATCATCATATTTTGCAATGACCGACGGGTCACTTGCATACGACAACTCCTCGCTCAGGCGCGATTTGTTTACACAGAGCTTTATGAAAAAGCCGCCGAGAATCACGCAGAACACGGCGAGGAGAGCGATGAGAGGTGCGAGCAGCTTCAGCTTTTTTTGTTTTTTGCCTGACATTGCCGGCTTTTTGTTGTAGGCACTGTAAAAATCAATTCTTTTTGACGCCATTCTATTCATATCGCACCTCAATATCCCAGCAGATTTCCGGCACAATAGAAATATTGAGCCGTTGGAAAGGCAGTTTTGGCATCAGTTGAAATCTCGGCGCACTGTGGGAATAGCTGTGTTCTGATTTGCAGTGACATCGTCACATATTCACAAAGTGAGACTATCTCCGAAGACCCATCGCCGACTGTGCTTCCGGCAAAATATACGTCTGAAATATCCGCACCGGTTTTTTGCGCGGCATTGAACTGAGAGAGCGAGGAAATAAGCTGGGTTATTTCATTTGCAAATTCCCCGGAGCCAAAAGTGGAATAGAATCTGGCGTGATTGAATATCTTGAGGTCGCCGCCGACAAAAAGTGCCAGATTGACGCTGTTTGTGTCGAGCGCGGCCAGAATGCAGGTCTTGCTGCGAATATCTTTTGTTTTCGCCAACCTTACGACTGAGGCTGCCGCCACATCGATGGACTCGATTTTGATGTCAAGCTCTCGAAACAGATTTACATAGCCCTCAATAAAGGATTTTTCCGCCGCACTTGCAAGAACAAAGCCCGCACCCTTGCCTCCAAGCGGCATGTAGTCATACAGAAGAGCGTCGCGGACATCGCTCACATCGGCAAATTCGCTCTCGACAAATTTGAGCATATTATCCCGCGAGAGCGACGGCGTCTGGATTTTCTTTGTCAAAACGCTGACGCTGTCCACAACGATGTTAACTTTGGAAAATGCCTTCGCACCCAGCTTAGCTTTCAATTCATCGAAGCCGGATTTGACAGCGGATTCGTTTATGACGACACCGTTTACAACAGCATCGGGACGGAGCTTTGCGCTGTGCCAAGACAAGGCCTTAAAGCCGCCTTTAGAGCAATTTCCGCAGACGGCTTGAATGCAGCTGCTTGAAATATAGACTGTTGTTTTCATACTTTGCGCCTTTCACATTAAAATCAGAGGCCGTAGCCCTCGCCGAGATTGCTGTACAAGGAGAGAATGGGCAGCATGACCGATATCATTACAAACCCTATTATCACAGCCATGATGATTATCATTATAGGTTCTACCAGTGCGGTCAGCCGTGTCATCGCCTGTTCTGAATCATAGTCGAAGGACTCGGCAATCGAGGTCAGCATATAGTCGAGATTTCCGGATTCCTCGCCGATTGCGATGGTGGAGGCGAGCTTTGTGTCAAAGCCATCGACTTTGGAAATTGCATTGGACAGCGATTCGCCGTTGCTTACCTCGGACAGCAAAAAGTCGAACTGTGAGGCTATATATGTGTTGCCAATAGTGTCTCTTGTGCATTGAAGAGCGTTTAGAATGGTCAGCCCGCTTGAATAGAGGGCGCTGAGTGTTCTCGCAAAGCGCGATGTGTATATGACTTTGAGGAGCTTGCCGACCACGGGCAGAGAGAGCTTTAGCTTGTCAAGAAAGAGCTTGACGGCGGGAATGCGGATGAGAAAGCTTATCCCGAGGACAAACGCCAAAATGGCGATGAGTATGACAGTGCCATAATCGCGCAGAGCGTTGCTGATGGCCAGGACAAATCGCGTCGGTCCCGGCAATTCGATGCCCTCAAAAAGCGTAAAAAAGCGCGGAAGCACAAAATTGAAAACGAGCAGCACGATGATTACGGTCAGGCATAACAAAATCAGCGGATAAAACGCCGCACTTTTAATCCGTGAATTCAGGCGGTGTTCCTTTTCATACTGAATTGCCATGCGCGCCGCAGTCTTGTCCATTTGGCCGCTTGACTCGCTGGCTCGAAAAGCGTTGACGAGCAGAGAGGGGAAGCTGCCGTTTGTTTCAAGCGCCGAGGACAGCGGTTCTCCGCGCTGAAGGGCTGAATATATACTTGTATAAACTGACCGAACGCGGCTGTTCATATCGCGTCCGAGCATGATTTTTACCGATCGAATTAATGGCACGCCTGCCGAAAGCATTGCGGAAAGCTGGCGACAAAACTCGGCGATTTCAACAGTTTTGAGCTTTTTGTCCTGTGTTTCATCGTCGGACACCGAAAAATCCAAAAGATGCAGGCCGTTCGACGAGAGCTGCTCGCGCAGCAGATTTTCATCATATGACTCGTGCTTGCCTTTTTTGATTTTTCCTGTGGCGGTGGACGCGCGGTAATGATAAGTTGGCATAAGATTTCACCCTGCTATAAAGCATTATTTGAATAAACCGAGATAAAAAGATAAAATGTTGCTTCCAAAAAACATTGAGACAATAATTCCTGCGCAAAGAAATGGTCCAAAGGCGAACTGCGTTTTGCGCACGGCTTTTTTTGCCGCCAGAAGATAGACGGCATAGCCGCCGCCCAACAGTATTGCGACAAATGATGCGAGCAGCGTCATTTCCCAGCCGAGTATAAAGCCCGAGACGGCAATCAGCTTTATGTCGCCTCCGCCAAAGCATCCTGGTATCAGCATCGTGAGCAAAAACATTGGCAGGCTTATACAAACAAAACCGATAATCCTAGAGGTCAGACTGACACCTGTGTCAAGAAAAGGAAAGAAAGCGGCAACAGCCGCCAAAAAAAGGATGAGTCCATTTGGAATTTCCATGGTGTCCGCATCAATAAAAGCAATTGCAATTATAGCGCAGATTGCCGCGAATTCAAAGATATCGGAAACCTCCATACCGCCTTGCCATACGCACAAAACCGCGAAAATTCCGCCGAGCAGCTCGACTTGCGGATAGCGCGCGGAGATGGGGGCCTTGCAGTATCGGCACTTGCGGCAAAGAAAAAGCCAACTGAATACGGGGAAAAGGTCGAGCGCTGTCAGCGGATGCCCACACTTTGGGCAAAAAGAGCGGCCCTTTACTATGGAAATTTTGCGGGGCACCCTGTAGATTACGACATTTACAAAGCTGCCAAAGCAAGAGCCGACCAAAAAGAAATAGCCGTATATCAGAGCATCCTGTAAAATATAAGCCATCTGTTACATCCTTGCGGTTAATCGGAAAAATCCTTGCTTATAGGCTGTGCCGCCCCGAATGGGACGGCACAGCCTACGGCAACCTATAAATTTAGAATATAACTTGGTGTTTGTCGGTGGGAGTGGTTTTTGGGTCAACCGCAAAGCCGTAGACAGGAGGATTCCCGTGTATGTAATAGAGATACTTGTGCGAGTCAAACTCACACAAAATGAAGCAAACCTTGTGGGTCGCCTTGTCATAATGAATCTCCGCCTTATAGCCCGAGTCGTCGGCTCGTATCTCGGCAAGCTCCATTATATCCTGACGCATATTGGAGGGGTCTGTTTTTTCACCGTACGCCTCCGACACGATTGTCTGAGCTGCAAGCAGCACGTTGCGGGCTTTTACAAGTCCCGTTTTTTCATTTGCCTTGTCAATCCAACCGGTCATTGTAGGTATCATAATTGCCGCAAGTATAGCGAGTATTACGAGAACCACGATAACTTCGACAAGTGTGAAGCCTTTATTGTTTTTTCTAAAAAGTCTAAACATCTTGAATTCTCCTTTATTTGATTTCAGGTCATGTGATTTATCGGCGTATTTTGCCTTGATATTACATTTAAAGCTATTTTATTATAAAATATTTTGACACTTTAAGCAACATTTTCTGCAAAAAACGAGCAATACTTTCATAATTTTCATTTTTTAAGCGAAGTATGTCGAAATTTGCGGCGAAATCGGCTTTTAGTCGCATAGGATAAGAGAAAAGCACCGTAAAAACCCATTGCATACGGCAGAAAGTGAAGATTTGCAGTAAAAGAGCTGTTATTTGTCGTTTTTCATGCTGTGCAAAAGGCCACGTGCGCCGCGAAGCAAGTGGCCGTTCACCAATGCGGCGAGGTGCTTTGCAGCAGCGGCGGTCATAAGTCCGCCATTCATAGAGGCGAGTGAACGCAGCGGATTGTTTCCGGCAGCTTGCACCATGCATTTTCTCGATGAAGCGGCGTCTTTGCCGGGGTTTCCGGCCGCAGCTGCCTTTTTAAGCATGTGATAAAGGAGCTTGCCGCCGGCTGTTTTTCGCACTTGACACAGGGGCGTGTTTTCGTCAAAGGGACGCGAAACCTTGACTGAAAGAGGCGAAAGCGCGTGCCCGCACAGCTCGGCAAATTGGCTGTCCGTGAAGTCGCCGCCCCCCTCACGGTAATTTGCGGGAATCTTTTGAGGTGTCACCTCAATGCCATCTATTTTGACGGATGCTTCAAGCGGGGTATCCCTGCTGCTTGCCCCGACCAGAACGGTGTAGATGCCGCTGTCTATGCAAAAACCATGCTCTTTGTCCCAGTGCGAAAAGGCATCTGCGCAAAGCACTATTTCCACGGCTTTTGATTCGCCGGGCATGAGATGCACCTTTTCGAAACCGCGAAGCTGCTTGTCGACACAAATGTATTTGTCGCTTTTGTGGGAAACATAAACCTGCGCGACTTCTTTGCCCGCACAGCTGCCGGTGTTTTTGAGCATAAAGCTGACGCGCAGCCTCCCGTCTGTTTTGAGCATATCCGTGAGCGTTAGCGAGGAGTACTCAAAGCTTGTATAGGACAGGCCATAGCCGAATGGATACAGGACATCCTTTTTAAATGTGTCATAATAGCGGTAGCCCACAAAAATGCTCTCCTTATAATAGACACTCTTGTTTCCACCGGGAAAAGAGTCATAGCACGGAGTATCGTCAGTTTTTATAGGGAAAGTCTCCGTCAGTTTGCCGCTGGGATTGACCTTGCCAAATATGATGTCGGCAATTGCCCGCGCGCCGCCTTGTCCTGTGACAGATGTGTACAAAATGGCACGGGCACTGTCTGAAAAAGGCATGGCCACGGCACTGCCGCTCTGGACAAGGAAAACGGTGTTCGGGTTGGCGGCCAAGACACATTTTGCAAGCTCTTTGCACGCATCGGGAAGCTCTGTGCTTTGTCTGTCTATTCCCTCAAAGTCCTGGGATTCGGCGAGACCTACAATGACAACCGCGATGTCGGCACGCCTTGCGCAGGCTGCGGCTCGAGAGAGAAGCCGTCTGTTGGTTTTCGGACACATGGCATCGAACCCCTTTGAATACTCGAGGTCAAAGCCGTTGTCCTTGAAGCATTCCAAGGCGCAGGAGGTCATTGTCGGGTTGATGTGGCTGCTGCCGCCGCCCTGTATTCTCATTTTCTCAAAGAAGCCGCCGATGAACGCGAGCTTCTTGCCCTTTGCCAGCGGGAGAATGCCGTCATTTTTCAAAAGCACCATGGAGTTTGCCGCTATTTCATAAGCCAGCTCGTCGTGTTCCTTGTGGGAATATGGATGGTTTAGCTTTTTTGAGGTAATGCAGCGATTTACAAGGCGGAGAACTCTTCTCGCCGCGCAGTCGAGAAGCTCACCGTCGAGAGTGCCGTCCTTTACTGCCGCGACAATTTGCTCTGTGTGATATTGTCCGCTGTAGGGCATCTCCAAGTCACAGCCCCCCGCAACACCTCTTACGCGGTCATTTACGGCCGTCCAGTCGCTCATCACAAGGCCGTCATAGCCCCATTCGCCGCGCAAAATCGTTTGGCACAGATAGCCGCCATCGGAAACTTGCTGACCGTTGACCATGTTGTAGCTTGACATGAGCGAATAAGGTGAGCAGCGCTTTACCGCATATTCAAACGCCGACAGATAAATCTCGCGCAGTGCGCGCTCGTCCACAACTGCGTCGACAGTCATGCGAAGAGTCTCCTGATTGTTCACGGCAAAGTGCTTTAGGCTGCACCCGACGCCGCGTTCCTGAAGACCGTCTATCCAGCTTTGTGCAAACTGTGCGGCGACATATGGGTCCTCTGAGACATATTCAAAATTTCTCCCGCACAGGGGCGAGCGCTTTATGTTAATCGCGGGGCCCAGGACAATGTCGACGCCCTGCTCTGTGGCCTCATCGGCGATTGCCGCGCCCAAACGCTTGATGAGCGCGCGGTCAAACGAGCAGGAGGACAGGGCAGCGGCCGGGAAACAGGTGGCCTTTTCGCTTTTGCTGACGGAAAGCTCTGTTGCATCCGCCATCCTGCGCAGACCGTGCGGCCCGTCCGAAAGCGTCACCGAAGGTATTCCAAGACGCTCAATCGCGGCGGTGTGCCACATATCAAAGCCCATGCAGAGAGTCGCCTTTTCGAAAAGTGTCATTTTCTTTAAGAGCTTTTCAACATCCATTTTCGATTCTCCACTCCACTCTTTAACTTGTATAGGGATGAGAAAAATGATTTGATTTGTCATTTTTCACTCGCCGAGCTCTCCCATAATGACAGAAATACGCGTTGTGCTCAGCCCCTATGTTTCCTGTACTATTTTAGCACAAGGTCATTTTTCGCACAATAAGAGATGGCAGGGGAACAACATCGATTAGGCGGCAGAACACAGCAAAACCCTCTTGCTAAGGCATAAATAACGGCGATTGTCGCCCACCCACTCGCGCAGCCGGTTTGGAAGATGGCATAAATTGCAGAATGCTCTGTTGTGCAGCCAAACCCTGCGCGCTATTGACATGCAGGAGAATTTCCGCTAGTCTTATCAATGGCAAAAAAAAGAGAAAGAGCAGTACTCCCACCTGCCTTAACAAAAGGAGCAAACTATGAGCAATGAAATTCTATTTTTTATCACGCTTGTCGCGAATTTTACGGGGATAATCGTTTTTTACGCGCTTTTCAAAAAGACCGGGCTGTATGTCTGGATTGCGATAGCAACTATTATTGCGAATATCGAGGTCGCAAAATGTGTCGATATTTTCGGGATGTCAGTGACGCTGGGAAATGTAATTTACGGCACGGTTTTCCTTGCCACAGATATACTGAGCGAGAAGCACGGCGCAAAAGAGAGCCGAAAGGGCGTGTGGATCGGCTTTGCATCGATGCTGGCATTTGTCGCGTGTGTGCAGCTCAGCTTGCTGTATACGCCAAACAGTACGGATTTTGTCAGTGCAAGTATGCACACGATTTTTGATATTATGCCGCGCATATGCGTTGCGAGCCTTGTGTCTTACCTGATATCCAATCTGCTCGATACCTATTTATATGCCGCAATCAAGAAAGTCCTGCCATCGGATAAATGGCTGTGGGTGCGAAACAATGCGGCGACATGGCTGTCTCAAATCGTCGATTCGGCTCTGTTTACCACGCTTGCCTTTGCAGGAGTGTTTGAAAAAGGTGTTTTGCTCGAACTTATATTCACAACCTACGCAATCAAGGTGATTGTCGCCGTTTTCGACACGCCGTTTTTGTACATTGCAAAGAAAATCAAAGAATAGTGCCGCGCGGCATTTTCCACACATAAAAAAATAAAGCGAAAGCCGCAGTCAAACTTCTCTTTCCCGGTGCTTAAGGGGCGAAGAGAATCTTGATTGCGGCTTTAAGATTAGTCGACAGAACCAGTCAGTACCTTATGCGCATTTTGTGCAAAAGCTGTGCAGCTTCAAAAGGATGATTCCAAGCGGCGAGAAAACGCAACAAGCGCCTCGTCGTATAAAATAGAGAGCTTTGTCAAGTCCTCCTGCGCCACGGGATACTTTATATGGGTGCAGAGCGGCCTTTTGATGTGCCAGCGCAAGCTGAAATCATGGCGCGAGAACAGCCGGCCAAAGTCGAAAAGCGCCCTCATGACATGGCACTTGTCAAAAGAGATGCGATAGAGATGGGGAAGTGACCTGAGAAGCTTGTCGCAGGTGGCCTTGTCGGTGTATTTTTCATTTAGTACCTCGGACAGCTCACCGATTAGCTCGGCTGCAATCTGCCGCTCACGGTCATTGAGAGGCAAATCCATGTGCCAATTAAACGCGCTTGGCTTTTTGCCCGTGCGCTCGCCGTATTGATATGCTTCAAACTGGGTTTCCAGCTTGATGTGGGCGCATCGATTCGAACAGTTTTCGAGCTTCGCTATTTGCGGTTCGCGCTCTTTTATGTAGGGGTGAACAAAGCTGTCCAGCGACAGGTGACACGCAAAGCCGAGAAGAAAAGCAATCTTCTCCCCAAAGTCATTGTCAGTTGACTTGAGCGCGCTGACTTTTGACAAAACATCCTCAACCGAAAGAGCCTTGTGCAGATTCGAGCCGATTCTTCCATAGCTGAGGCTGTGGCGCCTTATCTCAAAATAGAAAAACAAATCGGGCCCTTGGGCACCCAGACGAAAGAGATTTGCGTGCCTTGCACAGTGCTGCTTGAGGTCAAAATGAGCATATTCGAGAATGTCGTCAGCAAAGGTTGAGTGAGTGATAAAATCTGCCATTGTTATAACCTCAATTTCCAATTAAATATTTTTGCAGAGCATTGCGGCTGTTTTTGCTATAAAATCCTCCGCGTCAAAGTTCTCGTTTCCCAGCTGTATCTGCACGAGAAGTCCGTCCATAACGGTGAGCAAAAGCCATGCCTCAAAAACACCGTCAGAATCCCTACAGCGCTCTTTGATAAGCCCCGCAAGAGTGTCGCGAAAGTACTTGTACTTTTCAATAAGTCTTTGACGCAGCTGCTCGTGACCGGATACCGCCGCTCCGATAAGGTAAAGGCGAAGCCCGCCGCTCTCATTGAACACGCCGCGCTCCAGCGTGTATTTGAGAAGCCTCGGAAGAGATGTGTCCTTTTGTCGGTTCCCGGCCCATTGCAGCAGGCTGTCGGAGAGCATGTTCAGGTGTAAATCCGCTATGTCAAACAGAATATCATCTTTGCTGCTGTAATAATAATAAAGCGTGCCTTTGCTTATGCCGGACTGCGCTGCAATGTCTGCGAGAGTTATGTCGCTGAAGGGCTTGGTCTTTAGCAGCTCGCTTGTTTGCAGCAATATGACGCCCTTGGTATTTTTGTTCAGAGGAGCTGCCATCAATACCCTCCGTTTAAAATTCTTATTACCCTAGTATAGCAAAAATTTGAGGCTTGTCAATTAAAACATGTCGCTTTTACACAAAATGTCTTGACTTGATTTTGCGAGAATGATATGTTATATACAGACAGTCGGTCAACCGACCGACAAAGGGGGAACACGATATGCCTTCGCTTAAATCACTGCAAAAAAGGCTGGACAGAGAATTTGACGGAAAAGTTTTCGCCGCAGTCGAGCGGGAGTGCACGGTGCTGAGCGGGGAAGTCGGCAAATGGGACGATGTGGTGCGCGCAGGGTACATGGCGGTCGACAAAAGAGGAAAAAGAAACGTAATAAATGATATAACCTGCCGCGGCGTGGAAATACCGAAAATGAAGCTGCCGCAGCTTTCCGATAAGCTGCAAGACAAGGCCGAGCCGGATTTTCTTATAATCGGAGCCGGGGTTATTGGCTGCGCTATTGCGCGCGAGCTGATGAGATATGATGTGAGCGTGCTGATAGCCGAAAAGGAGCACGACGTCGCGATGCAGGCTTCCTCACGAAATGACGGCTGTGTTCACCCGGGAATCGACCTCAAAAAAGGGCAAAAAAAGCAGATGTACAACGCCCGAGGCAACGCTGTGTTTGGGAAGCTCTGCGCGGAGCTTGGCGTGCCTTTTTTGAGAAACGGACAGACGGTGTGCTTTAAAAACAAATGGCTGCTGCCGTTTGTGAGACTCGCATTGCCGCACTGGGACAGACTGGGTGTGCCGGTGGAGTACATGAGCGGCAAGCAGCTGCACCGAATGGAGCCGAATCTGGATGAAAAAATCTGTGGAGGGCTGAATTTTCCATCTGCCGGCATGGTGTGTCCGTATGGCTTGACGATTGCGCTGGCGGAAAATGCGGTGGAAAACGGCGCAAGGCTGTCGCTCGACACGGCCGTTCTCTCCATGAAGGTCTTTGAAAACAAAATTGTGAGCGTGGAGACGAACAGGGGAACGATTTTTCCTAAGGTCGTGATAAATGCAGCGGGCGTTTTTTCAGAGGAAGTGGCATCAATGGCCTGCGACCGCTTTTTTTCGATACACCCGCGAAGAGGAACAAACACAATATTGGACAAAAAGGCATCCGCAAAGGCGCACATCACGGTGTCGACGGTTGACCTTTCTGCCCTTAAACACACGCACACAAAAGGCGGCGGCATTGTGACCACTGTCCACCAAAATCTTTTGATTGGCCCGGACGCCGTTGAGACATTTGAAAAGGAAAACTATGCGACATCGCAGGAAAGTGTCGTGGCGGTTATGGGCAAGCAAAAAAACACTGTGAGCCTGCTCTCGGCGTCTGACATAATCACATATTTTACAGGGGTGCGCGCACCTACCTATGAGGAGGATTTTGTGATTGAATGCGGTCGCTCTACAAAAAACATAGTACACGCAGCCGGCATACAGTCGCCCGGGCTCACTGCGGCACCTGCAATCGGTGTCGACGTTGCCGCGATGGCGGTTGAGCTGCTGCGAGGCATAAAGCCTGTTTCGAAAAATGAGAGCTTTAACCCGCGCAGAGCCCCGATTCCGTGTCTCGCGTCACTTTCGGCGGATAAACGCGCGGAGATGATCAAGATGAACCCGGATTACGGTGAAATTGTGTGCCGATGCGAGGAAATAAGCAAAGGCGAAATACTCGATGCGCTGAGAAGACCTGTCGAATGTGACACGGTGGATGGCGTCAAAAGGCGCGTCAGACCCGGAATGGGGCGCTGTCAGGGAAGCTTTTGCGGACCGCTGGTTTTGCAGATTATAGCAAAGGAAAAGCATATTGCGCCGGAAAATGTGAAAAAAAGCGTGGATGGAAGCCAAATTGTTTTCTGCGACACAAAGGGGGCTGCAAAGCTGTGAATGGGAATGAATATGATGTCGCGGTCATAGGCGCCGGCCCTGCTGGTATGGCGGCGGCACTTAGCGCGCACGGACTGGGAAAGCGCGTTATCCTCATCGAGCGGGAAGCGCGGCCAGGCGGAATCTTAAAGCAGTGTGTGCACGACGGCTTTGGACTTGTGCGCTTTGGTAAAAAAATGTCGGGTCCTGAATATGCCCAGATTTTTATTGACGAGGCGCAAAGCTCCGGCATGGAGATTGCGGTGCTGACATTTGCTTCTTCAATTAAAAAAACAGGCAAAGATTTTGAGGTCACGCTCGTCGGCCGAGACGGACTTCGTGTGGTGACGGCTCATGCGCTCGTGTTGGCGACCGGCTGCCGTGAGCGCACAGCAAAGCAGGTTGCGATACACGGCACGCGCCCTGCCGGAATATTTACAGCGGGCTCGGCGCAGTATTATACAAACATACTGGGGAAAATGGTGACCGAAAAATGCGTCATTTTAGGCTCGGGTGATATCGGCCTGATTATGGCGCGCCGCTTGACACTTGAGGGTGCGAAGGTGGTTGGAGTATATGAGGCAAAGAGCGCGCCGAGTGGTCTTATGCGCAATATTTCGCAGTGCCTGGACGATTTTGATATACCGCTGTATACAAGCAAAACAGTGACGCGCGTTTTTGGTGATAGCCGCCTTACAGGTGTCGAAATTGCCGCGGTAGACGACAAGATGCAGCCGCTGGACGGTGCGCGTGAGCTTGTCGAGTGCGACGCGCTCATTTTGTCGGTTGGGCTTATCCCGGAAAACGAGCTGGCAGAAACTCTGGGGCTGTCAGTGGATTTGCGTTCAAAGGGGCCTGCTGTCGACCAGAACTTTGAGACGATGGCAGATGGTGTCTTTGTATGCGGAAATGCCTCGCATGTAAATGACCTTGTCGACTATGTGTCCGAAAGCGGCCAAGAGGCCGGGAAAAGTGCTGCACTTTTCACGGGAGGCGCCAGAAAGCTCGTCGATATCGAGGCGGCGCAGGAGCTCTTATATGCCGTGCCCCAAAAGCTGAACCTCAGCTCAAAAACAAACAATACTGTCTTGTTTTTTCGCACGCGCGAGGAACGGGGAAAAACAGACTTTTTGATAACTGCGGACGGTGAGGAAATTTTCAAAAAGCGGTATATGAGGCTTCGTCCGCCTGAGATGGAGCGAGTAGAGGTGGATTTTTCAAAATGGCAGCTGAATGAAAAGAGTCAAATAAAGCTTATGCTTCGCGAGGTGCTTTGATGAAAAAGCTGATTTGTATTGTTTGTCCAAACGGATGTGAGCTGACGGTTTCGGGCGATATGGGCAGCCTCAAGGTGAACGGAAACCTGTGCGCGCGCGGAGAGGCGTTTGCCGCAGCTGAGCTGACTCACCCTACACGAAGTCTGACCACGACCGTGCGGACGTCTTTTTGTCAAGTGCCGGTGCTTCCGGTGAGAACAAACGGGGAGATTCCAAAGGAACTCATCGGGCTTGCAATGGAGCAGCTTGGCAAAATCGTTGTGAGAAAACCTGTCGCTTGTGGCGAAGAGGTGCTTGAAGATGTCGCAAAGAGCGGCGTATCGGTGATTGCAACCAGCAGCATACTCAAAGAATTGAAATTATAAAGGAGACATTTGTTATGTCACATCCCTACAAAGAATTTGAACCGAAATGGGTAGATGGCGAATTTTCCGAAAATTCCTACCGCTCTATTTTTAAATGGGGAGATCCGAGGCAAATAAAGCCGCCTAAGGAAACGCTCTACAAAATGCTCAAAGAGGTCTTCGGCGTGGGCGACGAGTTCTTTGAGACGTACAAGGAGAATCTGGGACTCGAGGATGTGAGCTTCGATTTGCCCATAAAGCTCTCCGAAAAGCTGATAGGCGAGCTTAAAGAAATTGTCGGCGATGAGTTTGTGCGCACGGACGATTATTCGCGGCTTTCGGTAGCATATGGCAAAACAATGTACGATATCCTGAGACTGCGAAACAAAACTGTCGAAAATGTTCCCGACGTCGTGGTCTATCCCGACACAAAAGAGCAGATTGAAAAAATAGTCGAACTTTGCGCGGCAAATAAAATACCGCTCTATGTGTATGGCGGCGGCTCCTCCGTGACTCGCGGCGTCGAGTGCATGAAAGGCGGAATCTCGCTCGACATGAGACTGCGCTTCAACAAGACGGTGGAGTTCAATGAAATTGACCAGACAATAACGGTAGAAGCGGGAATGAGCGGCCCAAAGCTGGAGGACACGCTCAACAATGCGATGTCCCTGTTTGGGGCGAAGCGCGCCTATACCTGCGGCCACTTTCCGCAGAGCTTCGAGTATTCGTCCGTCGGCGGGTGGACGGTTACGCGCGGAGCGGGGCAAAACTCAACCTATTACGGCACGATATCGGACATCGTTTTGGCGCAGGAATATGCCACGCCGATTGGAAAAATCAAGACAGACAGGTATCCCCGTAAAGCCACAGGTCCCGACCTCGGGCAGATTATGATGGGCGGAGAGGGCGCATTCGGTGTGCTCACACACGTGACTCTGAAGGTTTTTCGCCACATGCCCGAGACAATAAAAAGGTTTTCATTTATGTTTTGCGATTGGCAGACGGCGCAGTCAGCTGCGCGCGAAATCATGCAGTCGGAGGCGGGGTATCCCTCGGTCTTTCGGCTCTCGGACCCCGAGGAGACACAGATTATGCTGAGACTCTACGGTGTAGACGAAAGTCCGCTTAAACACCTATTTAAGTTGCGCGGCTTCAAAGAGGGCGAGATGTGCCTGTATATAGGTTATACAAACGGAGAGAGCGGGTTTTCAAAAAACTGTGCGAGACACGCAAAAAAAGTAGCGCACAGCTTTGGAGGCATGAGCCTCACCGGTGCGGTGACAAAGGCTTGGGAAAAAGGACGCTTCAACGACCCGTATATGCGCGACACCATGCAGGATTTCGGCATAGTGACGGACACAATGGAGTGCACGGTAAACTGGAGCAATATGAGCAGGGTTCACAGCGAGGTGAGGGCATACTGCAAATCGCGCCCGAACACGGTCTGTATGACGCATATGTCGCACGTATACCCGCAGGGTGCCAACCTGTACTTTATTTTTGTGGCAAAGATGTCGGATCCCGAGGAATACCGCGCTTACCATGCGGGGATTCTCGACGCAATTCAAAAAGCAGGCGCGTCGATGAGCCATCACCACGGGATTGGAAAAATGTTTGGCCCATGGCTCGAAGGCTCGGTGGGTAAAAACGAGTTTGGGGTGATACGCGCCTTGAAGGAGCATTTTGACCCCGACAATATAATGAATCCAGGCGGTACGCTGGGACTTGATATTGACGAAAAGGACAAGAGATATCCCCAAAAAATACAGTGAGTTGCGGCAGCATATTGCATCGAACGCAATGTGTCAAATGCGATTTGGGAGCGGCAAATCAAACAAAAGCGTCGGTGCGTATGCTTAATTGACAAGCAGGCGCAGAGGCGCTTTTTTGAACTGATTTTGGCACCGCGCATGGCAGCAAATCCATGTATTTGCTGCGAAAAGGCGGGGAAAAGTCACATTCGCGTCATATAAGGCAAAAAAAGTCCCGACCATCATGGTCGGGACTTTTTCAACTTCCTTATTTGAACTTCGCCGCAAAGCAAAGCTCATTTTAGCAAATTGTTACGCAGGGATAACGTTAATCGCGCGAAGTTTGCTGGGGTTCTTCGGGTCTGCCTCGACCTCGAATGCTACCTTCTGGCCCTCTGCGAGTGATTTATATCCCTCGGAGATGATGGACGAGAAATGCACAAAGACATCCTCGGAGCCGTCGTCGTTGGAAATAAATCCGTAACCTTTTTCTGCGTTAAACCATTTGACTGTACCGTTCATTAATGAAGCCTCCAAAAATTTTGATTATATTCCGTAAAGCAAAAAACCCGCATATTTCTTGCAAACCACCAACGTTCAATGATTTACACAATACATGCGGAATCAATTGGCACATCTGAAATACAACTGAAGTATAGCATAGGCTTTTCACATTGTCAAGCATATTGCAAAAAAAGAATTTTCGGGAAATGATTTTTAATGAAAGAGGCTGACAGGGGCATGCGATTGTTGCAAAGAGGTGTTTAATAATGATATCATATATACAATAAAAAGTCAGCCGACAAAGCAATTATTGTATAATAATAACTTGAAGCATAAAAAAGAGGATTTCAAAGCGCGCGTGCGGTGACAAAAGGAGCGCTTTCAGCTAAAAGAAACACCGCAAAAAGACTAATTTTAAGCGAGGGTGTACTGATGAATGCGATTGTGGGCTACACAGGGTTTGTGGGTCAGAATCTTTGCATGAAGGGCAGATTTGACGCCTTATACAATTCGAAGAACATCGCAGACGCTTATGGCACGGCGCCCGCACGCCTTTACTTTTGCGGCATAGGAGCGCAGAAATTTCTCGCCAACACAAATCCCGAGGCGGACTTGGCTGTTATTGAGAATGCTATCGAGAACATTAAACTGATAAAGCCGAAATCGGTCGTGCTGATATCGACAATTGATGTATATAAAACCCCCGACGGCGCAGATGAAGACACTTTGACGGATATGGAGAATCTGCACGCATACGGAAAAAACAGGCTGCTGCTCGAAAAATTTGTCGATGAGAACTTCGATGACAGCCTCATTGTGCGGCTGCCGGGGCTTTATGGCAAGGGTCTTAAGAAAAACTTTGTGTACGACATGATTAATCCCGCGCCGTCAATGCTAAGAGCAGAGAAGCTCGAAGAGCTGGGGAAAGAATATTTGTCGCGGTTTTACACTTGCGCCGGCGATGGCTTCTACAGACTAAATGAAAATGCCGAGTGCGGTGAGCTGTTGCGGTATTTGTCAAAATCCGGCTTCACTGCGCTGTGCTTCACCGACAGCAGAAGTGTTTTTCAGCTCTACAACCTCGATTTTTTGTACGGACACATCGATACTGCGCTTAAAAATCGAGTGAAGCTCGTCAACATGGCCGTCGAACCGATATCGGCCGCCGAGCTTTATGCCCATATATTTCAGCGCGAATTTAAAAATGAGCTGCGCTCGCCATGTGCCCGCTATGATTTCAGGACAAAGCACAGCTCGCTTTTCTGCGGAGCGCACGGATATATTTTTGACAGGCAATTTGTTCTGGACGATGTGCGCCGTTTTGTCCTTGAAAATATAAAGCAGCAGAGGCGGTGAAAAAATGAAGCTTGCACTTTCAAACATCGCATGGCCCGCGCGAGATGATGTGCGCATGTATTCCTTTATGAAAGCACTCGGATTTTTGGGGCTGGAAATTGCACCTACGCGTGTCTTTGAGATGCCGGTGTACGATAAAAATAAAGAGGCGGCGGAGTTTTCGGATATGCTTGCCGCTGAGTATGGCATGGCGGTTTGCTCCGTTCAGTCAATATGGTACGGGCGCACCGAAAAGCTCTTTGGTGCGCCACATGAGCGGGCGCTGCTGCTTGACTACACAAAGCGCGCCGTGGACTTTGCCGCTGCACTCAATTGCCGCAACCTTGTATTCGGCTGCCCGAAAAATCGCGCGGCTAACGGCACTTATAATGAAGAGACGGCGCTGCTCTTCTTTTCAGAGGTGGCAGAGTACGCGGCACAAAATGGCTGTGCTCTGGCACTGGAGGCAAATCCCGCGATATACGAAACCGACTTTATAAACACAACAAGCGAGGCTTTTGGCTTTTGCCGCAAGGTAGGCTTGCCCGGGCTGAAAGTCAATCTTGATTTCGGAACAGTCATCGAAAACGGCGAGGATTTTGGCGCTGTTTCAGAAAATATTGACCTTGTTAGCCATGTACACATAAGCGAGCCTTTTTTGAAGCCCATAGCGGTGCGCAATGAGCACAAGGCGCTGCGAAAAGTACTTGAGGACGGCGGCTACAAAGGCTTTGTGTCCGTGGAGATGGGCTCGTGCGACAGTCTGTCTTTCATTGAGTCGGCGGCAGAATATCTTTGTGGGGTGTTTAAATGAAGTTTGAAAATATCCTCGGTGTCCCCGACTTCGAGGCAGAGGAGCTCTGCGAGAGGCGCTCTGACAGCTGCCTGCTCATACCTGTCATAAATGAGGGCGAACGCCTTTTGCGGGAGCTGTCACGCGCACAAAAAGCCGGAGTAGGACAGCTGTGTGACATAATAATTCTCGACGGGGGCTCTGTGGACGGCAGCGTGAAGCGCGAGGTGCTCGAGCCGCTTGGCGTCAATTCCGTTCTCGTCAAACGCGGTGCGGGAAGACAGGGTGCACAGCTGAGAATGGGCTTCTGGTGGGCGCTAAGGCGCGGATATGAGAGCTTTGTCACCATAGATGGAAATGATAAGGACAGCATTGAGAGTATCCCGCTCTTTCTGGAAAAGCTGAGCGACGGCTATGATTTTGTGCAGGGCTCGCGCTTCATAGAGGGCGGAATCGAGGAAAACACGCCGTGCTCAAGGCTTATCGCGGTAAGGCTCATCCATGCACCGCTCATTTCGCTCGCCGCACGCCACCATTTTACAGACACGACAAACGCCTTTCGCGCTTACTCAAAAAAATACCTAACGCACAAGGGACTTGAGCCCTTTCGCGATGTTTTTTGCGGCTATGAGCTGCTCGCGTACCTGTCTGTCAGGGCAACACGGCTGGGCCTGCGTGCCTGCGAGGTTCCGGTTTCGCGCAGATACCCGAAAACAGGCAAGACGCCGACAAAGATAAGCCCGGTGCGCGGGAATGCATCGTTGCTTAAAGTTCTCATCAAAACGCTGAAAGGCGATTACAACCCAAAATAGGCCGAGGTATTTTTATGAAAAAAGCATACGATAAAATAATAGTCGGAGCCGGTCTTTACGGTCTGTATGCCGCGCTTCTGGCATCGAAGCATGGGGAAAAGGTTCTTGTGCTTGAGCGCGAGCGCGCGCCCTTTATGCGCGCCACATACATAAACCAAGCGCGCGTGCACATGGGCTACCACTATCCGCGCTCATATTCCACAGCTGTCAAATCGGCCCATTATTTCGAGCGGTTTGTGAGAGATTTCGGATTTTGCATAGTCGACGATTTCTCGCAGGTTTATGCAACCTCGGCGCACTTTTCGTGGTCGGATGCCAAGAGATTCAAAAAATTTTGCAAGGACGCGAAGATACGCTGCGACGAGGTGTCGCCGGATAATTATTTCAAACCGAAAATGTGTGACGGAGCCTTTGTCACAAGGGAATATGCATACGACGCGATGCTTTTGCGCGACTATTTTGTCAAAGAGCTGTCATGTCACACCGATGTTGAGATACGGTACGGCGCAGAAATAACAGCGGTGGAAAAAGGCGGGGAAACCTACAAAATAGTGCAAAACGGCGCCGTTGACGAAGCTCCTTTTATCCTCAGCGCCACGTATGCCTCCAGCAATGAGCTGCTGGCTATGGCCAAATTCCCGCCATTTAATATAAAGTATGAGCTTTGCGAGATAATTCTCTGCGAGGTGGCAAAAGAGCTTAAGGACACGGGGATAACCGTCATGGATGGGCCGTTTTTCTCAATTATGCCTTTCGGAAAGACGGGGCTTCATTCGCTGACAGCCGTCACCTTTACACCGCACGTCACGAGCTATGACAAGCTCCCGACTTTCGCGTGTCAAGACTGTTCAAATGGCTTTTGTTCCCCACGGGTTCTCGGCAACTGCAATGAGTGCCCGGCAAAGCCGAAATCGGCCTACCCATACATGAGCAGCCTTGCGAGAAAGTATCTGCTCGACAAGTTTTCTTTTAGCTACAAATCTTCACTTTTTTCGATGAAGCCGATACTGAAATCGAGTGAAATCGACGACAGCAGACCGACGGTGATACGCGAATTTTCAAAGGAGCCGACTTTTGTCAGCGTGCTCTCGGGAAAAATCAACACAGTATACGATCTTGATGAGGTGCTATACCATGAATAGAGAAACAAACTTTGTATCGGCAGTCGTTTATGTGAGAAATGCCTCTGCGACGGTGGGGAATTTTTTAAAAAAAGTGGGTACACTCCTTGACTCGACATTTGCAAATTATGAGATAATTGTGGTTGATGATTGCTCACACGACGACAGTGCAAGAATTGTAGAGGACGTCTCTAAGCTTCTGGGCGGGGTGGTGTCCCTTGTGAGGATGAGCTTTCAGCAGGGCCTGCAGCTTGCCATGAATGCCGGCGTCGATCTCGCAATCGGCGACTTTGTATATGAATTTGACAGCACGGTTGTCGACTATGACATATCGCTTGTGACAGAAATTTACTTTAAATGTCTGGAGGGATTCGATGTTGTCAGCGCAGCGCCCAGAAGAGCGACCGGTGCGGTTGCAAAGCTGTTTTACAGGCTATACAACAAGAATTCCGGCAGCCGCTACCCGCTGGTGACAGAGCGCTTTCGGCTGGCTTCGCGGCGCGCCATAAATAGGGTTCAGAGCATGAGCGACAACGTAACCTACCGCAAGGCTTTTTATATGCGCTGCGGCCTGACGTGCAAAATTGTAGAATACGATGCAAACACAGATGCAAAAGAGAAAGGCAGCGCAAAGGAGCGGCGCTCGCTGGCCGTTGAGAGCCTTATTTTGTTTACGGATATAGCATACAAGATGTCCTTTTTCATGTCGTGCCTTATGATGGCATTTGCTGTATTCGGAGGCGTGTACGCGCTTGCCGTCTATTTTTCGCAGAAGCCGGTCGAGGGCTGGACGACGACAATGCTGTTTATGTCGTTTGCATTTTTTGGAGTATTTTCTATTTTGACAATCATAATCAAATACCTTTCGGTCATGCTGGATATGATTTTCAAAAAACAGTCCTACTCTATCGAGTCTGTGACAAAGCTCACAAAATGATTTTTCGAGAGGACAAAATATCCGATGAATCGCTTTGCACGATGGCGGTGTTGGTGTATTGTGAAGGGGTAAGAAAACTCAAAAATTGATGCGCACATGACCGCGACTACAAGCCTCACAATAAAACAGCTCCTCGAAAGGGATACCAATGCAGTATACAGTGATTGTTTTTTGCGCCGTGATAGCCGTCAGTTATTTGATAGTATGCTGGCAGCGCAAGGTGAATCTTATGCGCATGCTCAAATGCCTGCTTGTGCCGTCGATAGCGATTGTCTATTTCTACTTTACAAAGGAAATCAATTGGCTTATTGCCGCGGGCGCTGCCTTCGGCCTGATTGGGGATTATCTGCTGCTTATAAAAAAGCTTGTGCCGGGCGGTATAAGCTTCTTTTTAGGGCACGTGATGTACTCCATTGCCTTTGCCCAAAACATAAAATTTGCACTCGGAACCCTGCTGTGGGGCGCAGCGCTGTGCGCGGTATATGCGCTCACGTCGACATGTGTTATAAAAAATGTCATAAAGGGAAAAAGGCTCGCGAAGAAAATGCGCGTCACGGCCTTTTTGTACATAATGTCCGTGGGACTTATGAGCGCATTTGCTCTGATGCAGTTCGTCAGTGTGCCGTCGGCACAATTTGCGGTTATATATTTCGGAAGTCTGCTGTTTCTGATTTCGGACTGCCTTATCTTGTTCGAAAAATTTGCGAAATCAAACAAACCAAACCACAGGCATTTTGTGGTTATGGTGACATATATAGCGGCGCAGATGATGATTATCCTGGGAATGATAAATTAGCGAAAAGGGACTTATGAGCGCATTTGCTCTGATGCAGTTCGTCAGGTTGCATCGGCACAATTTGCGGTTATATATTTCGGAAATCTGCTGTTTCTGATTTCGGACTGCCTTATCTTGTTCGAAAAATTTGCGAAGTCAAACAAACCAAACCACAGGCATTTTGTGGTTATGGTGACATATATAGCGGCGCAGATGATGATTATTCAAGGAATGATAAACTAGCGAAAAGGAGAGAGCTTATGGGAGAATGGTGGAAAGAACAGGTGGTTTATCAGATATATCCACGCAGCTTTCAAGACAGCAACGGCGATGGGGTTGGGGATATTCAGGGAATTATAAGCAGGCTTGATTATCTCGAATGGCTGGGGATAGACACACTTTGGCTGTCCCCTGTTTACTGCTCTCCAAACGAGGACAATGGCTATGATATCAGCGACTATATCGGCATAAACCCGGAATATGGAACAATGCGCGACATGGACACGCTCATTGCGGAAGCGAAAAGGCACGGCATAAAAATCATAATGGATCTCGTCATAAACCACACCTCCTGCGAGCACAAATGGTTTCAGAAGAGCCGCAAACAAATTGAGCCGTATACGGATTATTACATATGGAAAAAAGGTGGCCCAAACGGTGAAAAACCAAATAACTGGACAAGCTTTTTCGCGGAGGACTGCTGGGAATTTGACGAAGAGCGGGGGGAATACTACCTGCATCTTTTCGCAAAGCATCAGCCTGACCTAAACTACAATAACCCCAAAGTCATAGAGGAAATAAAAGAGATTTTGCGCTTCTGGCTTGACAAGGGTATCGCCGGGTTTCGCTGCGATGTGATAAACATACTTTATAAGACCAGCCTCGAAAACGGAAAGAAAAAGCTCATTCTCACCGGCAGCGAAAACTACATCTCTCAGGAGGGCACGCACAGGATTCTGCGCGAACTAAACCGCGAGGTGCTCTCAAAGTACGATTGCTTCACGGTCGGCGAGACGGTTTTTGTAGACCCGCAGATGGCGCGCGATTTGAGCGACATGGAGCGCGGCGAGCTTGACATGCTGTTTGCGTTTGAGCACATGGAATCGGACCAGTTTATTGTGAAATGGTTTAAAAGAAAATTCTCGCCGGAGCGCTTTGTCAAAACACTTGTCAAGTGGCAAAATGAACTTCGGTGGAACGCAAATTATCTCGAAAACCACGACCAGCCAAGAAGCGTTTCTCGCTTTGGTGACAGCGCAGCATATTGGGACAAAAGCGCAAAGCTGTTGGCTATGCTGCTGCTGACACTCAAAGGGACGCCGTATATGTTTGAGGGCGAAGAAATCGGCATGACCAATTTTGACTTTGCCTCAATGGACGATGTGCGCGATGTGGAATCCATAAATGTAGAGCGGATGATGCAAAAAACCTTTCATTTTTCAAAGAAAAGGCGTTGGAGCATGATAAAAAAAACGAGCCGCGACAACGCACGCACACCCATGCAGTGGAACTCCACGGATAGCGGCGGCTTCACGACGGGCGAACCGTGGCTTCGCGTCAACTCCAACTACAGGCGCATAAATGTTGCCGCTCAAAAGGGTGACCCCGATTCTGTGCTCAACTTTTACCGCGAGCTTTTGTCACTGCGCAAAGCCCGCAAGGTGCTGCGGCTCGGTGACTTTAATGCCGTGCAGACAAGCGAGGTTTTTGTTTATGACAGGGTGCTAAAAACTGAAACGCTCACGATAGCGCTAAACTTTTCAAAGAAAAAGAAGACCTTAAAGATGAACGGCGAGCTGGTTTTGTCAAACTACAGCAGGGACTGCTTCGACGGCACACTGTCTCCGTATGAGGCTGTAATATTTGAAAGGAAAGCTGAAAAATGAGTGCGATTTCTTATGAAAACGGCGTTTTTCGCCTGAACACGAGGAGCACTTCTTATTGGTTTCGAGTGACGAAATTCGGACATCTAGAGCAGCTCTTCTATGGCGAGCGCTTGGAAGCGGAGCCGACGGAGCCGCTGACACTCAAAAGAACAGCCATGCTGGGCAGCTCTGTCATGTACGACAAGAGCGACGATACATACTGCCTCGACGTGATACCGCTCGAGTGGTCCGGCGTCGGCAAGGGCGATTTCAGAAATACGCCGGCAGAACTGAAAATGCCGGATGGGACATTTGTCACGGATTTTTGCTACAGTTCCCATAAAATTGTCGAGGGTGCTGTGAATATGAAAACGCTGCCCTCGGCGTATGCGGACGTGTCTGAGTGCGAGACGCTTGAAATAACGCTCTGCGAAAAGGCAAATGACGTAAAGCTCATCATGTATTACACCGTGTTTCCGGGCTGCGACGTCATCATAAGGCGCTGTGTTCTTATAAATATGTGTGACAGCGCGCTTCAAATTCGCAAGCTGATGAGCATGTCGCTGGATTTGCCAAACAGAGGCTACACGATGATGACGCAAGACGGCGGCTGGATCAAAGAGACGCATCGGCACGACAGAAAGCTTCAGTACGGCACGCTTGTGAATTCCAGCACGACGGGTGCGTCCGGCAACCGCCACAATCCGGCTTTCGCGCTGTGGGAGGAAAATGCATGCGAGGATTATGGCAGAGTATACGGCTTTAATCTGGTCTACAGCGGAAACCATTACTCTGCTTGCGAGCTGGCGGGTCATGACACGGTACGCGTCATGACGGGGATAAATCCATATTGCTTCGAATGGACGCTTGCCGCGGGGGAGAGCTTTGAAACCCCTGAGGCCGTCATGACATTTTCGGCGCGCGGCTTTAATCAAATGAGCCACAATTTTCATGATTTTGTAAACAACCATATTGTGCGCAAGGAGTGGAAGGGCAAGGACAGGCCTGTTCTGCTCAACAACTGGGAAGCGCATTTTTTTCGATTTAACCGGTCGTCGCTTTTGAGACTTGCAAAGAGGGCGAAAAAGCTCGGAATAGAGCTTTTTGTACTCGATGACGGCTGGTTTGGAGCGCGCAACAGCGATAAGGCAGGTCTTGGAGACTACAAGGTAAACACAAAAAAGCTTCCGGGAGGACTCAAAAAGCTCTCGGAGAAGATAACCGGCATGGGGATGCAGTTTGGCCTTTGGTTTGAGCCGGAATCGGTGAATGAGGACAGCGAGCTTTTTCGCACACATCCCGAATATGCGATTAAAATTGATTCCCGCACGCCGTCGCTTGGCAGAAATCAGCTTCTCCTTGATTTGTGCAATGAGGAGGTGCGGGAATATATAGTTAAAAATGTGCGCGCTACACTGGAAAGCGCCGATATAAGCTATGTAAAGTGGGATATGAACCGCCATATGAGCGAAATGCACTCCCGCTCACTGACAAATCAAGGCGAGTTTTTTCACAGGTACATTTTGGGGCTTTATGATATTCTCAATCGAATATTTTGTGACAAGAGACATATTCTGCTCGAGACATGTGCGAGCGGAGGTAACCGCTTTGACCTTGGAATGCTCTGCTTTTCGCCGCAGATTTGGGCATCGGATGACACCGACCCGATTGAGAGGCTGGAGATACAAAGGGGCTTGTCATATTTTTACCCACAGTCCGCCATAGGCGCGCATGTTTCAGGATCGCCACATCAGCAGACTCTGCGTGCGACGCCTCTTGCCACTCGCTTTCACGCCGCCTGCTTCGGCTGCCTCGGATACGAGTTGGATTTAAAGTATCTTGCTCCCGTTGAGAAAAAGGCGGTGCGCGAACAGATAAAAATGTACAAAGAGTATCGCGATGTGCTGCAATATGGGCGCTTTTACCGCTTCGATGAACCAAAGAAAAACAAGGTCTTTTTTTCATGCGTCTCCGCGGACAAATCAAAGGCGCTGTCCGCCTTTTTCCAGACACAAGCCTCGGCAAGCGAGGGTTTTGACTTTTTGCCGGCAAAAGGACTTGATGAAAATATGAAATATACGGTTCGAACAAGAGAGCAGGGACTTCGAATAAAGCGATTTGGCGCGCTCATACACCACATTTTGCCCGTGCGTATAAACCCGGAGGGCGCGATTGTCAGGATAGCCGACCGCCACTATGAACTCCCCGATTGTGTGGAAAACTATGAGGCAACGGGCAGGCTTTTGATGGCGGGGACACAGTTGAACAACCAATTTGTCGGAAGCTACTACAATAAAGACACGAGGCTGCTCGGCGATTTTGGCTCAAGCATGTATATTATTGAAGAAAAAACTGAAGGGAAACGGTAAAATGGGAAAAGAGTATTCTCGCAATAAATTCACGTTCGGGTTGGGCACAATCGGCCGCGACATGGTCTACACGATGATAAGCATGTTCATGATGTTTTATCTGACCGACGTGCTGCAAGTGTCAAACACCATGCTTGCATGGCTGACAGGAATTATACTTTTCTGCCGCGTATTCGACGCCGTCAACGATCCGATAATGGGCGCGATAGTCGACAACACAAAGACCAAATGGGGAAAGTTCAAGCCCTGGATTGCCTTTGGCGCTGTGACCTCCGGAATATTCACCGTCTTGCTTTTTACGGATTTTGGATTCGAAAATGCCAACTTTATAATATGTTTTGGACTTACATACGTCTTTTGGGAGATTACATTTACAACAAACGACATTTCCTACTGGTCTATGATGCCAAACCTCTCCACAGACCAAAAGGAGCGCGAGAAAATCGGTGCCATAGCGCGAATATGTGCCAATGTCGGTCTGTTTGTCGTCGTCGCGGGCATAGACCCGATAACAAAGGCAATAGGTGCGGCGATGGGCGGGGATATGAAGAAAGGCTACTTTATATTTGCGGTCATCGTCGTGCTTATGATGTGGCTGGGACAGTGCGTGACGCTCTTCGGTGTCAAGGAACCGCAAATTTTTAAAAATGAAGAACACACCTCGCTTAAAGGCATGATGACGGCTATTTTCAAAAACGATCAGCTGCTTGTCACCGCCGTGTCGATGTCGCTGTTCATGATAGGCTATTGCACGACGACGAGCTTCGGACTTCACTTTTTTAAATATGCCTATGGCGACGAGGGGATGTACTCCATATTTGCCGTGGTTTTGGGCGTTTCCCAAATTGCGGCATTGGCTGTATTTCCGATTTTCAGCAGGCTGTTTTCACGCAGAAAGCTCTACACAGCTGCCACGCTTCTCGTAGTGCTCGGATATGTTATTTTCTTCTTCTCCCCTTATAACATGCTTTACATAGGCGCGGCAGGTGTGCTGATTTTTGTCGGACAGGCATTTATCCAGCTGCTTATGCTGATGTTCCTCACGGATACGATAGAATATGGACAGTGGAAGCTCCACAAGAGAAATGACGCCGTCTCCTTTGCGCTGCAGCCATTTATAAACAAGCTCGGCGGCGCTGTGGCCAGCGGGATTGTCGGAGTAACGCTTATTATTTCAGGAATAAACGACGCCGCCTCGAAGGCTGATGTCACACCGGAGGGGCAGCTGATTCTCAAAACATCGATGCTGCTGCTGCCGATTATATTCATTGTCGCCGGTTTTGCGGTTTATTGGTTCAAATTCAAAATAGACGAAAAGATGTACGCTAAAATAATATCCGAGCTAAAAGAGCGCGGAGAGATAAGAGCAGACTGATATTTTGACGCAATTGCGCGAATGATGACGAAAACCGGAGAAATAGACGTGTCATGCCGATAAAACGGCCGGTGAAACGATATTGCGGCTCAGAAGTCGAATATTAGAAAACAATGCCTTTGACTATACAGGAGATTAGTATTACAATATAAAAGGCAAAAATGGAGAATCTGCAATTTATGCAGCAAACAGATTTTGATTTTAAAGAAACGGGAGTTGATTGAGATTAACAGAATTGTCAAAAAACACAGACTCAATGAGACTGTGACACTCATGGAGGTCGAGGCTCCGCTGATAGCGCAAAAAGCCAAGGCCGGTCAGTTTATTATTTTGCGCACTTGCGCTGCGGGCGAGCGTATCCCACTGACGATAGCCGCCGCCGATGCCTCCAGAGGCGTCGTCACAATTATCTTCCAGGTGGTAGGAGCGACGACGATGCTGCTCGACAAGCTGGATGAGGGCGATTTTATCTGCGATTTTGCAGGGCCTCTCGGAGTACCGACTCATATTGACGGCATAAAGAAGGCCGCGGTGGTCGGTGGCGGAGTTGGCTGCGCGATAGCCTATCCTGTGGCAAAGGCTCTTTCGGACAACGGCTGCGAGGTTCACTCGATTGTCGGGTTCCGAAACACAGAGCTGATTATTTTGCAAGATGAGTTCGCCGCTGCCAGCAAAAAGCTGGTCACAATGACTGACGACGGCTCCAATGGCCACAAGGGACTTGTCACAAACGCGCTCGAGGAGCTTATCCTCGCTGGCGAGCAATATGACAGAGTGTTTGCCATAGGACCACTTGTCATGATGAAATTCATCTGCAAGCTTACGGAAAAATACAACATCAAGACAACAGTTTCCATGAACCCGATTATGATTGACGGCACAGGGATGTGCGGCTGCTGCCGCCTTACAGTCGGCGGCGAAACAAAATTTGCATGCGTAGATGGTCCTGACTTTGACGGACACCTTGTCGACTTTGATGAGGCGATTGCGCGCGGCGGAATGTATAAGCCTTTTGAACAGCAAAAGCGCGAGGAGACGTGCAATCTCTTCAAAGGAGTGAAATAGTATGGCAAACATGTCGAACGTAAAGAACAAGATGGCCACTCAGGAGCCAAATGAGCGCAACAAGAATTTCTGCGAGGTAGCTCTCGGCTATACAGACGAGCAGGCCAAGGACGAGGCTGAGCGTTGCCTGAACTGCAAGAATAAACCATGCGTCAACGGATGTCCTGTTGGAATACAAATACCTGATTTTATATCGAAAATCAAAGAAGGCGATATCGACGCCGCAAGTGATGTGATATCAAAATCAAGCGCGCTTCCCGCTGTTTGCGGCCGTGTTTGCCCGCAGGAAAACCAGTGCGAGAAGTTCTGCGTGCGCGGAATAAAGGGCGAATCTGTCGGAATCGGATATCTAGAGCGCTATGTCGCGGACAAGTCTGCAAAAAAAGCGGCGGCTCAAGTGACAGAAAAGAAGAACAAACGCGTTGCGGTAGTAGGTTCGGGTCCTGCCGGACTTACGTGTGCCGGAGAACTTGCGCGCACAGGATATGATGTGACGGTTTTTGAGGCGCTGCACGTTGCAGGAGGAGTGCTCGTTTACGGCATTCCTGAGTTTCGTCTTCCGAAAGCAATTGTCAAGAGAGAAATTGACAAGCTCAAAACAATGGGCGTCAAAATCGAGACAAACTCAGTTATAGGAAAGACAGAATCTGTAGATGAGCTTTTTGAGCAGGGCTTTGAGGCTGTGTTTATAGGCTCAGGCGCAGGGCTGCCTCGCTTTATGGGAATCGGCGGAGAAAACCTTTGCGGTGTTTATTCCGCAAACGAGTTCCTGACGCGCACAAACCTCATGAAGGCTTATGAGAGCGGCAGTGCCACCCCGATAGCGAAGTCTAAAAATGTCGTCGTTGTCGGCGGAGGAAACGTCGCAATGGATGCTGCCAGATGTGCGCTTAGACTGGGCGCGCAGAAGGTATATATCGTGTATCGCCGCTCGATGGAGGAACTTCCTGCGAGAGCAGAAGAGGTCGAGCATGCAAAGGAAGAGGGCATTATATTTAAGCTTCTCTCAAATCCATGCGAGCTTATCGCCGACGAAAAAGGCTTTGTGAAGACGATGATATGTGATGCGATGGAGCTTTCCGAGCCTGACGAATCAGGGCGCAGAAAGCCTGTCATCAAACCGGACAGCCGCTTTGAGATAGAGACAGACTGCGTGATAATCGCTGTCGGCACATCTCCTAACCCTCTCATCAAAAATACCACCCCGGGGCTTGACACGCAAAAGTGGGGAGGAATCATAGCTGATGAAGCGACGGGAAGCACCTCACGCGAGGGCGTATTTGCCGGCGGAGATGCTGTGACAGGCGCAGCTACCGTCATTCTCGCAATGGGTGCAGGAAAAGACGCTGCAAAGGCAATCGACGAGTACCTCAAGAACAAATAGTAAAACAAGCGTACCACAAGACAAAATACAGCTTAAAAGAGCCTCATCGTGCAATGCTGCGCGGGAGGCTCTTTTATTTTGAAGCAATGAGGTGGACTAACTTTAAAGGATAAACACAGCAGGAACGCTTGCACACATTGTGCAAGCGCTCCTGTTGAATCTTATTACTCATGAAGCCGCATGACAGCATTCATCTCCTCAAGCGTGGGGTATGATGGGAATGTCCCAAGCCTGCTGACGGCGATGGATGAAAACACATTCGCCCACTCACAGGCTGTCTTCATATTCACACCCCAAACCTTGCAAGCTGCAATTGCAGATAAAAATCCATCTCCCGCGCCTGCGGTGTCAACTACTTTCGTATTTACAGGATCTGTCTGCCAAATTTCGCCTGAATCATAAGTTATGCTTCCATGCTTTCCCATTGTCATAATAACGCAAGGTACACTGTATTTATCTGCAAGATTGGCAACAATTTTTTGCGAACTCGAGATGCAGTCGGACGTGTCGGGAAGATCGGAGAGCTTTAATCCTTCGATTTCATTGACAATGAGAACATCGATGAAATCAAGGCATCCCAATGGAAAATCCGGCAGTGGGCTGGGATTCAATAAGGTTGTCATGCCGAGTTTATGTGCGAGTCGAGCGCCGTAGAGCGAAGCACTGATGTCAATTTCAAAGCCTGTTATAAAAACCTTTGAAGAGGAGAATTTTTGTAGAGCGGTGTCTATTTCCTCATGAGAAAACTTTGTGCCGGTGCTTTTGGTTATGATAAGATTATCTCCGTTGTCATCGATTACAACAACGCCTGTAGAGGTTTGCAGTTTATCGTCACGCAGCATCATACTGACATCCACGCCCAGCTCGCTCATCCATTTTTCTCCGAGATCGCCGAAAATATCGTTTCCAACCTTTCCGAAAAAAGCTGAGCTAACTCCGAGCTTCGCCAGGGCAATTGCAACATTCGACCCTTTTCCGCCATCTCTGTCATTATCCCAGCTTAAAGCGCGAATGGTTTCGCCCGGCACTGGGAATTTGCTGACTCTCACATACTGCCCGACTCCGTGGCTGTGAAAGACAACAACATCAGGTGATTGCACTGCCACTTGACTCACCACCCCTCATTTAACATGCTCTTGCTGTAATTCTCCAAAGGATGCTTTGAGGTGAACTCATCAACTGCCAAAATGCATTCGGGAACACGCTGTGTGAAAAGAGTGGCAGGATATTCCAATGTAGCGTCGCTGAAAAGCAGAACACGCACGACAGTCTGTTTCCAAGCACCTGTCGCAATCATAAACACGACACGCTTTGCTGTGAGCATTGATTTAAATCCTATCGTAAGAGCAAATGGCGGTACAAGGTCGGGACAGCCTCCCCATTTTCTGTGACTTTGCGCTATTATTGTTTCATCAGAAATCTTCACAATTCGAGTTTTGGATTCGGCATACTCGTCCAACGTGATTCTCCCATATGTGTCGCGCGGTGACTCGTTGAAGGCGACAAGACCTTTATAGCCAATGCCCGCCCACACGGTATCTATTCCGCCAACTTGCGCAACCTTATTGTCCAGATAGTCCATATCTTCAAGCTTAGGCCAAATCCTCTGTTCCAACGGCACATTCAATTCATCGGGAATTCTGCTGTAAAACATGTCGTCCATGATGCCACGCAGACAGTTGTGCGTTTTTCCGTATGGGAAAGGCCTTGTGTTTCTGTCAAGCCATTCATCCATGTGAAAAGCATAGAGGTTTTTTAGGCTTATTTTTTCATCAACAACTCTTTTTATAAAAGTTTCGTACTGCTGACGCGGCCCTGCTGGCAGCACCCATTTGGTCTGCATCTTCTTCTTATTGTTCTCTATAATTTCCTCAGCCATGAGATTTCCTATGTAATCCATGATTTCCGCCGGGGTTTTGCGTATGACAACCTTATCGATTTTTCTGTCGGGATGTGACGAGAGCTCTGTGCTCGGTACCCGACACCAAGTCTGCAGCTCCTGAGCGTCTATTGCGTATGGCATATTGACCTCCTATAATGTGCATTATGATTATACGATAATTGAAATCATATTAAATGTCAATCAATTTTAATAATTAGTTTGCATAATTTAATAAAATATAAAATTTCAATATTTAATAAAAATATTTGCGTATTGTTGACAAAAGCTTTAAGTATGATACAATTTAATAAAATAGCTTATTCGAAACCATTAAAACCCGGGGTGAAGTATTGATGAATCTCAAAGAAATTGCCAAACAAGCAGGAGTCTCTTCCGCCACAGTGTCAATGGTGCTGCACAATAAAGACGGCGTAAGCAAAGAAACGAGAATTAAAATCGAAAATATGCTCCGCGAAAATGAATATAAAATATCTGACAAGCTGGAGATTATGGGCACCTCGGGCGCAAAAAACATCAGATTTCTCAAATATAGCCTGAGCTCATATCTGGTCGACGACAACCCCGGATTTATATCTTCGATAATCGATTCGGTCGAGCGCGAATGCAGAAGACTGGGTTATAATTTGATGATGACGGCGTTCAAAAAGAAAAATGCAGATGAAATATTTCAAAACCTGAAAAAGGAAAACCCGGATGGAATTGTTCTGCTGGGCACAGAATGGACAGACGAGGACTGCAAATATTTGGACGGTATGAACATACCAATTGTTGTTTTGGACAATTACATTCCAAATCGACCGCTCAACTGTGTTACAGGCAGTCCACAGGCGAACATATCAACGGCAATGAGGTTCCTTTATAATAAGGGACATCGCGAGATAGGCTATCTCATGAACACCGAGCCATCCTGCAACTGCATAGAAAGCTACAAAAGCTACAGGGAAACAGTCTGTGAACTTGGGCTAAAACTGGACGAAAATATTATATTCAATATAATGCCGACCTTTGCGGGCGCCTATGAATCAATGAAGGAAATATTAAAGACGCGCAGCGCAATGCCTACGGCGCTTCTCACGAACAACGACAATCTTGCGCTGGGGGCAATGAAAGCTCTAAAGGAAAGCGGATACAGAGTACCTGAGGACGTCGCGCTCATAGGCAGTGACGATACGGCGGCGGCTGCAATGTCAGACCCTCCTCTCACGACAATGCACCCGGACTGCAAACGCATAGGAATATGGGCGATGAGGCTGCTGTGCGACATTATAGAATATCCTGACATTCCGGTCACAAAGATACGCTTGCATTCCAAATTGGTGGAAAGGAAGAGCACGGATATAAAAAGAAGATAATCTAAACATAATTTTTACGATAAAGGTATATTTAATAAAAAAAGCTCGGCAAAAGCCGAGCTTTTACTAATTTTATTTTTAAAATTAACTAAATTACTATTGACATATAAAATATTCTCGGTTATGATGTCAGTATTGAAAAGTAATATTTAGTAAAATTTAATCGGAAAATGTCAAGGAGAGCGGATATGAGCGAAAAGTGGCTGACGATGAAAAAGATCAACAAGTACTTTCCGGGCGTGAAAGCGCTTGAGGATGTGAGCTTTTCGGTCAACAAGGGTGAGGTAGTCGCACTGCTTGGTGAAAATGGAGCGGGAAAATCGACGCTCATGAACATACTGGGAGGGCTTTATAAGGCTGATGGCGGAGAGATTCAAATAAACGGTGAACCGGCCGCGATAAGAAGTGTCAGCGACGCGCAGAAGTACGGCATCGCGTTCATACATCAGGAACTCAGTTTGTTTAAACAACTTCCGATATACGAGAATATGTTCATAGATGACTTACATATAAACAAGAAATTCCCGATCTTTATAGACAGACATGACATGCGCAAAAAAGCAAAGGAAATGCTTGAGACATTGGGAATTGACCTGGATGTTAATAAGCAAGTAGGAGAGCTCTCCGTAAGCCATCAGCAAATTGTGGAAATAGCAGGTGCACTGATAAAAAATGTCAGCACAATTATACTTGATGAGCCATCGACCTCATTGGCGAAGAAGGAACGTGAGAAGCTCTATGATTTGATACGAAAGCTGAAAGAAGAAAACAAAGCGGTAATCTACATAACACATGATTTGGACGACGCGTTAAAGCTTTGCGATAGGGCAGTTGTTCTGCGAGACGGAAAAAACGCCGGGGATGCACCTTGCAGAGACATAACCAAGGAAGATATTATCAAGATGATGATCGGAAGCAAGAGCGGAAAGAGCTTCCATAAGACATATAAGGATTTAAGCGAAGAGTGTGTCGTGTTGAAAGCGGAGGGAATATCCACTTCAACAAAGCTTGACAATGTCTCGTTTGAACTTAAGCGCGGAGAGGTATTGGGGATGTACGGGCTGGTTGGTTCCGGAAGGACCGAGCTGATTCAGGCCATCTATGGCCTGGATAAAAGCGCTACCGGAAAAGTGTGGGTGAGGGGAAAGCTTCTTAAAAAAAGAAACCCTCTTATAATGAAGAAAAACAGCATGGGTTATCTGACGGAGAACAGGCGCGACGAGGGATTGTTTCTTTCGCTGGGAATAGACCAGAATATAGTTATAACGGACATCCACAAAATCGTCAAAGGCCTTTTTCGCCGAATTGACAAGAAAAAGGCAGACAAAATCACCGCGGACACAATAGAAAAGCTGAGAATAAGAACTCCCAGTCCTTACCAGATGGCAGGAAAGCTTTCCGGAGGAAACCAGCAAAAGGTCATAATCGGAAAATGGCTTCACCTTGATCCCGAAATTCTCATTCTAGATGAACCGACAAAGGGAATTGACGTGGGGGCAAAGGAAGAAATTTATCGGCTTATAAACACGCTGGTGGACAATGGAATTTCGGTTTTGCTTATATCTTCGGAAATCGAAGAAATAATGGGGCTGAGCGACTCAATTCAAGTGATGCATGATGGAAAAATCAGCAGCCGCCTCGATGCAAGAACAACAGATCAGGCGACGATATTACGCTTTACAATGGGGGATAGCCGTGGACTTGCTTAAAAAGACAAACAGAGCTAAAATTGCGGATTTCCTGATGGCAAATGGCGTAAAAATTGCAGTACTGATATTTATTGTTGTCTTGGGATTTACGCAGGAGCATTTTCTGTCAATCAGAAATATATCAAGCATACTGTCCGCATCGGGCACTACATATTTGTGTGCGCTGGCTATTTCACTCGTTATGTTTACCAACTGTATTGATCTCAGCATAGGCGGCAACATATATCTCTGTGCAGCCGTAGGGACTTATCTTAACTGTATCGGCTGGGGCACTGCATCGCTGATTGTTGCGATGCTGATCGTAGGTACTTTTTGCGGACTGATCAATGGACTGATATCGGCATCGCTAAAAGTGTACCCAATGCTCAACACCGTGGCAACGGGATATGTTTTTCGCGGTCTGGCATTTATATTCACAAAAGGCGCGTTGGCACATATGCCGAAATCATGGAACGACATTGCGCAGATAAACCTTTTCGGAATCCCCATAACAGTATTTCTGCCACTTATCGTCGGCGTGGTGCTTCATATTTTCATGATGAACACAAAGACCGGGCGTCAGATATACGCGGTTGGAGACAATGTTAAGACGGCAAAGGAACGCGGAATAAATGTCTTTAACATAAAAACACTGGTTTACTGCATAAACGGATTCCTGTGCGGCATCGCTGCAATTCTCATAAGTGCACAGGTAATGAGCGTACCGTCCTCGATGGGTATTGGGCTTGAAAACACGGCTATGCTTGCCGCCGTTCTGGGCGGAGTCAGTTTTGCAGGCGGAAAAGGAAAGCTTTTTCCCGGCGTCTTCTTTGGCGCCATGCTCTATGCGACCGTTTCAAATGCAATGGTGCTTATGCAGGCAAATGCATATTTGTATAATGTCATTTACGGTTCCGTCATACTCACGGTCATAATTTTGGATGTTGTGAGAACATCGAATAAAAAGCTGCTTTAATCCGACGGAGGTCGGAAAAAATAAATAAGGGAGAAACAAAATGAAAAAAGTACTGTCAATTCTGCTAATTCTTGCGCTGACATTTACACTGGTGTCATGCACACAGGAAAAAGAACCCGAATCGGAGAAAAAGGGAAAGCTCCTTCTGGGTTTGTCCTTTGCTTCGCTTGACGCGCTGTATTTCCAGGCTCAAAAGGAGCGCGCTGAAAAGGCTGCAACAGAACTGGGCTTTGATATCGTCATAGCCGTTGCTGACAATGATTCGAACAAACAGCTTCAGCAGTGCGAGGATATGCTCACGCAAAAAGTCGATGCACTGCTTGTCGTCCCCGTGGACAAGGTTGCCATTGTATCCGTTGTAGACGCATGTGTCGAAAAACAAATCCCCTATATCGCGGTTGGGCGTATGCCTGAGGACATGACCAATGTGGCATTTGCTGCAAAGGGCGATAACATTGACCGCGCGTGGGAATCGGCCAAGCTTATTCGCAAAATAGCCGACGATATGGGAAAAACAGGCACAATCAAGGTCATTGAAATGATAGGAAATCTCACAGACCAAGCGGCTGTGGAGCGTCATCAGGGCTTTGTTGAAGCTTCTGTCAAGTACAATTTGGAAATTGTGGGCGAGGTCAATACAGAGTGGGATACAGAGAAAGCGTACAACAGATTTAACGATCTCATGCAGGTAGTTGACAAGTTTGACGCTGTCTACATGCCCTCCGATATGCTAATCTCCGGCTGCTTCTCAGTTCTTGAAAAGGAAGGCCTCTACTTCCCGGTGGGAGATCCCAAACACATTATTGTATGCGGAACAGACGCAGACGCCTATGCAGTATCAGAGGTTTCCAAGCGCAATCTCGATTTCTCGGTTGCCGCGGACGCTTTTGAAACAATTATGACTGCAATAACAACAACACTGGAAATCCTGGATGGCAAAATGCCGGCTGAAAAAATACATATAGTTCCGACATCCTGCGTTGCCACATGGAATGTAGACGAGATAATCAAGAACAAGTCAACATGGGGCACGCTCGGTGTCGATGAATACCTCGCAAAATAAAAAAGTGAAATAATACAGATACTATTTGGAGGAACTGCAATGCAGAGAGTCAAGGAAAAGACAAAACAGGCTGTTATTGACAATCCTGTTATCATAATGCTGTGCGTGATGATAGGTGTTTTAATCGTTGCGGTTCCTTCGTTTCTTTCAGTAGGAAATATTCTAAGTATCATGAAGCAGATTGCGCCGACAATGATTGTGGCAATGGGCGTGACAGTGGTGTTCATCTCAAATGCAAAGGACTTATCAGCGGCCACCAATATGGCCTTTGCGGCGGTCATAGCTAACATAGTGATGATGAGAGTTGGAGGAACGGTCGGCACAGCACTGGGACTGTTAGCTGCTGTGGGCGTGGGACTTGTGTTTGGAACAATAAACGGATTTCTTGTAGCAAAGCTCGAAATTAACCCATTTGTAGCCACACTTGTCAGCTCGCTTATTTTTGAGGGAATAGGTCTTGTCATAACAGACGCCCAATCTATAAATTATATGCCTAAATGGCTCATCGCTATGGGGCGTATGAATATTCTTGGTATTCCGGCCATGATGATATTTGTTGTTGTTGTTTTTGTACTGGGGTCGTTTGTGCTCAAAAAAACCGGATTTGGACGTTGCCTGTTTGCTGTCGGAACAAGCAAAAATGCCGCATACCTCTCCGGCGTAAATCCTGTGCTGTATAAAATGATTGCATATTGGATTTGTGGAGTGTGTGCCAGCGTCGGCGGTGTCATGCTCAGCATAAGGCTTGGAGCGGCTTCTCAGGGTATGACGAAAACAGTCATGTTGGATATAATAAGCGCTGTTCTAATTGGCGGTGCAAGCATGTCAGGCGGAAAAGGCTCGCTTTTGGGAACAGCATTTGGTGTCACTGTGCTGGGACTGCTCGCCAATGGGCTGAACCTGCTCAATGTCGAATACAATGTTCTGACAATCATAAAGGGAATAATAATTCTAATCGCCGTTGTCATGGATGCACTCAAGGAAAAAGCATCTGACAACAGATTGATAAGACTTGCGAAACTTGATGATGGCGTCAAAGCCAAATAACCAAATAGGCTTACGTACGGAAAGCTATCGAGATAAAGCTATATTCCATATATCTACAAGAGGCCCGCTCCTGCACACATGCGCAGGAGCGGGCCTCCCTCTTTTTGTGAATTTAAAGTCTTATGAGGACAAGCGGTTTGAGTAAAACTTTATTGCATATGCTTTTGATAGCTTATATTAATAGTGAAATACAGCGATTGCTACGGCCGTTGATTTTTCGAGGGTAAGAAAGGCAATGGAAAGGGTATGGTCTATAGTAATTTGAGGAAAAGTGAGAATAAACAAAAATACTAACAAAATATTAGCAAATAAATAGGATTGAAATATGATTAACTAAGGAGTATTATAAAACTAATATAAGAAACGCATTTAGAAAAATACTTTATAAAACTAGTTACATTAAGGGGTACTTACTAATGAGCGCATGACATCCGCAAATTGCGGTGTTATTAATAAAAAACCAGAAGGAGAAAACATGAAAAAACTATTAGCACTATTATTGGCATTCATTATGGCACTTGGCATGTCTGCCTGTGGTGGCACGGGGACCAAAGACGGAGAAAGCATCAACAAAGAAGAACCGCTTAAAATAGGCATCTGTGTCGGCGCTTGGACCTCTAACCCGATTTTCATTGACGCGGGCAACAACCTTAGAGCAATCGCAAAGGAAAATGGCTATGAGCTTTACGAAAAAGATTTGACAACAGATACAGTCGTGACCACACTCGAAAATTTCATATCCATTGGATGCGATATTGTACTGGTTCAGGCAAACCAAGCTCCCGATGCAGTCGCTTCTCTAATGCCGCGCTTCAAAGAAGCCGGAATCACTCTTGCAATTTACGATTCTGATGCATTCAAAGATGAACCCTGCGTGGCGTATTCTGCTACATGCAGCAACTATGATGCTGGTTATGCCCTTGGCAAGGCTGCTGCTGAATGGGCAAATAAAAATATAGATGGTCATGTATATGCCGGGGTTATCAATAGAGAATCAAACGAAACATTCAGATTTCGTGCAGTAGGTATAAGTGATGCTCTTAAAAAATTCCTTACAGACGGTGAAGTGAGTGCATCCGTTGAGTCTGTTCCCGGGAATAATGAAGGCGGGATGAAAGCCGCAGAGGATTTGAGGGCGGCAGTTCCGAATATGAATCTTTGCATTGCATGGAATGGTGGTGCCGGAGTTGGTGCGTACGAAGCCCTCAAGGCAGCTAACTGGAATGGTGCGCTGTTTACCTGCGACTGCTCACAGGATGAGGTAAAGGCGCTTTTGGACAAAAACATCCTTATTGGTTCGCTTGATCTTGATCTGGGCAATCAATTTGAAATATTGCTTACAAAAACGATAGATTATGTCAAAAATGGATGTAAATACCCTGAAGGAGCAACCGATGCTGACAAATGCTGGTTCTATCCTGTAACTCTTGTTACACAGGAAACGGCAAAAGATTATCTGCTAGGCTGAAAATTCGTTAATGGTCATGTGTGGGATTCTCCCACACATGACCTATATAAAGGGTATAGGGGTGATGATTGTTGCAAGATGTTTTATTGTCACTAAAGAACATTTCAAAGCGGTATCCGGGAGTATTGGCACTGGACAACGTTTCGTTGGATATATACAAAGGGGAGACCCTCGCAATCGTAGGGGAAAACGGGGCGGGCAAATCAACGCTCATAAAGATTCTCTCGGGCGCAATAACTCCCACAGAGGGTTCTATTGTTTTTGAGGATAAAGAATACTCATCGATGAACCCTCAATTGTCCACAGCGCTAGGAGTTTCGGTGATCTACCAAGAATTCAACCTGATGGACAAGCTCAGCGTCGCAGAGAATATATACGCCGGCCACCTGCCGACAAAAAATAGGCTATTTGATCAAAAAGAAATGTTCAGGCAGGCTGGAAAAATATTCGAAGAGATGAAAGTTAAAATTGATGTGACACAAAAGGTTGAAGAGCTGTCTGTCGCATATATGCAGCTTGTGGAAATTGCAAAATCACTCACAAAGAATGTAAATCTATTGATCATGGATGAACCGACGGCTCCGCTTACAACAAACGAAACAGAACTCTTATTTGAAACAATGAAAAGGCTTAAAGACAACGGAGTCACTATTATCTATATTTCCCACAGACTAAGTGAGATTTTCAGTGTGGCAGACAGAGTTACCATACTGAGAGACGGAAAAAAGATATCTACACATGAAATTGGCGATATAACGAAGGAAAAGTTGATATGTGGAATGGTAGGGCGTGAAATGAAGGATACCTTTCCGCAAAAGAAAAATACACTTGGTAAAACGATATTGAGAGTTAAAAATCTCTGCGGCAACGGAGTGAAAGATGTCAGCTTCGAATTGCACAGAGGCGAAATTTTAGGGCTAGCAGGCTTGGTGGGTGCCGGTAGAACGGAAATAATGAGAGTTCTCTTCGGTGCAGACAAAATGGAGTCAGGGGAAATCTATTTAGATGATAAAAAAGTATCTTTTGCAAGCCCAAAGCAAGCGGTAAAAGATGGTGTTGGATTGATTCCTGAGGATAGAAAGCGTCAGGGCGCAATACTTTCTCTGCCTATCAGCCAAAACATATCATTGCCTAATCTCCGCAGAATATCAAAGCTTTGTTTGCTCAACAAAAAAAAAGAAAGAGAAATGATTGATGGGCAGATTGCATCATTGAAAATCTCGTGCTATTCCGGCAAGCAACTTGCAGGAACTTTGTCCGGAGGAAACCAACAAAAAGTAGTTTTGGCAAAGTGGCTTGCCTCGAATGCAAAAGTTCTTATTTTTGACGAACCTACAAGAGGAATAGATGTAGGGGCAAAGCAGGAGATATATAATCTGCTGAACAAACTTTGCGAAAAGGGAATGGCAATTATTATGATTTCCTCCGAAATGGATGAGATTATTGGCATGTCAGATAGAATAGTGGTTCTGTATGAAGGCACACAGATGAGAATTCTTGAAAAAGAAGAGTTTTCACAAGAGGTAATTCTGACGCTGGCATCAGGAGAAAACCTAAGGAGTGAACACAAATGAAAGCAAAAAAATTTATTCAGGACAATGCATCATGGGCAGTTCTTCTAGTCCTGCTTGCGATGTTCTCAATATTAAGCCCAAACTTCAGAACCTTTAACAATGCGATAACGATATTGAGACAGGTTTCTGTCAATGGAATTGCGGCTGTTGGGCTTTCAATAATACTGATTTCCGGAGGAATCGACCTGTCGACAGGTTCTCAGGCTGCTGTCAGTGGAATGATTTGTTCTCTGCTTGTTGTCAAGGCGGGTTGGGGTACTGTGCCTGCGATAGTTGTCGCAGTAGTGCTCAACGCGGTTGTTTTCGGTATTCTTAATGGCCTTGCAATAGCGTATACGGACATGCCACCACTTATAGCAACGCTTGGCACCATGAACATTGCAAGAGGGGTTGCTTTTCTTATCAATAACGGATTTACGGTATATGGTCTGCCAGAATCAGCAAAGTTTCTCGGGCAAGCTTCAGTTGGGCCTATTCCTGTGTGTGTACTACTACTGCTGATTATTCTGATAATAGGTTCATTTATACTAAACAAGACCACCTACGGTCGACTTATATTCTCAGTTGGTGCAAATAATGAAGCGGCGAGATTGAGCGGTATACCTGTGAAGCAGATAATGATTTCGGCATACTTTGTCGGAAGCATCTTTATAAGCCTTGCAGGAATTGTCCTTATGAGCAGACTCAACAGCGGAATGCCTTCTGCTGGCTCCGATATATATATAGATATTTTGGCGGGCTGCATCATTGGAGGTATCTCATCCAAGGGTGGAGAGGGCAATATTGTTCGGATGGTAAGCGGCATTTTGATAATGGGCATAATTTCAAACGGCATGAATGTTGTCGGCATATCGGAGTACTGGCAATATGTTGCAAAGGGCGGAATACTTATCGCATCAGTTGGAATAGATTCGTATCGCTCGAAAAAGAGCTTGGACAGAAAAAGCCATATGATTAGAAGTAGCGCCGCCACCAGCACAGCGGTTAAGCGATAGCAGCTTAGAGATGAAATTAAATTACATGCAAAAGATTTGGAGGACACTATGAATATACCAAAAACAATGAAAGCACTTGTGGCGCACAGCGCAAGCGACTATCGCTACACAGAGAGTTATCCGACTCCTGAATGCGGATCCGAAGATTTGCTTATACGTACTGAGGGTTGTGGAATATGTGCTGGAGATCTCAAGTGTCTCCACGGTGCTGCAATGTTCTGGGGTGATAATACACAGCAACCATGGGTAAAGCCACCCTTTATACCAGGACATGAATTTGTTGGAATAATTGAATCCTGTGGTGAAAATGTAAGTGAATATCATGTTGGAGACAGAATTGCGGTTGATCAGATTGCACCCTGCGGAGAGTGCCGATTTTGCAAGAACGGACATTATTGGATGTGCCAGCCACACGAAATCTATGGATTTTTCAATGATTTCTGCGGGGGCATGGCGGAATTTGTCAGAATACCGACAAAACGCTCGGTAATACACAGAGTACCCAAAGAACTTTCCTTTGAAGAGGCAATCTGCATAGAACCCTATGCATGCTCAAAGCATTGTATAGATCGTGCACAGATAGAATGCGAAGACATCGTGGTGCTGTCGGGTGCCGGCACGCTGGGCTTGGGAATGGTCACATACGCGCGTATGCGCTCACCGAAGAAACTGATTGTTCTCGACATGATTGACAGTCGCCTTGAAAAGGCAAGGGAATTTGGTGCGGACATAGTGTGGAATCCGGCAAAAGTAAACGTAGTGGATGAGATTATGAAAATTACTGACGGATATGGCTGTGATGTTTATATTGAAGCAACCGGAAATCCGGCATCAGTGACACAGGGAATGCAAATGATTAGAAAACTCGGAAGATTTGTTGAATTCAGCGTCTTTGGAGCGCCGGCAACACTGGACTGGTCCATCATCGGAGACAGAAAAGAGCTGGATGTGCGCGGATCACACCTTTCTCCTTACTGTTTTCCATTTGTCATTGAAAATATCGCCAACGGTAAGTTAAATACAAATGGAGTTGTCAGCAGTATCTTTGAGCTTAAAGATTGGGAAAAAGCATTTGATTATGCAAGCGGCAAATACGGCGATTTTAAGGTTGCATTTAAGTTTTGAAAAAACACGCCATACACAACTGAACGGAGCAAAGATGATGAATCAAGAGAATGCTGCCAATGCGATAAAGTCAGGAGAAACAGTACTGGGCATAGAGCTGGGATCAACAAGAATAAAATCAGTTCTTATTAATGCATCACATGAGGTCATTGCAAGCGGAAGTTATGGTTGGGAAAACAGTTATGTAAGCGGTTTGTGGACATATGAATTGAGCGCAGCAATTGAAGGGCTGCAAAAGAGCTACGCATCGCTGACAGAGGATGCTCGCTCAAAGTATGGTACCGATATTGAAAACATAAGTGCAATCGGAATTTCAGGTATGATGCACGGCTATTTGGTTCTCAATGAAAAAGGTGTTCAGCTGTCAAAATTTCTGACATGGAGAAATACAAACACCACGGAGGCTGCCTCCAAGTTGATTGAAACTTTTGACTACAATATCCCCTTGAGATGGAGTATAGCGCAACTCTATCAGGCTATACTTGAGGGTCAAGAACATGTTAGCAACATCAACTACATCACTACGTTGGCCGGATATATCCATTTAAAACTGAGCGGGGAAAAGGTTATTGGAATCGGAGATGCGTCGGGCATGTTTCCGATTGATTCTGAGATTAAGGATTTCAACCAGAAAATGTTAGCTCAGTTCTCAGTGCTGGTACAGGGCAAGTACAAATGGGATATAAGGAAAATTCTACCAAAAGTGTTGGTGGCAGGGGAAAATGCAGGATACCTGACAGAAGACGGAGCAAGACTTCTTGATCCGTCTGGGAAGCTGAGGGCAGGGATACCTATGGCTCCTCCTGAGGGCGACGCTGAGACGGGAATGACGGCGACAAATTCAGTTGCCGTCAATACCGGCAATGTCTCGACAGGTACTTCGATTTTTTCAATGGTAGTTTTGAAAAAGCAGTTGAGCAAGCTTTACAGAGAAATTGACATGGTAACAACACCCAGCGGCATGCCAGTAGCAATGGTTCACTGCAATAACGGAACATCTGAAATTGATGCATGGTTTGGCATTTTTAAGAGATTTGCTGAATGCAGCGGGATAGAGCTAAAAAACAATGAGATATATGATATTTTGTACAGAGAAAGCCTGGAGGGCAGTCTTGATTGCGACGGAATTGTGACGTTCAATTATCTTTCAGGCGAACCAATTACAGGAACTACTGAAGGCCGGCCTCTGGTGGTTCGCAAGGCTGACAGTGACTTTTCACTGGCAAACTTCATGAGGTCTCAAATCTATTCGGTTTTGGCAACTTTGGTTATTGGGATGCAGATACTCACAGACGAGAACGTGATAATAAAACGGCTGACCTGCCATGGAGGATTATTTAAAACATCGGGAGTTGCTCAGAGATATATGGCTGCGGCGACAAACTCGTCGGTAACGGTGATGGACAATGCTGGAGAAGGGGGACCATTTGGCATGGCACTTTTGGCAGCATATATGAAATTCAGAAATCCAGGCGAATCGCTTGATGACTATCTGCAAAAAAAAGTATTTGACATTTCGAAAGGCAGCACGGTTGTTCCAAATACACAGGAGGTAGAGGGCTACGCACGCTATCTTCAAAAGTATAGGCAGGCATTGAAAACAGAGATGTCAGCAGTTGAGAACATATAATAAGTACTTAATTCTTGCAAAAAAGTCACCGGATACAGTCGAGATAATGATGAAAGCCAGTCTCGACTTTAACCTACGTCTGTCGCAACTGTGTGCAGAGCATAGCTATAAATCGTATTGAATGTTGTGTTTTATGTTCAGCATTGGTTGTGATATTCACGCAAAATCGGGGTTTTGTCTATGGCGCTGCATCAATGCTTTCAATTATGGAGATATCATCCGCTGTAAAAGCATTTTCGAACAGGAGGAATTCGAGGTTGCAATTGCGATTATCAGGGTTCGCGAGCTGTAATTTTAGTTGTGGCATATTTTAGGCTTTTTATGCGATTTGAAAAGCACGGAAGGTCACTTTGGGATGTTCTATATGTTTTAGCAATGCTGCTGCTGATGTGCGTAAAAAAGCACAAATTTATAGAAAAGACTTGTAAAGCTATCAACGGGAGGAAACATGGCATTAGTTAATTTGAACTTTGAAAGTAAGTATTTGCGATGCAACAATGATGTTACTGTGATTTTACCAGACAAGCCACGAGGTGCTGATCCAAAAGATTTTTACACAAGCGGAAACAAGTATAAGGTGTTATGGCTTCTGCATGGAACTTTTGGGGATCATACAGACTGGTATAGACACACGAATATTGAGCTGTACGCATGCGAGAAAGAAGTTATTGTAGTCATGCCGAGCGCCATCAATACGAATTACCAGAACTGGCCATATTTTGGGACGGGGTACTATTTTTTTGATTATGTGACTGAAGAACTGATGCCTCTTATACAGAACTGGTTTCCTGCATCAGGGAAAAGAGAGGATAATTTTATTGCGGGTCTGAGCATGGGCTCGCGCGGCGCATTCAGATTTGTGACGAAATGCCCGGAAAAATTTGCCGGTGCTGCTATGCTCTCAGCGTCTCCTCATGACTATGACAGTGACAGTGATTATCTCAATTCAATAATGACGAAAAACAGGCAAGATCTTAAGGCGATGTCTACAAATTACAAAGGTCCATTTGATCAAGCATTTCGAGATATGAGAATGTTGAACGAGATAGACAACAACGGCGGGTCTGTCTGCGCATACCTTGAAGGCGAAAACATGTGGCGCGAGGCAAAGAAGCTTGCTCATAATAAAAACTGCCCCAAGCTTCTATTTGCAATCGGAACCGAAGATCCGCTATTTTCCGAATATCAGCACTTTAAAGAATATGCTGAAGAGATTGGCCTAAAAGCGGTGTTCATGGAGGAAAAAGGATATAAACACGAGTGGCGGTTCTGGGACAAATACATTGAGAAAGCTCTTGAGTTTTTTGGAATGCATGGAGAAACAGGGGGCAAAGAGTTCGTTGAAAAACAAAACTGAATATTTAGCGAAGCGTATCTAACACTATTGGCATTAAATGCAGAGAGAACACAAATAAGGTGAAATAAACTATGAGTATATTTGAAGCTGGGATGTTGATTTGCTTCGGGTTGGCCTGGCCTATTAACATCTACAAATCGATAAAAACGAAATCTACAAAAGAAAAAAGTTTGGCTTTTCAGATTGTGGTGATGGTTGGTTACGTAAGCGGCATTATTCACAAAGCAATTTACAGTCCTGACATTGTAATGTATTTGTACATACTAAATCTGTCGATGGTAGCATTTGACACTATGCTCTTTTTTTGGAATCGAAGGTCTGACTGCAACCGAGAGCGGTGACAGAAGAGATCATTAGGTTACGGCAGTTTTGAATAACAAACACCTTATCTGTCATAAGCGCAAGAAGCTAAGCTGTGCGGGAAGAAGAGAGACATACAAACAATTCAATTAAAGCAAAATCAGCAAATTTTACGATTGAAAATATCATGATATATAAGAAGAATAGAGGTTGCAAAATTTCCCATTAAGTTATATAATGATATTTAGAAAAGCGTTTTATAAATTAATTGGAGAATGCATTTGTGAATGATAAGACGGTGACCAGCATGGAAATCAAGCAGTTCAACAAGGACTTGATATTTCAGTTTATTCGAAAGCACGGTATGGTTTCAAAGCGCGATGTGCAAATGGGGCTTGAGCTCTCATTGCCTACAACAACACAGCACATAAATGAACTTATTAAGGATGGTCTTGTTAAGGAAGCCGGCACGGTGGGAAACACCGGAGGCCGAAGTGCAAAGACATATACAGCGGTTAATGATGCAAGAATTTCCGTTGGAATTGATATTACTAAAAATCACACCTCATTTGTGGCGGTTGATTTAACAGGAAATACAATTTGTTTTGAAAGAGTCGCGGTTAGCTTTGTGCATACCGAGGAGTATTTCAGTCAGCTAGGAGCAGCACTTGACAAGTTTGTCGAGGATAACAAACTCGATAAAAAGAGAATTCTGGGAGTTGGAATCGGAGTTCCCGGCATTACTACAGAGGACAACAAGCTAATTCGATTTGGAGACACAATAGGGCTGAGTGGTGTCACGGTTGACACTTTTTCTAAATATATCAGATATGAAACCAAACTTATAAACGATGCAAATGCTGCCGGGTTTTCGGAAGTGTGGACTCACAACAGCCCACCCAATATGTTTTATATCCTATTAAGCTCCTTTGTCGGAGGCGCTGTAATCATAGACAACAAAGTCTATAGCGGAGATGAGTTCAGAAGCGGGGAAGTTGGTCATGTAATCATCCACAACAATGGCAGGCAGTGCTACTGTGGGCAAAAAGGATGCGCGGACGCTTATCTTGCATCAACAAACCTCTCAGACACGACAGATGGAAATCTCGAGCTATTTTTTGAAAATGTAAAAAACGGCGAGGCAAACGCTATAAAGGTTTGGAATGAATATTTGCATGACCTTGCACTTGTAGTCAGAGATATCAGAATGCTTTTCAACTGCAAAATAGTAATTGGCGGCTATGTTGGAAAATACATGAATGACTATATTGAACAGTTCAAGAAACTTATGAAGAGCTATTGCACATTCGACAGTGATGCGGACTATGTTATGGCCTGCAAATATAAAGGTTCGCCTATAGCCGCGGGTGCTGCGTTGAGCTATATTGACGACTTTTTAAAGGCTAACAATTGATTCATTGCGAACTTGCAGATAAAACTTGCATTTAAAATTAAAGGCGCAAAAGCTTCACGTACTGCTCGTGGTCCGGACACAGCCTTTTCGAGGATGTGTATCGAAAAGTCCCAATGACCGATAACTTGCGTTGAAGGCGATATTTTACAGTCAGCACAATGTGAAAGCCTAGCAGAAAACAGAACAGATTGACAAAGCGTATCATGAGTCGGCGTCGGGAGAGGCCGCAATACAAGGATATCAAATTTGCCTAATATTCAAAAGAGCCTCATCGTGCAATGCTGCGCGGGAGGCTCTTTATTACGTCAATTGAGGGCATGTCAATAGGTAAAAGCACAGCATGGACGGCTTGTGTGAGTCATCTCATAGACCAAGCTCGGAAAGCAGCCTTGCCTCACGCTCGCGAACTAGATCGAAGTTGATGTTGGCGGAATACACGGACTCCATTTTGTCATGCATGGCTTTTGCCTGAGCGAGATATTTTCCGCTCTCGTTGAGAAGCTCATGCGAAGCCCGTTGCATAAAGGAAAGCCTTTTGCGGCACAGCTCGAGATCGCTGCTGTAGACTGTTTTTTCGCCTATCGTGTGTGCACCGGAAACATACAGCGGATCAAAAAATCCCGCGGTCGCAAAGGCCAGAGACAGCTCGGGAATCAAGACAGAGTCTATCTCGATGGGGCAAAACGGATTTCGGGAGGTGACTATGTCATAACCGGCTAGACGCGCCCTGTCGCGAAGCAGCTTCATAAGCATGTGACCGGCGCTGGTATATCTGTCATTTAGAATATATACGTTCTCAAGAGAATCAAGATTGCTTTTTGTGTAGTCGATATAGCAAAGAGGCGTTATAGCTCCTGAAAGGCGCACGGACTCGAAACCTGCGCAGCACTTTTTGGGCATCGTCCGCGCAGCTAGATTTTCGGCATAGCGGTGCAGCTTTGTCGTCTCCACATAGCGCGACGAGGTGTCGCGCAAGTCGACAAACAGCTTTCCGAAGGCGCAGGCATATCGCTTTGCCCTTATGTGGTTCTCACAGTAAATTTCATAGTTTTCGCGCAAAAACAGGAAGCCGGCAGTTAGCTGTGCACTGTCGATGCAGTCGTAAAGCGACACCACCTCCTGTTTGCAGGCAGGAAGCGACGGTTCAAGCACATGCGGTGAGGTTCCGTCGGCTATCGCAAAGTGCAGCTGGCGGCATACCACCCCGTCGAGCGAGTCGGGGTCGCTGGAACAGTGAATAAGCTCAAGGTCAAAGCCTGCCTGCGAAATTCGGTTTGCCATGCGCTTCATCATGGAGGATTTGCCGCATCCCGGTCCCGATTTTATTATGTAAGTGCGAAACGGTGCGCTGAGGTCAAGCAGCTGCTCGAAAAAACTGACAAAACCGTCCGGGTTTGTCGAGCCCAAAAAGTAATCATATATTTTAGCCATAATAACCTTCCTTTCAAGTTATGCTATGAATCTCTTGCTTGTTTTGACACTTTCGAAATATTTATTGCGCCGAGGGCTGCGTTAATGTACAATGATACAGCGAAAAAAATGAAGGGGATCAATATATGTGGTTCATATTTACACTTTGCACGATAATAGCATGGAGCGGTTCTGATCTGTTTTCAAAAATGGGCTCGAACAAGGCAGATGTACAAAGCCATTGGAAACTTGTGAGCATTGTCGGCGCGGTTATGGGGATACATGCCATTTGGCAGCTGACGCTCGGCGGGGTTTCCTATGATATTGGCAACATGCTGACATATTTGCCCGTGTCCGCGCTTTACATTATTTCCATGATCTTTGGATATGCCGGGCTTCGCTACATCGAGCTGTCAATTTCGTCTCCGATATGCAATTCCTCCGGCGCGCTTGTCGCAATTTTGTGCTTTGTATTCCTCAAGCAGACCATGACGGCGCCGCAGATAGTGGCGGTATCAATGATATGCGCAGGTATTTTGCTGCTGGGCGTTTTGGACAAGAAGAATGCGGACAGACAAAAAGCAGCACTGGGCATTGTTGAGGACAAAAAATATACAAATGGTATAATTGCTATTTTGTTTCCGATTTTGTACTGCATAATTGACGCACTCGGCACCTTCGCCGACTCTTTTTATCTCGATGTTGTGATGGATGAAACGACTGCGAACATTTCATACGAGCTGACTTTTATGATTGTCGGACTGCTGGCATTTTTGTATGTCGTGTTTGTAAAAAAAGAGCGCTACACGTTTGGACACGACAAGTACAAAGTTATGGCGGCCTTGTGTGAAACCGCGGGTCAGTTTACATACGTGTTTGCGCTATCGGGCAACGCCGTGGTCGCCGCTCCGGCAATCGGCTCCTACTGTGTCTTTTCGGTGCTTTGGTCGCGCATTTTCCTTAAAGAAAAGCTCCCTGCGAAGCACTACGCCGTCATTGCACTTGTGCTTGCGGGAATTGTGATTCTCGGAATAACGGATATGTGACAGCCGGGGATGTGTGTCGGGCAAGACATTTTTGGTCTGTCGCCAAGGCTGTCTGAGAGGAAAGACATAAGCAAAGCACGGGGTCCCTCTTTTTAACGGTATAAACAAAAAAAGCTCTTTTGAGTGCAACGCAAGCAGCACTCAAAAGAGCATATTTTTTTATTTCAGACTGAGGCCAAGCGCGCTATTTCTTTAAAATCAAGAAGGGCGTCGGGCTTGTAATTCGGATTGCGCAAAAGTGCCGCGGGGTGAAAGGTTCCCATATAGGAGACGCTGTCCTTGACAAAGACCTTGCCATGTTCCTTTGTCACCTGAAAATCTGCACTGATAATCTGCTTTGCCGAAATTCTCCCAAGGCAGACGACAAGCTTTGGATTTATCAGCCGTATCTGCTCGCGGAGATATCCGATGCACGCCGCCTGCTCGGATGGCAGTGGGTCGCGGTTATCGGGCGGCCTGCACTTGATAATATTTGCAATAAACACATCGCCGCGCTTCATGCCGACGGCTGTAAGATACAAATCCAAAAGCTGCCCCGCTCTGCCGACGAAAGGCTCACCGGCCTGATCCTCGTTTTTTCCGGGCGCTTCGCCAATGAACATCACAGATGCGACATCGCTGCCCGTGCCGAAGACGACATTGGTGCGAGTGTGGCAGAGAGCGCATTTTGTGCAGACCAGACATTCATCGCGCAAAGAGTCAAGATTCATTTTTGATACCTCATAAGCTGTTTTTTCAATTGTATCACATTGTACTTTTTTATAAAACACCTTGCATTAAAACTCCCATATGTTAAAATAAAAACAAGTCATATTAAGGAGAACAGCAATGGAAAAAATTTTGGTTGAAATATCGGCACGTCACGTTCATGTGACAGACAGCGACCTCGCGGTGCTTTTTGGCGAGGGATACAAGCTTACCCCGAAAAAAGAGCTCTCGCAGCCGGGACAGTTTGCCAGCGAAGAGAGAGTTGACGTAATCGGACCCAAGAAGGAGCTCAAGGGCGTTTCAATCCTGGGACCCACACGCAAGTCGACGCAAGTCGAGATATCCCTTTCCGACGCCCGCACTATTGGAGTCGAGGCGCCTGTGCGTGAGTCAGGCGACACGGCAGGATCAGCAGGCTGCAAGCTTGTCGGCCCGTGCGGCGAGATTACAATCGAGGAAGGCGTTATAGCGGCAAAGCGTCATATACACCTGACCCCGGAAGCGGCGGCGAAGCTGGAAGTTAGCGACAAACAAATAGTCAGCGCGGAAATCGAAACACCGTCTCGCTCGCTTATTTTCGGAGATGTGGTTGTTCGCGTTTCGGAGAAATTCAGCTCAGCGATGCATGTCGACACGGACGAGGGAAATGCAGCCGGAATTGCAAGATCGGCGGAGTGCGAAATTATCAGGTAAAACAAATCCGGAGTCAAATCACTTCGATGGCGGCTTTACATGCTAAAAGGCGAAAGAAAAGCGGTTGACTTTATTTGTCGCGACATCTATGCAGTTGTCGGAGGCGCACTTGTCGTCCTTGCACTTTTGATAAGATGGAACAGGAGGGACTTTATCAGCGGAGATGTTCAAAGCTGTCTGCTCGTGTGGTACGAAAAATATAAAGCGGCTGGCGGCTTGGCCGGTCTTTCCATCAATATGGAGTCGTATTATGTTCCCTACATGCTTTTTCTTTCCCTGATAACCTACATACCCAAAAACCCGGTTTATCTTATCAAGGTGTTGTCGATAGTTTTTGAATTTGCAACTGCCTTTTTTGCCGCAATGATAGTCAGAGAGATATTCAAAGAGTCAAAAAGATGCAAGCTCTACGCTTTTATTGTATTTTTCTTTTTCATTTACAGCCCGATAGTGGTCATAAATGGAGCGCTTTGGGGTCAAAATGATTATATATACATGGCATTTATATTTGCATCTGTCTATTTTCTTATCAAGGAAAAAAGCATCAGTTCATTCGTGTTTTTGGGACTTGCTTTCAGCGTCAAGATGCAGACGATTTTCATGTTGCCGGTATTTATTCTAATATACATTGTAAAGCGCAGTTTTTCAGCACTCAACTTTTTGATTATACCTGCCGTGTATTTCGTATGCGGTCTGCCTGCCGTATTTATGGGACGCCCTCTCGCCGAGGTGCTGTCGATAAACTTTTCACAGGTGGACTTTTTCAAAATACTTTCAATGCAGTGTCCAAATGTGTACTACTTTGTCGACGGCAACTATGATTTATATGCAAATGCGGGGATATTATTTGCAGTCGCGATGATTGCTGCGTTTTCACTGCTGGTCATAAAAAACAGGAAGAGCCTCGGCATAAAAGACATTCTCTATATAGCTATGTGGATGCCGATGACATGTGTGATGTTTTTACCGGCGATGCATGAGCGGTATTCGATAATCTTTGTCTCTTTCGCCGCACTCTTGTATTTGTTTGACCGCAAAAAGGTGTGGATTGCGCTCTCACTCAACGCAATAGCCTTTTTCTCCTATATGCCGACGCTGACAAATGTACTGATTCTCGACTACAAAATTCTCAGCATATTGCAGCTTGTGATTTACTGCTTCATCACGCTTGACGCGGCCTTGCATTTCCTAAATGCTCAAAGCGAGTGTGCACAAAAAGAGCCACAGCGTGAGACTGTGACGGTATAATGCGGCGCAAATTGCCACAGAAACATTTTCGCTTGTAAATAACCTGATTATATATTATAATATTACAGTAATTAAGCCGGCAGGCGCAATACCTTGGCGGCATAAGGACAGGTGAAGCCTGTGCGATGCGAGCCGCGCGAACCATGCCAGACGGGGAACCGAGCAGCATTAAACGCGTGCTACATGTGCCGCAGTCACTTTGCCTGTCCTTATGCCGCCAAGATAAACGAAGTCAGACAGCTAAGTCGGGCTCGGGCGTTTGTGGGCGATTTATTTTTTTGAGGAGAGATGGCATGAGGCAGGCGCTGTACCGCAAATGGCGATCGGCAAAATTTTTTGAAATAGTCGGACAAGAGCCTGTTGTGGCTGCGCTGAAGAACCAGATTGCCACGGGCAGGTGCGGTCATGCCTATATATTTACGGGAATACGCGGCACCGGAAAAACCTCGCTCGCCCGCATTTTGGCAAAGGCTGTCAACTGCGAAAACCCCGCAGACGGCGAGCCATGCGGTGTGTGTGGCAGCTGTATGGGAATTGACAACGGTTCAATTCTCGACGTGACCGAGATAGACGCCGCATCCAACAACGGAGTAGACAACATACGCGATTTGCGCGATGAAACGGCATACACACCAACTGTATGCAAAATGCGCGTTTATATAATAGACGAGGTTCACATGCTCTCTTCCGGCGCTTTCAACGCGCTTTTAAAAATCCTTGAGGAGCCGCCGGAGCACGTGATGTTCATTCTCGCTACAACGGAGATACACAAGGTTCCCGCAACGATATTGTCGCGGTGCCAGCGCTTTGACTTAAAGAGAATTTCAGTCTCCGACATCGCAAAAAGACTTGACTTTATTGCGGGTGAAGAGAAAATCTCTCTTGAACCGGAGGCCTCTATGCTCATTGCAAGGCTTGCGGACGGAGCGATGAGGGACGCACTTTCAATACTCGATACCTGCGCCTCATTGGGAGAAAATATAGACGAGGAAACTGTGACGAGACTTGCCGGCGTGACAGACAAGAGCTATCTTTTTACACTTGCCGCTGCAATCAAGGACGGTGACCTAAAGCTGCTGTTAGAGCTGCTCTCAAAGCTCTATGAAAGCTCAGTTGATCCGACGAGACTTTGTATCGAATTGGTTGGGCATTACAGGAACCTCTTGATGTGCAAATATGGCGCGGACAGCGCGCTTTGCGACTGCTCCGAGCAAACGGTTAAAAGGTACATTGTCGTCAGCGGGGAATATGACTCAAACGAGCTGCTGGCACTGCTTGCCACACTGGGAAAAACGGCCGATGGTTTATCGGCGTCACCCGACAGGATGTTGACCTTGCAGCTTTGCTTTATAAATCTCTGCAACAAAAAGGCGGGGTTCCAAGGCGATGAGCACGAGAATAAGAGCATTTCCGAGCCACACCGCGAAAAGACAGCACCCCCGCAGCCCAAAAGCAACGAGGACGGTGAAAACCGCAAGCCCCAGCCTTTGCAAGCCCGCGCAGCTGCTGCCGACGCCGAAATTCTGGAAAATTGGGACAATGTTATTGCCGCGCTCAAAGAAAAAAGCGGCATGCTCTATGGCTTTTTAAGTGGGTCACACGCATACAAAACGGCGACACATATATTAATTGACGCAAACGAGCTTTTTATGAACTATATGCACAACAACGATTCGGCAAGCCTTATACTAAAGGCCGCGATATTTCAAGTGACGGGGCTGGGAATGCCCATTGGCCCATACAAGCGCAAGGCTGAGACGGAAATTTGCGACGAGGCGGCGGATGAGCTGGAAGACCTCCTCAAAAGAGCAAACAAGAATAAAATTGAAGTTGACATAAAATAAAAAGGAGCAGAAATAATATGAAATCAAGACTTCCACAGGGCTACAATCAAAGCCGCGGTGATATGATGAAACAGATTCAGATTATGCAAGAGCAAATGACGGCAAAGCAGGCAGAGCTGGAGGCTAAGGAGTACACGGCGACAGCCGGCGGCTCAATGGTAGAGGCAACCGTTACGGGTGGTCACAAGCTTGCGGGCATGAAAATTAATCCCGAGGTTATTGATCCTGACGATGCCGAAATGCTCGCCGACCTTGTCTGTGCCGCAGTTAACGAGGCGACACGCGTTGCAGCAGAAGATCGCGAAGCCGAGATGTCCAAAATTACTGGAGGAATAGACCTGCCCGGTCTTATATAAAAGTGTATGTCTTATTCTATCCCCTCAATGGAACGGCTTATTGACAGCTTTGCCTCGATGCCGGGAATCGGAAGAAAAAGTGCGGCGAGGATAGCATATTGGGTCATGTCGCTTGAAAGAGTCGACGCCAAGGCTTTGGCCGATGCGATTCTGGATGCTCGTGAAAATGTGCATCAATGCCCGGTGTGCAGAAATTTTACTGATACTGACACATGCACAATATGCAATGGACTGAGCCGAGACAGAAGCATGATTTGCGTTGTGGAAAATCCGCGCGACGTCAACGCATTCGAAAAAACGCGCGAGTACAACGGCCTTTACCATGTGCTTCACGGTCTGATTTCACCCATTGACGGGATAGGCCCAGAGCAGCTCTTTATCAAAGAACTTGTTGCAAGGGCTGCAAACGATGAGGTCAAAGAAGTCATTATGGCGACAAACCCAACTGTAGAGGGAGAGTCGACGGCAATTTATATAAGCAAGCTGATAAAGCCTTTGGGGGTGAAGGTGTCGCGTCTGGCATACGGAATGCCTGTTGGCGGCAACCTCGAATATGCGGATGAGGTGACGCTCTTTCGCGCTCTTGAGGGAAGAAATGAGCTTTGAAATATTTTTTATTTCCATTTAATCTGCAAATTATTCAGAGTTATGATGTATAATGAAAAAAGCAAGGGGAGATGTTCGTGGCAGTCAGAGAGGGCACAAAGCAAATAGCCGAAAACCGCAAAGCGCGCCACGAATTTTTCATTCTGGAGAGCTTTGAGGCCGGTATAGAGCTTTTCGGAACCGAGGTAAAATCAATAAGGCAAGGCTCTGTCAACATGAAGGAGAGCTGGTGCCAAATTGAAAACGGCGAGCTTTTTGTCAACGGAATGCACATAAGCCCGTACGAAAAGGGCAATATTTTCAACAAAGACCCATTGCGCGTTCGCAGGCTTTTGATGCACAAACAGGAAATAGTGCGGCTTTTTGGCAGAATGAAGCAGGATGGGCTTACGCTCATACCGCTCTCATTGTATTTTAAAAATTCGCGCGTGAAAGTGCAAGTCGGCCTGTGTAAGGGAAAAAAGCTTTATGATAAGCGCGCCACGGACGCCGAACGCTCGGCCAAGAGAGATATGGACAGGGCGACAAGACAGCGTTCGATTTAATCGGCAACATGCGCTTTGCGCTGTTGATATATAAAAATGGGGGCGTAATGGTTTCGACGGGGATTCGAGAGCATGGGAAGCGGGTAGCGGCGGAGAACCGCTTATAACTCTCCGAATAAAAATAGCTAACGAAAATAAACTAGCTGTAGCGGCCTAGTGCCGCTCGTCACTGCTTTTGAGACTGCATAAATTGCGGTGACGTATGATTATGCGGTGAACGTGAGCAAGGCAAAGCTTTGAGCCCCGCCACGTAAATATGAAGCTACTGAATCCTCTGCCCGGTTGTCGGCATGAGGAGGAGGGAATGTTGTTGGCAATCTGCACCCGGAGATGCCTGTGCCGACGGGTTTTCGGACGCGAGTTCGATTCTCGCCGCCTCCACCAAACAGTTCAAATCCGAACACCTATTTGTTGTTCGAAACGTCTTTGCTATCACAGTGAAAATAGAGAGCTAAAAGGCTCTCTATTTTTCTGCATAAAAACACGTTACGGTGCGGTGGCGTAAAATTGGGGAACCCCACATTTTTGTTTTATACGACTCCTTAAATATGACTTCGCTATTTTCTGATAAAATGAACACGGGCGAGAGAGTCCTTATTCATAAGTTGGCAGTTGCCTTATTGAAGTACTTTATAAACTACGCTGGAGCAGATGTTGATACGATAGCAACACATTTTGTTGATACTTATATTCCGCTAAGCACAAGACGTTTTGGGATAGAAGCTGTAGATGTTATAAATCCTCGGCTTGCAGATTATCGGAACTATATTAAAACCACAGAAACAAGTCTATCGGTTGTTAAAAGAATGGTGGCCGAGCATATAGCATCATTAAACTATG
>JAVVTQ010000004.1:0-79614 GCA_036653595.1 Oscillospiraceae bacterium
AACACCCACCACCACAAAAAAAACAAAAGCAAACAGGCTGTGGTGCGGGTCTTATGCAGACTTCTTTTTCTTGCCAAAGGAGCGCTGCAACAGCTTCACAAGCTCGACTATCGGTATGATGAGGAACGCGAGTCCGAGCGCGACACAGTATTCTGCAAATGAGATGTGCTCAAAGCCAAAGGCACCTCTGAGGAATGGGACATAGATGACTGCCGTTGTCAGAAGCAGCGAGAGAATCATCGAGCCATAAAGATAGAGGTTGGACGATTTGAGCGAGAAAATTGACTGGCGCTGCGAACGAATATTGAATGCATGGAAAATTTCCGCCATAGACATGGCGAGAAAAGCCATTGTCATTCCGTCGGCGCTATCTGTGATTTCCCACAAACCGGATTCCATGAAATGGCCGATAAAGTAAGCGCCGAGAGTGATTAAAGAAATCAACACGCCCTGATATGCGATGTCAAACCCTGCGCCGCCGGAGAATACGCCGTCGCTCGACGATCTCGGCGGGCGATGCATGACGTTCTTTTCAGCAGGCTCCATGCCGAGCGAGAGCGCAGGAAAGGTGTCGGTTATCAGGTTTATCCACAAGATGTGTGCGGGCTGAAGAATGGTAAAGCCCATCACGGTAGCGGCAAAGATGCAGAGAACTTCACTTATGTTTGAGGAGAGCAGAAATTGGATTGCCTTGCGGATGTTGTCGTAGATTCTGCGTCCCTCTCCGACAGCGGATACGATGGTTGCAAAGTTGTCGTCTGCGAGCACCATGTCGGCCACATTCTTTGTGACGTCAGTGCCGGTAATTCCCATGCCAACACCGATGTCGGCGCTTTTTATTGAGGGTGCGTCATTTACGCCGTCGCCCGTCATGGCAACTATGCAGTCGTGAGCCTTCCACGCATTGACGATGCGAACCTTGTGCTCGGGCTGTACTCGCGCATAGACGGAGAACTCTGTGATGCGCTCCGCGAGCTGCTCGTCGCTTATCTCGTCGAGCTGCGCGCCCGTGATAGCCTGACTCTCATCCGTGATGATGCCAAGCTCAAGTGCGATGGCAGCCGCTGTGTCGCGGTGGTCGCCCGTGATCATAACGGGTCGAATTCCGGCGTTGCGGCATTCGGCGATGGCGTCGAGAACCTCGGGGCGGATTGGATCTATCATGCCGACGAGGCCGATGAATACAAGCTCCGATTCAAGCTTTTCGGCCTTGTATGAGTCGGGTATGCAGTCGTGAATTTTCAAAGCACCGCACAACACGCGAAGAGCCTTTGAAGCCATGCGCTTGTTGTCAGTCATTATCGCTTCACGCTCTTTGTCTGACAGCGGAAGAATTTTGCCATTCGAGTCGAGGTACTGTGTGCAGCGTCCCAAAATGACATCGGGGGCGCCTTTGGTGAATTGAACTATTTTCCCGTCACTTGATTTGTGAACGGTTGACATCATTTTTCTCATTGAGTCAAAGGGCGCTTCTCCTATGCGTGGCATAAGCTTCTTTAGCTTGTCCTTTGTAAACAGCTTTGCGGCATGTGCGACCAAAGCGGCCTCTGTCGGCTCGCCTATAGCCTCGCCGTTGGCGTCAAGCTCGGCATCTGAGCACAGTGCAAGCGCGGCGGACAGGGCGGTTTCGTCCTTTGTGTAGCTGTCGACAACGGTCATCTTGTTTTGAGTCAGTGTGCCTGTTTTATCCGAGCAGATAATCTGCGTGCAGCCGAGCGTCTCGACGGCGGTAAGCTTGCGGATAACGGCGTTGTGCTTTGCCATTTTTGTGACACCGATGGAAAGCTGCACCGTGACCACGGCGGCCAGTCCTTCAGGAATTGCCGCAACGGCCAAGCTTATGGCCAGCATCAGCGTTTTTATGATAACTGCCGAGGTTATCGCATCGGCGCGCAGCAGCGAAAAGACGAACATGAAAGCGCATATGCCGAGCACTATGAAGCTCAGCACCTTGCTCAGGCTGGCAAGCTTCTTTTGCAGCGGCGTGAGATTGTCGACGGCATTTGAGATAGCGTCGGCTATTTTGCCCATCTCCGTCTCCATGCCAATGGCCGTTACAACTGCGCGGCCGCGCCCATAGACGACGACACTTCCCATGTATACCATGTTTTTGCGGTCGCCGAGCGAGATGTCCTTTGCCTCTGCGTCAAGCGTGAGCTTGTCGATGAACTTCTCAACGGGAACAGATTCTCCCGTCAGAGCAGCTTCGTCAATTTTGAGGCTGGCGCTTTCAACAAGCCGAGCATCGGCGGGAACAGCATCGCCGGCCTCAAGCATGATTATGTCGCCGACCACAAGATCCTCGCTCTTGATGTGCCGTAGTGTTCCGTCGCGCAAAACCTTTGATGTGGCCGCAGACATGGCCTTGAGCGCTTCAATGGCCTTTTCGGCCTTGCTCTCCTGATACATTCCGAGAGCGGCGTTTACAATGACGACAAACAGAATGATAAACACATCTGTAAGCGACTCGCCGGCATAAAAAGCAGTGATGGCGGAGAGCGCAGCGGCAATAAGCAAAATGATGAGCATGGGGTCTGAGAGCTGCGCCAAAAGGCGTTTAAAGAAGGAATCCTTTTTTTTCTCGACAAGCTTGTTCTTGCCGTACTTAAGTGTGCGTTCTTCAATAGTAGTTGATGATAAGCCGTTTTCAGAACTTTCGGTTTTGGCAAATACGCTTGATAGCTCTTCAAGATAGTGCTTCATTGAAGTCAGTCCTTTCCAGATTGGGTTTAATATAGTTTGTCCGTATTTATCAATAAAGACTCATGCACTGGGATAAGCAGCACATGAGTCTCATCATTTAATTCAAGCCAGATCTAAAAAGGTCGGGTGTTGACTTGAAACGTGCAAAGCACGCAAATTACTCCCTCACGAATAAAACGGAAAAACATTTACAGGAAGAAGTATAGCGTATAGCATTCAAATTGTCAAATTTTTACCCGTTAAATCAAAATTTGGAATAAACTCAGTCCCGTTTGTGCCAAAATCCTGCAAGAATCCATCCTCAAAGCCGCTGTCAAAGAGGTATTGCTCGCACATATCGTATTCGCGGCGAGATATGGGTCTGTTTATTTCGGGAAAGCCCTCACAGTTAATCGGGGTATATTGGCTCATTAGGCTAAAGAGAATTTCGCCGTCGCCAAAGCTTTCTCGAACCCAATCTATGACGCGCTTTGTGTTTTTTACGGCGCCCGGCATAATCAGGTGGCGTATCATAACGCCGCTCTTCATGATGCCGTCCTCATCGAGAACATAAGGCCCTGTCTGCTCATACATCCGCAGTATGGCGGACGTGGCAACCTCGGGATAATTTGGGCAATGACAGTAGCGCGACGACAGCGAATTGTCGAGAAATTTGAGGTCGGGCATATAAATCTGAATTTTGCCGCGAAGAAGATCGAGCGTTTTTTCGGATTCATAGCCGCCGCAATTGTACACGACGGGGACAGAGAGCGGACTTTCGAGCGCTTTTGCAATCTCGACGGCAAAGTGAGAGCCTGTCACCAGATTTATATTGTGAACGCCGCTGCTTTCAAGCTGCCTCATGATGGCGCGAAGCTCCTCGGCGCTCACCGCTCTTCCGCCGCGGTTATGACTTATCACGCCATTCTGGCAAAAAACACAGCCAAGCGAACAGCCTGCAAAAAATATTGCTCCTGAGCCTCGTGTGCCGCTGATGCACGGCTCCTCGCCAAAATGTGCTGCGGCGCGCGCAATGCAAGGAAGCTCCGGCATGCCGCAATAGCCCGCACCGTCGCTTTTCGTGCGAATTGCATGGCAGTTTCTGGGACAAAGCTCACAAATCAAGAAAACAACCTCTCAAACAATAAATTTGCAATCATTTGAACTCGACCAAAACCTTATAATCCTCGGAAACTGCCTTTATGGGTAGAGCGTATATTTCTGAAACTTTTTTTTGTGCAGCCGAATCGGCAGCTTCCTGCGCGCTCATTCTCGCATAGGCGGAGTCACTTGCCGGGAATACATATGTTGAGATGGTGGATTTCATTTTTTCATAAATAGCGCTGTCGAGCACGTTGTGCTCAGAAGTGGTCATGGAAATGTCGCCAAAGGCGAGCAGCCCCTTTTGCGTGTCCTCAAAGGTTGTTTTTGTCGGGTCATATGTCATGGTGTAGAGCGTGGGGCGAGCAACCTTGACGAAGACGCAGCGCGCCTCGGCATCCACCGAAATATCATCCTTTGTCAATGCGCCGAGGTCAACTGCAAAAAATCCCGTGCCCTCTGTGTGCAGAAGCTGGGTTTTTGTGAAAACACCGATATTTGCAAAGGAATCCGTCAAGCTCAAGGACACCTTGACAGGAATCTCGCAGACAACCAGCCGGCTTGTCTCGACAGGTGTTCCCAGCACGGCCTCGATAAAATCAGCGGCGGTATAGTGAATTATATCAGAGGACAGCACCGCGTCATGCCCCTTGCTAAAGCCGAAGAGATCGACTTTGAGAATTTTCGGAAGCACAAAGACGACGAGTATGACGACGACGGCGAGAGTAACGAGCTTTGACAGCAGTGTTTTAAAAATTCTGTGCTGCTTTTTAGTGCGCGGCGTTTTGTCAGAAGTTGCGGTGATGTCAGAGCTTTTTTCTTTCTTATATTTAATCGACAAGACGTACCTCCCGGCGGATATTTGTTCTTTATTATATTCTACAAAATGCGAGCTGCTTTTACAAGCATAATAAAGAACACTATTTCATTAAAAGGGTGCCGCTAACCGCAAAGACGGCATATCGGGCACAAATTTTCGCAAACAAGGTCGCGCATGCTTGACGGCAAAGCAAACGGGACCGCATTTTGCCCGTTTTCCGAGAAAAATTCCGGTCCCGTTGTGCTTGCAGGTCATAGAATAAGAGCGGTGACAAGCTACAGCGATTCACCAAAAAGCTCGTTCAACGCAAGGCGCATCAGGCTTTCGGCCTTGTCGATAAAGCGCTCGCGCGCCAGCGCCGCCGCCTCGTATGTAGGCGCGTAGACTTCAAGAGAAAACAGCACAGCACCGCCGTCGACGATTTTTCCGCGCACAAGATAGCCGTCCTCCCTGCGGACAAGTTCCACGGGATGCTGCTTTTTGCGCCGAGCGTGTTCTATCAGATAAGTCGCCGATTCCAGCGCGCGTTCGCGAACCGTGATGGGGAGATCGTCCGAAAGAATATCGGATATCTGTTTGCCGGTCTTTGACAGCACATAACTTTTATCGGCTGACTCGTCAAGGTTTTTGCATTCCAACAGTTCGCTGACTGCTTGGGCACATTCAAAGTAGTTGGCCAGCCCGTTGTCGGCGATGGCTGCCAACAAAGCCTCCTGCGACACCGGTTCCTCAAGGTGTGCGAGAATATAGCATATGAGAATTTTAATATGGGATTGCTCTGTCAGTCCGCCGGGAACAACCCCGGCTGTAAATGCCCTGTCGCTCATTTTTTCACCCCGCATACGTGTATGGATGAATTATATATCAAATTCACTGTTTTGGCAAAACCTCAGCTGCTATAATCTCAAAAAACAGTTTCAATCAGCTTGTCGGCGCCAGGTGGGGAATAGACAAAGCTGTCCATGTGTTCGCGGTCAAAAAAGTATTTGGGCATTGAGACCTCTTGCGCGGCGTCGTCAAAGCAGTCGATGATAATAAGCTTTATTTTCATGCGCGCCGGCAGGATACTTTTTATGTATACGCAGGCTCTCCTCCCGACAGCAGCGCCTTCGTGCGGTTCTGCGAGTCCCGCGAGATTTGGGGTCAGCTCCACAAATACTCCGTAGGATTCAACCGAGCGCACAGTCCCCGCAACCGTTTCTCCGACGCCAAAGAGCGCTGCATTTTCGGCCCAAGTACCCAAAAGCTCCTTGTGTGACAGCAGCAGCCTGCCAAATTCATCGCGCGATTTAACAACGCACCTCACCTGCATACCGACGCGCAAAATTTGCGTGGGATGCGTTATGCGCGAGATGCAGATGGAATCTATCGGCAAAAGTGACGTGATACCGCGCCCGATATCGGCAAAGCAGCCAAAGCGCTCTACGTGCGTTATCTGCGCGTCTACGATATCCCCGGCGACCAGAGAATCGACATATTCCGAGAGAAAACGCTCCTGGACTTCTCTGCGCGAGAGAAGCGCAGCAGTTTCACCGTCGCGCTGCACAAAGTCGGTTATCACAAAACAGACGGGCTTGCCGACTCGAGAAATCACCGATATTTCGCGCAGAGAGGCTGTGCCAAAGAGCGCCGCGCATTCCTCATAGGGCATTATGCCGCGTATCCCAGCAAGGTTGAAGATGAGATTTTTTTTCGAGTCAAAGAGCAGAGCTCGCTCCTCCAACACAATTCTGCTGTCGCACGCTGCTCGAAGTGAAGAGAAATCGCGCAGATATGCGCGGTTTTGCTTTGAATTTACGAGGCTCCCCTCAAACATGCAATTTTTCAAAATTTCGCCTCCATTGAACTTTAGTCTTTATATCTTATGCGCAAAATCACATGGTAATCCTACGGTGTGATTGATTAAATGAGAACTTTGTAATATAATAAAGCAGATATTGACATTCTTTTTGCACAGGAGGCAGGGATGGATATAAGTGTCGGCGACACAATAGTCACAAAGAAGCCTCATCCTTGCAGCAGCAGGGAATTCCTCGTTTTGCGCGTCGGCATGGACTTCAAGATTCGCTGTCTCGGCTGCTCGCACGAGATTATGCTGCCGCGCTCCAAAATTGAAAAAAATATAAAAAAAATAATACCTAAAGGTGAATAAATTTGTATGTTTGAAAAAATGCTGACCGTTGAAAAGCGATATGAAGAAATAAACGAGCTTCTCGCCGACCCCACGGTAATATCCGACAATGATAATTACAGAAATCTTATGAAAGAGCACAAGACCTTGACCCCCGTTGTGGAAAAATACCGAGAGTACCGCAAGGCGCGTGAATCCTTTGACGAGGCCAAGGGCCTGCTCGATGAGGGCGGACTTGAGCGCGATTTCAGAGAAATTGTGCAGGAGCAGTACGATGCCTCGCGCGAAAAGGCGGAGCGCATGACAGAAGAGCTAAAGGTTTTGCTCTTGCCCAAGGATGAGAATGACGACAAAAACGTCATCGTGGAAATACGCGGCGGTGCAGGTGGCGAGGAGGCGGCGCTGTTTGCCAATTCGCTTTACCGCATGTATTCCATGTATGGCGAGATGCGCCGCTGGAAGAGTGAGATACTAAATGCAAACGAGACGGAGCTCGGCGGTTTTAAGGAAATAAGTTTTCTTATAAGCGGTGACGGAGCATACAGCCGCCTCAAATTCGAAAGCGGCGTGCACCGAGTACAGCGCGTTCCGGAGACAGAGACACAAGGCAGAATACACACATCCACAGTGACTGTCGCAGTGCTTCCCGAGGCCGAGGAGGTCGCGCTCGACATCAATCCAAAGGAGCTGCAAATAGACACGTATCGCTCGGGAGGCGCCGGCGGACAGCATGTAAACAAAACCGAGTCGGCGATAAGAATTACGCATCTGCCGACGGGAATCGTTGTCGAATGCCAAGACGAGCGCAGCCAGTACAAGAATAAGGACAGAGCGATGAAGATTTTGTGCTCGCGGCTGCTTGAGGCAAAGAGATGCGAGCAGAACGCCGCAATAGCAAGCGAGCGAAAGGAACAGGTCGGCACAGGTGACAGAAGCGAGAGAATAAGAACATATAATTATCCGCAGGGGCGAGTCACCGACCACCGAATAGGTCTTACACTCTACAAGCTCGAGGCGGTGCTAAACGGGGAGCTTGACGAGCTGATAGATGGCCTTATAACGGCCGATCAGGCGGAAAAGCTTAAGTACGGAGAAGTGCAATAAAGGAGAACAATGGAAACTGAAGTAATAAAAATAGAAGAGGGCAAACTCGACAGTGCCGTCGCAAAGGCTGCGTCGCTGTTGAAAGCCGGCAAGATTGTCGCAATACCGACAGAAACGGTTTATGGCCTTGCGGCGAGCATCTATGAGGAAAAGGCGATAAACGAAATCTATGAGGTCAAGGGCAGACCGCAGGACAACCCGATTATCGTTCATATAAGCAACCTCATGATGCTCGGACAGCTCGCGGCTGAAATTCCACAGAGCGCAGAGGAGCTGGCCAAAGAGTTTTGGCCCGGCCCTTTGACGATGGTGCTCAAAAAGACCGAAAATGTCAGCGACACGATAACATGTGGACTTGACAGCGTCGCAATCAGAATGCCGTCGCACCCGGTTGCGCGCGCTGTCATAGATAAAGCAGGGGTTCCGCTTGCTGCGCCCTCGGCCAATCTATCAGGAAAACCCAGCACCACCACGGCTGCGCATGTTTTGGCCGATTTGGACGGACTTATTCCGCTCATTCTCGATGCGGGCGCCTGCGATGTCGGAATAGAAAGCACGGTTGTGAGCCTGACGGGCGAGCATCCGCTGATACTTCGACCGGGCATAATTTCGCTTGAGGATATAAGGCGAGTGCTGCCGGACGCCGAGGTCTGCGATTCTGCCTTTCAAAAAGTCGACGAGAGCGCAAAGGTGCCGTCGCCCGGCATGAAGTACAAGCACTATTCCCCGATTGCCGACGTTGTCATAGTCCAGGGCTCACTGGAAAACTTTATCAAGTACACCTCGGAAAACGCGCGCACAGGCGAATACGCCATGTGCTTTGACGGCGAGGAGAACGCTATTAAAATTCCCAGCATTTCCTATGGTGCGGCCGACGAGCCGGAGGTTCAAGCGCATCGTATATTCTCAATTCTGCGCACACTCGACATGATTTCGACAAAGAGGGTTTTTGTGCGTGCGCCGGAGCATACAGGAAAGGCTATGGGTGTTTACAACAGACTTATCCGCGCTGCGGGTTTTAAGGTGGTTAAATTGTGAATATGTTTTATGTGGCTGCACTGACAGGGCGCTCGGGAACAGGCAAAAGCCTGGCTTCAGATTACCTAAAGGACAAAAAGAACATACCGGTTATAGACGGGGACAAGGTGGCGCGCGATGTGGTGGAGCGCGGCTCTCCCTGCTTAAAAGACCTGGTTGAGGAGTTTTCGAATTCGATACTAAATTCGGACGGCTCTCTCAACAGAAGACTGCTCGCCGACATCTGCTTTTCAGACGAACGAAAAAAGCAGCGCCTCGACGAGATAAGCCACCCATACATAATAGCGGGGATACTCGACCTCTTTGACAAGCTTCACAGCGAGCACCATCGCTTCTGCGTAGTGGAGGCTGCCGCGCTGATAGAGAGCGGATTATATGCCAACTGCGACAAGATAATCCTGATAAGCTCCGACGAGCAGAGACAGATTGAGAGAATAATGGAGCGGGACAATATCACTCAAGCGCAGGCGAAAACACGCATAAATGCGCAGACCTCCGAGGAAGTCGTGCGCGCGATGTGCGATGAGGAAATCAAAAACAACGGCACAGTGGAGGAATTTTTTGCGCAGCTCGATGTGTTGTGCGAAAAATTCGACAAATGGTTTGCCTGAAAAACTTTTAATGGAGGAACATCATGGAAAAGGAAAAAACATCGGCCGAGATGCTCGCTGAAAAGCTGCTGTCACAAAAGAAGAGCTGCTACAAGGAATTTGCACAGATGGTAAAGGACACCGCCGCAAACTATTGCAGGCAGTATATGGATTTTCTCGACGAGGGAAAGACAGAGCGCGAGTGCACTGCCGCCGCGGTCAAAAAGCTTGAAGAGAACGGTTTTGTGCCTTTTGCAAACGGAAAAAACTACAAGCCCGGCGACAGAATTTATTATGAAAACAGAAAAAAAAGCCTGATTGCAGCCGTCATAGGGAAAAAACCGCTTGAAAACGGCATGAACATAGCAGCTGCGCACATAGACAGCCCGCGCCTCGACCTAAAACCCAGCCCAATTTACGAAGCTGACGAAATTTGCTACTTCAAAACACATTATTACGGCGGCATAAAAAGATATCAGTGGGCGACAATTCCCCTCGCCGTCCACGGTGTTGTAATGCTCAAAAGCGGTGAGGCTGTCGAGCTGAAAGTCGGCGAAAAGGACGATGACCCGATATTCTGCATATCCGATATTCTCCCACACCTTTCGGCAAATGTTCAGGATTCGCGCACCTCGCGAGATGTGCTCAAGGGTGAGGAAATGAACGTGATATTGGGGACAAAGCCGATTGATGACAGCAGTATCAAGGATGCGGTCAAGCTCAACATAATGAAACTGCTCAACGAGAGCTATGGTCTGACCGAGGATGACTTCATGTCGGCCGAAATAGAAATTGTGCCCGCTTTCAAAGCGCGCTACCTCGGCTTTGACAAAAGTCTCATAGCTGCCTACGGCCACGATGACAGAATATGTGCTTACACGGCGCTGACAGCCCTGATAGACTGCAAGCAGCCCGAAAGGACGGCGCTGTGCGTCCTCGCCGACAAGGAAGAGACGGGAAGCGACGGAAACACAGGCATGAACTCGTGCTTTTTGAGCAACTTTATCACAATGCTCAGCCGAGGCCAGGAGGCAATGCCCGAGGCCGTGCTCATGAATTCTTTTTGTCTGTCCGCCGACGTCAACGCGGCATTTGACCCAAACTTCGCAGAGGTCATGGACAAGCGAAACTGCGGCTACCTGAACTACGGCCCCGTCGTAACAAAGTTTACAGGAGTGCGCGGCAAAGGCTCCACAAACGATGCCTCCGCAGAGACATTTGCGAGAACGCGCGCCATCCTCGATTCGCACAAGGTTCCATGGCAGTCCGGACTGCTCGGAAAGGTAGACGAGGGAGGCGGCGGTACCGTCGCAAAATACATATCGTATCTCGGCGTGGACGTGATAGATATCGGAGCGCCCCTGCTCTCAATGCACGCGCCCTACGAGGTGGCGAGCGTGCTCGACATAATGGCGCTAAACAAGGCTTTCATCGCGCTTTACGACGAGGAATAGCTGTGTCTGTCAGGACATAAAACAAAAAATGCGCTAAAAGAAATAACTGCAAAAATGTGCGGCGCGACAGCTTTTGCATGGAAGCCGCATAGAATTAATGTGAGGCATATAAACGCCGGGAGTATTTTTTTGACAGATGCTCGAAGCCTTTTAAAAAAACGGCAAAATACAGTGAATTGTGAAACCCAGAGCCTAGGCGATTTCAAAAATCAATTTTACGTGGTATACTGGCATCAGAAGCGCGACTATTAAAGAAATAGCAATTGCAGTACAACTGTGCGGGACAGCGAGCGTATATTTATATGCTGCAAAAGTCACCGTGTGGAATATGACCTAACATATAAAGGAGTAGTATTATGAAAAAAGGCAAAATCGGAATCTATCCATGGTTTTACGCCGCTCTAGCATTTATTGCGTGCATGTTCAATCAAGCGCTTGTTGTTGCGGTGATTGTGCTTTTTGCGGCAGCATTTGAAAAGGACGATTGGCTGAACAGACAGGACTTCCAGGCGCTGGGACTTGTACTTGTCTACAACGCTGTCAAGTATATTTGGGATTTGGCAGCTGGCTTTCTAATGCTTGTCCTAAAGCACAGAGAGAGTTTTTTGACCGTCCTGTCATGGATGACAACGCTTATTTTTCCGGCAATTCTTGTCTCGCTCTCGGCGCTGGGACTTTTTAGGGTTCTCAAAGGCAGCGAAGCTCAAATTCCGGGGATTTCCATTATTGTGCTAAAGGCCTATGGCTTTGTCGCCCAAAAACCAACATATGCACAAGCACAGCAGCCCCAGTATAATCAACAGCCCCAATACCAACACGCGCCAAATCAACCGAGCTATGGCGTTTCTCCGTCGGAAGATTATCACCAAACACAGGCTGAGCAAGCCGCGCCCAAGCCTTTTGTGCAGCCCCAATACCCACAGACCTCTAAGCCTGCGGCCAACGCCACAAAAGAAGCGGATGACAAAGATACAAAGGACATTGTATGCCCGAAATGCGGCAGGGTTCAGCTTCCCGGCGCTGCTTTCTGCCATTTTTGCGGGACGAAAATCAATTGATTTAAATTTAGAAAATTCACAAAAGCCGGGCCTAAACTGCTCGGCTTTTGTGGTAAATGCGATGCTGCAATAAAGACACAAATGCGTTGGAGGAAGAAAAATGAACAGCACTGACATCACAAAATTTCTCGTTGAAAATGAGATACACTCCTCTTGTTTTGACTTTGACGAGGAGCTGAAAAAATTTCTTGAGGACATGGACATGGGCCTCGCCAAAAAAGGCGGCGGGAGCATGCTGATGATACCGACATATATTTCCGTTGAAAAAACCGTTCCACTCAATGAGCGCATTATCGTTATCGATGCCGGCGGCACAAATTTCAGAGTCGCTGTCTTGATGTTTGATAGCTGCAAAAAGCCTCAGATTGAGTACTTTGAGAATTATGCGATGCCGGGGACAGATTCGGTGATTACAGTAGAGGAATTCTTCGACAAGGTCGCTTCATATATACTTCCCGTAGCCGACCGCAGCGACAAAATTGGCTTTTGCTTTTCATATGCCGTCGACATGATGCCGAACAAAGACGGGAAAATCGTTCGATTTTGCAAGGAAGTCGAGATAAAAAATGCTGTGGGTGCAAAGGTGTGCGAGGGTGTGGCCGCCGCGCTTGCCAGGGCCGGAGTAACCAAAAAGAAAAAATTTGTGCTTATAAACGACACCGTGGCGACACTTCTTGGCGGGTTTGCCAATGAGAACAGCGTTGACTACAGCGCATTTATAGGTTTTATTTTGGGCACAGGCATAAACGCCTGTTACCCCGAGCGCGCCGAACGAATAAAGACATTCGACCGCGCAGACTACAAAAAAGACAACATGATAATCAACACGGAGTGCGGCTCTTACAATAAAGTGAAACGCGGGCCGTCAGATATCGAACTTGACAAAAAATCCTCGCAGCCGGGCACAACAATATTTGAGAAGATGCTCAGCGGAGTGTATCTCGGGAAACTCATGTGCCTTTCGGCGAAGCTCGCGGCCGCAAACGGCTTTTTCTCAGAGAGCTTTTCCGAGCGACTGTCGGCAATAGAGCAGTTTTCTCTAAAGGATATAGACATGTATTGTGCGGGAAAGACGGACAATGCTGTTTTTGAGCTTTGCCGCGGTGACAGCAAAAGCGAAGACGGAGCGATGCTGCGAGTGATAATCGAGGCTGTGTATGATCGCGCGGCCAAGTTTGCAATCTGCGCGCTGTTGGCGCTCGCCTTGAAAACAGGTGAGGGCAAAACGCCAAACAGACCGATTTGCGTGTGCGCCGACGGTTCCACTATACATAAATCGGCAATTCTAAAGGGACGCATAAACGCCTACAACGACGAATACGCCAAAGGAAAATACGGCGTATACATGGATATTGTCAAGGTCGAAAACAGCGTGCTCATCGGCACTGCTGTGGCGGGGCTAAACAACTGAGAGAGTGGAAAAATAATGATTGACATACAGCATGTGACAAAGAAATACGGCAAGACTGTCGCAAACAACGACATAAGCTTTTCTGTCGGCGACGGAGAAATAGCCGTTCTTATCGGCCCAAACGGCGCGGGAAAATCAACGCTTATCAAGTGCATAGTCGGGCTTTTGCGCTTCAAAGGCTCAATTGAGATAGATGGATTTGAGAACAAGTCGCTTGAGGCAAAAAAACTTCTCGGGTATGTCCCCGAAATGCCGGCAATATACGACCTGCTGACCGTATCAGAGCATATTGACTTTATCAGGCGCGCATACCGCATGGACGACGACGGCTTTGGCCGCCAAATTCTGGAGAGACTTGAGCTTTGGGACAAAAAGGACAAGCTGGGCAAAGAGCTGTCAAAGGGAATGCAGCAAAAGCTGTCAATTGCGTGCACACTTGTGCACAGGCCAAAAATTGTTATTTTTGACGAGCCTATGGTAGGGCTTGACCCGCATGCCATAAAGGAGCTCAAAAGCATGTTTGTGGAGATGCGCGATGCGGGCTGTACTGTTTTGATAAGTACACATATGCTCGACAGCGTCGAGGACTATTGGGATGTGGCCAACATCATGATGAACGGCAGCTTTAAGGCGATTAAAACAAACCGCCCGGACGATACACACCAACAGTCTCTCGAGCAGTTGTTTTTTGAAATTACGGAAAATAACGGTGCGGAGGTAACAAAGTGAGCGCGCTTTCCTACCTCTGGCTGACAAAAATGAAAAACAGGATAAAAAGTTTTTTTAAAAGCCCTGCAAAGTTGATTTACATAATCGTTCTGCTTGTGCTGGTGCTTTTCACTGTTTTTTCCCAAAACAGCATGAAAACCGAAAATGTCAGTGCAATGCGCGACCCAAACGAGCTTTATGCTGGCGCTTTTGCTTTGTTTACACTCATTTTTGCGATGGTTGCGAGGGGCGGCTTCGACAATGGCGGCGGTTTTTTTTCGATGGCAGATATCAATTTGGTTTTCGTCTCGCCGCTCAACAAAACAAAGGTCCTGTTCTATGGTCTGTTTCAGCAGCTGGGAAGCTCTTTGCTCATGGGCTTTTTTCTGCTGTTTCAGTATTCTTGGATGCACGGCGTATATGGGATAAGCATAGTGCAGCTGCTCGCCATATTGTTGTGCTATAGTTTGACCTTGTTTTGCGCACAGCTGACGGCGATGGTCATATATGCATTTACAAGCTTCAGCGACAAGAGACAGCGCATTGTGAAAACATGCTTTTACGGCATTCTGATTGCATATGCCGCTGTTCTCGGCTATTTCTTGTTGTCCGGGGGCAATTCAACGCTTGAAACGGCTGTCGCCACAATAAACTCAATAGGTTTCAGAGCTTTTCCTGTGTCGGGATGGATAACATCGCTGCTCGCCGGCATCATTGGCGGCGGTGTTTCGCAGATGATTTTCGGCTTTGCTATCTGTGTTATCTATGTCGGCACATTAATCGCCGTCATGATAGTTTCCGACAAGGATTATTACGAGGACGTTCTTAAAACCGCCGAAATTTCGCAAAACGCTGTCACAGCGGCAAAAGAGGGCAGGGTGGGTGAAAGTGTTCCCAAGAACATCAAAATCGGAAAAATCGGCATCGACAGAGGATTTGGCGCGGATGCAGTGTATTACAAGCACCTTATTGAAAACAGACGCTCTCGCGTTTTTTTGCTCAATGCGCAGTCGATGATTTTTGCGGCGGCAGCAATTCTGTTTTCGATTTTCACAAAGGAGGGCGGCTTGGCCGGAGTATTTGTTTTCTCGGTCTATATGCAGATTTTTCTTGTTGCGCTTGGCAGAATGACAAAGGAGATGACAAAGCCATTTATCTATCTCATGCCGGAGCCTCCCTTTGTAAAGCTATTGCAGTCAATGCGCGAGGCGGTGAGCGGTTATTTTGTCGAAGCGCTTGTTGTTTTTGTCCCGGTTGGGATAATTTTGCAGCTCTCGGTATTGGAAACGGCACTTTGCGTCTTGGCTAGAGTTACTTTTTCGTTTCTTTTCACAGCGGGAAATCTCGTTGTGGAGCGTGTGTTTGGAACGCTTACTGTTCGCTCGCTTATGTTTATGTTCTATTTTCTCACACTTATACTCATGACCTTGCCGGGAATTGTGCTCGCAGTGGTGACTGTGAATTTTGGTCTGCTTCCGCTTTCTGAAAACGCCGCTGTCATGCTGTCACTTATAGTTTGCAATATACCCGTGTCGCTTTTTACGCTGTTTCTTTGCAGAAATATCCTTGAATACCCTGAGCTTAACAATAAATAGAGAGTCTTTGTCATCACGGATTTCTCAATTATGACGCAAAATCGATACATTAAAAAGAGGCAAAGTCTTCACCCTGTCGGGGAGAAGCTCGGCCTCTTTTTTTGTTGCGGCTTCGCCGCGCTTGTCAATTTATAAACATATTTGCCTTGTCAGAAGGGACCCCATTACATGGTTGCGGCGCAGAGCTCTGCATGTGTCATCCCGGAAAGCTCGACAACGCGCGCGAGATTCAGCTTGAGCGCCTCGGCAATTCTCGTGCCGTACTGCACATCTGCGAGATAGCAGTGAGCGGCGTGACGATATTTGATATTCTCCGTGACAGACGCTATATCGGCGGCTGTGTTTGAAATTAGCAGAGCTTTTTTGTCCTCGCTCAAAAGCCTCCAGAGATTTCCCGGCTGGTAGAATGGGTTGTCGTCTATGTCCGTGCGCGGGTCATAGTGGTCCATATCTCCGACAAGCTTGAGAGGCGGCTCGCTATAGCAGCTCTGCTGTGCCCACTCGCCGTAGCTGTTTGGCTCGTAGCCCTTTGCTGAGCCGTAGTTGCCGTCAACACGCATCATGCCGTCGCGGTGATAGCCGTGAACCTCGCTCTTCGCCATGTTGACGGGAATTTGATCGTGGTTGACGCCTAGTCTGTATCGCTGCGCGTCCCCGTACGAGAAAAGTCTTCCCTGAAGCAGCTTGTCGGGCGAAAGGCCTATGCCCGGGACAAGGTGCGAGGGGTTAAAGGCGGCCTGCTCGACCTCTGCAAAGTAATTGTCCGGGTTGCGGTTCAACTCCATCACGCCGACTTCTATGAGCGGAAATTCCTTTTGGCTCCATGTCTTTGTGATGTCAAATGGATTCTCCTTGTAGTGCGCTGCCTGCTCTTCGGTCATAATCTGGAAGTACATCGTCCAACGCGGAAAGTCCTTGTGCTCAATCGCTTCATATAGGTCGCGCTGATGGCTTTCACGGTCCTTTGCGACGATGGCGGCGGCCTCCGCATTGGACAAATTCTTTATACCCTGCTGTGTTTTCAGATGGAATTTTACCCAAACGCGCTTGTTTTCTGAATTGTAAAGGCTGAAAGTGTGGCTGCCAAAGCCGTGCATATGTCTGTAGGAGGCGGGGATTCCGCGGTCAGACATGACGATTGTTATCTGATGAAGCGCCTCGGGGATAAGCGTCCAAAAATCCCAGTTGTTTTGGGCGGACCGCATATTTGTGCGCGGGTCGCGCTTGACTGCGTGGTTCAAATCCGGAAACTTGAGCGCGTCGCGGATAAAGAACACAGGGGTATTGTTTCCGACAAGATCCCAGTTGCCCTCCTCGGTGTAGAATTTCATAGCAAATCCGCGGATGTCGCGCTCTGCGTCAGCAGCTCCGCGCTCTCCGGCAACAGTGGAAAAACGTGTGAACATAGGGGTTTGCTTGCCCTTTTCAAACACTTTGGCTTTAGTGTACATCGAGACATCATGCGTGCAGACAAATGTACCGAAAGCGCCGCTTCCCTTAGCGTGCATTCTGCGCTCCGGGATGACCTCGCGGTCAAAATGTGCGAGCTTTTCCATCAGCCATAAATCCTGCATCGCGACAGGGCCGCGCTGCCCGGAGGTGAGGGAATTTTGGTTGTCGGACACGGGAGATCCTGTTTCATTGGTGAGCTTCTTTATTTCCATTTGAAATACTCCTTTTAATAGTGATAATGATAATTAATATCATTAATGATATTATAATGCCGCTTTTGCAGAAATGCAATGATTTTGGAAAATATTTCTTTTGTAGTCTATGCAGACCTGAGGTTTATGATAATTATGGCACAAATGGGCGCATGGGTGCAGATAATAAAGGAAAAATATGGCTGATAAAGGCAGCGCTGCACTTACATGAGAGAATCTAATGTGCGGCTCCCATGAGCGCAGGCGCAAAAAGCAGAGACGGTGACCATTTGAAAAGAAAAGCTTTTCAAGACAAAATAAAGCGATATTTTGCATAAAATGACAACCAAAATAACTTGTAGTGGGGCTGCGAAAGTGATATTATACCACAGTAAACCGACTGACCGGTCGGTCGGAAAAATATTTTGTCATTTGAGCGGAGAATATTATGCTTTCATCCTACAGCGTCAAAAAGCCGTTTACGGTGCTGGTTGCGGTGCTTCTCATACTGGTACTGGGCACTGTTTCTTTTATGAATATGACGACAGATCTTTTGCCGAGCCTGGAGCTGCCCTATGTTGTCGTCGTGACCACATACCCCGGAGCAAGCCCCGAAAAGGTTGAGCTGTCTGTGACAAGACCGCTCGAATCGGTGCTGGGGACTTCCAGCGGATTAAAAAATATCAGCTCTACCTCAAGCGAAAACACAAGCATGATTGTGCTTGAATTCGCGCAGGAAACGAATATGGACAGCGCGATGATAGAGCTTTCCGGAAGCATAGATCTTGTTAAGGGAAGGCTTGACAGCAGCGTCTCAACGCCGATGCTCATGAAAATAAGCCCGGATATGCTCCCGATAATGGTTGCAAGCGTGGACGTGGAGGGACTTGATTTAGGCGAGGTTTCGAGGCTGACAAAGGAGACGATTGTGCCGATGCTCGAGCGCATAGACGGCGTCGCCTCGGTTTCTGCAAGCGGGCTGCTCAGCGAAAACATAAAAATCAAGCTGGACAGGGAAAAAATAGAAGCGCTCAACAAGCTTGTGATGGAGGATTTGGACTCGCTGCTGGGGCAAACGCAGGCAAAACTAGACAGCGCGCGAAATGCGATAAATTCAGGCAAAGCGGCGCTGGAGGGCGAGCTGCCGGCAAAGCAGGCACAGCTTGCGGCGGGAAATGCCGCCCTCAATTCCGCCATGTCAAAAATCAACGCGGTTTTGGCCGAGGAGGACTCGCTGAATATTGAAAAGCAGGGCTTTCTCGCAGAAAAAATGCGCCAGCAAATGATAGCGACGATGGGCCCGATTTTCGCGATGTTCCCATCCGGTGTTGCGGGCACCTCTGACTCTGATTTTGCGGCTATAATGGTGCAAGTTGCTAAGATAAACCCGGCTGTAGGTGCAATGTCAAAGCAGGAGATGACTGAAGCTGAGGCCGCATTTCCCAAAACCGCGGCAAGAATTGCCGAAATAGACATCGAGCTTTCAAACATAACGGTTAGACTAAAGACGATTGCCGCGGCAAAGCCTGCTTTGCAGGCCTCCCTTGCACAGGCACAGGCAGGCTATGAGCAGATGCTCACAGGGCAAATGACCATGAGCAGCGAAATTGCAAAGGCACAAGCACAGCTGGCGACAAGTGCCGCACAGCTTGACAGCGGGATGCAGGAATTCGAAGACGCGCGCAAATCGGCAAAAGAGAGCGCTGATTTGAATACTCTCATCACCGAGGAGATGGTGGGTGGCCTGCTGTCCGCGCAAAACTTCAGTATGCCGGCGGGATATATAAATGAAGACGGGGTGCAGTTCACCGTCAAGGTCGGAGAGAAATATGCCTCGCGCAAGGAGCTGGAAGACACACTGCTTTTTTCACTTGACAGTGTCGGTGATATTCACCTGTCAGATGTGGCGGAGGTGATAACCGAGAATAATGCCGGCGAATCATATGCAAAGGTGAACGGAAATGACGGCTTAGTGCTGACATTTCAAAAGCAGAGCACGTCGTCGACAGCCGATGTATGCGGCAGGATTGAGGATGTGATAAAGGATCTCGAAAAGCAAAACGACGGTCTTAGGGTGCTGCCGCTTATGAACCAGGGCGACTATATCGATATGATAGTCGGAAATGTTTTGCAAAACCTGCTCATCGGAGGAATACTCGCAATAGCTATATTGTGGCTTTTTTTGCACGATTTCAAGCCCACAATGGTTATCGCGTGCAGCATACCCATCAGCTTGTTTTTTGCAGTGACCATGATGTATTTCAGCAAGGTGACGCTAAACCTGATATCGCTTTCGGGGCTGGCACTCGGAGTCGGAATGCTCGTCGACAACAGCATTGTTGTAATAGAAAATATTTACAGAATGCGAAGTGAGGGCGTCCCGGTCAACCGCGCGGCCGTAGAGGGTGCAAAGCAGGTTTCGGGCGCGATATTCGCGTCAACGCTCACGACGGTGTGCGTATTTTTGCCAATAGTCTTTACACAGGGAATATCAAGACAGCTCTTCACGGACATGGGGCTGACAATTGCCTACAGCCTGCTCGCAAGCCTGATAGTGGCGCTCACGCTCGTCCCTGCGGTGTCGTCCACCGTTTTCCGCAAGGAGATAACGAAACAGCACAAATGGTTTGACAGCTTTGTGGACAAGTATGAAAAACTGCTGGGCAAGGCTCTCGACCACAAGGCAGTGACAATTACAATAGTGGCGTCGTTCTTTTTGCTGAGCATATTCGGAGTGACAGTCATGGGGACATCATTTATGCCGCAGATGAATTCGCCGCAGTTGAGCGCAACCCTCAGCTTGCCAAAAGATGACCCTACGGCGGATTTGTACGCGCTCGGCGATGAGGCAGTGCAGAGAATGCTGACAATTGAGGCGGTGGACAGCGTCGGAGCAATGTCCACAGGCTCGGGCATGATGGGCATGGGGGGCACAGCAAAATCCAAAGGGATGTCCTTTTACATTCTTCTAAAGGATGACCGCGACATGACCAACAAGGATGTAGAGCGCGAAATCTATGAAAAAACATCCGATATGAAATGCAAAATCGAAGTCGAGTCCTCGACATACGATATGTCAATGCTGGGCGGCAGTGGGATTGAAATCATTGTAAAGGGGAATGATCTCGACAAACTGGCAGATGCATCTAGTGAAATAATGTCTTTGCTCAAAGAAACAAATGGTGTCGCTGAGGTAAAAACAGACAATGAGGGCGCGGGCACAGAGGTGAGAATTGTCGTGGATAAAAACAAGGCCATGCGCGAAAACCTCACCGTCGCGCAGGTGTACTCTGCGGTGGCTCAAATGCTTAAGGGCGAGAGTCAGTCAACGATACTGGCTGAAAGTGACGTGGATTTCCCTGTTATTATTGTGGGTGCAGACAAGAAAAGCATAACGCGCGACGACTTACACGACTATGTATTTCATATGACCACACAAGACGGCAAGGAAAAAGAGGTCAGGCTAAGCGACATTGCCAGCATATCCGAAACGACGGGAGTTGCCGCCGTAAAGCGCGAAAATCAATCGCGGTTCATGAGCGTTAGAGGATCCATTGCCGAGGGGCACAACATCGGTATAGTTAGCCGTGATTTTGAGAAAAAACTCGCAAATTATGTTCCGCCCGTTGGCTGTACTGTGAAAATTGCCGGGGAGACGGAATCAATCAACAGCGCGATGAACGATCTTGTTTTGATGATTTTGCTGGCTATAATATTCATTTACCTCATCATGGTGGCGCAGTTTCAGAGTCTTCTGTCACCGTTCATCGTGCTGTTCACAATGCCGCTGGCATTTACGGGAGGTCTGCTTTTGCTGTGGGCTTGCGGCATGGAGCTTTCGGTGATAGCGCTGCTCGGGTTCCTTGTGCTGGCGGGCGTTGTGGTCAACAACGGGATAGTATTTGTGGATTATGTGAACCAGCTGCGGCTGGGCGGAATGGAAAAGCGCGCGGCACTTATCGAGACGGGCAGGACGAGGATTCGCCCAATACTTATGACCGCGCTGACAACAATACTCGCAATGAGCACGCTTGCGCTCGGAATCGGAAACGGTGCGGAAATGACGCAGCCGATGGCTATTGTCACTATCGGGGGTCTGACCTACGCCACGGCACTGACACTGATTGTCATTCCGATTATGTATGATATTTTCCACAAAAAAGAGCTAAAGCCAATTGAGATAGAAGAAAAAACAGAGGGCATAGGTGTGGGTATTGCGGATGAATGCCGAGCGCCGAAGCAGAAATTGAGATCGTCACGCGCTTCGAACACACGCCGCAAAAGAGGCGCAGCCGCAGAAGACGAGACTTGCGGTGAGCGAGAGGCAAAAAAAGATGAGTGAGCAGTCAAAAGCAGAATATTCACCCAAGGAAATTGCGATTTTTGAGGGCGTTTTACAGCTTGTGAGTGAGGGAAATCGCCTTGAAGAACTGAAGGTGGCCGACATCGCACTAAAAGCGGGAGTCGGAAAAGGAACGGTGTACGAGTATTTTGACTGCAAAGAGGAAATAATTGCGAAAGCGGTCAAGTATCATCTGGACGTGGCGGTTGCAAGAGTGGAGCAGGTGATAGTGAGGAGCAGAGACTGCCGCACTATGCTTTTCGAGCTGCTGGATATCGCGGCGGGGGTGTTCGGCGAAAAGCTGATTCTTCTGTTGACCGAAAGCGGCGCGGTTTTGGGTGAAAAATCAGGCAAGCTGCTGAGCCGGCAGATTTGTGACAGCAAAAAGTTGTGCGGAGAGCGCGTGCGCGACGAGATAATAGCAAGGTTCGAGGATTTCAAGCCCGGCCAATTAGTGCCCGACAAGGAATATTTCGGGTTTGTATTTGGCGGTGTTATGTGTTCCTATGTGCAAAGTGTCAGCTGCGAGGCTGAGGGGAGCGCCGCTTTTGCGAAGTCAAAGGAATATGCATACAATATGCTCATGAAAGCTCTGTCATAATTAAGAGCATCGATTATTTCGAAGATTTGCTTTGCCTTGCGGCTTCGCCGCGACTGTCGCTTAGCGACATAAATTGTGGTATAATTACCTCGTAATTGTAATTGGCTGAGATGCACAAGGCAGCCGAAAAGGAGAGACAGCATGAAAGACGGCTTTATTAGAGCAGCTGCTTCAAGTCCCGAAATCAAGGTCGGAGACTGCAAATTCAACAGGAACAGTATTTTCAAAGCAATAGACGACGCACAAGTGAAACAAGCAGCGCTGCTTGTTTTGCCGGAGCTGTGTGTGACCTCCTATACTTGCGGAGATCTCTTTTTGCAGCAACACCTTCTTGACAGCGCACTGTCTGCCCTCATGGAAATATGTGAGCACACAAAGAAAAAAAACATGGTGGTCGTCGCGGGACTTCCGATATCTGTGGACGGGCTGCTCTACAACTGCGCCGCTGTAATTGCCGGCGGAGAGCTGCTGGGGCTTGTGCCGAAAACATATATCCCCAATTATACCGAATTCTATGAGCAGAGATATTTTGCGCCGGCACCGGCACAAAACGGCATTGCGGTAATCTACAATAAAAACTATCCTTTCGGGCAAAAGCTTTTGTTTCGATGCCGCGAGCTGCCAAAGCTTGTGCTGGGTGTTGAAATATGCGAGGATTTGTTCGCAACCCTCTCCCCATCAAGCAGCCATTCGCTTTTCGGTGCGACGGTTATCGCGAACCCTTCGGCAAGCGATGAGGTTGCGGGCAAGCCGCGCCTGCGCAGGGAGATTGTCGCGGTACAGTCGGCAAAGTCTGTTTGCGGGTATGTCTATTGCAATGCTCCTGCCAGTGAATCGACAACAGATGTGGTTTACTCCGCTCACAATATTATTGCTGAAAACGGCACTGTCCTGGCAGAGAGCGCGCCGTTTTGCGGCGGATATGCGCAGACAGAGCTGGACATCGGCAGAATTGACAGTGAGCGCAGACGTCTTTCAAGCGTCAGAAAAGGTCTTTGCTTCACTGACAATGTCGGCTACAAAGTGATAGAATTTTCTTTGGAGCCGTCGGACACAGACCTTTCGCGCAAATTTAGAAAGCTTCCGTTTGTCCCTGACTCGGAGCATGAAAGAAAAGAGCGCTGCGAGGAAATTCTAAACATCCAGTGCGCCGGCCTGATAAAGCGCCTTGAGCATACAGGCTGCAAAAAAGTTGTCATAGGCATATCCGGCGGGCTTGATTCCACCCTCGCCTTGCTCGTTTGCTGCCGCGCTTTTGATATGATGCACAAGGACAGAAGCGACATAATAACCGTGTCAATGCCGTGCTATGGCACGACTAACAGGACAAAGTCCAATGCACAGCGCCTGTGCTCGTTTCTTGAAACCGAGTATAGGCTCATAGATATTACAAAGAGTGTAGAGCTGCATCTTAGCGAAATAGGTCATGCCAAAAATGTTTTTGATGCCGCTTTTGAAAATGCGCAGGCGCGCGAGCGCACGCAGGTGCTCATGGATATATCGAACATGTGCGGCGGCATCGTCTTGGGGACGGGCGACCTTTCGGAGCAGGCGCTCGGCTGGTCAACATATAACGGAGATCATATGTCTATGTATGCGGTAAACACGTCGGTGCCCAAAACGCTGGTCAGACACCTTGTCGAGCAGCTGGCGGATGAGGCAGGTGAAGAATTGAGACGAGTGCTGCACGATATTCTGGCAACGCCGATAAGCCCGGAGCTTATTCCGTCCGACGGCGACAAGATAGAGCAAAAAACCGAGGATATCGTCGGGCCTTATGAGCTGCACGACTTCTTTTTATACTATGTTGTGCGCTGGGGTTTTCCTCCCAAAAAGATATTTCGCCTTGCAAAAAACGCGTTCGAGGGCGAATATGAAGAAGAGACAATCAAAAAATGGCTGACGGTGTTTTACAAGCGCTTTTTTTCCAATCAATTCAAGAGAAGCTGCGTGCCGGACGGCCCGAAAGTCGGGTCGGTTTCGCTTTCGCCGCGCGGAGATTTCAAAATGCCCAGCGATGCCTCAGCTGCCATATGGCTTTGTGAGCTGACAGACTAGGGCTTGGCCCGACATTTTGTGCAGGGGAATTTTAAAGCCTGTGGTAAAATATGTCCTGAGGCGGAGCGCAAGATTCTTCTGCTTCGCTCGCCAGAATGACAGAAACACAAGTTTTGTTCTCCTTGCTGTGCTTTGTTGAAATGAGGTGAAAAATGTTTTCAAAGAGTAAGAAACTGCGTCTTGTCATTGTGCTGTCGGTGCTGCTTGTTGGGGCAGCATTTTGGATATTTGAAACTTTCACGCTCACGGTTACCCGTGTAAATGTAAAGAGTGCAAAGGTCAAAAACAGCGTCACGGTTGTGCAGATAACAGATTTGCACGGCTCGAGCTTCGGAAAGGAAAATGCGCGGCTTATAAAGCTAATCGAGGAACAGAAGCCGGATTTGATAGCAGCAACCGGCGACATGTTTTCATTTGATGACAGGGAAGGCATGAATGTCGCCGCCGAGCTGCTTATCGCGCTTGCAAAAAACAATACGGTGTTTTACGTCAACGGCGAGCATGACAACAGCGCGGAATTCTCCGCGATGCTCATGCAGGGCGGTGTGCGGGTGCTTGAATATGACACAGAGGATGTCACGGTGGGAGAAACAAAGCTGCGGATATACGGAATTGACAACGTATATTACACCAGAACCTTTGACCTTCTCAATGCGTTTGACGATCCTGTGGCTGATGCATACAATATACTGCTGGCGCACATTCCGTATTTTGACGCATTTATGAGCTTTGGCACGGATTTGTCGCTGTGCGGAGACACGCATGGAGGACAGGTTAGGCTTCCGCTAATTGGCGCGGTGAGATGCGACGGAGTCTGGTTTCCATCACTGCGAAACGAGCCGTTTTACGATAAAGGACTTTTTCAAAAAGACGACAAGCTGATGTTTATTTCAAGCGGTCTTGGGAATTATCCTCTGGCGATAAGACTTATGAATCGGCCCGAAATCGCCGTAATAACGATAGAACCAAAATGAAAGAATGCACGCAAAATCGGTGAGCTGAGCCGACTATATAAAGTTTAGTGTCAGGTGCCGATATTTCCGACTATCTTTGATGTGGTGCCAAAAAGAGAAGCGCGTTTTATAAAAACCGCCAAAACCCTTGTGCAGAAGCGTCGAATATTGTCTTTAAACAAAGCCTTGACGGACTGATTTATTCGCCTTGCGGGTACTGATATAAAACAGCGCCGACTCGCTTAAATGCGAGACGGCGCTGTTTTCTTTATAATATTGCGGACAAATACATCAGATTTTCACAAGCTCATAGCTCTGGGTGCCGAGGCCGATTTTTTCGGCGTGGTCAAGGCAAACGCGCCAGTCAGTGTCGGGATGAGTCATTGTGAAGCGGTCAGTATGGTCATGCTGTGTTTCTTCACAGCCGCCGATTACGCTGTTTTTGATGATGGGCTGCGCATTGCAGGCATCGACACAGGCTCTGTCGAGAGCGACGGCGTCAAACGAGGCGAACATGCCGATGTTTGGAACGATGGGCACGTCGTTCATGCTGTGGCAGTCGCAGTTTGGCGAGACATCGACGACGAGGCTTATGTGAAACTGAGGTCTTGCGTTTACAACTGCGTATGCGTATTCGGCCATGCGCTTGTTCAAAAGGTCGCCTGAGTTGTACTCGGTGGGCTTGACCGCGTGCATGACACAGCGGCCAATGCAGCGCCCGCAGCCGACACACTTTGTTGTGTCGATAGTCGCTTTTCTATTTGTTAGGGTGATCGCGCCATGCGCACAGGTCTTTTGGCAGGCACCGCAACCGACGCACTTCTCGTGAAGGATTTTCGGCTTCCCCGAGGTGTGCATCTCCATTTTGCCGGCACGAGAGCCGCAGCCCATCCCGATATTCTTGAGTGCGCCGCCAAAGCCGGTGCCCTCATGACCTTTAAAATGTGTCAAGGATATAAAGATATCGGCGTCCATTATGGCTGTGCCTATTTTTGCCTCTTTGACATATTCCAGATTGATGGGGACAAGCGTTTCATCGGTGCCCTTTAAGCCGTCGGCGATTATCGTGTTGCAGCCCACGGAAAGCGGGTTGTAGCCGTGAAGTGAAGCGCAGTCGAGATGGTCAAGCGCATTGGTGCGGCTGCCGACATAAAGAGTATTGCAGTCAGTCAAAAATACCTTTCCGCCCTGTTCCTTGACGATGTCGGCAATTACGCGCGCATAGTTGTGGCGAAGATAGGACAAATTGCCCTCTTCTCCGAAATGCAGCTTGATGGCGGTGTATTTATTTGAAAAATCAATGTCCTTAATTCCGGCCGTAAGTACAAGGCGTCTCAACTTTTCCAGCAAGTTCTCGTCATCAGACGCTCTCATATCGCAAAAATAAACTTTTGAAACCATAAACACCTCTGTAGAAGTTATTTTATGTAACTATTATACATTTATCACAAAAAAATAGCAAATGATGTCGTCATATCCCATAATAGTTCTGAAATACATAATATCCGACTTTTCTTGCAATTGCAGTCGTCTGACTATATAATAAATGTATAAAATAAGACGCAATTGTCGAGCAAGTTGATTTTCGGCAATGGTGGGAAGAGGCGGAAGCTTGTATCTGGAACTCTTTTTGGTGTTTGCGAAAATCGGCGTCCTGACATTTGGCGGCGGCTATGCAATGCTCCCTTTTTTGCAGAGAGAGGTTGTGGAAAAGCGCGGCTGGGCAACTGATGAGGAACTGATGGATTACTACGCTATCGGACAATGCACACCGGGAATTATTGCCGTCAACACGGCGACGCTTATAGGACAAAAGAAAAAGGGCGCATTGGGCGGAATCATCGCGACGCTGGGAGTTGTTTTCCCATCGCTTATTATAATAATTGCAATTGCGGCGTTTTTTTCAAACTTTGCCGACATAGCGGCTGTCAAGGATGCCTTTATTTCAATACGCGCCTGTGTCTGTGTGCTTATATTAAATGCAGTCATAAAGCTCTTTAAAAGCTCGGTCATAGACCTCCCGTCACTTCTCATATTTGCGGCGGTGTTCGCCTGCGCACTGATTTTTGACATCTCTCCGGCGATTTTCATCGTCGCCGCAGCTGTTGCGGGAATTTTCATTGGAAATGTCAAGGAGCAGAGAAAAAAATGATATATTTTATGCTCTTTTGGGAATTTTTCAAGACAGGCCTTTTTGCGATAGGCGGAGGTCTAGCGACGCTTCCTTTTTTGTATGATATGTCCGACAAGACCGGCTGGTTTACACATGCACAGCTCGCAGATATGATAGCTGTGTCCGAGTCCACACCGGGGCCTATCGGCGTCAATATGGCGACTTATGTAGGCTTTAGCACCTGTGGGATTTTAGGCTCGATTGTTGCGACAATAGGACTTATTACGCCGTCAATAATTGTGATTTTGATAATTGCCAAATTTCTTGAGGCTTTCAGAGGCAACAAGCTCGTCAAATCGGCGTTCTACGGCTTGCGCCCTGCGTCCACAGCGCTAATCGCGGTGGCATTTGTCACGGTTGCAAAGATTTCGCTCTTCAATTTTGACCTCTTTGCAAAAAGCGGATTATTCGCCGATATGTTTAATATAAAGAATATAATACTTGCAGTACTGATATTTGTGATGACTCGCAGGTTTAAAAAAATACATCCCGCGGTGTTTTTGCTGGGGTCGGGAGTAATCGGAATAGTGCTGGGACAGCTCGGAATATAAAACCGCCGTGAGGCGGACTTTAAATATAATGATTGTCAAAACACAGAGGTGACCGGGTATGGATATATTCAAAGTGCTGACAATGCTGGGTGGTCTGGCTCTTTTCCTATTTGGCATGCAGGTTATGGGAGAGGGGCTTGAAAAGCGCGCGGGCAACCAGCTTAAGGGCATTCTCGAAAAAATGACCTCGAATCCGATAAAGGGCGTCCTGCTGGGCATAGCTGTCACAGCCGTGATTCAGTCCTCATCGGCGACGACGGTGATGATTGTCGGGTTTGTAAACTCGGGAATCATGCAGCTCAGCCAGGCAATCGGGGTTATCATGGGCGCAAATGTCGGCACAACGGTGACGTCTTGGATACTCAGCCTGTCCGGAATTCAGGGCGACAACTTTTTTGTGAACATGTTAAAGCCGTCGTCTTTTTCACCGATACTTGCCATTATCGGTGTTGGGATGCTGCTTTTCTCAAAATCGAGCAAAAAGAAGGACACAGCATCTATAATGCTCGGGTTTGCGGTGCTGATGTTTGGAATGCAGACGATGACAGATGCAGTTCAGCCGCTTGCATCGGTTCCCGAGTTTGCAAATCTGCTGCTGGTTTTTGAGAATCCGCTAATGGCGGTGCTCGCCGGCGCAGTGCTGACCGCCGTAATACAAAGCTCCTCCGCATCTGTGGGAATTTTGCAGGCAATCGCGGCTACAGGAAGCCTCACATACGGCGCCGCCATACCGATAATAATGGGGCAGAATATAGGCACCTGCATCACCGCCATTCTTTCATCAATCGGAACAAACCGCAACGCAAAGCGCACTGCAGTGGTGCATCTGCTCTTCAATATAATCGGGACATGCATCTGCTTGGCTTTGTTTTATACGCTTAATGCCATAGTGGAATTTGCGTTTATAGGCGACTCGATAAATGCTCTGGGTATAGCCATTGTACACTCCACATTCAATGTCATATGCACTGCGCTTCTGCTTCCCTTTACAAAGCAGCTTGAAAAACTCGTATGCCTAATCATCAAGGACGACAAAAAAACAGAAGAATTTCAGATGCTGGACGACCGTCTTCTCGCAACTCCGTCAATCGCCGTTGAGCAGTGCAAAAAGCTTTCCTCGGAGATGGCTAATCTCGCGCGAGACGGGCTTGTGCGCTCCGTGAGCGCGTGTCTTGACTATGATGCGACACAGGCGAAAATCATCGCGCAGGAAGAGGACGCGGTGGACATGTTTGAGGATAAGCTGGGCTCATACCTTGTCAAGCTCAGCCAGAAAACTATGTCCAATTCGGACAGCCGTGAGATATCAAAAATTCTTCACACCATAGGTGACCTTGAGAGGATAAGCGACCGATCGGTCAACATCTCAAAAGCGACATATGAGCTCTTTGAGAAAAAGCTGTCATTTACAGACTCGGCAAAGGAAGAGCTCACGGTGATTTGCGATTCCCTAATAGAGATTGTAAATTTGGCCGTGCACGCATACGTGGCCAACGACCTAGAGTCCGCGCGACAGGTTGAGCCGCTGGAACAGGTTGTCGATTTTCTGAAAGGACAGCTCAAGGCGCGGCATATAGAGCGCCTGCAAAGAGGCGAGTGCACAATCGAGATGGGATTTATTTTCTCCGATCTGATAACAAATTTCGAGAGAATAGCGGATCACTGCTCAAATATCGCCGTCTGCACAATACAGCTCAACGAGAACACCTTTGACACACACGAGTATTTGAACACGCTTAAAAATTCAAATAATGCGGATTTTATGAATATGTATAAGGGCTTCAAAGAAAAGTATCAGCTTCCGGCATAAGCTTTTTGCACAAAAAGCAAACAGAGAAGCTCCCGCGCAGTATAACTGTCAGTGGAGCTTTTTGGCAGTGACCGCGATGTGGGGCTATATCTTTTCAGCCTGCAAATTGCGACTTAAGCAAGCTGTTTTGGAGTCGAATTTTCGACTTGCTGTTAAAAAAAGCCGCGAAGGCAATTTGAAAATATACTTTTCAAAACTGCAACATGGCGGAGGCAGATGAATGAAATTAGGGCGTGATTTTTTCATGCAGGATACGAAGAAGGTTGCAAAGCAGCTGCTCGGGAAAAAGTTGTGGCACATCACGCAAGAGGGAATCACCGCGGGTATAATAGTAGAGACAGAGGCATATCTCGGCGAATGCGACGGTGCGGCGCACACGCACAGGGGAAAGAGTGAGCGCACCAGGGTCGCATATGAGGATAGTGGGCGCGCATATATTTACCTCATATATGGCATGTATTGCTGCTTTAATATCACATCAGGGGAACGCGATGTGCCGGAAATGGTGCTGCTTCGCGCCCTAGAACCGTGCGAGGGAACTGAGGTTATGATGCTTCGCCGCAATACAGATAGGGTGGTCAATCTTTGCAGTGGTCCGGGCAAGCTCTGCAAAGCATTGCAGATAACAAGAGATATGTATGGGCACGATCTCTGCGAGAGCGAGACTTTTTTTATAACAGACGACGGTTTTCGCCCAAAGGGGATTGCGGTGAGCAGAAGAATCGGAATTGATTATGCAAAAGAGGCGCGCGAATATCCCCTGAGATTTTTCATAAAAGACAACAAATACGTGTCAAAGGTGCTGAAAACAAAATGAAAATACTGTGTGTGATAGACATGCAAAATGAATTTATAGATGGGGCGCTTGGCACAAAAGAGGCAGGCATGATAGTAGACGACGTGTGCGGGAAAATCAAAAGCTACGACGGTGAAATTGTATTTACGCGAGATACACACGGTGAGAGTTATTTGCAGACACAAGAGGGAAAGGCGCTTGCGGTAAAGCACTGCATAGTAAACACAAACGGCTGGGATTTGAACGAAAAAATAAAGCGATATGCGGCCAATTGCGTGATAGTAGACAAACCGACATTTGGCTCATCGGAACTTCCAAACGCGATTTCTGACCTTGCAGGGGGATTTCCTATAGAGGAAATCGAGCTTTGCGGGCTTTGTACGGATATATGTATCATATCGAATGCATTGATACTAAAAGCTTTTTTTGGCGAGGTGCCGATTGTCGTAGATTCGAAGCTGTGCGCCGGGGTCACTGTAAAATCGCATGAAAATGCGCTTGAGGCCATGAAAATGTGTCAAATTATTGTGAAATAGCAGCGCTAATAGATAAAAAACTGAGCCGATGTCCGACAAAAGCCGCAAGCGGGAAAAATCTCCCGTCTTGGCTGATGTTGACATCGGCTCTTATTTATTTGGTTGTTTGGAGTGCGTTCTCACTCAAAATTCTTTTGATCAGGCAAGCGGTGCGAACACACGAAGCAGTGCGTGCCACAGTTTTGTCAGGAAGGACTGATTTTTGCACTGCTCCAAAGTGAACGGCTCGCACACCTCAAGCATCTTGACATAATCGTCGCGCAAAGCCAAAACAGCACTGCTCTTGTACATCCATGCGGCACATTCATAGTGAAGATAAAGGCTTCTGAAATCGAGATTGATAGTCCCCACCACGGCAAAGTCATCATCGCATACAAAGGTTTTGGCGTGAATAAAGCCGGGGGTGTATTCGTATATTTTCACGCCTGATTCGACCAGCACATTGTAATATGAGCGAGTCATTGCAAATACAAATTTCTTGTCGGGAATGTGAGGGGTGACGATGCGCACATCAATTCCGCATTTTGCGGCTGTGGTGAGCGCCGTTATCATCTCGTTGTCGATTATGAGATACGGTGTGCTGATATATACATATTTTTTTGCGCGGCTTATCATATTCATATACGCATTTTCACCGACAGGCTCGTCGTCGAGCGGCGTGTCCGTATAAGGCTGGACATAGCCGTCGCTCACAAAGGTATCGACTTGTGTCAGCAGCGGTGCAAAGAGGGTGAAATCCTCGTCGACATTCCTCACAAAATCCCACACGGACAAGAACATGACGGTGAGACTCCACACAGCGTCGCCCCTGAGCATGACGGAGCAGTCCTTCCAATGGCCGTGCTTTTCATATGCGTTGATGTACTCATCGGCGATATTTATACCGCCGGTAAAGCCAACACAGCCGTCAATGACGCAGATTTTGCGGTGGTCGCGGTAGTTGAAACGCGCCGACAAAACGGGAATGAATTTGTTAAAGACGCAGCACTTTATGCCTTTGCTTTCCAGCTGGCGCCGGAAATTTCCGGGAATGGTGAACAGACAGCCAAAATCGTCGTACATGACGCGGACTTCGACGCCCGCCGCGGCCTTGCGCTCGAGAATCTCGAGAACCGCGCTCCACATTTTGCCTGTGCCGATTATAAAATACTCCAAAAAAATGAATCTCTCGGCCTTTTCGAGCTCGGCCAGCATGCATTCAAACTTCACTTCGCCCAGAGGAAGAAATGTCGTGGCGGTGCGATTGTATACCGGAGCGCGCGCACAGTTTTCAAGATACCTCGACTGCAAGTAAGCGTCGGCAGAGGCCTCCTTTAGCTCATTTGCAGCAGAGGGAAAGTAGTTTATGGCGCTGTCAAACCTGCTCCTTATCATGCTCATGGACTTGCGTTTGCGAAGCGGCATGTGGTTGTTTCCAAAGCAGATGTACATGAGACCGCCGAAAATAGGCAGGAGGACAATTGGAATAAGCCACGCAATTTTATAGGCGGGGTTGCTTTTGCTGTTGATGATGTACAAGATGACAACAGAAGTCAGAAGAACGCATACGGCATAGAACTGCGCAAACATGTCGCTGAAAAATAAAAGCATCAATATGAGCGAAGCGGCTTGAAACACAAGCAGCAGCGCGATGAGGACAACTCTGCTGAACACAATTGTGAAAAACTTCTTCATTTTTCTCCTTTGAAATTCAATTCTAATGATTTCGCAAAATCAAATGATTTTCGCGCCAAAGGGCAATAGAGCCAGCTTCGCGAATTTGAAGCACTGAATGGAGAGCGGAATGCCGACAATCGTCAAAGCAAAAACAATCCCTACCGCAGCAGATTCCGCTGCGAGTATAAGACCTCCGAACATGAGCCACAGCACATTGAGAAATACACAGCCGGCGCTTTTGCCGAAAGCAATGCTTTTGCCAAATGGCGCAAACATGAGCGCGGAAAATTTAAAGCACTGGATTCCGACAGGGATACCGACGATGGTGAGGCACCAAAGAAGTCCGACCATGGCCCAGCTGATTCCGAGCAGCAGCCCGCCCAGGATAAACCAGATCACATTTCCAAGGCAGCTCATTTTATTTTCCCTGCATCCTTCAGGCATTTTTGCGCAAGCTCTGTGGCGGCGCACACGAGGGAAAGACACGGGCGCTGCTTATAATACAGAGCCGTGCGCTCATCGGGCATAGCATCGTCGTTTATTCCGTCTATATTTTTCAAAAGCTCACAGCAATCAAGCGAGCCGAAGCGAGTCGAAAATTCATCCGAAGCGAGCCTGACGGCTTGATATATCTCCGGCTTGTTGTCACAAGCACTATTTGAAGAACAGAAGCCGAGCACAAGCCCCATTCCCGAAACTGCGCCGCAGAGGTGCCGCGTTCTTGCAAAGCCGCCCCCAAATGCCGCGCTTATCGCGAGAACCGTTTCGAGTGGAAGACCCAAAACATCGCAAAAAGCTCCGGAAACAGCCTGAGCGCAATTGTAGCCCGCCATGAAAAGCTCGGTGGCTTTTTCCACGCGGGGACTTGCGCTATTCATTCGTTTTGGCGACTGACTTGAGATAAAGCTCTTCCAGCTGCTTTTCATCAACAGTCGCAGGACAGTTTGTCATAAGCTCGCTTGCATTTTGAACCTTCGGGAAAGCGATGACGTCGCGAATAGAGTCTTTTTGAAGGAGAAGCATAACAAGACGGTCTAGCCCATAGGCAAGTCCTCCGTGAGGGGGTGCGCCGTATTTATAGGCCTCAATCAGATAACCGAACTGCTCGGTCATGCGCTCCTCCGAGAAGCCGAGCGCCTTGAACATGCGGCGCTGCAAGGAGGGGTCATTTATGCGAATGGAGCCGCCGCCGACTTCTGTACCGTTCATCACAATATCATATGCCTGCGCGCGGCAAGAGGCAGGATCGGCCTCCACCTTGTCTACATCGCTCTCCATCGGCGCCGTAAACGGGTGATGCTTTGCATAGTATCTGCCATCCTCTTCGCTGTACTCAAAGAGTGGGAATTCAACCACCCAAAGCAAGTCAAAGCGTCCCTTTTCTATCATGTCAAACTTCTTTGCAATCTCGCAGCGCAGAGCGCCCAGAGAGTCAAATACCACAGCGTCCTTGTCCGCGACAAAGAAGAGCACATCGCCCTTTTGCGCATTCAGGGCCGCATCGATTGCTTCGATTTCCTGCTCTGTCATATTTTTCTCGAAGCTGGAGGAGCGCGCGTCCGTGGTTATCCTTGTATAGGCAAGACCCTTTGCCTTGTATGATTTCACAAATTCCGCAAGCTTGTCTATCTCCTTGCGGGTGAGCCTGTCCGCCAAGCCCTTGGCGTTTATGGCGCGCACACAGCCGCCGTTCTTCACTGCATCGGAAAAGACGGAAAATCCGCATGTGGCCGCGATGGCGGAGATATTCACAAGCTCCATGCCAAAGCGCGTGTCCGGCTTGTCAGAGCCGAAACGCTCCATGGCCTGTGCATATGTGATGCGCGGCAGCGGCAGCGAAAGCTCGCGGTTGAGAATCTCTTTGAATATGCGCTTCATGAAGCCCTCGTTTATGGCCATTATATCGTCTTGGGTTATGAAGGACATTTCGAGGTCGATTTGTGTAAACTCGGGCTGGCGGTCGGCACGCAGGTCTTCGTCGCGAAAGCAGCGCGCAATCTGCATATAGCGGTCAAAGCCTGAGAGCATCAGAAGCTGCTTATATAGCTGCGGCGACTGTGGAAGAGCATAGAATCTGCCGGGCTGGACGCGCGACGGCACGAGATAGTCGCGCGCGCCCTCCGGGGTGGATTTTATAAGTATAGGCGTCTCAATTTCAACAAAGTGATTGTCAGAAAAATAGTCGCGCGCGACCTTTGCGATTTTGTGGCGCATAACAATGGCATGCGTGAGTGATGGGCGGCGGAGATCCAGATATCTGTATTTTAAAGCGAGCTCATCGCGCACTGAGACTTCATCGCGAATTTCAAAGGGCGTCGTTTCCGCTCCGCTCAAAAGGCGAAGCTCTGTTACGGCTATCTCTATTGAACCCGTCTCAATTTTATCGGTTTTGCTTGAGCGTTCGCGCAAAATTCCCTTTGCAACGAGCGTGTACTCGCTTCGAATAGTCTCTGCCTTTGCAAAGATATCGCGCGCGGTTGCGTCGTCAAAGGCGAGCTGAACTATTCCGGTAACATCGCGCAAATCTGTAAAAATGAGGTTTCCGAGATTGCGAGAGCGCGAGACAAAGCCCGCAACCGTCACTTCCTTTCCAAAGCTTTCACCGAGCAGGTCGAGCGCGTAGTGCGTCCGCTTGAGATTTCCCATATTGTCCATGACTATTGCTCCAATCAAAAATTTGTTTAGGTGTCAGTTTTTCCCGATTGCAGCCGCAAGCTGCGCGGCGTCAAGGCCGCATTCAAAAGAGCCGCCTCCCGCCATGTTTTTGACGGTGACAATGCCTTTGGCAACCTCATCGTCTCCGATAACCGCCAAAAACTTGGCATGCTGCTTGTCGGCAAATTTGAGCTGTGCCTTTAGGCTGCGCGCATTGATATCGCGCATTGCAAAGATTCCCATGTCCTGAAGTCGATTCACAAACTCTCGCGATTTTTTCTCGCCCAAAGCGCCCAGATATGCGATAAACAATTCGGGTCCGCATGGCCGAGGCGCCTCAATACCTTCGCTGTCCAGCACCCCGAGAAGCCGTTCCATTCCCATTCCGAAGCCGACGCCCGGAGTGGGTTGTCCGCCAAGCTCTCCCACAAGGCCGTCATAGCGGCCGCCGCCGCAGACGGTTCCCTGTGCGCCGGCACCCTCATGCACGAACTCGAACACGGTTTTTGTATAATAGTCAAGTCCGCGCACGATGCGCGGGTTTACAGTGTAGGCAATATTTGTCTCGTCTAAAAGAGCTTTTAGTTTTTCGAAATGCCCCGAGCAATCCTCGCAGAGATAGTCTAGTGCTATTGGCGCACCGGAGGCGACGCTCTGGCAGGTGGGGCTTTTGCAGTCGATTATGCGCATGGGATTGCGCTCCAGCCTATCGCGGCACGTCTCGCACAGCTCGCTGCGGCGAAGCGAAAAATAATCGTATAGCGCCTTGCGGTAGATAGGGCGGCAGTCGGGGCAGCCGATTGAATTAATTTCAAGTCTGACTTTTTTCAAGCCGAAGCCGGAAAGTGCCGATGAAGCAACGCGGATAACCTCGCAGTCGGCGTCAGGCTCAGAAGAGCCATAAAGCTCGATTCCGAGCTGATGAAATTCGCGCAGACGGCCTGCTTGCGGTTTTTCATAGCGAAAACAGGACATGATATAAAAGGCTCTGACAGGCAGTGTTCCCGACAGTATTCCGCTTTGCATAAATGCGCGCGCAACACCTGAGGTTCCCTCAGGCCTGAGCGTGATAGAGCGCCCGCCCTTGTCGGTCATTGTGTACATTTCTTTGCCGACGACATCGGTGGTGTCCCCGACGCCCCTTGCGAACAGCTCGGTATGCTCAAAGGTGGGCACACGAACCTCCTTGTAACCAAAGCGGCGGCATACCTCCTGGAGGGCACGCTCGATATACTGCCAGCGATAGCTGTATTCCGGAAGCACGTCCTGCGTGCCGCGCGGTGATGTTATAAGTTCCGGCATTGTTTATGTGTTCCTTTCGCAAAAAAGCCCCTAAGCCCTTACGGTTTTGAAATTTGCGCAAATAAAATCGCGCATGACGCAAAATTGGTGGCTGTGCACAGCACAGCGCCGCATCGCTTCACTTTTTCAAATGCGCCGAGAGGACAAAGAGCTTTTAGAGTTATAATAATCGAAAAATATCAGCGCTTTGGATTTACAATGTTGCGCCAGTCAAGGTCGCCGCGCTCAAGACCATGTATCAAAACCTCAGCGGTTGCGATGTTGGTGGCGACAGGTATATTGTGAGCGTCGCACAGGCGCAGCAGGTTCATTTCATTAGGCTCATGCTCCTTTGCGGAGATTGGGTCACGAAAGAAAAGCAGCAAATCTATCTCGTTGCAGGCAATGCGGGCACTGATTTGTTGGTCGCCGCCCTGATAGCCTGAAAGGAATTTTTGAATCGAGAGTCCTGTCGCTTCGCTGACAAGCTTGCCGGTTGTGCCGGTAGCGCAGATATTGTGTCTGGACAGCACGCCGCAGTAAGCTATGCAAAACTGCACCATAAGTTCTTTTTTTGTGTCGTGAGCTATTATTGCTATATTCATATCCTATTCTCCTTAGTTAAAATGCAATATTTATTGTATGTACAGAGGTACGTCGTCGCCTTCAAGGCGGCTTATTATATTCTGAAAAATAATGTGCGATTTGCTGGATTTGCCCAGCGCTTCGCCCTTTGCCAGAGATAGTGCAATTTCGTCGGTTTCGGGGATGACGCCGACGAGCTGCGCTCCGACATTGTCTATGCAAAAGTCGAGATCCGGGATAATTCCGTTTTCAACAAGCGATGCATTCAGCCTGTTTATCAGCAGACGTATTTTGGGAACATTCATGTCAAAGAGTCTGTCGGCGCAGACACGGGCATCTCGTATGCCGGAGGGGTCTGCGGTGGTTACCACAATAGCCCGCATGGCGGCGCATGCTGCTGCGAGAAGAGTATCATCTGAACAGCCGGTGTCAATTATCACATGGTCAACGTTTTCGCTGAGAACCATGCAAAGTTTTACAAACTGCCCGCTGACGAGAGTGGACTCGTTGTAGGGGGCGGGCATTACATATAGATCCTTGCAGATAGGGGATTCGACAATTGCCTTTGCGGGCTCACAGCGTCCGTTGAGGACATCAAAAATATCATATACGGTTTTTCCGAAAACGCCCATGAATATATCGAGACTGCGCATTCCATGACACAGCTCAATCACCAGAGCCGATTTGCCTGATAACGCGTACTCCTCGGCGAGAAGAGCGGAAAATGCGGATTTGCCTGAACCGTCCTTGCCGGAAGCCACCATTGTTATAGTTCCCATAAAATAAATTACCTCAATAATAAGTATAACAAATAGCAAGTTTCATTACAATATCTTTACAATAACTTTTTGCGCTCATATTGTGAAGTTTGGGGTCAAATAAAGTTGTTTTGAAGCAGAATGGCATAAATGCGCGAGACGGGCAAGCCCATCACATTGAAATAGTCCCCGTCCAAACGGTTCAAGTAGCGCGCAGCGAAATCCTGTATTCCATAGCCGCCCGCCTTGTCATACGGCCCGGCGCTGTCTATGTACGCTTCGATATCGGAGGCGGGAATGTCAAAAAATTCGACATTAGTGCGGCAAATAACCGTTTTCTCAAAGCTTGGCGCTGCTACGCAGACACCTGTATAGACGCTGTGTGCGGACCCGGAAAGAGATAAAAGCATTTTTCTAGCCTCAGCTTTATTTTTTGGCTTGCCGAGAACAACGCCGTCTTTTTCCACCACGGTGTCGCAACCCACAACGCAGCAGTCCTTGTTTTTGACAAAAATAGAATGTGCTTTCAAAGAGGCTAGCGAAGAGCAAAGCTCATCTGCAAGCAGGCAGCCGAGAGAGCTTTCATCGACATCCGACACTGCGCACTCAAAGCTCTCGGTTATCAGAGAAAAAAGCTCGCGCCTGCGCGGGCTTTTTGATGCAAGAATTATTCTCATAAAACACCCGCCATATCATATCCCTGTGGAGCCGAACCCGCCTGTGCCGCGCTCTGTGCTTGTAAGCTTTGAAACTGTCTCAAAATCCATCGAGCGCGACTTCACAAACATCATCTGGGCGATGCGGTCATTTGGCAAAACTGTATATGCCTCTTTGCCGTGATTTATAAGTCCGACACAGATTTCGCCGCGGTAATCACTGTCTATTACGCCGACGGAATTCACAAGCGCGACCCCGTGCTTCATGCCCATTCCACTGCGTGAAAAAATGAGGGCGACATACTTTTTTTGGGGCAGTTCAATGGCTATGCCTGTCGGAATGCTGGCAAACTCACCCGGCAAAATGGTCAGCTCGCAGCTTATATCTGCGCGCAAATCGTAGGCTCCCGAGCCGATAGTGGCGCGCTGCGGGACGGAGGCACTGCTTGAAAGAAGCAAAATTTTTGTTTTGTTGTCACCCATATTTACAAGTCCTTTGTCCATGAGAGATTTGGCAAATCGTCGTCACCGGGCTGCAAATCAGAAAAAAGCGAACCGTTTGAGCTGCCTTTTTGCAAAAACTCATTTTGAGAAAAATCGCCTTGCTGCGCGCTTGCCGGGGCGTTTCCAAAACTGCCAAAACCGTTGAAGACGGGCTCGCCTCCGCGCAATGGCGGCTGGGCGGAGAAACCGCCGCGAAGGTCAGACTCAAAGCTTGTGGGCGAAGCCAAAGGTGCATTTTTGGAGCTGCCGTCCTCAAACACCATATCCTCGAGAGCTTTAAGCTCTTTCTTGAGGCGGGCTATTTCGGCTTCGCTGTCATAATGAACCTTGACGGCAGCCTTGAGAGAAGAGACGCTCTCTGCGAGAAGCCCCTCCTGCTCGTTTATTTTTTTAGCATACTCCGCATTTTTCGCCGTGAGTGAGGAGACTTCCTTTTCCTGTTCGGCGATATAATCGCTGAGAGCCTTTGTTTTTTGACTGTAGTCATGCCCCAGCTCATTGGCGGCGCGAAGCTGCTCACGCAACAAGGCAAGCTCTTTTGTCGCGGTTTCGAGATCGGACTTGAGCTTTTCACCGGCAGAACCGGAGCCTTCCTCCTCGGTGGCGATGCGCGTCAGGTGTGAGCGAAGTGACTGTATTTCGGTTGCAAGCTCTGAAGAGTGCTTTTTCTCCTCATCGTAAAGCAGCTTTGCATTTGCCGCGTCGGCGAGGTATTCCTTCAACTGACTTCTCATATTGTTGACAGAGCGATTTGCCTTTTGATAGCTGTCGAGATAGTCTATCGCGCAGAGCAGAGAAGCGTTGGTCACAGAGGCGCTGGTGTTTTTTTCGAGAATAACCGCAATATTTTCGTTCATGGTCTTAGCGAGTCCCAGAACATAGGACTCCTCTTCAAGCGTTGACACGACAATACTGACACCTGAAATAGTAAGAGAAATTTTGTTTGCCATCTCACAGACCTCACTGATTTTATGAAGAAAAAATAATATTTACTATATTATAACATGTTTTTTATATAAGAGGAACATTTTTCGCAATATGGGGAATTATTTTGAATTGAAATGAGAAGCTTTTTAAAGTATAATGTTAAATAAGAGAAAAAAAAGGAGAATACACTTGCCTAATTCGAGAATAGATAAGGATTATTTAAAAAGAGAGCTTGTAGAGAAACTTGACAAGCTTTATTCGCAGACGATGAAGTCCGCGACAATAGAACAGATATACAATGCGCTTTCCGTGACTGTGCGCGAGATACTGGCCGACAAGCTGCGCCGCCATGAGGCAAAGACCTATGGCAGCGGAGGTAAGCAGGTGTACTATCTCTCAATGGAATTTCTAGTCGGGCGCTCACTTAAAAACAATCTCTACAATTTGGAGATAAATGAAGCGGCGGAAAAGCTGCTTGAAGAATGCGGGCTCAAGCTGGAGATGCTTTATGATATGGAGCCGGACGCCGGCCTCGGAAACGGCGGGCTGGGGCGCCTTGCCGCGTGCTATCTCGACGGACTGGCCACACAGGATTACACCGCTACGGGGTATTCCATTTTATATGAATACGGAATTTTCAAGCAAAAAATAATTGCGGGCTGGCAGCAGGAGCTGGCAGATAATTGGCTTCCGGGCGGAACAGTCTGGCTTGAAAAGCGCGCAGACGAGGCATTTGAGGTTCGGTTTGACGGCGAGATAAAGGAGCACTGGTACGACGGCTATCACCACATCGAGCATGTGGGCTACAACAGCGTCATGGCGGTGCCATATGACATGTATATCTCAGGGTATGATTCCTCCTCTGTCAGCAAGCTGCGGCTTTGGCAGTCAGTCTCACCGGGAATCGACATGGACAGCTTTAACCGAGGCGATTACACATCGGCGCTGCGCGCCAACAGCACATCCGAGCTTATAAGCAAAGTACTTTACCCAAACGACAACCACATTGAGGGCAAGGTGCTGAGGCTTCGCCAGCAGTATTTCCTGTGCAGCGCTTCGATCAATGATATTGTGCAAAAGCACCTCGCACAGTACGGCACACTCGACAATCTCCCGAAGAAGATAGCGGTGCACATAAACGACACACACCCGACGCTTTCTATCCCGGAGCTTATGAGAATACTTCTCGACGAGTGCGGCTATGGCTGGGACGACGCAATGGACATTGCAAAAAAGACATTTGCATATACAAACCACACGGTTATGAGCGAAGCGCTCGAAAAATGGAACATTGACATGTTCAAAACCGTTTTGCCCCGTATATATCAGATAATCGAGGAAATTGACCGCAGCCTTGTGCGCGAACTGAGCACTAGGTTCCCGGGCGATTTAGGCAAAGCGTCCTATATGCGAATACTCGGAGACGGCAATGTGCGCATGGCGAATCTGTGCATCTACATGTCGCACAGCGTAAACGGCGTCTCAAAGCTGCACAGCGACATAATCAAGGAGGAAATTTTCCGCGACTTCTATTTGTTTTCTCCCGAAAAGTTTAAAAATGTAACAAACGGTATAGCATACCGCCGCTGGCTCTTGCAGAGCAACGAGGGCCTGACAGAGCTTTTGACCGAAAAGATAGGCAATGGCTTTAAAAAAGACGCAGATGAACTCAAGCGCTTTGAAAATTATGCCGACGACAGCAGGGTACACGAGCGCCTTGCCGCCATTAAGCTTGCAAACAAGTGCCGCCTCGCGGAATATGCCGGGAAGAGCCTCCCGCACCCCATCAATTCCGAGTCGATATTCGACGTCCAGGCAAAGAGAATGCACGAGTACAAGCGGCAGCACATGAACGCGATGCATATAATAAGGCAGTATCTTGATTTAAAAGAAAATCCTAATATGGACTTTGTTCCCCGAACTTACTTCTTTGGCGCAAAGGCGGCACCGGGCTACTACATCGCAAAACAGATGATCAGGCTCATATGCGGAATGCAGGAGCTGCTCGAAAACGACGAGATGCTTCGCGATCGCCTCAGGATAGTGTATTTGGAGGACTACAGGGTTACACTGTCGGAGCTGTTGATGCCGGCGGCGGAGATTTCCGAGCAGATATCCCTTTCCGGCACAGAGGCTTCCGGAACGGGTAACATGAAGCTGATGCTCAACGGTGCCCTGACAATAGGGACGCTCGACGGGGCCAATGTGGAAATACGCGAGTGCGCGGGCGCCGACAATTTTTTCCTGTTTGGAATGACAAAGGAAGAAGTGCTGGCAAAAAAAGCGGGCTACAACCCGCAGAAAATTTACGAGAGCAATCCGCGCATTGCGGAAGTCATAGATTTCATAGCCAAAGGCTTTGGCGGAAACTCGTATGTTGACCTCGCAAACAACCTTAAATTTCAAGATCCATACCTTGTGCTCGCCGACTTTGACAGCTATGCGTCGGAGCAGAACCATGTCGATGCGGTCTATAAGGACAAAGCTCTGTGGAACAAAATGTCTGTGTTTAACATTGCCAACGCCGGTCACTTTTCCGCAGACAGGGCTGTAAACGAATATGCCGGCAATATTTGGAATCTCAGGCATATCAGATAACGGAGCTTTTATGATTTTTAGCAGTAGGGACACGCGCTTTAAGAAACCATTCGGTGCAGTTACGGACAAAACGCGTGTGGAGTATTATATTGAGCTGTGCGATACAAACGAGGCTCTTTTTGCCTTGCGAAAGGACGGGTGTGACACCCCGTCCTTATTTGCTATGGAGAAAACGAGCGGCGGGTTTTGTGTTTCGCATGAATTTGAAGAGGAAGGCCTGTATTTTTATTGGTTTGAGATAGACGGCGGAAGAAAAATAGTGAATTCAGGCTCGGGCGACGGCGCGGTTATCGGCGATAATCTCGCTGTGTTTTTTGCTTTTCAGCAGACGGTTTATTCGGCGTCCTACAAAAAACCCGAGGGCTTTGGCAACGGCATAATGTACCAAATCATGCCGGACAGATTCAACATCGGGGGAAAAATAAGAGAAACGCCTTTTTCGGACAGGCGCATCCACAAGTCGACCGAGGAGCTGCCCGAGTTCAGGCCAAACGAATTTGGGAAGATAACAAACAGCGATTACTTCGGTGGCAATTTTGAGGGAATTGAGCAAAAACTGCCGTATCTTCACAGCTTGGGAGTCACGTGTATTTATCTCAACCCCATTTTTGAGGCTCACACAAATCACCGCTACGACACGGCAAACTATATGAATGCCGACCCGCTGCTGGGCACAAACGAGGAGTTTTCCCATCTCTGTGCCGAGGCAAAAAAGCTTGATATAAAGATAATTCTGGACGGGGTTTTCAGCCATACGGGAGCGGACAGCAAGTACTTTAATAAAAACGGACGCTATGAAGATATCGGCGCATATCAGAGCACAGACAGCAAATATGCCGCATGGTACAAGTTCAGAAGCTTTCCCGACGATTATGTCGGCTGGTGGGGATTTGACACGCTGCCTGAGGTGCAGGAGACAAATGAAGATTACAGACGCTTTATCTGCGGTGAGGACGGGGTGATAGATACATGGATAAAGCGCGGAGCGTCAGGCTTTAGACTGGATGTCGCCGACGAGCTTCCCGATTCGTTTATCGAGAATATAAGGAGCGGCGCGAAGCTGCACTCGCAGGACACAATCGTTATAGGCGAGGTCTGGGAGGATGCCAGCAACAAGATAAGCTACGGAGAGCGCCGCCGCTTTTTGTACGGCCACGAGCTGGACACAGTCATGAATTATCCGTTTCGCAGCGCGATTATTTCATTTTTAAAGGACTGCGACGCCAATGCATTTATGCAGAGCGTCATGACTATCGTTGAAAACTATCCGAAGCCGATGCTTGACATCGCGATGAACATGCTGGGGACTCATGACACAGAGCGGGCGATGACCGGCCTTGTGCTCGATTGCGGTTCTGTGCGCGACAGGGCGCTGATGGCGCAGATTCGCCTTTCGCGCGATGAGTACCTGCGCGGGGTCGAACTGATGAAGCTTGCTTATGCGCTGTTATACACGCTTCCGGGCATTCCATGCATCTATTATGGCGATGAAATCGGTATGCAGGGATTTGGCGACCCATTTTGCCGCGCGTTTTACAGCTGGAAAAATGCCGATGAAAATTTGCGCGCATTCACAACGAGCCTGGGAAAAATCCGCAGAGGCCACAGCGCCTTTGCCGACGGGGAATTTATACCGATGCCCTGCATTGACGGGAGCGTTTCGTTCATGCGCAAAAATAGCGAGGAATGCATGGGCATTTGCGTGAATAGGGGGGAGACGACGGTTGAAGCTGTGTTTTTGAATAAAAGCTTCAGCGTCGCACCGTGGAGTTCTATTATAGAAATAATTGATTTTTAAGTGCTTGAAAGCAATCGGAACAAAACAGCAGATACGAAAAAAGCAGCGCCTACACATGGCGCTGCAAATATAAGAGGGCAAGCGGGTATCTTACAAGCGCACACGAAAGCTCGTCAAATCCGCGCGATATTTTATGATTTTCAGTGCGGGGAAAAGGGCTGTGTAAAACCAAAAAATTTGCCAATAATGTAAGCGGAGGGCTATTGAATTCATTTTGAATGAGAGCGCGACACCGAGTAGGCGAAGAGCTGCAATGCGGCGAAAACAATCCACAAACCGGCGATAAACAGAGCGCAGTGCATAAAAAAGCCCTGCGGGAGAATTGTGATAACTGGGTCCGTCTTCTCGCTGAAAATCCAGTAATCGTTGTTGAAAAACAGCTTGTGGAACAGCACAAACGCTTTGTTGAAGTCGATTGCGACCGCGCAGAGCAGCGCTGCCGGAATGGCGAGTGTGGCTATGCCCGAGACGAGAAGAGTCTTTTTATAGGTTGGCTTTTTGCGAGCGGCGAAAAAAACTGCGGTCGCTGCGCAAAGACCGATTGCTCCGGCAATATAAACTGCGCGAAAAATCGTCCTGCATTCCTCAAAATGAAAGGCGCCGGCCTCGGAATAGGCGAGAGAGGGCAGGTCAAACGGCTCATTTGAAAAGGGCGACAAAAAGCTCATGACTGCGCTGTAATTCTCCAGAATATCCTCCTTTGAAAGGCCGGATATGCCGGAGATGTTGAGCGAATCGACGTCGTATCTATACAAAAAATCAGATGTGTGCAGAATTCCCAGTCCAAGCGCAGTCGCGAAAAGAAGAAGGGCAATTGCGAGCACAATTCCTGCAAATATACATTTTTTCATTGTTTTGTCTCCGAAAGATGCGACATTGCGAACTCACAGCCGCAGTATTTTTGCCTGTAAAGGCCGTACTGTTCGGCGAGACGCACCGAGTGGAGATATCCGTCCCGCTTTTTAAAATCAGAGGGAAGCCACTTAATCCCGCTCTCGCCCGACGCGCGCATGCCCGCCTCATTTATTGCGGCAGAGCTTTTGTGCGGGCTGACGGAAAGCGTCGAGCAGAAATATTCAAAGCCCAGCTTGCGCGCGGACTCGGCTGTTTTGCGCAGTCTGAGAAGAAAGCAAAGTTCACAGCGCTCACCGCCCTCGCCGCACTTTTCCAGGCCCTCGACAGTGTCCAAATACAAATCGTGCTCGTAGTCCGCATCAATGAGGTCAATCGCGCCGCCATAGACTTCAAGGAGAAGCCTCTTTTGCTCGGATTTTCGCTTTTCATACTCTGAGCGCGGAAATATATTTGGATTATAAAAAAAGACGGACAGAGAAAAATGCGAAGCCAGAAGCGAAATTACATGTGAGCTGCACACAGCACAGCAGCTGTGCAGAAGAAGACCGGGGCGGCTGTCCGCAATCAGGGAGAGCTCGCTTACGAAAAGTTGCTGATAGTTAATAGCAAACACCTCCGATACGCGCGATTTGTCATAAAAAGTATAGCATCGCGCAGGTTATCCCACAACATCAAAATGTAATAAATATTAAATAAATCGCTATTAACAAAAAATGTGATGTATGATATAATCACTTTGTCTGCAAAACCGATAATTATTTCCCGGAAGGAAGGGAGTTTTGTAAAAAATGGAAGAAAAAGATTTTTTTAGAGATATTGACAGCTTGATAAACAGGATTAAAAATGACGATAATGAGGGCAACGGTGCTAAGAACGATGCCTTTGCGCCGATTGACACAGAGAACGAAAACACAGAGACGACATATGCCCGTCAAGAAGAGAGTGAAAATTCTCAGAGCGGGGCATGGCAGTCCGATGACATATCGCAGCTTTTGTCTTTTACAGACGGCGGCGACAGCGAGGTTTCAAGGACGACGGACGGCATTCGAGAAGATAGCAGCCCAAGCGACAGCTCTGATATTGCGGACAATAATCAGGAAAATATGCAGACCGACAACTATGCTGCTGAATTTGGCGTTGTGCCGACTCCGGAGCCTGTCAGCGACGCATCTTTTACAATGGAATTTTCTCAGCCGGAGATAGAGGAATATATGAACAAAGCGCAAAATAGCGCGGACAGCGCCGACAGCGCCGACAGGGAACCCGAAGAGAAGCTTGACCGAGTCGACGCCTTTTTCAAAAAGCTCAACAGCAACGGGGACGTCGGGCTGGACGGCGATAAGGGCTCGGATGTTTTTGAGCGCGACGGTGCTGCGAGCGCCAAAACCGGACTTTTCGCAGGCCTGTTTGCAAAGCTCGGGATAAAAACAAAGAAGAAGCAAAAGGCCAACGGCAATGGCGGCGACGGCGGCGACGGCGGCACATCTAATAAGAAAACAAAGAAAAAAAGCCACCTGAAGCAAACAATCGGCAAGATAGCGCTGACCTGCGCTTGTGCGGTTGTGGTTTTGATGTGTGTGTTGTCGGTATGCGCCGCTGTATATCTCGTCGGCGCAACAAAGGAAGACTACAAAATTCTTGACCTAAACTCAATAAAGCTGAGCTTTGCGACGGTTCTGCTGGCAGAGGACAAAGAAACAGGCGAGTGGAACGAGTACGAGCGCATATTCGGCGGAGAAAACCGCGTGTGGGTTAACTACACCGACATGCCGCAGACACTGATTGATGCCCTCATTTCTTCCGAGGACCAACACTTCCGCACCCACCACGGCGTGGACTGGAAGCGCACCATTGCTGCTTTTGTAAACGCATATGTGCCGGGCTTTAAGGGAAAGTTCTTTGATGCAAATCAGGGCGGCTCAACCATAACCCAGCAGCTTATAAAGAATATTACCGAGGAAAATAAAGCCGAGGGTTCTGCCGGCGCTCTGCGCAAGCTTCGCGAAATCTACCGCGCACTCGTCATGGAAAACAATTATTCAAAGGATCAGATACTGGAAGCATACCTCAACACCTTCCGCCTAAATGATCAGGTTGCGGGAATTGAGGCCGCCGCAAACCATTACTTCGGAAAATCAGCAAAGGATCTGACAACAGCGGAGAGCGCGGCGATTCTTTGTATAACGAAGTATCCGACAAAATATAACCCATATAATCACCCGGACAACAATAAGGTTCAGCGCGAATACATCATTTCCAGCATGAAAAAACAAGGCAAACTCACGGAAGACGAGTACAACGCCGCTATGACGGAGAGCAGCTCGATGGTGTTCAAGTCAAGTGACACCGTGAAAAACGACCATATCTACAGCTATTTCACGGACACTGTCGTCAACTCCGTCATAAAGGATTTGATGGAATTCAACGACATGACCTACGATGAAGCGTACAATGCATTTTACAAAGAGGGTCTTACCGTTTATCTTACAGTGGACCCGAAGGTGCAGAGCGTCGTCGAGGACGTTGCCGAAAACGGCTTTGGCGATTACAGCTACGGCAATGTCAAGGGCTGGCCGGAACTTGAGTACGATGAAGAGACAGGCGCGCTTTTGGAGAACCAGATACAAGGCGCGATGGTCGTCATGGACTATGAGGGTCGTCTAATCGGGATATCGGGCGGTATGCGCGGAAAAACGCAGAGCCTCGGACTCAACAGAGCCGTCGACTCAAAAAGGCAGACAGGCTCCACGATGAAGCCAATTTCCGCCTATGCGCCGGCTATTGAGCTGAACAAAATCACCTTTTCAACACTGTTTCCCGACACGCCCTCCGAAATAATCAACGGAAGACCCTGGCCGGCAAACTATTTCAACGTGTATGGCGGCCCCGTGACAGTCTATGAGGGACTTGTGACCTCGCTCAACACCACGGCGGTCTACGTCCTAAAGACAATCGGTTATGATTTCAGCTTTGAATTTCTCACAAAGCGTCTCGGAATGACGACACTTGTCGATTCGCGCCAGACAAGCGAGGGCATTGTCACCGACAGGTCGAACGGCCTTGTACTGGGCAGCGTCACAGACGGTTGCACACTCTACGAGATGACGGCCGCTTATATGATTTTTGGAGACGGCGGCACGTATGTGACCCCGCATTGCTATACAAAGGTTCTCAACTCGCGCGGAGAAGTCATTCTCGACAAAGAAAAGCATTTGCTCAAAACAAAGGCGATTTCGGATGACACCGCCATGATAATGAACAGACTCATGCAGGGCGTCATGACCTCGCGGGCCGGTATCACGGGCACCGGCTATTATGCAAACCACTATGCAGGTGTCGGCGGAACATTGCCGCTTGCCGGAAAATCCGGAACAAACTCCGACAACAAGGACTTCTGGTTTTTTGGAATGAACCCGTACTACGTCATGGGCGTGTGGGAGGGCTATGATGTGCCCAAATATATGTACACAATAAGGCCTCACCCGACGCAGCTCGCCTTTAAGGCAGTCATGGCGCGCATAAGCAAGGATTTGCCCTACAAGAATTTCCCGACCTCGCCGGACGTTGTGGCGGCCGAGTTTTGCACGGCTTCCGGAGACTTGGCTTCGCCGGCATGTCCCGAAAGGATAACGGGATTCTATAAAAAAGGCTTTATGCCGGGTGTGTGCAACCACGCATATGCACCGGAGAAAGAGCCTGAGGAATAAGCGAGCCTTGTCTCGCAAAAGGCCGACAAGACTAAATTTGCAATTGTACAGCGAAGAAAATGAGCTGCTGCAATAGCGCGATTCAAAAAAGTGTTGCAAAAAGCCCCGCTCAGTTAAAACGGCTATGACCGTTTTACGAGCGGGGCTTTTGACTTTCAGATGTTTTACGGGGCGTTTTGCTGACTGCAAGTGCCTCTGAAACAGCCCAATTTTCAAATTATGAGGCCGCATAATCGAGGTCACTGCGTATAATTCTCAAGAGCAAGCACCTTTTTCAGATATTAAAAAAGGTGCGCGCCGGACCGCAGGCTGACATTTTCGAGCTTGCACAAAATAAATATGGGCGAAAGCTAAGCCGGCACGCCGACAGATTAAAGTCATAAAATTTGCACAATAGCCATAGTAATAAAACACAAAAAACAAATGCGGCTCAATAAATCAAGTCTTCATCGACCTCGTGTGTCAAATCCTGTTCATCAGCCGGCAAGGGCACATAGCCGACAACCTCGACTACCGGGTCGCGCAAAAAAAGCGAGGGGTCTGCGAGCACGGTATATCCAAAGCCGGAGTCGCAGGTCCACTCGTGCGGCGCCCTTTTGGGATAGGCCAGAGACGCGAGAATGCTCGCGATGACGCCGCTGTGTGTGACGATGGCGCAGGTGTGCATTCCGTTTCGCATAAGCTCTGTCACGATGTCCGCAAAGCCCACAGAGCAGCGTGTCACAAAATCACCGGGAGGCTCGACGCCCGCGGGAAGGTACCCGCTGCCGGGAGTGACCCATTTTTGGAAATCGGGATCGGTTTTCAATTCCTCCAAAGCTCTGCCGTCAAAGGGCCCAAAATCGGCCTCAGTTAGGCTTTCGCGGACGGCGACCTCGCATTCGGGAAACAGAATTTCAACCGTCTCTCGCGCTCTCAGAAGGGGACTGGTGTATACAATGTCGGGACAAGGATAGCAGTATTCTCCCAGAATATCGCAAAGCTCCTGACGTCCCTTTGTGCAAAGGGGAACATCCGTGCGCCCGCAATAAAGACCATCTGTGTTTGCGCGCGTCAATCCATGCCTTATAAGGTGTATTTTGTAAGTTTGCAAGACCGATACCTCCGAGAAATTTTGATGTTTTGGTGCAATTTCTACAAAAATCAACTTTTTGTCTTTACAAAAAGTTTTAGGTATTATATAATCGACAATACAATCGGTATTATATATTGAGCGGTTGAGAAACATGAATATTCACGGTATGTTTTAGGAATGAGGCATTGTATATGGCGGATAACAGCAGCTTTTGCAGGATTCTGACGCTGTTGCGCAAGGAACGCGGCATTACACAAAAGGACGCTGCGGCAAGTCTCGGTATTTCACAGGCTTTGCTGTCGCATTACGAAAAGGGCATACGGGAGTGTGGTCTTGACTTTGTTGTGCGCGCATCTTCGTTTTATGGTGTATCCTGTGACTACCTGCTCGGGTGCTCGCCCGACCGCTCGGGGCTCACGCTTTCGGTTGATGAAATTCCAGAAGAGGATGCAAAAAACGACACCAAATATCGCGGGAGCGTTCTGCCGATATTAAATAAAAAGCTGATAACAAATTCGATGGCCGTGCTTTATGATTTGCTTATAAAGTGTCCGGACAAGGCGCTCATCGGCGAGATTTCAAATTATCTGATGCTCGCCGTCTATAAAATGTTTCGCCGCCTGTATTCCGCCAATCCGAAAAACCAGAGCAATATGTTTTCAATTCCAGGGCAGCTTTTTCAGGGATATTCAGATGCCGCCATGCTCAGCAGCGACGCCAGAATATCGGCGATGCTGTCGGATGAGAGCATAAACGGAATCGAAAATGTGACAGGCACCGAGAAATTGCTGCTCACAACGGAGAGCATTGCGGCCGAGTACCCGCTGCTCGCTTCGTCGCTCTTCAACCTCATCCAACAAGCGGAGAGGACCGCGGGGTGCAAACAGTAGGGCATCGCTTATAATCTATAAATTACGCGTCCGAAACCAAGAGGTTTCGGACGCTTTTTTTGTGCCTATTGTTCGTTTTTGCCGCAGCATTTCTTGTATTTCTTGCCGCTTCCGCAAGGGCACGGATCGTTGCGTCCGATTTTACCGCCGATCTTCTTTGGCTTTTGTGCCTCGCTGCCGTCATTGCTTCCGCCGGAAGCAGCGGCGCTCTTTGCGACATCTCGCGCGGTATTCGTCACGATTCTAAGCTCTGCAGTCAGCATCAGGCGTGCTGTGTCCTCGCGTATAGCCTCAACCATCTCGTCGAACATATTGTAGCCCTCGATGCGGTATTCAACCACAGGGTTCTTTTGAGCATACGAGCGCAGATGTATTGATTTGCGCAGCTCGTCCATATTGTCGATGTGATCCATCCACTTTGTATCGACGACGCGCAGAAGCACAAGGCGCTCGAGCCTGCGCATGTCCTCACCCAGCCTGGCTTCCTTTTCCTCGTAATTTTTGTGGGCGATGTCTGTCAGAGCGTTGCAGACATCGGATTTTGTCAGCTTTTTTTGCTCGTCGGGGCTATAGCGCAGGCTCTTGTCCGTTGTAATCCAGCCCAGATAGTGATCCCGAAGTCCTGCGAGATTCCAGTCTGCGTTGTCGTCTGTGTCCCCGAGGAAGAGATTGACGTTTCCTGCAATGCTCTCGTCTATCATGTCGAGAATTTTTTCGCGTATATTTTCGCCCTTGAGCACCATGTCGCGCTGGGAGTAAATCGTCTCGCGCTGCTTGTTCATGACGTCGTCATAGTTAAGGGTATTCTTGCGTATGGAGAAGTTGCGGCCCTCAACGCGCTTTTGACAGTTCTCAATCAGACCGGTGAGAAGGCGGTTTTCAATCGGCATATCCTCGCTGACCTTGAGGGTTTCCATTATATATGTCAGCTTTTCTCCGCCGAACAGGCGCATCAGGTCATCATCAAGCGACAGGTAAAAGCGAGAGGCTCCGGGATCTCCCTGTCTTCCTGCGCGTCCGCGCAGTTGGTTGTCGATTCTCCGGCTCTCATGGCGCTCTGTGCCGATGATAAACAGTCCGCCGGCCTCGATGACTTTTTTTGTGTTGTCCGAAATCTCATCCTTGTACTTCGCCAGAAGCTCCTTAAAGGTTCTGCGCAGAGACAGTGTTTCCTCATCGTCAGTTTCGAAAAAGCTGGTGGCCCTATTGAGAGCCTCATCGTCGCAGCCCTGCTTTATCATCTCGTTCTTGGCGAGAAATTCCGGGTTGCCGCCGAGCATAATGTCGGTGCCGCGCCCCGCCATATTTGTGGCTATGGTGACTGCCTGAAATTTGCCGGCCTGAGCGATGATGGCGGCTTCTTTTTCGTGGTATTTGGCGTTGAGCACCTCGTGCTTGATGCCCTTGCGCGACAGAAGCTTGCTGAGAAGCTCCGACTTTTCGATGCTTATGGTGCCGACAAGCACCGGCTGACCTTTCTTGTGACACTCGACAATCTGCTCGATGACGGCGCCGTATTTGCCGTTTGCTGTTTTGTAAATCACATCGTCGATATCATTTCGAATCATCGGCTTGTTGGTGGGAACCTCGACCACGTCGAGTCCGTATATCTCGACGAACTCGTCCTCCTCGGTTATGGCGGTTCCCGTCATGCCGGAGAGCTTGCTGTACATGCGAAAATAGTTTTGGAAGGTGATGGTTGCGAGCGTTTTGCTCTCCCTCGCAACGTGCACGTTTTCCTTTGCCTCAATTGCCTGATGAAGACCCTCGTTGTAGCGCCGCCCTATCATGAGGCGACCGGTGAATTCGTCTACGATTATGACCTCGCCGTCCTTGACGACATAGTCGACATCGCGCGCCATTATGCCGTGCGCGCGTATGGCCTGATTTATGTGATGTGAAAGCGTCATATTTTCCGGTGCGGCAAGGTTGTCTATTCCAAAATAGCGCTGAGCTTTTTCGATGCCTATTTTTGTGAGAGAACAGCTCTTTGCCTTTTCGTCGACAATGTAATCGGCGTTCGTGTCCTCGAGCTCGGTCTTGTCGTCATGCTCTGCAATCTTCAAAACCCGCAGAGTCTTTGCAAACTGGTCCGCGCGCTTGTACATGTCAGTGGACTTGTCGCCCTGACCGGAAATTATCAGCGGGGTTCTGGCTTCGTCGACGAGAATGGAGTCGACCTCATCGACAATAGCAAAGCTGTGACCGCGCTGAACCTTCGTTTCGAGATTTCCAACCATGTTGTCACGCAGATAGTCAAAGCCCAGCTCATTGTTTGTGCCATAGGTTATATCTGCGGCATAGGCGGATTTTCTCTCAGTGGGCGACATGCCGGACACAATCAGCCCGACAGACAGCCCCAGAAATTGGTGCACCTTGCCCATCCATTCGCTGTCGCGGCGGGCGAGGTAATCATTGACGGTGACGACGTGAACGCCGTTTCCGGAGAGCGCATTTAGGTAGGAGGGAAGTGTGGCGACAAGAGTTTTGCCCTCGCCTGTTCTCATCTCGGCAATTTTTCCGTGATGCAGCACGATTCCACCCGTGACCTGTACGGGAAAGTGGCGCATGGCCAAGACGCGGTCTGCCGCTTCACGGCAAACGGCAAAGGCATCGGGCAAAATGTCGTCGAGAGTCTCGCCGTCGGCTAGGCGCGCTTTCAGTTTATCGGTCATACCGCGCAGCTCGGAGTCTGTCATTGAACGATACAGCTCTTCTCTGTCCAAAACAAGCTGTGTTATAGGCACGTCTCTTTTGAGCTCCTTGGAGCTTGCAGTGCCGAAAAGCTTTTCTACAAAACCCATTGCTAAACCTCGCATTAATAATTATAATATATTACAAGAAATATAAAATACAAATAGGCGTAATCAATTAATTTTAACCCTATGTGTATTTAAAGTCAATTCAAATATTGTGAATCCAATAACACAATTGTCTTGAAAAAGTTACACTTTCAATATATACTGTATCTTAGCGCAAAATTGATTTGTGGTAATCAACCCGAAAGGAGAAAAATATGAACTATTCACATGAAGTTGAGCGCATGTGTCCCGTGGCAAAAGGACCTAACCATGGTCCCGCACCGATTCCGGAGGAGGGTCGCTGGGTAAAGTCAACGCAAATTGGCGATATCTCGGGTCTTTCGCATGGAATTGGCTGGTGCGCGCCCCAACAGGGAGCATGCAAGCTCACGCTCAACGTAAAAGAAGGTATAATTGAGGAGGCGCTTGTCGAGACACTCGGATGCTCAGGCATGACGCATTCTGCGGCGATGGCTGCCGAAATTCTCACAGGCAAGACGATTCTGGAGGCTCTGAACACAGACCTCGTGTGCGACGCCATCAACGTGGCTATGCGCGAAATTTTCCTACAACTTGTCTACGGCAGAACCCAGACGGCGTTTTCGGAGGGCGGTCTGCCCATCGGCGCGTCGCTTGAGGACCTCGGCAAGGGACTTCGCTCGCAGATAGGCACTATGTTTGCCACCTCGGCAAAGGGAGTGCGCTATCTTGAAATGGCGGAGGGCTATGTGCTCTCTGTTGCGCTCGACAAAAACGGTGAGGCCATTGGCTATAAGTTCATAAAAATAGGGAAAATGCTCGAGGATATCCGTCACGGCAAGGACGCGAAGGAAGCCTACGAGAAGAATATCGGCACATACGGCAGATATGACGGCGCGGCGAAATACATCGACCCGCGCGAAGAATAAGGAAGGAGGGCACGAATATGGCTAATTTTGAAGGTAAAGAGAGACGAATGACAAAAATCGATGCTTTCCTCAAGGAAAATGGCTTTGAGACGATGGAGGCAGCGAGAGATCTCTGCCTGTCTAAGGGCATTGATGTCGATAAGATAGTCAAGGGCGTTCAGCCCATCGCATTTGAAAACGCAGTCTGGGCTTATACGCTCGGAGTGGCGCTCGCACTCAAAAAAGGCGCAACATCAGCCGATAAGGCCTCCGAAATCATCGGTGAGGGACTTGAGGCTTTCTGCATTCCCGGCTCTGTCGCCGAACAGCGCAGTGTCGGACGCGGCCACGGTAACCTGGGCGCGATGCTCTTGCGCGAAGAGACAAATTGCTTCTGCTTTCTTGCCGGCCACGAGTCCTTTGCGGCTGCCGAGGGCGCAATCGGAATAGTCCGCACGGCGAACAAGGCACGCAAGTCACCGCTGCGCGTCATTCTCAACGGTTTGGGAAAAGATGCGGCATATATCATTTCGAGAATCAACGGTTTCACATATGTGGAGACGGATTTTGACTTTATGACAAGCCAGGTAAAAATTGTGCGCGAGGTCAAGTTCTCGGACGGTGAGCGCGCGGCGGTTCGCTGCTACGGCGCAAACGATGTTCTTGAGGGCGTTGCCATCATGAAGCTCGAAAAGGTCGATGTCTCCATAACCGGAAACTCAACCAACCCGACACGCTTCCAACACCTTGTCGCCGGAACCTATAAGAAATGGTGCACGGAGAACAGCGTGAGGTACTTCTCTGTCGCCTCAGGCGGCGGCACGGGCAGAACGCTTCATCCGGACAATGTCGCGGCAGGCCCCGCCTCTTACGGCCTCACCGACAGCCTGGGCAGAATGCACGGAGACGCTCAATTTGCAGGCTCGTCTTCAGTCCCGGCACACGTCGAGATGATGGGCCTTATCGGAATGGGCAACAACCCCATGGTCGGCGCCACAGTGGCTTGTGCAGTTGCTGTCAGCGAGGCGCTCAAGTAAGACAGGAAGATAATCGAAAATTAAAGAGCTCCGCCACATCACTGTGAGCGGAACTCTTTTTTATTTGACCTTGTTTGTATTGATTGTGCCTATTTGTCGGTCAGAAATCCGATTCTTTCAATTCTTTTAAGGCCGAGCTTTTTAATTTCTTTAAGACCCTTGTTTAAAAAAGCATCGGAGGCGATATACTTTGGGTCGTGCGCATCATATCCGATAATACAAGTACAGCCGCAGTCGGCGGCAATTTTCCAGAAGCTCTCGTAGGGGTACGTTTTTGTGGTGTGCCGCGCTCCCCTGATTCGATAACCGGAGAGGTTGAATTCGAGCGGAAGCCCCAACTTATACGCTTTTTCGCATATTTGGCGGCTTGCCTTTTCGCAGGCAACATCGAAGTATTTATATGAATTTATGAAGAGGTCAGGGTGTGCCACGTAGGCAAATTTCTTGTATTCCATCCCCTTGAGGATGCTTTCGAGATAAATCTCGAGATTTTCTTTGTCCACAATTGAGTGCCCGAAATATTCCGGGTACTTGCTGTCATCCTTGTAAAAGTGATTGCCAAAAATCACATAGTCGAGCTTTCTCGCCTCCACTTGTTCCGTCAGCCAAGGCATATAGTCGTCGAAGTATTCGCACTCCAGCCCTATTTTTATGCTGAGCACATCCTTGTAACGCTGCTTTAGCTCTGTGAGCGACTCGATATAGTCATCCAACATGAAATTATCCATGCGAATAAATGAGCGAAATTTATTCGGATACGGCCACGGCGAATGGTCAGAGAAGCCCAACTCGTCGAAATGCGCTCTCACTGCGGCCTTTACATAGGATTCGTCCCACTGCGTCGCGTGCTTGCAGCGATAGGTATGTGTGTGATAATTGGTTTTCATTTTGAATCCCCCTCTTCAATGCTGTTTTCTTTGCTCAAAACCCCTGAGGTTCTGACATAGTGGAATATATATTGCTGGGCAATGCCGGCATAGGGCTTTGCAGCTTCCGGAAGGCCAAGCGGAAAAAGCGAAGCCATGGCGCGCTTTATCCACACATCCTCGGGAAAGGCCTCAAGCCTGTTTGCGCCGAAAAGCAAGGTGCAGTCGGCCACCTTTTTGCCGACTCCGACGATTTTCATGAGCATGGCGCGGGCTTCGTCGAGCGGTGCCTCTTTGACGAAATCCTCGTCCACGGTTTTATCGGAGCATTTTTTGGCGCCGTCGATTATGTATCTCGCGCGAAAGCCGCATCGTAAAGGCGCCAAATCCTCAGTCGACAGGGAGGCCAGCACCTCGGCAGTCGGAAAAGCAAAGTAACCGCCGCAGTCCTCACCAAAGCACTCGCACAGCCGCGCTATGATTCCTGAGATGCGCTTTATGTTGTTGTTTTGCGATATTATAAAACTGCAAAGAGTCTCCCAAAAGGGCTGGTGCATTATGCGAATTCCAGGGCAGTAGGCCACCGCCGCCGCGAGTGTTGAATCGCGGCACAGAATGGTCTTGACGTCCGAATAGTCCGAGGAAAGCCCGAGGTATGAGCAGAGCCAGGCGTCATAGTCTTCGCGAGAGCAGCCGCTTATATAGAGCAGCTCGCCGCTCTGGCGCAGTGACAGCTGCTTGTCGCGGACAACTCCGACATACGCGCCTTCGATGTGTTCAAATCGAAAGCATTGCCCGCATTCGAGCGTTTGGGAAAGCGAAAAGTCCCGCGCTTCAACCGAAAAGGAAGTTTCCATTTGTTTTCCCTCCGCAATATATTTTGACGAAAACGAACAGCTTTAATAATAACACGTTTTTTCAAAAAATCACGCTAACGTTCATATTTTTCCAAAAAAGTTATTTATTGGTCTTGTCGGTGAGAAAAAAGTGAAAAAACACGGCGTAGGACGCTTTTTCGGGAAGCCTAAATTGTGCGATTTTGAGTGGAGCCGCAGTATTATGTCGAAATATCACGAAATAAGTAAACGCACTGTTATGTTCAAAAACTTTAACATACAGTCAAAGCTCAGCTTTATGCACAGGGATAAAAACCTAAAAAGTGAGTGATACGGGCAGTTATCAACACCTTCAACAGAGTTTTCAACAGTCTTGCATGAATAAAAGTTCATTACAACAAGTATAATCAACTTTACATTGCGGCGCATAAATTCGCCCAACTCGAACAAAATATTCATATAAGATATTTATGCAAAATCAGATGGGGGATGGCGAAGATGAAAGGAGTCAGCAAAAAAGTGATTGAAATCGTCGATGCGGACAATGAATATATAGAGCGTGTCTTGGTTTTTTTGAAGCCCGGAACGAAGGATGTGAGAATTCGCAGCGGAAGCGAGTGCGCAAAAAACTATGTCAGCACGCTGACGTGCGAAAAAAAGAAAATTTCAACGGCAAAGCTCTTTGCTATAATTGCGGCACTGACATGCCTTGCGGCGACGGCGCTTTACCTTATTTTTAGATAGAAGATAAAAAGCCGGCATGTCCGGCTTTTATTTTTGTGGCCAAAAGGATGCACATCGTGTCAAAAGGTGTGTGCAAAGCAATCATTTTGTGCTATAATATTCTAAATAAATTATTTTTTATAATGGCATAACATGTTGAGGAGTCAAATGGTAAACGACATCGAACAAATGCAGAGCGCAGAAACTGTCGAAAATGACGGCGAGCTTGTCTTTGGCAAAAATGCTGTTACTGAGCTGCTGCGCAGCGGGGCGGCTGTGGACACGCTGTATCTCACCTGCGATGAAACCGACAAGGTCGGCGCATATCTTGCATCGCTGGCAAAGGAAAACGGTGCAGTGGTAAAGCATATACATCCGCAAAAGCTGACGAAAATCTGCGGCAGCGACAGACATCAGGGCGTCGCAGTGCGCTGCATCATGTGCGATTACTGCACGATTGAGGATATTGTCGCGGTCGCAAAGGAGCGCAAAGAGAAGCCATTTATCATTGTGACCGATGGCATCGAGGATCCGCATAATCTGGGCGCAATCATAAGAACCGCCGAGTGTGCGGGGGCGCATGGTGTTATACTGCAAAAAAGACGCGGATGTTCTGTCACGGCGACGGTTCACAGAGCATCGGCGGGTGCGTGCAGCCACATAAAAATATCGCGTGTCACGAATCTCGCCGCAGCGATAAACCAGCTCAAGGAGCTTGGCATATTTTTTTACTGTGCCGACATGGACGGGGAATATTGCTGCGATGTCGACATGACGGGTGCGACGGCGCTTGTTGTCGGCTCCGAGGGATTTGGCGTGTCGAGGCTCACCAAAGAGCTTTGCGACAAGGTTGTGTCGCTTCCTATCATGGGAGAGGTTGGTTCTCTGAATGCGTCCGTTGCAGCGGGAGCCTTGATATATGAAATCGTTCGCCAGAATAAACTTTGCGAGAGGAGACTTTCGGATGGAAGAAAATAGAATTAGCCGCGAAGCGTCCGAAAAGCGCGAAGAAATCGAAAAAACTCAAAGCGGCAAGGATGTGCCAATGAGTGCCGCAGACGAGGTCAAGAATATTCTCAAGAATATTGAGAGAATGAATACCGTGCAGTTCACTCCACCAACGCAGGAGCAGTGCGACGAGTATATTCAAAAAAAAGCGGCGAGCAATCCGCAGCAGTATTCGACATATTTCACACAGCCACCCACACAGCATGTGCAAAGACAGCAGCCTTTCGCGCCGCAGCCGAGCGCGCAGCAGAGCGCAGGGCAGGGACAACCGCGCCAAGGAGCGGGTCAGGCAACAGGCCAGACGCAAGCCGCGAGCGGCGCCGGCCAGATGCAAAGACAACAGCCTTTCGCGCCGCAACAGAGCGCAGGGCAGCGCCCCGATTTTGGAAAAACACCGGCGCAGCGCACCGAGGGCGCGCTCAAAACCGCGCCGACTCCCGCGCAGGCATCGACAATGTCTGATTCGCCGTCAAAAAGCAGGCTTGAAAAACTCAAGGGCCTTTTTGATGATGCAAAGAAGGCGGATGAATTCAAAATCGGCAGCCCAAATGCGGTGAAACAAAAAGATGCCCAAACAGCAAAACCATCCAAGACAAGCAGCGATGAAGAGCTTCCGGAGGACTTCAAGCAGCGATTCAAAAGCGCTTCCGAGCAGCAATCGCGCTCTCTGCGCAGTGTTTTGCATGAGACGGGTCAATTTGACAAGATAAAAGAGATAAACAAAAGTATGCTCGCGCCGACGATTGAGCGCGGAATAGATGAGCTTCAGGACATGACGATGGACAGGGTTGTGCAGGAATGCGAGCCGCCTGAGGATGGCGTGTCCCACAGCCCCATTTTCCCTGAAAAACACCCTATATTTTCAAAGTCAATCACATGTGAAACCGACGTCAGGGGTTCTGTCGGCTCTGAAGCTGACAGCAGCGAGACAAAGCCGAAAAATCTCTCCTCAATAAGCTTTGATTCCGGCACCGGCGAGATTATACTCGACGAAGACGGAAAGCAAATTGAGAAAAAAGGCGTGCTCAACGTAAAGGAAAATGTAGACGACAATTTCAGGGAATTCTTCGGCAACACGGTCATAATTGACCGTGAATCACTTGACGACAAGTCGAAGCGACGCAGAAAGATTAAGAATTTTGCGGCAAAGGATCCGGACAACGTTGTGGGAAGCCCGGTGTTCGAGGATGAAAGAACGATGGAAATCGACAGGCTTGAGGAGTATCGCTCAAAAGAGGATACGGAGCCTGTTTTGGCGGAGCTTATGGCGCTGAGGGCAAAAGCGATGCTCCGCACGACAGTGACGGGGATTTTGGCGATAATTCTGACCGCGATTTCCCTGATGACGAAGTTTGAACTTTTGCCGGACGCGCTGACAACCCCACCCGTTTATTACATCGTTTTCGCGGCGATAATGCTGGCAGTCATCGCGTGCAATTATGACACGGTGCTTTTCGGTTTCGGAAAGCTTGTGTCGTTTAGGGCAAATGAGGATTCACTCACGTCGTTTGCGGCACTTATCGGATTTATCCAGCCGGCGGTTATGGCGTTTATCGGGACAAATGATTTGATGTCGGAGGCGATTTGCACTCCTGTGGCAGCGCTCGCAGTGTTTGCCTCATGCTTCGGAAAGACGGTATTTTCAAAGAGAGTGCTCGAAAATTTCAACAACATCACCGACTCAAATGACAAATACGCCTCAACAATTTTGGAGGACGCAAATTTTTCAAGGCGGCTGACGCGCGGCACAGAGGTTGGCGGGGATGGGAGAATCCTTCTCAGAAGGAAGACCGGTTTCACCGATAATTTTCTGGCGCATTCATTTTCCAAGGACAACGAGAGCTCACGCATTTTTCTGCTGTCATCGATAATGTTCATCGTCACCCTGCTTTGTGGGGTTATCGCCTATCTCAAGACGGCGGATTTCAGTGTTGTGTTGGCATCAATAGGTCTTTGCGCGGCGCTGTGTGCCCCGTTTACGGCGACTTTAAAAAGCGAGATTCCTCTCGATAAAATGCAAAAGCACCTCTCGCGCTACGGCACGGTGGTGCCCGGCTACAGCGCAACCGATGAGGTGTGCGCCACGGGCTGTGTCGTAATAGAGGGACGCGAGCTGTTCCCCAAAGGCAATGTGATGCTCCACGGCATAAAGACCTTTGAACGCGAGAGAATAGACAAAGCTATTTTATACGCGGCCTCGGTTTTGATAAACTCCTGCGACACGATGGCAAACATGTTTTTGAGCGTTATTCAAAACAAGACAGACATGCTCTACAGCGTTGACGGCGTCGTGTACGAGGACGGTCTGGGGTTTAGCTTTTGGGTGGACAAGGAAAGAGTTATGGTTGGCACGCGCGAGCTCTTGGAGTCGCACGAGATAGAGGTTCCGTCGCGCGATTATGAAAATCGCTATACAAAGACGAGCACACGCGACGCGGTTTACCTGGCCGTATCCGGCAAGCTCTATGCCATGTTTGTCATAAGCTATATTCCAAACACGGCTGTCGAGTCGTCACTGCATCAGCTGGAGGGCGAGGGCATAGGCATACTGGTCAGAACGAGAGACTTTTTCCTGACGCCGGAGCGAATTTCAAAGATGTACAACATTCCGCGCACGATGATAAGCATTGTGAGTGAGAACGATCTTGTCGAATTGTCGCATCACACCGAGTACGCGGGACACGCCGCCTCATCACTCACGCACATCGGAACACTCACATCGTTTACAAAGGGCATTGTAGCCTGTTTTTGCGTAAACACGGCCGTGCGTGCCGCAACTGTGCTGGAGCTGTGCTGTTTGCTTCTCGGCGGCTTGCTGGGAGTGACACTCACACTGTTCGGCGCACTCGTCTCGGTGGGTACAGTTCCGATCATTTTGTTCCAGACCGTGTGGTGTCTGCTCATGTATGTTGTGGTCACAATGAGAAAGTATTGAGCCTTTTAGTGAATATACACAAAACAATCGCGGGGAATTCTACTCCCGCGATTTGTTTTATTGTACAAAAAACCCTTTAACATTGCCTCAAATTATGATAAACTTTTTAGGTACGATGCAAAAAAGCTCATCACCGAGCTTATTTTGGATATAAATGGAGGAAATGTTTCTCATGGATTTCACACCGGACAAAATTCGCAATGTTATGCTGTGTGGACACAGCTCAAGCGGAAAGACCTCGCTTGCCGAGGCCTTGCTGTTTGCAACAAAATCAACGGACAGATTCGGCACGATTGCCGACGGCACAACCGTCATGGATTCCGACCCGGAGGAGATACGCAGAAAAGTGTCAATTTCACTTTCTGTAGCACCGCTCGAATTCGAGAACACAAAAATCAACCTGATTGATGTGCCGGGACTTTTTGACTTTGAGCTTGGAATTTACGAGGGGATTAAGGCTGCCGACGGTGTCGTCATCTGTGTTTCCGCACGCTCCGGTGTTTCGGTGGGTCAGCAGAAAGCATTTAAGCTTGCCTTAAAGCACAATAAGGCGAGAATGTTCTATATGAGCAAGATGGCGACAGAAAACGCCGACTTTGCAAAGACCTTTGACAGCCTGAAAGCCTCCTTTGGGTCTTCTGTCTGTCCGGTTGTCGTCCCTGTGCAAAGAGAGGGCAAGCCGAACGTATATGTCGATTTGCTTGAGATGAAGGGGTATACCTACACCGATGGAAAAGCGTCCCTCTCCGATATTCCCGACACAGACGGCTACATTGAAGAACTCGTTCACGAGCTCAACGAAGCGGTCGCCGAAACAGACGAGACACTCATGGAGAAATTCTTTGCGGACGAGCCCCTGACCCATGACGAAATCGTGACGGCAATAAGAAAGGCCGCAAAGGACGGCGCGCTTGTGCCGGTAATCTGTGGAGACAGCCAGACGATGGAGGGCATTGATCTCGCACTGCGATACATAAAACGCTTCCAGCCGTCACCTGCCGACAAGGAGAGCGTTGAGGTAACCGATAAGGACAACAATAAAGTATCGATAAAATACGACCCGTCGGGTCCGTTGGTTGCATATGTGTTTAAGACGGTGGCAGACCCATTCGTCGGAAAGCTGTCGTTTGTCAAGGTTGTCAGCGGAAGACTCACCTCCGACGCCGCCATAGTAAACGCCACGACAGGAGAGCAGGAGCGCCCCGGAAAGCTGCTGGGAATAAAGGGCAAAAAGCAGCTTGACGTAAAAGAAATAGTCGCGGGAGATATCGGCGCAGTGACAAAGCTTGCCGACACAAAAACCGGCGACACACTCTGCTTGGCCGGCAAGGTATTTAAATTAGAGCCTATAGAATTTCCGGCGCCTTGCATGTCAATGGCGGTGTTTACAAAAAACAAGGGAGATGAGAGCAAGGTTGTCTCGTCTATCCAAAAAATCATCGAAGAGGACAGAACGGTAAAATATTATGTGGACAGCAACACCGCGCAGCAGATTCTCTCGGGTTTGGGAGAGCAGCACCTCGATGTTGTAGTGACAAAAATAAAGTCGAAATTTGGCGTTGAGCTGGGACTTGAGGTTCCCCGCATCGCTTATCGCGAGACAATTCGCGCAACGGCCGAAGCAGAGGGCAAACACAAGAAACAGTCCGGAGGTTCTGGCCAGTACGGCGTCGTCTCAATTAAATTTGAGCCGCTCATGAACGGCGAAGATTTTGAATTTGTCAATGCCATTGTCGGAGGCGTTGTGCCCAAGGAATATATCCCGGCGGTTGAAAAGGGACTTCGCGAGGCGCTGCAGCACGGTGTTTTGGCAGGATACCCCATGACCGGAATAAAGGCGACGCTCTTCGACGGAAAGTATCACCCCGTCGACTCCAAGGAAGTCGCGTTCAAGTCAGCGGCGCGTCTTGCATACAAGGCAGCCTGCGTCAATGCAAAGCCAACGCTTCTTGAGCCTATAGGCAAGCTCTCGGCATATGTACCGGATTCCAATACAGGCGACATCATGGGTGAGGTCAACAAGCGCAGGGGAAGAGTGCTCGGGATGAACCCGGCAGAGGACTGCTTGCAGCTTGTCGAGGCGGAGGTTCCGATGTCGGAAATGTACGACTTTACGACATTCATGCGCTCGTCAACGCAAGGCAGAGGCCATTTCTCACTTGAGTTTACGAAATACGAGCCGCTGCCGCAGATGCTTGAGCAAAAGGTCATTGAGGATGCCAAAGAGCTTCGCGAGGCCGAAGAGGAGTAAATATCCTAGAATCCAAAATATCGTTATAATTTTTCAAAGGAATTGCAGCAGCGGCATTTGCAAATGGCAAATTGCATAATACGAACTGCAATCAAAATCCGCTCAGAAAACGGTGATAGCCGTTGTTCTGAGCGGATTTTTTGTGAAATACTATAGGTGAGCGCGTCTGCTTAAGCCGGGTTTAAGCTGTGCACATATTAAAAAAGCAGCAAACTCAAAAGACACGGCCACGGTGCAAACATTCGGGCTGCATTCATTTCAAAGAGGGCTTTAAATTAAAAAACGAAAAGCAGGAGAGTTTTAAACTTTTCAGACAACCGGTGGCACAGCGCAAAATTATTTAACAATCACGCCCAGCAGCCGAGCCAGCTGCGACGCCTGATAGGGGGTCACCACGGCGCCTTTAAGCTCCCAGAATGTGTCCGAAACAATCAGGCCCTCAATATTGCAGGAGGTCAGGTCAAAGCGCGCAAGTGAAGTTATGAAAAAACTGGCTGCTGCAAGGTTGACATTGTCAAAACGCGTGTTCTTGAGCTTGCAGCTTGAGAGATTCGCACTCGAAAAATCGCTCTCGGCGGCAGAAACGCTGTCAAACACGGCCTTGTCAAAGTCTGCGTAGCGGAAGCTGCATTCCTCAAGACGTGTGTCGCGAAGTATTGACTCGCAGAACTGTGCTCCCACAAATTTGCACGACAGAGCCGTTGCACGCCGAAAATAACACTCGTTGAAGCAACTGTTTGAGAAGTCACAGCCGCAAAATTGAACGTCGGTGAAGCTGGACTTTTCAAAATCACAGTCGCTGAACTTACAGCTTTCGAAGACGGATGCGGCAAAGTCTATGTGAGAAAAATCGAGATTTGCAAAGCTCTGAGACTTGACAAATGCGCTCCTTATCTCAGACTCGCAGGCCAAGGCCTCTGCTGCGGCTTCCAGAAATTCCTCGCGCGACATGAATTTGTCATCTGATGGGCGATATATAGCTTCCGGCATACTGTTTTCTCCGTTTGATATTTTATGCTTATGAGAGGCGGCGAAAGGATCTAAATCCGTCCTTGCGAACGGCGAAAAGCCATTGCAAAGCTGTGTGACATCACTATTGTAGCACGAAAACCAAAGCTTTACATAGCCCCCAAATGTGAAAAAACAAGTGCATGGGATCGAGAACTACTCGCCTTCATATACAAACCACCTCGACTCCTCAAAAAAAAGATATTTGATTTTGCCGCAAATACGGCAGGTATAGCGGATTCCGGCGCCACCCGCCTTCATGCTCGCGGCCGGGCGAACGTCCAGAACCCTGTCCACCTCATAGCGGCTTCCGTCGCGCCAGATGACCGTTTGCGGCGCCATCGTCCCATCCTCACCAAACAGAACGTCAATGCTTACATATGTTTTTGCCATTGGTTATCTCCTGCTTTGCTTATTTGAAGTAGCCCACAGGATGAACAGTGTGGTCGTCCTTCGGGTTGATTTTTGTGAGGCTGTCCTTGCAAAAAGTGATTCCGCGCATGACCGACTTGTAGCCGTATCGCCCACGAAGCGCATCGATTGCGCCCTCAAGCTGCTCCTGCTTTATGGTCAAGCTTTCGTCGCAGTACAAAGAGAGCTGTCGCTGCTCGCTCATGCTTGAGAGGTTGCAGCCGCGCACGCCGATGCTTCGCAGCGGCTTTGTCCAGCTGTAGCTCGTTTTAAAAAGAGAAAACGCCGAGTCTGCAATCTCGGTTGTGACGCAAGTCGGGCTTTCGAGAATATGACGTCTGGTGCAGGAGAAAAGCTCATTGTCGCGTATCGAAATCTCAACCGTGCCGCAGCGCAGCCCCTGTTCGCGCAGACGCATAGCCACGCTTTCGCTCAAAACATACAGCATGAGCTTGACCTCGTCGAGAGTTTCCAAGTCGCGCGGCATAGTCGAGCTGTTGCCGACAGACTTCACCATGGACTTTTCGCCTGTCCGCATGACCCGGCTGAGGTCATTTCCGTTTGCAAAGCAAGACAGGATGCCGCCGACCTTGCCAAATTTCAAATCAAGAACCTTTGTGGGAGCTGTTGCCAGATCTCCTATCGTGTTTATACCGCAGGAGTGCAGCTTTTTCATTGTCGAATTTCCCACAAATATCATGCTGTCAGCAGGAAGCGGCCAGACGACGTCCCTGTAATTCTCTTTGGTTATGACGGTCACGGCGTCAGGCTTTTTCAGATCGCTTCCGAGCTTTGCAAATATTTTGTTGAAGCTGACCCCGATGGATACGGTTATTCCAAGCTCTTGCTTTACTTGCGCTCTTATCATTTGCGCAATCTGCTCGCCGCTCCCAAACAGGGAGGTGCTTCCCGTGACGTCGAGCCAGCATTCGTCTATCCCGAACGGCTCGATAAGGTCTGTGTAATCCTCATATATTTTGCGTGTGAGTCTCGAAAACCTGATGTACTTGCCCATGTCGGGAGGAAGACAGACTATGCGCGGACAAAGCTGCGCTGCTTGCCATATCGCCATGCCGGTCTTTATGCCAAACGCTTTTGCTTGCATGTTTTTGGCCAAGATAATCCCGTGCCGCGCCTCCACGCTCCCACAGACAACAACCGGCTTTCCGCGCAGCTCCGGGTGGTGGAGGCATTCCACTGAGGCATAGAAATTGTTGAGATCGGAATGAAGTATAACTCGCTCCAAAAAATCACCGCCATCGTGAACAAATGTTTTATAGGTCTATTATAGAACAAATGTTTGAGAGAATCAACGGCAATTTTTACCGCATCTGATTTTCATGAAGCTCAGCTTTGAAACAATCCATCGGGTTCCTCAAAAACAATGCAGCTCGCACTTATAAAAGGTGTGAGACAGTCAAGAATGCAGGAAATATGGCCGTAAAATTACAAATTCCTTTTTTTTTAACAGTGCATGTGGTACAATTAAAGAAAATATGTCAGAACATGACGCATTGACATTATAATAAATATGGATGGGTGTCGGTATGATTAATTTTAACGTTCCTCCGTTTACCGGGAAAGAATATGACTATATCAAGGAAGCCGTAGAAGCACAAAAAATTTGCGGGGACGGGAAGTTTACAAAGCTCTGCAACGAGTGGCTAAAGGCAAAGACAGGGGTGCCCGGCGCCATGCTCACCACCAGCTGTACCCATGCGCTTGAGATGGCGGCTATGCTGTGCGATATAGAGCCGGGCGATGAGGTCATCATGCCGAGCTACACGTTTGTTTCGACAGCAAATGCATTTGTGCTGCGCGGGGCAAGGATAGTGTTTGTGGACATACGCCCAGAGACGATGAATATAGACGAGCGCCTCATAGAGGCTGCCGTGACAGATAAGACAAAGGCCATAGCGGTTGTTCATTATGCCGGAGTTTCGTGCGACATGGACGCGATAATGGAAATTGCAAGGCGCCACAAGCTTTATGTTGTAGAGGACGCGGCGCAGGGTGTAATGTCAACCTACAAGGGCGAGGCGCTCGGAGCTATAGGGGATTTTGGCTGTTACAGCTTTCATGAGACAAAGAACTATTCGGCGGGAGAGGGCGGAGCGCTGCTAATCCGAGACAAGAAATACAAGGAGAGCGCAGAGATAATGCGCGAGAAGGGGACCGACCGCTCGCAGTTTTTCCGCGGTCAAATAGACAAATACACATGGCAGGACAAGGGCTCGTCATACCTCCCGAGCGAGCTGTGCGCCGCATATCTTTGGGCGCAGCTGGAGCTGGCCGATGCAATCAACGAGAACCGCCTAAAAACATGGAACACCTATAAAGACGGCTTGTCGGAGCTCGAAAAGCAGGGGAGAATAGAGCTTCCTTTTATACCGGAAAATTGCGTGCACAACGCACACATGTTTTATATAAAGACGGCGGGAATAGACGAGCGCACGGAGCTTATAAGATTTCTAAAGGAGCGCGGCGTGATGACGGTGTTTCATTATGTGCCGCTTCATTCGGCACCTGCGGGAATGCAGTTTGGTCGTTTTCACGGAGAGGACAAGTACACGACAGCTGAGAGCGAGCGGATACTTCGATTGCCGCTGTATTACAACATAAAGGCCGAGGACACAGAAAAGGTCATCGAAAATGTGTGCGAATTCTACAGAGCTTGAGGGTATGAAGTTGACAATTGATGGAGACAGGCTTTCAATAAGGCCGATTGAGCGCTCGGACACGGGAAATATTGTCAGGTGGCGCAACACACCGGAAATAGTCAAAAACTTTATAGACCGACGTCCAATAACCCCGCAAAGCCATCAAAAGTGGCTCGAAACCAGAGTCTTTACAGGGGATGTTGTTCAATTCATAATTACGGTAAAGGAAACAGGAATCGATATCGGGTCGGTGTTTTTGCGCGATATTGACAAGGAAAACCGTCACTGTGAGTATGGTATATTCATAGGAGAGCTGTCTGCGCAGGGCAAGGGATACGGTACGGAAGCGTGCCGGTTGGCTTGTGGGTATGCGTTTTGGACACTCGGAATGCACAGGGTCTTTTTGCGTGTGCTTGCCGAAAACAGGGGTGCAGTCAAAAGCTATGAAAAGGCAGGCTTTGTTCAGGAGGGAATTTTCCGCAGCCACTTGTTTGATGGTGAAAAATATCACGACATAATATTCATGGGTATTCTGGGGGAGGAATTTTCAAATGGCGGAAAATAAAAAGAAGCTCAGCTTTGTTATTCCCTGCTATCGCTCGGAGCTGACGATAAGAACAGTTGTGGACGAAATAAGGGAAACTTTGAGTGCGCGGCCGGAATATGAATATGAGATAATACTTGTCGATGACTGTTCACCCGACAAGGTATATGGCGTGATAAAGGAGCTTTCGGCGGAAGACAAGAACATACATGGTCTTTCCTTTGCAAAAAACTTTGGGCAGCACAGCGCCCTGCTTGCCGGGATGAGAAAGAGCACCGGAGATATTGTCGTTTGCCTTGACGATGACGGGCAAACCCCGGCCAACGAAATTTTCAACCTCGTCGATGCGCTTGACTGCGACACCGACGTGGTTTACGCTTCATATAAGCAGTCAAAGAAAAAGCATTCCGCAGTTCGAAATCTCGGAAGCAAATTCAACGAGTTCATGCTGCGCGCAGTCCTCTCGAAACCAAAAAAACTTGAGGTTTCGAGCTTTTTTGCCGCAAAGAGATATGTAGTCGAAGAGGCGTGCAGTTATCAAAATCCGTTTCCATATGCAATCGGACTAATGCTTCGAACGACGAATAAAATCAAAAATGTTCCGGTAAATCACAGAGCGCGTGAGGTGGGGCATTCGGGGTACACATTTAAAAAGCTTGTGAGTCTTTGGGTAAACGGATTTACGGCTTTTTCCGTGGTGCCGCTTCGAATGGCGACGGCTGCCGGCTTTGTCTTTTCGGCGATAGGCTTTGTCTATGCGGTGGTTCTTGTCGTCAAAAAGATTATAAACCCGGCGGTGCCCATGGGCTATTCCTCCATGATGGCCGTGCTGCTTGTCGTGGGCGGCATACTGATGCTGCTTGTCGGAATGCTCGGAGAATATGTGGGGCGTGTCTACATGAGCATCAACAAAAACCCACAGTATGTGGTGCGCAGCGATACCGACAAAAATGACTGATTTGGAGAAGCAAATGAAAGTGCACATAAAAAACAAAGCAAACAAAGCGGTGGCGGCACTGATGCTGGCGGCAGCATTCGCGGTGATTTTTTTTATCACATTCACCATGATAAATACAAACATGGAGATGGACAACTTTACCGGCTTTGATTTTTCTGCGCATGCGGCATTTTGCGATGAGTTTTTTGCCGGGAAATACAAGGCCATTCACCCCGGCCTTTATCTGTTCACGGGTCTTGTAAAGGTGATTTCCTTTGGGCACTGGGACACCAACACGGCACTTATGCTGGTCTGCTCGCTGTTTCAGGCGTTTAGCGTTGCTTTGACCGGCTTCACATTTTATTTGATGGCGAACAAACGTATAATTGCAATTCTTGTCGGAATGGCCGTCAGCGTCTGCACGAGCATCTGGATGCCCTCCTTTTCAAAGGATATGTATATGGGACAGTTCAGCGGCGCAATCTGGCACAACCCGACATACATGATTATGCGGCCTTTCTCGATTTTGGCGTGGCTGTGGTTTTTTTATCTCGCGCAAAAATACATCCAAAATAGCGATGGGCGCGGCATGCTGTCAGGCTTTTTTGGAGATATTAAAGACGGTGGATTCAGAAATGCGGGTTCCGGGCTGCTTAGGTCATATGATAAAAAAGAGGTTTTGACACTCTCTCTTTGCAGCATTTTTATGATGATGACGTCTGTTGTAAAACCGAATTTTCTTTTCGCGTTTATTCCGGCCATGGGCTTATTGCTGCTTATATATGCAAAGCGCTTTGATTGGAAAAGCTGGCTCAAGCTGATGCTTGTGCTTTTCTTTGCAGGCCTTTTTATATGCGCGCAGTTTATTTTGTCAGAGGATCCGACAAACACGCTCTCCGCAACATTTTTCAATGTGTGGAAATTGTACTCCACAAATATCACGGTGTCGCTGCTTTTGGCGCTCGCGTTTCCGATGGCATATACGCTGTTTTTTTGGTATGATGACAAGCTCAAGGATAATCTGAGGCTTGTAGGGGCTTGGCTTTTTTGGATTATAAGCTTTTTCGAGGCGGCATTTATTGCCGAAAGCGGTTCGCGCTACGGGCACATGAATTTCGTGTGGGGCTACAATTTGGCGCTCTATTTTTTGCTGTTCGAATGTGCTCTGTCAATGCTGAAAAATATCAGAAGCAAGACAAGCTCAAAGAAAAAAATGGCTGCGGCAGCGCTCTGCATATTGCTTTTTGCGGCGCATCTGATAAGCGGAGTGATATATCTATACAGAATGCATGACGGCGGAACATATGCGTAAAAGTGGCGGTGGCTTGCGCTGCACTTCAATTTTGGTTGGCGGGTACCGTATTTTGCCGTGGGGGAATATTATGTGGAAAAAAGTTATTGTTGTTCTGCTGACCGCTATAGTGGTGCTTACAGGCTGTTCGGCACAGCCCGTCGACGACGGCATTTCTGACACAAAGCTGAGAGAATATGTGTCGGAGGACAAGTCCTTTTCCTATGGCATAGAACTAAAAGACGGCATAGTGTGGGGAGATAAGCTTCCTGTAAAGGGTTACGTCGACGGAATGGTCGACGATGTCAGATATATTCAGATGATAACAAACAAAACGGTATTTGACCTGAGCGGGGAATTCGTCCCATCGGAAAAATACAGCGGGAAAATACGATTTGACTTTGATTGTGACATTGTATTTGTGCTTTTAAAGGATGAGTACGACGATGTCGGAGAGCGCGGATATGTGGCCAGTGACACTTATCTTGTGGTAACGTATTCCGACTTTGAGACGACGGTGCTTCCGATTCAAGATATGAGGGTCACGCACTCGAGCAATGCACCTCTGTACACGCTGGCTTCAACGGCAATTATTGTGGGGTTGGCTGTACTTTTTGCATATTTGCTAAACAAAAAAAAGAACAAGTATATCGTCTATCTTGCCATGCTTGTGCCGGCAGGGGCGCTCGTCTCTTTGCTCGGTATATTCCGATACGGCGCGGTGGGGTGGTTCGGCGAGAGCGGCGGCATTGTGCGGACGCTTGTTGCGGTGGCCATTATGACAGTCAGCTCGCTGTTTGTTTGGCGGATTTCCAAGAGCGGAGCGGGGGCTTCCGCTGCATTTTGGATGACGGGAATCGCATCGCTGGGAATATGCACAACGGGTGCAATGAGCTTTTGGACAGCGGCTCTCGGACTGCTGCTGGCAATGCTCATATTTGCCTGCGATAAAGTGCCCACCGCGGTGCGCACTGCCATTTCATTGGGATTGATTGCGCCGTCTGTTTTTCTTATGACGATGGGCGATATAGGCGCGGCGTTTGATTTTTCGCTGATGGGGCCATCGGAATGGATAGATATAGGCGCGCTGTCATGGACATGCATAATTATGTGCTCGATGCTCGCCGCTGTTTCCGGCGTTTGCATAGCGAAGTCAATAAAGAAAAAGACCCTTTCTCGGGGATTTGCTTTGTCGGCCGCGCTTGCAGCCGCAGCGTGTATATCGGTGCTTTTTCTGGGGGTCAATGAGTTTACAGTGAGAACCGTGCTGCTGCTCTCAACTCCGGTGTTCTTTTGCATGTATGCCGAGCTTATGAAAAAGGAAAAGAAGCTCTGGCCGTTTGTGGTTTCCGCAATTGTTTTATACGCGTCGATGGGCTTTATTTATGCGACGCTCATGACCTTGGAGCATCTGGCATATCAGGGACTCTGAGAATAAAGAGGAAAATATGAATAACAGTGAACAAAGCTTCAAAAAAAACCCGATAAGGCGGTTGCTCGACAATGAAGCAGTGATGTATATCCTAGTCGGCGGCAGCAATACGCTTATCGGGTGGGTTCTTTCTTATCTGCTGCCGCGGTACTTGAAAATGGGATTTTGGATGACGAGCGCGGTAGGAATGGCAGTGGGCGGCGTTTACAGCTATCTGCTGAACAAAAAGTTTACATTCAAGGCCGCAAACGAGTCGCATGCCAAGACACTTCCAAAATTCATACTCAACATGATTTTGTGCTATGCGATATCATATGGCGGCGCGAAGTATCTGTTTGACATTTTCTTTGACGCGTTCAGCTTTGGACTTGCCGAAAACCTGATTGTCACGCTTAAGCTGATAGGCGCTAACCTTGTCTACATAGTCGTGAATTATATAGGACAGAAGTTTTTTGCATTCAAAAAAGACAAATCTGCGAGCGCAAAAAATGATGACACAAAAGCCTGAAGCTGAGACTTGTAATATCATTTCGGACATATTGTCCCTAATGATATTTTTTTGCCGGAGAATAGAGCACAATACACAATAAGACAAAGATTCGGAGATTGAAATGAACACAAAATTGGAGCAGTTCTACAAAGATATCCGCAATAAAAAGCTTATGCTACTGGGTGCGGGAATAAGTCACCGCAAGCTCATGCGGATGTTCAGGGAAAAGGGTGCAGAGGTAATATTGTGCGACAAAAAGCCTCGCGAGCAGCTAGAAGATTACTGTGAGGAAGCAAGGGCGCTGGGCGTTTCACTTATTCTGGGAGATGATTATCTCGAGCACCTGAACGAGGCGGACATGATTTTCAGAACGCCGGGAATTGATTACACAAAGCCTCAAATTCGCGCCGCGGTTGCAAATAACATCAAGGTGACTTCGGAAATTGAGATGTTCATGGAGCTTTGTCCATGCCGCATCATTGGAGTGACAGGAAGCGACGGCAAGACGACCACGACCACGATGATAGCACACCTGCTCACAAGGCAGGGGTATAGAGTGCATCTGGGCGGAAATCTGGGCGTTCCGCTGCTGCCTGAAATCGAAAAAATTTCAAATGACGACATCGCCGTGATAGAGCTGTCGAGTTTTCAGCTGATATCATCCCAAATCAGTCCATGGCTGTCGGTCGTGACAAATGTTGTGCAGAACCATCTCGACCACCACAAGGATATGGACGAGTATGTAAATGCAAAGCGCAATATTTTGCTTCATCAGAGCAGCGCAGACATTGCCGTTATCAATGAGGACAACGATATTACGAGAAAAATGAAAACGGATGTAAGCGGTGAACTGCGGCTTTTTTCCAGACGCGGTGCGGTGGAAAACGGCGCATATGTCAACGAGAGCCAGGAGCTGGTGTTGTGCTGCGGCGGCAAAAAAACAGTCGTCTGTAATTTGAAAGACATGCAGCTTGTGGGCAATCACAACAGGGAAAATGCAGCGGCCGCCGCTGCTGCGGTCATGTCGCTGGTGACGCCAAAGACAATGAAGGAGGTCATCCTGAGCTTTGAAGGGGTTGAGCACAGAATCGAGTTTGTCCGAGAGCGAAGAGGTGTCAGATGGTTTAATGATTCGATTGCGACAACGCCTACAAGGACGCTGGCGGGGCTTAAATCCTTCGACAAAAACATCATACTGCTGGCGGGCGGATCGGACAAAAAGCTCGTATACGATGAGGCATTTGCACGCGAGCTTGTTCTGCGCACAAGGCTTTTGATTTTATGCGGTCCGACCTCAAAAAAAATAGAAGATGCGGTAAAAAGCATACCGGAAAGCGGAAAAAACCTGAGAATAATCAAGAGCGAAAGTCTTGCGCAGTCCGTCAAATTGGCGGAGGAGCTTTCAATGCCGGGAGACACGGTTTTGCTGTCGCCGGCCTCGGCGAGCTTTGACGCCTATACGGGCTTTGAAGAGCGCGGCAAACATTTTAAAGAGATGGTTGGGAAATTACAATGAATTATGAAATAATAGAGCTTTTGTGCTCGCAAAAAGGCGTTTCCGGCAGGGAAAGACCTGTTATGGACGCTATAGAAAAAATATTCAAAGGTTTTTCGTGCAAAAGAGACGCGCTTGGAAATCTGAGCGTGATGGTGCGAGAGCCTAAAAATGGCAAGAAAACAGTAATGCTTGAAGCGCATGCAGACAGAATTGGTCTTTATGTAAGCTGCTTTAGGGAGGGTGGCTTTATCGGCGCGGCCGGGGCGGGAATTGACCCGCACACGCTGATGGGCAGCGAGGTCGAGATAGAGGGCATAGATGGTCCGGTCACAGGCGTTGTTGCGGCGCCGTTTCCATACCCCGCAAAGCCTCACAACAGTGCGCCGGCCGGTGATTATAAAATGCCGCCGATTGACGCGCTGTACATAGATACAGGACTTGAAAACCCACAAAAGCATATACATCTCGGCGCACCTATTACGATGAGTGGCAAGGTTCGCATGCTTCTGGGAGACAGGGTTTGTGCGCCATGCCTGGATAACCGTGCCGGCTGTGCGGCGGTTATTCTGGCCGGACTGGAACTTGCAAAAGCAGACGTGGATAACGGTGTTGTGCTCTTGTTCGCGACGCGCGAGGAAATGGGCGGTCAGGGCGCGATGACGGGAAGCTTTGGCATACAGCCGGACTTTGCGGTGGCGGTCGACGTCACATATGCCGAAGCACCCGATGTGACAAAAGAGCAGGGAAAGCCGCTTGGCTCCGGACCGGCCGTAGGGTATTCTAGTCTGCTGGACTATGAGATCTCGAAGATGCTCTGCGATATCGCAAAGGCACACAATATACCCCACGAGATGGAGATTATGGGCGGGCGCACCGGCACTGATTCCGATGCAATAGCGGCATCTGCGCGCGGTGTGCGCACAGGTCTTTTATCAATTCCACAGCGGTTTATGCACCATCCGACAGAGGTGATTTCTCTCGCGGATGTGGAGAATACCAAAAGTCTGCTTGTCGCGTTTGCCGCGGAGGTGAAATGATGTTTGATACTGTAAAAAAGCTCTGTGAAATACCAGGAATATCAGGCAGGGAACATGACGTCGCGCAAGCGATTGCCGGTATGGCAAGAGAGCACACTGACGATATTTTTATTGATGCGCTCGGAAATGTCATAGCCAAAAAACGCGGTGCAGTTGTGCCCAAAATGCCGATAATGCTCGCCGCCCACATGGACGAGGTGGGTTTTATGGTGAATTATATCACCGAGGATGGACTTTTGCGCGTTGTGAATGTCGGAGGGGTATACGGGCAGACACTTTCAGGGAGAACGCTGTTTTTGCCGCGAAGCGGGCTGTTCGGAATGCTTGGAAAAGCGCCGATTCACCTGCGCAAGGATGCGGATGATGCGCGAGTTCCAAACGTCGACGAGCTTTATCTCGACATAGGGGCTATGTCGCGCGAGGAGGCAAAGACAAAAGTCCAGCTCGGCGATACGGCTGTATTTGACACAAAGACGAGAGATTTTGGAGACGATATGCTTTTGGGAAAAGCACTTGACGACAGGCTGGGCTGCGCGATTTTGCTCGAGCTGATGAAAAAAGAGCTGCCCTGTGACGTGTGCTTTGCCTTTACTGTTCAAGAGGAGGTCGGGCTGCGAGGAGCAGCTACGGCGGCATTTGCAGTCAGACCTGGCGCGGCGATAATTGTGGACGTGGCAGGGGGAGCCGACAACGCCGGGTTTAAGGAGCAGGACAAGATTTGCATGCTCAACAAGGGCCCGGTCATAAGCTTTGCGGACAGAGCCACAATTTATGATGCAGAGCTTTTTGAGCTTGCCACAAGAACAGCCGACGAGAGCAAAATACCGTGGCAGAGCAAGACCAGGTTATCGGGCGGAACGGATGCCGGAGCCGTTCACAAATCAGCCGAGGGCGTGCGCGTAATAGGAATTTCGGTGACGGGAAGAAATATTCACACGGCGGCCTCATGCGTCTCGAAGGAAGATGCGAGACAGGCAACAAAGCTGATTGAGAAGATATTGGAGCGGTTAAATGATGTCCTTTGACATGTTTGGACTGGGAGAAAAGTACAACGAGCTGGATAAAAGGCTGATGAGCAAATGCGCGGTTCAATTTGCAAAAATAGATGCCGTCAGGGATGTAAATCAGCTCAAGATGCTCAATGCATTTACAAAAAATCGCGTCGGAGCGCAGCATTTTGCCGCATCAACAGGCTATGGCTACGGAGATGTGGGACGCGATATGCTGGACCGTGTTTTTGCAGATGCCGTGGGTGCGCAGAGCGCAATTTGCCGTGCTCAGTTTATGAGCGGCACACACGCGCTCACTGTCGCACTGTTCGGCGTGCTTCGCTTCGGGGACACACTCATGGCCGTCACGGGAAGGCCTTATGACACGCTCTCGGACGTAATATTCAAGAGCGAAAAATCGCTGGGTTCCCTCGGGGATTTCGGCGTGCATTATGCCCAGATTGACATGCGCGGCGACGAGCCAGATTACAAAAAAATTGCCGAAAGCTCAAGCACGGCAAAAGTTATATATATACAGCGCTCACGCGGATACAGCGCACGAAAGGCGCTCACGGTGGACGAGATAGGCAAGATAGCAAGGACGGCAAAGGAGGCAAACCGCGATGCAGTCGTGATGGTGGACAACTGCTACGGTGAGTTCACCGACACAACCGAACCCATAGAACACGGCGCTGACCTCATCATCGGATCGCTCATCAAAAACCCGGGCGGCGCCATTGCTGAAACCGGCGGATACATCGCGGGAAAAAAGGAATTGGTCGAGCTTTGCGCAAACCGATTGACGGCGCCGGGAACAGGCGCGGAAATCGGGTCTTTTCCAACAGGCTACAGAAACATGTTTCTGGGTCTTTATATGGCTCCGGAAATCACGGCGACGGCGCTCAAATCAGCCGTATACGGCGCCGCTCTGTTTGAGGAGCTGGGACTTGCAGCATCCCCTCGATATGACGAAAAGAGAAGCGATATAGTGACCTGCGTTGTCATGGACAGCCAGCAGCAGCTACTCGAGCTTTGCCGCGCGGTCCAGAGCGCGTCTCCCATAGACAGCTTTGCCGTGCCGGAAGCGTGGGAAATGCCGGGTTATGAGAGCAAGGTTGTCATGGCATCCGGCGCATTCACATGCGGCTCTTCTATCGAGCTGTCTTGCGACGCACCGATAAGAGAGCCATATACGGCATATATTCAAGGCGGCATAAGCCTGACGGCGGCGAGGTTTGCCTATTTGAAATTTGCCGCGGGAAGCGGGCTTTTTTAGACCTCACCCAAAATGATAAAAGTCCTATTTCCATTTGACGGGAAATAGGACTTTTTTGTTTTAGGGCAATAAGAAAAGGAATCTCATGGCTGACAGCGACAGCATCATCTAAATTGCCTGTCTCGCTCAATCGAAGTTTTCTGTTTTTAGAGTGTCGCAGCAAGTTCGAAAAATATAAGTGCAGGCAGCTGAATGTCAAATTTTTTGGATTTCCTCATCACCCTCAGAAAGGTGCAAACAAAAGACAATAAAGCGAAAAACAACAACTTCACCAATTGTTTTGCAATATTTAGCTTTCACAGCAAACAAAAGAAATCGTGCCTTTTAATAAAACAGACCCGAAAAGTCAAATGCATTATCTGGTGTTGTCGTTCCATTCGTTCATCTGTTTTCTGAAATTTTTGCGCGTGGCACGATATGAGTTGTTGCGCTTGATCATGCGCATGAAATCCCCGCCGAAAAAGAGCAGGAGGCTGAGAAGCGACGCCAAAATTGAGCCGCGCACAGCCGCGCCATTGCGGATGAATTCAACAACATAAAATACTGCGTTAAAAATTGCAAGGTACTTCATTTTAGTTGGAATAAAGAAAAAAAGCATAACTTCGAAGTCGGGAAACAGCACAGCAAATGCAAACAGAAGAGAGAAATTCAAGTAAAGGTTAAAGCCATAGCCTGTGAAAAGCGCGGACACTACCGTGGCGAGCCAGCCAACAAGGTAAAAAAGTGTAAAGCCAAAGCTGCCCCACTCGTTTTCGAGTGCTCCGCCAATCATATAATAAAAATACAGCGTCAGAAATATAAACAGAATGTTAGTTGATTGCGGCAAAAACAAGAATGTAAACAGACGCCAAACCTGTCCCTTGGCAACCATCGCCATGTTGAGAGAGAGCAGAGAGCTGAGGGGATTGTCCCGAAGTATCAAATCGGCGGCAAAAACAACAAATTGCAAGACAACGATGCAAAACATAAGATTAGGTATGCCGAACCTGCCGAATTTTCTTTCCAGTTTGTTTACCCAGTTCATATTATTTCTCCAATGCGGTTAAACTGATATTTATATATTATAGTGCATTAATGCGTAGGTAATCAAGTCATTTCATGCGGCACAGTGCATTATTTGACAGAACTGTTTTCAAATCGCGATTTTAAACCGAACTCGCCACTCTGCCGCAACCGAATTTTAACAAATTGTAAAAAATAGCGGAAATGTGCAAAACTTCAATTCAAAAATGAGCTTTTAAGGCAGCGGAGATGCTGTCAAAATGTTTCTTATTCTAGACAGTTCCTTTGAACCTCATTTTTCAAGGCAGTGCGGTGCTGATGCTGACATTGCTTGCTAAAACGGCAGAGCAAATAATTTTTTTTGATGAATGATTGAGGTTGCAAAAGTGCGCTTATTTTGATAAGATAAATGTGTTCGTAAATTAAGCATATGCGGGTGTGGCGGAATTGGCAGACGCACCGGTCTTAGGAGCCGGTACTTCGGTGTGCAGGTTCGACCCCTGTCACCCGCACCAAAAAAAGTCATGTATGAGGAATTAAACTCATGCCTGGCTTTTTGTTTTGTTTGTGATATTATAGGGTAAAGATTATTTAT
>JAVVTQ010000005.1:0-78425 GCA_036653595.1 Oscillospiraceae bacterium
TTGGAGCTTGTGGTCGGAATTGAACCGACGACCTGCTCATTACGAGTGAGCTGCTCTACCCCTGAGCCACACAAGCGACTTTAAATATATTATATTCTTTTGGGCGTTTAGTCAAGTTCAAAATTAAGAATAAGTGCACAAAGAATTTGAAATGACTTCATTTTTATGGATTTCAAAAGACAAAAATCATCATTATCGGCTGTACTATGGCATTTAAATGTGTTATAATAACAAACAATGAGCTTGGGACTCACAAAAGATTTTTGTTGGATTATTCCCGGAGGGTGTCTTTGAAAAAGATAAAAAATAACGGCGAAAACGGCAATGCTGTGTTCTTATATCCGCGCAAAATGTTAATTGCCATTTTCACTTTAGCTGGATTGCTGTGCATCATTCTCGCGTTTTCGTTTATCATTTCGATGATAAAATCAAACAATTCGCATCTCCATTTTGGCGATCCCACGGCGGCAATTCCGCTTACAGAGAAAGAGCAGGTCGATGGTGGGGACAAGCTTCTCGGAACTGTCATTGAGGCGTCTGCCGCAGTCGGAGATGATTATTTTTCCGATGCGCTTTTTATCGGGGACTCTCTCACCGAGGGCATCTCGCTTTACGATGTGTTTGCGGGCTATAACGCGATATCCAAAAGAGGCCTCAACCCGACGACAATTTTGACTGAGAAGTTCTATAAGGACGGCGATAAAGAGCTGACAATGCTCGAAGCCGTTATGAAAATCAACCCGCGCAAGCTGTATATTATGCTTGGAACAAACGGCATGAACTGGTCCTATGTAAACGTGGACGAGCTCATCAAGGGCTACGACGAATTTGTAACGGCGCTTGTCGAGAATTTACCGGGATGCCAAATTATAATACAGGCAATTCCACCGACGACAGTCGAAACCGCCACAAGTATAACCGGGTACAAAAAAGAAAATGTTGATTACTACAATGAGGGTCTAAAGAATATAGCTATGAAGAAGGGCCTGTATTTTCTCGATGTCAATGCCGGAATAGCCGGCCCCGACGGATATTTGCCAGAGGAGATAGCGTCGCCAGACGGCATACATTTTCAGGCTTCCGGCTATGCTGTTTGGAAGAATTATCTTATGACTCACACGGTACAGGGAAATTCCTCGTTTTCCATGGGAGACGATGGACTAATACAGATTTTAAAGGTATCGTCAGTGAATGGGCCGAATGCCGGAGCAGCTGAAGCACCGCCTCCCGCAGAGGCCGCGCCTCAAAATTCAAATTCCGAAAGTGCAACATAAAAGCCTGCACCTTATTGATAGGTTGCTCAGCCCCGAAAAATTGACATTAAATAATAAACCTCCAGCCGCAGAGACAAATCTGCGATAGGAGGTTTTTTTATGCGTGAGAAGCGGGGAAAGGGTCAATGAGCGATGAAACAGAGGCAATATTCCCAAAGCCTGTTTTAATATCGTCCGACATCATTTAAAATGGAGCCTGACGGAGCCGGTCTAATTAAGCAAATGTCGAAAGAGTTTTTATTTATAGGGCGAAGTCCTGAGGGTCATGCTTTGTCATTCCCTGAGGGCGCTTTGGTTTTCTGCGAATGGGTGAATATTTGAAGAAACCGCATCGGAAATATGGGGACACAACGCCGTGCTTTTTACATAAAATCATCTTGTAGTCGAGTGAGTCCTTTCCATGAATGCAATACTCACAAGAAGGGACGATATTTTTGCCGAACAGCTTTGACATACTACTCACCGTCCATGTCTACGTAATGCGGAGATTCCGCTCTTAATATTTTACATTATACAACATACTTTTCAATATGGCAATCTCCGACCCGCGATGAGTATAACCGACATGAGAAGCATGAAAAAGCTCAAAAGAGGGGAAAAAGAAAACAGACAGGCAGTTTTGTCGGCGAGGGAAAAAAGCACCTGCTCAGAACTCGGCGCAAGAGAGAGAAGCAGCTTTAATATAAGCAGTGAAAGCGGAAGATGAAAAAGGCGCGACAGCAAAAATGGTTTTATGCTGATTCCTTTTGTGCTAATCAGCGAGCGCACCTGCAAAATGACCGAAAGGCCGCATAGACTGACGCTTGCGCATGCGAAATAAAGGCCCAAATCTCCGCCAACCACATGAGCCCTTGAGCACCCTGTGGAGACTTCGAGAAGTGAAAAGACGAGCCACGCGACAGGAGAATCGGAGTTTTGAGAGAAAAGTAGCTCATCCATCACGCCTGACACGCATGAGAACAAGAGCACATAAGAGCAGATGGAGAGCATCGATTTAAGCGCAAAATCCAAGGAAGCGCCAAGCTCGGGAAAGCTTTGATTCTCCAGCCGGCGTTGAGTAACCGAGCTGCTTTTTATAAAGCAAAAATAGTTGAAGCTCACGATGATGATTGAGGCAAGCGTAAGGGAAACGAACAGGTAAAAACCGGAAGTTGCGCTTTTGAACAGACCCTGACCGATGCCCGAAATGAGAAAAGCCGGCCCTGCGTTTACGCACCCGCAAAGCAGCAGCGCAGATTGCTTTTTATCCAGAGCTTTTTGAGCACACATATCTCCGACGGCCTTTGCACCCGTCGGAAAGCCGCCGGCCAGCCCCATGAAAACCGCTGAGGCAAGCTTGAGCGAAGAATTGCTTTTGGCGGGGAGAGAATAGGACAGTAGCGCAAAGAGATAATCAGATGCAAACAAAAAAGGAAAAAGCGACGGGATGAGAATTGTGTAGCACAGTCTTATCCCGCTTTTTATTCCCTCACCGCAGAGCGCGGGATAGAAGAGAAGAACAATAATAAAAGCAGCACAAAAAATCACGGCGATGCGGCGAGGCAGAGAATTGAAGGAAAATGAACAAAACATAAGTTATCTCCAATTTGCGGCGTAAAACACAATGTTTACAAATATATATGTCATGAGGCGGGTGAATATATGAGTATTAGGGGCAGGAAAATATACAAGAGAGCGGCAGAGGCTGTTGCCGAGGATCTCGATTTTCCGATAGACTCGCTGTTTGACGAGCCTGTCATTCATCTGACAGGCAGGCAAAGAGTTGAATTTGAGTGCTGCAAAGGAATAACAAAGTATGATGACAGAATGATTTCCATCGACATGGGCGATTTTATAGCCTCCGTATATGGGCGGCAGCTTATTATGCAGACGCTTTCCCGCACGAATCTGGTAATCTGCGGAAATATCACATCCGTTTCCCTCGATGGCAAGGAGAAAAAAGATGAGAATCCTTGACAAGATAATCAGGTACTGCAACGGTTATGTCAAAGCAAAGAGCATAGGCGGGAGGTTTGCCGATTTTCTAAACGATGCGCTGAAGGCGGGTCTCGGCATATCCGAAGTTATGCAAGAAGACGGCTCGGCTACATTCACCATCCCGACGGCACAGTATAAGCTGATTAGAAAGCCGAGTCGCAAAAACCAGTGCAGAATACGAATCACCTCAAAGCACGGGCTTCCTGTGCGCCTGAGACATATAAAATTTCCAACAGCCAAAATCGCGGGCATCGCAGTATTTTTGGCTGTGATATACCTGCTTGGAAAAACGGCTTTCGTCATAGAAATCGCCGGTACAGGCGTCATGTCGAGGCAAAGAGTGCTGGACACACTTTACCCATACGGTCTTTATGTCGGCTGTATTCGTTCCTCGCTTGATATAAAACAGCTGGAAAATGAAATGTTGATCAACAACGCTTCGCTTTCATGGGCGACGATAAACTCGTCTTTCGGTGTTGTCAGAATTGAACTTAAAAGCAAGACCGACGAGCCGCATGATGACAAAATGCTGCGTGACACCAGGCTCGTTTCAGACAGCGATGCGCAAATCACTCGAATTGAAGTCACCGGTGGCACCGCTACCGTCACAATCGGACAGGTGGTAAAAGCCGGAGACGAGCTTGCCGTACCTGTGGAGTTCGGCAAGAAGACGCAAACATCATGGGAGACAGGCCTAAGAGCAAAGGTTTATGGGAAAATACACATAAAAGAGACTGTTCATATAAAAAAAAGACACATCGTTCGAAGCGAAACAGGTGAATTTGCGCAAAAAAAGGCAATAGAGATTTTCAAAGCGGTGTTGCCACTGCCATTTATAACGCCAAAATATGAGTACAGCGATGTTTTGGAGTATAAAAAGCCTATCTATATCTTCAACACAAGGTTGCCGATGAACATTGTTTATACCCGAATTTCAAAAATAAAGCAGTATGCCGTGCAGCTCAATATGAATGATGCCGAGCGAATACTGCACGACAGAATGGAGCAGCAAAAAAAGGAGAAGTTCGGCGAAAACGAGATACTTAGCAGCGATATAGCTTGCGAAGAAACAAATGAGGAGTTCATTTTCAGCGTAGATTATATAATGGAACGGCAAATTGGCACATATGTCGCGAATTAGATAAAAAATTATAGAAAATTCTGTACAAATATGTTATTCTGATTTATAGTAATACAGACGATAAAGGAATGGATAAATGACATCGAGAGAAATCAATCTGAATTCGGATGAATGCGCTAAGGTGTTTTTTGGAAATCTTGACGAAAATGTGAAAATCATCGAAAAAGAGATGGGAATCGAGATTGTCGGCAGGGGCACTCAAATTTCATTTTCGGGCGATGAAAAGGCTGTGGAGACGGCCGTCGAGGCTGCTCTTGCCATGCTGACTTTTATTAAGGCAAACGGCTCATTGGAAGAGCAAACGGTGAGATACTGCCTCACGATGGCTGCGGAAGGTGAGACGGAAAGTCTGAAAAACCTTGACGGAGACTGCATCTTTGTCACAACAAAGGGAAAACCGATTAAGCCGAAAACTCTTGGTCAAAAGCACTATTTGGACGCGATAAACAAAAATTTCATTGTCTTTGGAGTGGGACCGGCCGGAACGGGAAAGACATATCTCGCGGTAGTCATGGCTGTGCGCGCGCTGAAAAATCATGAGGTCACGCGAATCATCCTGACTCGCCCCGCTGTCGAGGCGGGAGAAAAGCTGGGGTTTCTCCCGGGTGACCTGCAAACAAAAATAGATCCCTATCTTCGCCCGCTTTACGATGCTCTTTTTGACACGCTCGGCCCGGAAAGCTTCCAAAAGCTTGTCGAAAAGGGTATTATTGAGGTGGCGCCGCTCGCATACATGCGCGGAAGAACGCTGGACAGTTCTTTCATAATTCTCGATGAGGCGCAAAATACGACGCCCGAGCAGATGAAGATGTTTTTGACGCGACTGGGAGCAGGCTCAAAAATGGTCGTAAACGGGGACGTGACGCAAATAGACCTCGGGATTTCGAAAAAATCGGGTCTAATAGAGGCAACGAGGATACTCAAGGGTATCGACGGCATAGAACAGGTAAAATTTACAGAAAAAGATGTGGTGCGTTTTCGGCTGGTGGCAGAGATAGTCAAAGCATATGAAAAAGCGGCGCAAAAAAAGACAAGGAGCTAGACATGGCAAACAAGGTTTTAATTTCAAACAGACAGAATGCTGTAAAAATACCGTCCGGTACGCGTCTGCTTATCAGAAGATGCTGCAACGCGGTGCTTAAAAACGAAAACTTCAAATTTCCGGCGGAGATAAGCGTGTCCTTTGTCGATAATACGGAAATTAAAAAAATCAATTCCGAATACAGAGCCAAGGATGTTGAGACAGATGTGCTGTCTTTCCCGCTCTTTAACAAAGACGAGTTTAAGCTTGATGAGGGACAGTCAAGTGTGATGATTGGCGATGTCGTGATTTCGATAGAGAAGGCAGTCGAACAGGCAAATCTTTTCGGACACTCGTTGCAGCGCGAAATTGCTTTTCTGACAGTACATTCAATGCTCCATTTGCTCGGCTATCACCATGAAGAGGGTGGCCTGCAAGAGGTACACATGCGCGAGCGCGAAGAGCTTATCCTAAAGCAGCTGGGACTTCCGCGAGGTCTTAGCTACGTCACGGATTCAGAAGAATAACAAATACAAAAAGCTCCGCATAGGCGGAGCTTTTCGATGACAAGGACGTGTTTTTGTGGAAGAAAAGACTTTATTCTGCGCGATTGTGGGCAAGCCCAACGCGGGTAAATCGACGTTGTTAAACAGGCTGGTCGGCGCAAAAATAGCGATAGTATCGTCAAAACCGCAGACGACGCGCAGCAGGATTATGGGTGTGGTGACGCGCGGACAAACACAGTTTGTCTATCTGGACACGCCCGGATTCCATTCACCGAAGACAAAGCTCGGAGAGCATATGGTGAAGTCCGTTCGCGAATGTGTTGCGGAGATAGACTGTGTTCTATTTCTGACATACCCAAAAGGAATGCTCGACGAGGATGAGATGGCATTGCTAAACGAGGCCGCCAAATCGCGCGCGCCGATAATACTTGTGATAAATAAAGCAGACACGCTTTCGAGCGCGTCCAAGGGTACCGCCATAAAAGAGGAGCTTTGCGGTCGCTTTGCATTTTCTGACAGTGTCATCATAAGCGCGCTCAACGGCGATGGCGTCGATGAGCTTGAACGAGTTATTTCAAAATATGCGCTGGACGGTCCACACATGTTTCCCGACGACACGCTGACAGATGTGCCGGAAAAGGTAATTGTGTCAGAGCTGATACGGGAAAAGCTGCTGTGCAACCTGTTTGATGAGCTTCCCCATGGCTGCGCTGTGGCAATCGAGAGCTTCAAGGAGCGCGAGGGCAAGGATATAATAGACATAGAAGCGCAGATACTCTGCGAAAAAGACAGCCACAAGGGAATGATTATCGGCAAGGGCGGCGCGATGCTCAAAAAAATCGGCACAGAAGCGCGCATAGATATCGAGCAGTTTCTCGGATGCCGCGTCAACCTCCAGTGCTGGGTAAAGGTGCGCGATGACTGGCGCAATAAGGAGAGCATAATCAAATCTCTCGGCTATTGATAAACGGAGAATACAATGAAAGAAAACATGCAGGGACTTGTCATATGGGAGACAAAGACCGGCGAAACCGACCGTGTCATAACTATCCTGACAGAGCATGGTGTGATAACCGCCTATGCGCGTTCCTCTCTGCGCCCGAATAATAAACTGACATCCTCCACGTCAATGCTGTCACTCTCTTATTTTGAGCTTTTTTCAGGTAAAGGCATGTACACTGTGGACGATGCACAGTCAAAGCTCAAATTTTCAAAGATATTCACCGATGTAAAGGGCTATGCTCTTGCCGTTTACTTCTGTGAGCTTCTCAGGCAGCTTGCGCCCATAAACGACAAGTCAGAGGAGTTTCTAGCTCTTGCGCTGAATTCACTTCACCTCATCAATGAGCAAAAAAAACCTCTTCTTTTGATTAAGAGCGTTTTCGAACTGAGACTTTTGTCATATTCCGGCTATATGCCGGATATAGTTGCATGCTCGGAATGCGGTGAATTCACAAAGGACGATGTCTATTTCGATTTTCGAAAATCAACAATAATGTGCAAAAAATGCGCAGCTAAGCTATCTGTCCGCTGCAATTGCAGCTCGGCTGTGCTTATGTCTATGCGCCACATCGTCTACTCGGAGCCGTCAAAAATATTTTCTTTTACGTTGTCAGAGACGCAGCTCGAACTGCTGACAAAGCTAAGTGAGAGATATGTCACAGAACAGATAGAAAAGGAATTGCAGACACTTCGATTCTTTAAATCGCTGTAAAGGTAAAACAAATGGAAAATGATATTTTAAAATATGCATCACAGCTGGAATTTGATAAAATATGCTCGCTTGCATCAGCTTACGCGATATGCGGGGAGTCGAGAGATAGGATACTTGCGCTTGTGCCATCCACCGACATAAACGAGGTTTCGATGTCGCTTGAGATAACCGATGCGCTGAGCGTATGTGTCTCGCGCAACTCGGCCTTGCAGGTTTCATCAGTTTCGGACATTCACGAGATAACGCTTCGCGCGCAGAAATCAGGAATATTGTCCATGGGCGAGCTGCTCAAGGTGCGCGCTATGCTAAAAAATGCAAGACTTTTGAAGTCATGGTTCGATGACGGCTTTGCGAGTGAAAGCGCAGCTGCTCAGATGTTCTATGCGCTTTACGAGGACGCGCAGCTCGAACGCGAAATCGGCGACTGTATTTTGAGTGAAACCGAGATGAGCGATGACGCGAGCGCGCAGCTAAAGGATATCAGGCGCAGAATAATAAACGCAGAATCGTCCATACGCGACAAGCTCGACAGCATTATCCATTCAACAGTCACACAGAAATATCTTCAGGACTCGATAGTGACAATGCGCGGCGGCCGCTTTGTCGTGCCTGTCAAGCAGGAGCACCGCGGGGATATGAAGGGGCTAATACACGATGTATCCTCGAGCGGAGCGACATATTTTGTCGAGCCTGAGGCGGTGGTTGAGGCAAACAACAGAATTCAGGAAATGCGCGCCGAGGAGATAAAGGAAATTGACAGAATACTTCGCCGCTTCACGGATTCGGTGTCCTGTGTAGCTTCGCAGATAAAGGAGAGCTTCAACGCGTTTATTGACATTGACGTCGCGCTTGCTAAGGCCAGATACTCACTTAGCATAAATGCCGTTATCCCCAAAATAAATGACAGCGGCGAAATAGTTTTGATTAAAGCACGCCATCCGCTGATCCCAAAGAAAAACGTAGTCCCAATAGACCTGACGCTCGGCCGAAAATTTTCTTCACTCATAATAACAGGACCCAATACCGGAGGGAAAACAGTGACATTAAAAACTGTCGGACTGCTTTCTCTAATGGCTATGGGCGGGTTCTTGATCCCGGCTCTCGAGGGCAGCGAAATATGCGTATTCAAAAAGGTACTGGTAGACATCGGCGACGAGCAGAGCATCGCGCAGAACCTTTCCACGTTTTCCGGACATATGAAGAACATAGCGTCGATAATTGGTGATGCGGATGATGAATCACTTGTGCTTTTAGATGAGCTCGGTGCGGGCACCGACCCCGCAGAGGGCGCTGCGCTGGCAATTGCGATACTCGATAGGCTGAGGCGCATGAGCTGCAAGGTTGTCGCCACAACTCACTATGGAGAAATTAAAATATATGCGCTCGAAACGGACAATGTTCAAAATGCCAGCTGTGAGTTTGACATAAAGACCTTGAGGCCGACATACAAGCTCAATATCGGAATTCCAGGACGTTCCAACGCACTTCTTATCGGAGAGCGGCTGGGGCTTGACAGGGAACTGCTAGATGATGCGAGAAAGAATATAAACACGGAGACGAGACGCTTTGAGGATGTGCTCAATGAGATAGAGAACTTGAAGAGCGAGGCATCGGAACGCATAGAACTTGCAGAAATGCGCGTCACGAACGCAGAGAACGAAGCAAAGAAGATAATTGCCGAGGCCGAGAAAATACAAAAAACCGCTGAGACAGAGCTTAAAAATGCGAAGCAGCGAGCACAGCAGCTTGTCACAGATGTATCTGCGGGTGCCTATAAGCTGATGGACGAAATCAAGCTGCTCGACAAAGAAAAGGACAAGAATCGCAAGGAGAGCCTATCGCGCGCCCGCGCGATTGCCAATTCCGAAAGTCTGTCCCTGCTCGATCTCGCGGATCCGGTGGAGGCCAACATGGCGGACCATTTGGAACCTCTCACGGAGGTGAAAGCGGGTGACAGAGTTTATGTGGCACAGCTTTCCCAAGAGGGTGTTGCGCTGTCGGCTCCGGATAAAAACGGAAGTGTCGAGGTGAAAGCCGGGCTGATAAAGGCCAGGGTGAATATTTCCGATCTGCGAAAACCCCCTGAAATGAAAAAGAAAAAGCAAGGAAGACAGATTTCAGTGAATTCCGCCACCGTGACAAATGCAAACCGCACCTCAAAATCGGAGATCAATCTCTTGGGACTGACTGTCGAAGAGGCATTGATGGAGGTGGACAATTATATCGACACCGCACTCATGTCGCATCTCAACACAGTGTATCTCATACACGGACGCGGCACCGGCGCACTTCGCACGGCGATACATCAGCATTTGAAAAACAAAAAGAGAATCAAGTCATTCAGACTGGGGAAATATGGAGAAGGCGAGGATGGTGTGACCGTCGTCGAACTGAAATAGCAATCGAGAGCCGAAGCGGCCAATTCTTATAATGAATTGGCCGCTTTACTTTTATTCGACGCAAACCGCTTTCGCACGGCGTTAATATAGGCGTGAGAAAAAGAATCGGTGATTAATGTGAAAACTGTGGTTTACGTCGATGTGCTGATAATTGTAAATGCAATTGTGGATTACTTTCTGCTGCGGGTGACCGCTCTGATTACGGGCGAGGAGACGAAAAATTCACGCCTTTCCGCAGCGGCCTTTATCGGCGCACTTACCTCACTGACCTTTTTGTTGGGCGAGCTTAACACCGTGTTTTCGATAGCGCTGAAAGTAGGCTCGGTAACACTGCTGTGTGCCGTTGCCTTTGGCGCAGGCAACAAGGTGCGGCTCATCAAAAACTGTGCGATTATGTTTGCGGTGTCCACGGCCTTTGCCGGAATAATTATACTGCTGGAGCAGAGAAGCAAGAGCTTTGCGGTGAGCAATTTCAACATATACATAGATATTTCCCCACTCTTTCTCATCGTGACAATAATTGTGATATACCTTGTTTTATACTCGTCGCAGCTTTTGTTTTCTACGTTTGCTTCGAGCGGAAAGTCGCTGTCAATAAAAATCAATGTCAACGGAAAGTCGGTAAATCTCTTTGCGATGAGGGATACAGGAAATCTTTTGCGTGACCCTGTGGGAAACCGAGAGGTTATTCTTGTGTCAAAGAAACACGAGTCGTCAATCCTCTCTCCCAACCAAATGCTTCTCCTCAGGAATTTTGAGACGAGTATCAAGGGCAGTGAGCTTCCATTTGACAGCGCAGGCAAAATCAGCGCTATTCCGTTTAATACAATAAGCGGAAAAGGGGTGCTTCTCGGCTTTTGCACAGAGAGCTGTGAGGTCTTTTTGAAGAATAAAAAAATTTTGGAGGTAGAAAAGCCCTTTATAGCTTTTTGCGATGATGAATATATGCGCGAATTTGATGCGATAATCGGATTCAAAGAATGAGTGAGAGGTGTTGGAATGTTCAAAAAAATCAGAAAACTTATCGCTAAAATTAAAGTCAGGCTCATAATAAGACGCGCGGTATTTTATGTCAACGGACCAGAAACGCTGCCGCCGCCAATAGCAAAAGACAAGGAGCCGGAAGTATTTGCTCGGCTTGAACAGGGCGATCCAAAAGCGCGCGAGCTTTTGATAACACATAATCTTCGTTTGGTGGTATACATAGCCAAAAAATTTGAGAGCACGGGGATAAATGTAGAGGATCTGGTTTCTATCGGCACAATTGGACTGATAAAAGCCGTAAACACATTTATTCCATCAAAAAACATCAAGCTTGCGACGTATGCTTCGCGCTGCATAGAAAATGAGATTTTAATGTTTTTGCGCAAGACATCAAACAAAAAACAGGAGCTTTCAATAGATGAGCCGCTCAATATCGACTGGGACGGAAACGAATTGCTGCTCTCGGACATTCTGGGCACCGACAGCGACACGGTATCGCGCAAGATTGAGACGGAGACGGAAAATAAACTGCTGCACAAGGTTATATCGCAGCTCTCGGGGCGAGAAAGAACTATAATTGAAATGCGATTCGGACTGAACGGAGGCAGGGAATACACGCAAAAGGAAGTGGCTGACATAATCGGCATATCGCAGAGCTATATCTCACGCCTTGAAAAAAGAATAATTAAGCGAATGAAGACAAGTCTAGAAAAGGTTATCTGACTGGCAATAGTTGACATGCAAATTTATGATATTTGAGTCCATATTTGGCAATACTTCTATCATCACATTCGGAGGTATTGCAATTGCAAAACATGAAGGTCGAAATCTGCGGAGTCAACACCTCAAAGCTGACACTTTTGAAGGAGCATGAAAAAATCGAGCTTATAAAGCTTGCAAAATGCGGCGACAAAAATGCGCGCGACAAGCTGGTGAAAGGCAATCTGCGTCTGGTTCTGAGCGTTATACAGCGATTTATGAACAGGGGAGAATTTGCCGACGACCTGTTTCAGGTTGGGTGTATCGGGCTGATAAAGGCAATCGACAATTTCGACTTGAGCGTAGGAGTGCGCTTCAGCACTTATGCTGTCCCGATGATTATAGGTGAGGTGCGCCGCTTTTTGCGCGATGGGAATACAATAAGGGTAAGCCGCTCGATGCGCGACCTGGCCTACAAGGCGATGCAGGTCAAAGAGGAACTGCAAAGCAGAAAGGGCAGCGAGCCGTCGATTGGAGAAATAGCGAGGGAGCTGTCTGTCGATGCGGCGGATGTCGCGATGGCTCTGGAATCAATTGTAGAGCCGATGTCGCTCAATGAGCCTCTGTATTCCGACAGCGGAGATGCGGTGTATATAATGGATCAGCTGAGCGACGAAAACGGAGAGGACAACTGGGTTTGTGACATAACCTTTAAAGAGACGGTAAAAAATCTATCCGAGAGGGAAAAGGCAATTCTATGGCTTCGTTACCTCAAAGGTAGCACCCAGATAGATGTGGCGGCGCGCATAGGAATCAGCCAAGCGCAGGTTAGCCGTCTGGAAAAGACGGCGCTCGAAAAGATCAGAAGTGACCTGCGTTAACAAAAGCACAATAGACATTCAAAATTGAGGCTAAAAGCAAAAGGGCAAGGAACCGGGTGCTTTTATTTTGATTAAAAAAGTCGGCAGCGCACCGCTCAAAAAAGCAAAGTGCGCCGCCGGCTTTATGGTTTTATTTCAAAATAGATGAGTTGCAGATGCAGAGCTTTTTAAATCAATTGCGTGTTTTGCGCAAGAGACTTCTTATCGCTGCTTCCAGCGTTCACACAGCCTTTCGATTTCCTCGGTGAAGCGAGAAAGCTCACTGCTTGCCATATGAGCGCATTTTGCGGCAATATCGGAGAGACTGCGCACAGCAGAAAGAAGTTTTTGATAGGGCTGAGGCTCTGCATTTGCATGCGGCTTTGAGATGCGCTCACGAGCCGAGCTCTCGACTTGACTGTCCGAAGCCAAATCCCAGGCATCTCCGCTGTAGGGAGCAGTGGCGTTGAGTGAAAGCTCGTCTTTGAGTTTACGTGTGAATATCTCGCACACCTGCTCGTCGCCATGAACTACAAAAACATGCGCCGGCTTTTTTTCAAATCTTCCAATCCACTCGGAGAGTCCGTTGCAGTCAGCATGTCCGCTTATGGCCGCAAGCTGCCTGATTTGCGCGGCAACCTTGATGCTCTCGCCGAAAAGCTTGACGGAGGAGGCGCCCTCCAAGAGCAGACGGCCTATTGTTCCCTCAGCCTGATAGCCGACAAAGAGTATCGTCGACTCTTTTCGCCATAGATTATGCTTCAGATGATGGCGTATTCTTCCGGCCTCGCACATCCCGCTGGCGGATAAAATGACCTTTGGTCTGTTGTCTTGATTTATCAGCTTCGAGTCCTCTGAGGTGAGCGTGAGGCAAAGCCCGTCAAATGTGAGAGGGTTGATTCCGCTTTTTATAAGAGCGACCGTCTCGTCGTCAAAGCACTCCAAGCTGCTGTCGTCAAAGACCTTTGTCGCTTCAATGGCAAGAGGACTGTCGACAAAAACGGGAAAGCCGTCGTGACCCTTGACTAGTCCTGACGTTTTTATAGCGCGCAGAAAATAAAGCATTTCCTGTGTTCGGCCAACGGCAAAGGAGGGAATGACAACATTTCCTCCACGGTCAAATGTCTCTTGAATAATTTCGGCAAGATTTTTTATATAGTCCGGGCGCTCGCCATGACTTCTGTCACCATAGGTGGATTCCATGATGACATAATCTGCACTTTTTGGGTAGATAGGGTCTTTGATAATCGGCTGATTGAGGTTGCCGATGTCACCGGAGAAGACAATTATTTTCGAAACGCCATTCTCCGAGATGGCGAGCTCGACGCTGGCCGAGCCGAGGAGATGGCCGCTGTCGATAAACCGAACCTCTATCCCGTCGGTGAGAGCGAAAGGTTTTTCATACATGCAAGGAACAAACAAATCAAGCGTTTTCTCAGCGTCCTCGACGGTATAGAGCGCAACGTATGGCTCAGCGCCCGAACGCTTTGCTTTTCTGCTGTGCCACTGGGCCTCAAATTCCTGTATATGCGCAGAGTCCTTGAGCATTATTTCACAGAGCTTATGCGTCGCTTGAGTTGAGAAAATTTTTCCGGCAAATCCCTGCGAAAGCAGCATAGGGAGTTTTCCGGAATGGTCGATGTGCGCGTGGGTCAGCAGCACGAAATCTATCAGACTTGCCGTACAGGGAATACTCTGATTTACAAATATGTCCTTGCCCTGCTCCATGCCGCAGTCAATCAGTATTTTTTTGCCGCAAGCTTCGAGGAGAAAGCAGCTTCCGGTAACCTCGTGCGCAGCGCCGAGAAAAGTTAATTTCATTCTAAAACCTCTCATATATTCTGAATGATTTTCTTAAAGCAGCTTGCCCAAATTGAGCTTCTGTTTTATAATTATACAGCATCGACATCAAAATACATGCTATATTTTTTTAACATTTGTAATATTAATATTATGAGTGCAAAAGAGCAAAGGAATTTGTTCGAACAGCGGCGCTCTGCAAAAAAATGTGAGGTGTTTGTGATGACGCTTTTTACGGATTTGTGCGAAAAGGAGGTTGTTCATATTGCGACCGGCACAAGGCTGGGCACGGTGGATGACTTGGAATTTGACGAGCACACGGCGACGATTGCGGCGCTTGTGATTTTTGGGCACTCAAAGGGATTTGGGTTTATGGGAAGAGAGGGCGATATTAGAATCAATTGGTCGGATATTGACACAGTGGGAGATGACATTGTGCTTGTAAGAGGCGATTATGAGAGGCAAATACAGATCAATACAAAAAGAAGAGGTATTTTCTAGGCAAAGCTCTTGTAATGCGCGTGACTATATGATACAATAATTCGGAAATTCACACGTGTTTCATGGGTTTGTCCTGTGCCCTATTGGGTGACAAATCATAAGAAGCGCGGAGGAAAAAACAAAAAAGGAGAAATAAAAATGGCAGTAGTATCAATGAAACAGCTTCTTGAGGCCGGTGTTCACTTTGGACATCAGACAAGAAGATGGAACCCGAAGATGGCGGCGTATATTTTCACAGAGCGCAACGGCATCTACATCATCGACCTTCAAAAAACAGTTAAAAAGCTCGACGAGGCCTACAACTTTGTACGTCAGGCCGCGGCAGAGGGCGATATTCTCTTTGTCGGCACAAAAAAGCAAGCTCAGGAATCTATCAGGGATGAGGCACAGCGTTGCGGCATGCATTATGTAAACGCGCGTTGGCTCGGCGGAATGCTCACAAATTTCCGCACAATCAGACGCAGAATCGGACGTCTTGAGCAGCTCAACAAAATGCGCGCCGACGGCACATTTGAACTTCTGACAAAAAAAGAAGTCAGCAAGCTTCTTCTTGAAATTGAAAAACTCGAAAAATTCCTCGGCGGCGTAAAGGCGATGGAGAGACTCCCCAAAGCTCTGTTTATTGTCGACCCACGCAAGGAGCACATTGCTGTGGCTGAGGCCAGAAAGCTTAATATACCGGTTGTCGCGATTGTCGATACAAACTGCGACCCCGACGAAATCGACTATGTAATTCCCGGCAACGACGACGCAATCCGCGCCGTGAAGCTCATCTCCGGCGCTATGGCCGATGCGGTTCTCGAATCACGTCAGGGCGAGGCGTTTAATGGCGAAGAGGAGAAGTCCGAGGTGGCCGGCGCTGCAAAGGCTGCCGCAGTCGAAGAATAATTATAGAGGAGACTTTGAACATGGCTTTTACAGCTAAGGATGTCCAGGCCCTTCGCGAGACGACGGGTTGCGGAATGATGGATTGCAAGAAGGCATTGACCGAGTCCGACGGAAACATGGAGAAAGCGGTTGAGCTTCTCCGCGAAAAGGGCTTGGCGGCAGCACAGAAAAAGGCAGGAAGAATTGCTGCCGAGGGTGTTGTATTTGCGATTGTGGACGGAAATGTCGGCGCTATAATCGAGGTAAATTCAGAGACAGACTTTGTTGCAAAGAACGAGAGCTTCAGAGATTTCGTCACACTTTGCGCAGAGACAGTTATAAAAGAAAACCCGGCAGATGTCGACGCTCTTTTGAAGTGCACCGTAAACGGCACAGCAATCGAGGCTCAGCTTCAGGAAAAGATTTTGACGATTGGCGAGAACCTGAAAATTCGCCGTTTCGAGCGCTTTGAGGGCGTGCTTGTGCCCTACATCCATGGCGGCGGTACACATGCCGTTCTTGTGAAGTTTGAGACAGACAGTGCCACAGCGGCAAAGCCCGAGTTCTTTGCATACGGCAAAGATGTCGCCATGCAGATTGCCGCCGTAAACCCGTCATATGTCCGCAAGGAGGAAGTCCCTGCAGGCGATGTCGAAAAGGAAAAGGAAATTCTCATGCAGCAGGCCATGAACGAGGGCAAGCCGCAAAACATAGCCGAAAAGATGGTTTTTGGCAGAATCAGCAAATTCTACAAGGAAATCTGCCTGCTCGAACAGCCTTTCGTCAAGGACGGAGAGCTTTCAGTCGGTAAGTACACTGAAAACACGGCAAAAGAACTGGGCGCTTCCATCAATGTTGTGTCATTCGCAAGATATGAGAAGGGCGAGGGCTTGCAGAAACGCGAGGACGATTTTGCAGCTGAGGTTGCAGGTCTTCAGAAATAAAATATCGATTTAAGTCTGCTTAACTGAAACAAAAAGACGGGGAATGTACCCCGTCTTTATTATTTTTATTATAAATTGCTTGTGCGATGTGATATGCGACCCAATTATCTGCTTTGTTATGATGTTATTGGAAAGCGTTTAATTGTGATTTGATGTTGTGCGGCTGGATTATCAAAGGCGAAGCAATATTTGATGACACGGCAGCTATCAAAATATGCAGGAACATGCAAGGGGTCAATGAGCATACAAAAATGATGCAACGCAAAATGCATATGCGATACATCAAAATGGAATATGACATGGACAATACCTTGACTTTGGGCAATATAGATAGTTGCGATATCGAAGGATATAAGGTACAATATAAAAAAGACAAAGTGCCTTGATTTATTGTCAATCAGAGGAGAAAATATGCTCAAATACAAGAGAATACTGATTAAACTGAGCGGCGAAGCTCTTGCCGGAGATAAGGGAACAGGGCTTAATCTTGAAACTGTCGAGAACATCTGCACAGCAATAAAGGATGCCGCGGTTCTGGGAGCTGAAATAGGAATTGTCGTCGGCGGCGGCAATTTTTGGAGAGGCCGTGACGCCGGTGACATGGAGAGAACGCGCGCAGACCACATGGGAATGCTGGCTACGGTTATGAACAGCCTCGCCATTGGGGACTCGCTTGAGAGACTCGGCTTAGAAGTTCGGGTTATGACAGCATTGCCCATGCAGCAAATTGCAGAGCCGTATATCCGCAATCGTGCGATACGCCACCTTGAAAAAGGAAGGGTGATAGTTTTAGCGTGCGGAACAGGAAATCCTTTTTTCTCAACGGACACGGCGTCGGCGCTGCGTGCAGCTGAAATCGGCGCAGATATAATTTTTAAAGCGACCTTGGTGGACGGGGTATACGACAAAGACCCACACATTTACCCCGATGCCGTGAAGTATGAGAGGCTCACCTTCACTCGGGTTCTAAACGATGGCCTCGGTGTAATTGACAGCACTGCTGCCAGCATGTGCCGCGACAACCATATTCCTTTGCTGGTGTTTAATTTGCAAGACGATCCCCAAAACCTCGTCAGAGCCGCAAAAGGCGAAAATATAGGAACAATAATAGAGGAGGCAGCAATATGAACAGCTACGTAATTCCCTTTGATGAAAAAATGGAGAAGACAATCGGCTTTTTAAAGACAGACCTTGCCGCCATAAGGGCGGGCAGGGCCAATCCGGCAGTTCTCGACAAAATCATGGTCGACTATTACGGAACACCCACGATGATAAACCAAATGGCTGCAGTTTCAGTATCAGAGGCGCGCGTGCTCGTCATACAGCCGTGGGATGCTTCCTCGATGAAGAGCATCGAGAAAGCGATACAGATGTCTGATATTGGCATCAACCCCACAAATGACGGCAGAGTTTTGCGCGTGATGTTTCCACAGCTCACGGAGGAGCGCAGAAAAGAAATTGCAAAGCAGATAAAAAAAATGGGCGAAGACGGCAAGGTAGCGGTTAGGTCTATACGCCGCGACGCTAATGAAAAATTCAAAGCCCTCAAAAAAACAAGTGAAATAACCGAGGACGACCTCAAGCAGCTCGAGGACGAAATGCAAAAAGTTACGGACAGGCGCTGCAAGGAAATCGACGATATAATGAAAGCAAAAGAAACGGAAATAATGGAGATATAAACATGTCTTCAAATACAAATGTCATAATTCCGCAACATATTGCAATTATAATGGATGGAAACGGCAGATGGGCAAAAAAACGCGGGCTGCCGCGCTCCGCCGGGCACTATAAGGGCGCTGAGGTGTTTCAAAAAATCACACGCTACTGTGAGAAAATAGGCGTTAAGGCGCTCACACTCTACGCTTTCTCAACCGAAAACTGGAAGAGGCCGCAAGCCGAGGTCGATTCGATAATGAACCTTTTGCGTCGGTATCTAAAGGATGTTTTTGGCTTCAAGGGTGAGAACATCAAAATCAGGTTTATCGGAGAGAGAGACAGGCTCGACAGCGACATCATAGTGCTGATGGAAAAAATTGAGAGCATCTCAAAGGACAACACCGGCTTGGTACTGAATATCGCGTTAAACTATGGCGGCCGTGACGAAATAGTCTCAGCCGCCAAAAAAGTGTGTGCAGAGGTATTGTCAGGGCAGGTCAAAATCGACGAAATCGACGAGGACTGCTTTGCGCAAAACACCTACACGGCCGGCCAGCCGGAGGTCGATTTTATACTTCGTCCGAGTGGGGAACAGCGTATTTCAAACTTTCTGCTGTGGCAGTGCGCCTACAGCGAATTCATATACATGGATACGCTTTGGCCGGACTTCACCCCGGAGCTGCTCGACGAAGCAATCGCAGAGTTTTCGAGACGATCAAGGCGCTTTGGCGGGATTTGACACAGGAAGCGAGCGCCGAAGACCTCGAAATCAGGTTATTGTTTATTTTTTGCAAAACCATTTGACAATTTGCTATGCTTGCGCAAAAATCAAGCACAATATTATGCATGCCTGATTTTGCAAACAAAGACAAAACCACGATTAAACGACTGAAAGAAATTTGTCGGCAATAAGCGTGAAACACGCGCCGCATTTTATTTGGGAGTGTATACCGATGAAAAAGAGAGTTATTTCGTCCGTTGTCATGATTGCGATACTGGGGACGATTATATGGCTGTTCGACGGTGTTTATTTAAATATAATGCTGTCGATTATTGGATTTATAGCATCGTTTGAGTTGCTCAGGGCTTTCAACATGATGCAAAATAAGCTCTTTCTTATGGTGTACGGATTGTATGCCGTGTTGACGCTTATGTTTGAAAAATTCAATATGTTGACAGTCTTTTTGCTCTTGTTTTTGACATTTTGCATCATGATGTTTTCAAACGACAGACATTATGAATTTAAGGAGGGCGCAGCTGTATTTTTTGCGTGCAATATGACCACACTAGGGTTGCTTGCCATGCTTCGTCTGCGCGCCTTTTCGCCATTTTTGAACGACGGAAGATTTTTGTTTTTGGCCGCTCTCGGCATGGGCTGGCTCTGTGATACTTTTGCATTTTTTGCCGGCAGCGCGTTTGGAAAAAGAAAGCTGTGCCCAAAAATAAGCCCCAAAAAAACAGTTGAGGGAGCGATAGGCGGACTTTTGGGGACGCCTTTGGTGATAACTGCGGTATATGCGCTTTTTCTCCATCTGAGTCAGGGCAATACAGTGTTTGCCGGACAGGACGGCTTTTGGCAATATGCGTATATATTTGCCGTGTCGATGATAGGCGCGGGCGTCGGGATGATAGGGGACTTGTCCGCTTCGTATATTAAGAGAGAGTGCGGACTAAAGGATTTCGGTGACCTTATTCCCGGTCACGGCGGTGCGATGGATAGAATAGACAGCGTTTTGTTCACCGGGGTTTTTGCCCTTTCGGCATTTTCGGGCTTCTTCTTAATTTTTAGGTGAGTAGGGTAAAGCAATGGCAACTTCAAAATTGACGATATTGGGCTCAACAGGGTCTATCGGCACACAAACACTGTCGCTTGTGAAAAATCTCGGAATTGTCATAGAGACACTCACTGCTAATTCCAATGAGAAGTTGCTTGAACAACAGGCTCTTGCTTTTTCTCCGAGAAGTGTGTGTGCTGTCGACCAGAGTGCTGCGAAGAGACTTGAAATCGCTTTGGCGCACACAAGCACAAAGGTTTATGGGGGCAAGCAGTCACTGACAGAGCTGTGCGGCAACGACGGCAGCGACACCGTGCTCAACGCGGTTGTCGGCATAGCTGGCTTGGAACCGACGTTGGCGGCCATTGACGCCGGCAAGGACATAGCGCTGGCAAACAAGGAAACGCTGGTCACCGGAGGGCGACTTGTTGTGGACGCGTGCAAAAGAAATAATGTAAAGCTGCTGCCGGTAGACAGCGAGCACTCGGCGATATTCCAATGCCTTCAGGACAAAACATCTGCTGCAACACTAAGAAGAATATTTCTGACGGCCTCCGGTGGTCCTTTTTTTGGAAGGACCGGAGAAGAGCTTGCCAAAGTAACTGTCGCTGACGCATTAAAGCATCCAAACTGGAGCATGGGCAGAAAAATCACCGTGGACAGCGCGACGCTCATGAACAAGGGCCTTGAGGTTATTGAGGCTATGTGGCTTTTTTCATTGAGCCCTGAGGATATTGTGGTGACAGTGCACAGACAAAGCATAGTACATTCCATGGTTGAGTTCTGCGACGGCTCTGTGCTGGCACAGCTGGGTATGCCGGATATGCGAACTCCGATACAATATGCGCTGACATATCCAAACCGCATGCAGCTTGACTCACCGTATCTCTCCATAGAAAAAATGTCATGCCTTACATTCGAAAAGCCGGATGAAAGCACCTTTGTTTGCCTTGCTGTCTGCAAGGACGCCGCAAAGAAGGGCGGACTTTACCCGTGTGCAGCAAACGCAGCCAATGAGCGAGCTGTAGAGATGTTTTTGCAGGAGAAAATCGGCTTTTTGCAAATCGGAGAAATCGTAAGTGAAGTGGTTTTTTCACAAAAGCTTGATAAATCAGTCACATTGGAGAATATAATCGAAACAGACCGCGTCTCAAGAGCCATGGCAGATGAAATAGCGGCGCGCAAACTAAGCTAAAACGGAGAAATTATGAATGTAATCTGGACAATACTCGCATCGGTTTTTATTTTTGGACTTATAATATTCGTCCATGAGCTCGGCCATTTCCTCGTCGCAAAGGCCAGCAAAATCAGGGTAAACGAATTCGCTCTGGGAATGGGACCGAAGATATTCAAGTTTAAAAAGGGCGAAACGCTTTACAGTCTGCGCCTTTTTCCTATAGGCGGCTTCGTCAGCATGGAGGGCGAGGACGAGGACAGTGAGGCGCGGGATTCCTTTAACAACGCAAATGTAGGCAACAGAATTGGAGTTGTCATCGCGGGAGCCGTGATGAACCTGATACTGGGCTTGATAGTCCTGACAATCCTGACGGCGACGGACGGCGACATTAAGACAAGGCAGATTAAGGGCTTTTATGACAACGCCGCAACCGCCTCGTCCGGCTTAAAGGCTGACGACAAAATCTTGGCCATAAACGGGCGCAGAATGTACATTGCGGACGACATAGTTTATGAGCTGATTCGCGTCAAGGACGGCACTGCAGACATCACCGTACAGCGCGATGGAGAGACTGTTGAGCTGTCCGATGTCCGCTTTGACATGGCGACAAATGAAGATGGTACGAAAAGCATCGTGATAGACTTTTATGTTTATCCTGAGAGCAAGAGCTTCTTGAGCGTTGCAAAGGAATCGCTTTTGTGGACGGTGTCAATAAGCAGGCAAATTTTCATATCTGTGGTCGATCTCGTCACCGGAAATCTTCCGATGAACCAGCTGTCCGGACCTGTAGGAATTGTAACTGTAATTAATCAGGCGACAAGCCTGGGATTTAGATCGGTGCTGATAATTCTGGCATTCATTTCGATAAACCTCGGAATATTCAACATACTTCCGCTGCCCGCGCTTGACGGCGGAAAGCTTGTGTTCTTGGTTGTTGAGCTGTTCACAAAGAAAAAGCTGGACAAAAAGTATGAGGCGATAATAAACGTCGTCGGTTTTGGTTTGCTCATGCTGCTTATGGCATTTGTGACCTTTAACGATATTTCAAGATTGATAACGGGGTAGAAATGTCAAAGATAATCAAAATAGGAAATACAAAAATCGGTGGGGGCAACCCCATCGCCATACAGTCCATGCTAAACGTCCACAACAGCGACGCAGATGGCAATATCGCGCAGGCAATGGCGCTCGAAAGTGCCGGGTGCGAGATAATACGCGTGGCTGTACCGAACATGGAAGCTGTAAGACTGATTCCCGCCATCAAGAGCGCTGTGAAAATCCCGCTTGTGGCGGACATACATTTTGATTACAGACTCGCGGTGGAAAGCGCCGCCGCAGGGGTTGACAAAATTCGCATAAATCCCGGAAATATTGGCGAAGAGAACAATGTCAAGGCTGTGGTGCAAGCTTGCAGAGCGCGGGGTATTCCAATCAGAATCGGAGTAAACAGCGGCTCACTTGAAAAGGAAATTCTCGCAAAATACGAAAAAGTATGTCCCGAGGCGCTTGTGGAAAGTGCAAGAAGGCATATAGAGCTTTTGGAAAAATTTGATTTTTACGATATAGTTGTGTCTATAAAATCATCTGATGTTATGACTATGGTAAAGTCCTGCGAGCTTTTCGCCAGCATATACGATTATCCACTGCATATCGGCGTTACGGAATCCGGTACATATGAGAATGGAATTGTAAAGTCTGCTGTCGGAATCGGCGCTTTGCTGTGTGAGGGAATCGGGGATACGGTGCGCGTTTCACTCACTGACGATCCGCTTGTGGAAATCGGTGCGGCAAAAAAGATTTTGTCGGCCGCGGGAGTAAGAAAATTCGGAATAAATGTCGTTTCCTGCCCTACGTGCGGCAGAACCGAGGTAGACCTTGTCGCCATTGCCAGGGAGGTTGAGAAAAGGTGCAGCGGGATTGAAAAGCAAATTACGGTCGCCGTCATGGGCTGTGTGGTCAATGGCCCAGGCGAGGCAGCCTGCGCTGACATTGGAATTGCAGGCGGGAAAGACTGCGCGGTACTGTTTAAAAAAGGTGTCATGGTCAGAAAGCTGACCGGAGACATTGCAGGTCAGCTGATGGAAGAAATAGAAAAGATGTAAAAGGAAATTATGGCTGCATTATTCAGTGAAATGTGGAGTGACGCCGATGCGCGGTTTCAATGCGCAAAGGTTGAGAATATATCTGTGGACAGAGACGGCAGGAAAATCGGCTTGTCTCTGTTTTGTTGTACATATGAAAAAAATGTGGCCTTGGAAATTTGCGAATTTCTAAAGAAAAAATACAAGAATTGCGAAGTGAGATGCCGGTTTCACTATGCTCAAAATTCCTTTTGCGAAAGCGCTGTCCTTGAGCTTGCAGACATGCTTTCCCAAAATGGACTTCCGACGAACGGTTTTCTGGACGGTGCTGTTGTCAGAATTGAAAACGAAACAGTTTTTGTCACGCTTGCACACGGCGGCGCCGAGGTGCTTGAGACGATGGGCTTTTCGCGCGAGCTGTGTGCACTTATAGCCGAGAGCTTTGAGCTTAATGTGAAAATTATATATGACGGCGTGACAGAGATGGACAAAAACACGGAAATCGCACCTTCTGATGTTTTTTGCGCCCCAAGTGCCAAAAAACAATCCGGAGCCATGCCGGCAAAGTCAAGAACATCCGGTGCAAGAGCGCTTACAAAAGCGGACATGGCAAGCGGGAAAATTGCTCTTTTGAACGATGAATATGAGCTTATTTTGGGCACAAAGCCATCACTCTCGTCAATAGTTGAAATTGAAAAAGCGTGCTCCGATGCCGGTAAATATACGGTCTGCGGAGATGTTTTTTTTGCAGAGTCCGCGCTCACGCGAAATAATAATACGCGCTATACTATTTCTGTGACAGACTACAAAGGCTCGATAAATATAAAACTCTTTGATCTCAAAAACGAATATAAAAAGCTGGCGGAGATAAAAAGCGGCGACACGCTGATTATCTGCGGAAATGTTATACAGGATCGGTTTGACAACGAATTTATTTTAAAACCGCGCGATATTATCAGGGTGAAGAGGATGCCAAAGCTCGACACATGCGAGGAAAAACGCGTCGAGCTGCACATGCACACAAACATGTCCTCAATGGATGCTCTCCCGTCCGCCGAGCAGATTGTCGTCAGGGCAAACAGCTATGGACACAGAGCTGTGGCCATAACTGACCACGGTGTAGTGCAGGCTTTTCCGGACGCTCAGGCGGCGCTGAAACTCATTGATAATCCTGACTTTAAAATAATTTATGGAATGGAAGGCTATTATGTCGACGACGCGACGAATGTCGTCAAGGGCAACAAAGACTGTGAAATTGACGGTGAAATAATTTGCTTTGATCTAGAGACGACAGGACTCAACGCTGCGGCAGAGCGGATAATCGAAATTGGCGCAGTCAGGATAAGGGACGGGGAAATCGTTGACAATTTTGACACATTTGTGGACCCTCAAAAGCCGATTCCCGAGTACATAACAAAGCTGACGGGGATAACCGATGAAATGATTTGCGGTGCTCCAAGCGAGTGCGAGGCTCTCGCGAGCTTTTTTGAATATGCCGGCGACAGGCCGCTGATGGCTCACAACGCGAACTTCGATATGAGCTTTTTGCGCACGGCATGCGCAAGACAGCAGCTTTTCAGGGAAATGACAAGTGTAGATTCCCTCACGCTCGTACAGGCACTCTTCCCGGAGCTGAAAAAGTACAAGCTGGACTCGCTGACAAATCACTTTAAGCTGCAAAAATTTTCCCATCACAGGGCAAATGACGATGCAGCAGCACTTGCGCGGATTTATTTTGAGTGTCTTAAGCCCATGCGGGAGCGCGGTGTTGAGAAAATAAGCGAAATCAACGCGGTGCTCGGTGGAAAATGCTCAAAGCACACAAAGGCAAACCATATGATTTTGCTTGTGAAAAATCACGTCGGACTGAAAAACCTATACGTGCTTGTCACAAAGAGCCACCTAAAATATTTCTACAATAAGCCGAGAATTCCGCAAAGCGAGCTAAACAAGCACAGAGAGGGACTGATAATAGGTTCTGCATGTGAACAAGGAGAGGTGTTCAGAGCTTTACTAGACGGAAAAACGCATGAGGAAATAAAGGAAATCGCAGAAAAGTACGATTACCTTGAAATACAGCCAATCACGAACAACGAGTTTCTCGTACGCGAAAATACCGTTCCCAACAGAGACGTCTTGCTGGAGCTGAACAGAGAAATTGTGAGGCTCGGAGAAGAGCTTGACAAGCCCGTGTGCGCAACTTGTGATGTTCACTTTCTTGATGAAAAAGATGGAATATACAGGCAAATTCTAATGTCCGGAAAGGGCTTTGATGACACCGATTCACAAGCAGAGCTGATTTTTAGGACAACTGATGAAATGCTCGAGGAGTTTTCCTATCTCGGTGAGGAAAAGGCGAGAGAGGTCGTCATAAAAAATACAAACAAAATTGCCGACATGATTGAACCCGGAATTTTACCCATCCCAAAAGGGACATATACCCCCAGCATAGACGGCTCGGAGGAGCAGCTGACGAAGATGACCTATGATGCAATCAAGCGGCGGTATGGAGAGCACCCACTTGAAATGATAACACAGCGCGCCCAAAAGGAGCTGGATTCCATAATCGGCAATCACTATGCGGTGCTCTATATAATTGCCGTCAAGCTTGTGTCAAAATCCGAGGAGGACGGCTACCATGTCGGTTCCAGAGGCTCCGTCGGCTCGTCGTTCATCGCCAACCTGATTGGCATTTCAGAGGTCAATCCGCTGCCGCCATACTACCTGTGTCCAAACTGCAAGCACATGCAATTTGTTGAAAATGCCGGTTCAGGGTACGATATTTGGCAGACACAATGCCCAGAGTGCGGAGAGATGATGACGGGGGATGGACACGACATACCTTTTGAAACATTTCTCGGATTTTCCGGCGACAAGCAGCCCGATATAGACTTGAACTTTTCGTCGCTCTATCAATCCCGCGCCCACTCATATACATCCGAGCTTTTTGGAAGCGAAAACGTCTTCAAGGCCGGTACAATATCGGCACTTAAGGAAAAAAAGGCATTCGGCTATGTCAAAAAGTATATTGAAGAAAAAGGTATGGTGGTCAACAGGGCTGAGGAGAACAGACTGACACTCGGATGCACCGGAGTAAAGCAGACGACCGGACAGCATCCGGGAGGCATGGTTGTCGTGCCGCAGGGATATTCCATCACGGATTTCACACCTGCCCAGCACCCCGCTGACAACAGCGAAAACGGAGTTATCACGACACACTTTGACTTTAATTCACTTCATGACACGCTTCTAAAGCTCGATGAGCTGGGGCATGAGGTTCCGACCATGTACTACTATCTTGAGAAATTCACGGGAATCAATATAAATGATGTTCCGATGAACGACCCCGAAGTGTACAAGCTCTTTACTTCGGTGGAGCCGCTCGGGTTGTCTGAGGAGGATATCGACAGCAAAACGGGAACCTTCGGGGTTCCGGAGATGGGGACTGTCACCGTCCGAAATCTTCTTGTGGAATCAAAGCCGAAAAACTTCTCAAACCTTGTGCAGGTTTCGGGCCTTTCCCACGGCGAGGGCGTTTGGGCCGGAAACGCACAGGATTTGATTGCAAATGGGACATGTACAATTGATGAGGTAATAAGCACGCGTGACGGAATTATGACGTATCTCATCAAAAAAGGCGTTGAGCCGAAGCTTGCCTTTGAAATTATGGAGTATACAAGAAAAGGCAAGGCCTCCTTTAAAATGACGGATGAGCACAAAAAAATACTGCGCGAGCATGATGTTCCGGAGTGGTATATCAACAGCTGCATAACGATTAAATATCTGTTTCCAAAGGCTCATGCCGCCGCATACGTGTCCGCGGCTATTCGGCTTGCATGGTTCAAGCTTTATTATCCTATCGAGTTTTATGCGACGTATTTCACCGTCCGCGGCAGCGATATCGACACAGAAATTGCGCTTGGCACAAAGAAGTCTGCGGTGAAAAAGCTCCATGATATGAAAAAAATCCTTGCCACAGACAAGAGAACTGCCAAGGACGAGGATGCTTATGTGGTTTTGCAGATGATATGTGAAATGTTGGGCAGAGGCTTTGCCTTTTTGCCGGTAAGTTTGAAAAAATCACATGCAACGAAATATCTCATTGAGGATGGGAAGCTCAGACTTCCGTTTATATCTATGGGCGGAGTCGGTGCAAATGCCGCCGAGACGCTTATGCGTGTCGGAAAAAACGACTATGTTTCGGCAGAAGAAATGCTGGTAGAACCTGGGATATCTTCCTCACTTATAGATATGCTCGACAAGGCGGGCGCGCTCGGAAATCTGCCAAAAGAGAGCCAGCTTTTGCTATTTTAAATGTCATCAAAAAGGACACCTAGCCGTAAAGCGCAAAGGTGTCCTTTTTTTATATCAGATTGTTTTGCAAGGCGCGGTCTGTGTTGTATTGACGATGGCAAGTCCGCGCTTTTACAGCAAAACTACAGCTTGAACTGCGGAAAATACTCTTTGCAAAACCACACATCGTCCAGCTGAAAGCTTTTATTGTTGAGATAAAACAACTCTTTGTCGAGAGTTTCATTCAAATCAAAAGAAAGTCGATAAGCGCAAAGAGCCTGCCGCGTTATCTTGTAGCGCCTGTTTATCTCGCCGTTTCCATATTTTCCATCGCCGAGTATCGGCGCGCCCAAATGCGCGAGATGGGCGCGAATTTGGTGTGTTCTGCCGGTCACAAGACCGATTTCCAAGAGATACAGACCTTTATTTTCAGAGAGCTTTTTTATTTCGGTGACAATTTGTTTTGAGCCGTCACGCTCTTTGTCGGACAGGTAGACGCGATTCAAGTCGCTGTTTTTCATGAGAAAGCACGTATACCTGCCATCGCGTGGCGGCTCGCTGACAGTGACACAGAGGTACTTCTTGACTGCTCGGCGCTCCTTAATGATTAGATTCATGCAGGAAAGACTTGTTGAGTTTTTTGCAGCTATCACGATGCCGCTTGTTCCGCGGTCAAGTCTGTTGCACAAGGATGGCGTAAAGCAGGTCTTTTCATCGGGGTTATAGGAACCACACTCAAAGAGGTGCCGCAGGAACCGATTTATAAGGGTATCGGTGAACTCGCTGCTGTCGTCGTGGACGAGCAGCCCTGCCGGCTTATATAAAAGGGCGATGTTGTCGTCTTCATATATGATGGTCAGCATCCTTGATGCACTCATGAAGTTTGGCTGCTTCTTGCCCTTGCCAAAGAAATCATCATTTATATAAAGCTCAAGCACATCGCCGGCGGAAAGACGCGTGGATGCCTCACAGCGCGCCCCGTTGAGTTTTATTCTCTTGCTGCGCAAAAATTTATACATCTCGCCCCCGGAGAGGGAGGGTACGCATTTTTGAAGAAATCGGTTGAGCCGGACGCCGTCGTCCTCGGATAATATGACAAATTGTCTCATAAAAACGCCTTGCTATTTAACTTTATTTTCGTTTAGTATATAATAAGAACATATATGTTGCAAATAATATATTTTCGGGGGAAGTATGGCGACGGTGCATGATGGTCACAGAGAACGGGTAAAAAGACGTTTTTTGACGAGCGGTCTGTCGGACTTTGAACCTCACAACGCACTGGAGCTTATTTTGTTTTATTCAATTCCCAGAAAAGATACAAATGAGCTGGCTCACAGATTAATTGACTACTTTGGCAGCTATGACAAGGTTTTTGAGGCCGAATACGAACAGCTGTTGGACGTCAAGGGCATGACGCCCAACACTGCCGCTCACATAAAGCTGCTTTTGGAATCCTACCGATATTATGAGCAGCAGAAAGACAAAAAGAATTTTGTGGTTACCTCTGGAGACACGGCAAAAAAGTACTGTGTTTCATGCTTCGTCGGAGAGACGACGGAGAAGTGCTTTATGCTCTGCTTCAATTCGAAGCTTAAACTGATAAACAGTGTGCTTGTCTCAGCGGGAACAGTTGACAGGACCGCCATGTCGATGCGCAAGATTGTCGAAATCGCTACGGTTCAAAAAGCTGTCTCTGTCATATTGACGCATAATCATCCGGACGGGTTTGCCCTGCCGTCCGCAAATGACCTAGCTACCACGCGCTCGGCGATGAAAGCGCTTGCTATCATAGGTGTTGAGCTAAACGACCATATAATTGTGGCCGGAAAAAACGCAATATCCCTCGCTACAGAGGGCATCATCGCAAACATGAGGAAAGAGCTGGGCTTTAATGGATAAATTTCATCTTGTCTCCGATTATAAGCCTACGGGCGACCAGCCTCAGGCGATTGAGCAGCTGACTCAAGGACTGAACAAAGGCTACCGCGAGCAGGCACTTATGGGTGTGACGGGCAGCGGAAAAACCTTTACAATGGCAAATATTATCGCAAATGTCAACAGGCCCACGCTTGTTTTGGCACACAACAAAATATTGGCGGCGCAGCTCTGCTCGGAGTTCAGAGAGTTTTTTCCACAAAATGCCGTGGAGTATTTCGTCTCCTATTACGACTATTACCAGCCCGAAGCCTATATCCCAAACACGGATACGTATATAGAAAAGGACAGCGCAATAAACGACGAAATCGACAAGATGCGCCACTCTGCAACCTGTTCTCTGTCCGAGAGACGAGACGTGATTATTGTCGCATCAGTGTCATGTATATACACATTGGGAAACCCGATTGATTACAGAAACAGCATAATTTCACTTCGCCCCGGCATGATCATGAAGCGCGACGACCTCTTGCGAAAGCTTGTGGAAATTCAGTACGAGCGAAACGACATCGGCTTTGAGCGCAACAGGTTCAGAGTGCGCGGAGACGTCGTGGAGGTATTCCCGGCCTACAGCAACGACACGGCAATCAGAGCAGAGTTTTTCGGAGACACGATAGACCGTGTGAGCGAGATAAACGTCGTTACAGGCACTATGAATAAAATCGTCTCGCATGCCGCAGTCTATCCCGCCACGCACTACATTATCCCGCGCGACACGCTGATGGAAAAGCTCAGGGACTTGCGCGAGGAGATGGACGAGAGGGTCAAGTACTTCACAGAGCACGGTAAGCTTATCGAAGCGCAGAGAATAGCGCAAAGGACGATGTACGATATAGAGATGCTCACGGAAATAGGCATGTGCAAGGGAATAGAGAACTATTCACGAGTGCTGACCGGCAGAGAGCCGGGAAGTATTCCATTCACTCTATTTGATTACTTTCCCGAGGATTTTCTCCTGTTTGCAGACGAGTCGCACGTGATGCTTCCGCAGCTTCGCGGCATGTATGCCGGTGACTATGCGCGCAAAAAGAATCTTGTTGATTATGGCTTTCGGTTGCCGTCGGCGTTTGACAACAGGCCGCTGCGGTTTGAGGAGTTTTTCGACAAGATAAATCAGGTCATATACACCAGCGCAACACCGGCCGAATATGAGAGAACGCACGCGGCTCAAATCGTGGAGCAGGTGATAAGACCTACGGGGTTAATCGACCCCAAAATAACGGTCAAGCCGACAGAAGGTCAAATTGACGATGTTCTGTCAGAGATAAACATTCGCGCGGCAAAAAAAGAGCGCGTGCTTATCACAACACTGACGAAGAAAATGGCCGAGGATTTGACGGCTTATCTCGACGAAAGAGGCGTCAAGGTTCGGTACATGCATTACGACATAGACACTTTGGAACGCATGGAAATTTTGCGTGACCTGCGGCTGGGAGAGTTCGATGTGCTTGTCGGAATCAACCTGCTAAGAGAGGGACTCGATATCCCGGAGGTGTCGCTTGTCATCATACTCGACGCCGACAAGGAGGGCTTTCTGCGCTCGGAGACATCGCTCATTCAGACAATAGGGCGAGCTGCCCGAAATGTCGAGGGACAAGTTATCATGTACGCAGACTGCGTCACGCCGTCTATGGAGCGCGCGATGACAGAAACGGAGCGCCGCCGCAAAATTCAAACAGACTACAACATCAAGAACAACATCACACCAACCTCAATCGTAAAGGATGTGCGAGACGTTCTTGAAATAACTTCAAATGACACAAAGACTGTGGTCGACGGCAAAAAGCTCTCAAAGAGGGAAAAGCAGGATTTGGTAGCACGCCTCACCAAGGAGATGAAGCACGCAGCGCTGCTGCTTGAATTTGAGTATGCGGCCACTCTGCGCGATAGAATATCAAAGCTGGAGAAAGAGAAATAGAGGGAAAACAAATTGTCAAAGGACAACATCATCATCAAGGGTGCGCGCGAGCACAACCTAAAAAATGTAGACGTCACAATTCCGCGCGACAAGCTCATAGTAATGACGGGCATATCAGGCTCAGGAAAATCCTCGCTCGCATTTGACACAATATACGCCGACGGTCAGCGCAGATATATAGAGAGTCTTTCTTCGTATGCGCGCCAGTTCCTAGGACAGATGGAAAAGCCCGATGTCGATTCGATAGAGGGTCTTTCGCCGGCTATTTCAATCGACCAAAAGACGACCTCAAAAAACCCCCGCTCCACTGTCGGAACTGTCACGGAAATATATGACTATCTCAGGCTTTTGTTTGCCAGAATCGGTGTTCCTCACTGCCCGATATGCGGGCGCGAGATAAAGCAGCAGACGGTGGATCAAATGGTGGATTCCGTCATGCAGCTTCCGCCCGATACAAAATTCTCCGTGCTCGCTCCCGTTGTGCGCGGCCGCAAGGGAGAGCACCAAAAGGAATTTGAGGCGGCTGCGCGCGCAGGCTTTGTGCGAGTTCGCGCGGACGGTCTTATTTATGATTTGTCTGAGCATATCGGACTTGACAAGAACAAAAAGCACAATATAGAAATAATCGTCGACAGGCTTGTGCTGGACGGCGAGGCAAGATCGCGTCTCTCTGACTCAATAGAAACGGCGATTTCTATAAGTGGCGGTCTTGTAATAATCAATATACTCGACGGCGAGGACATGCTTTTTTCGCAGAGCTACGCTTGCCCCGAGCACGGAGTAAGCATCGAGGAGCTGACTCCCCGCATGTTCTCTTTCAACAATCCTTTCGGTGCGTGCGAAAAATGCACCGGGTTGGGCACATTTTTGAAGGTTGACCCGGACCTTGTCATACCGAACAAAAACCTCTCGATTAAGGACGGCGCTGTCAAGGCCAGCGGCTGGAGCTACTATGACGGCAACATCTCCCAAATGTACTTTGACGCTGTGTCAAGGGCGTTTGATTTCGACATTTCAACGCCTGTCAAGGATATTCCGAGCGCTGCGCTCAACGCCATATTATTTGGAACAAGCGGTACGGCATTAAAGCTTCACAGAGAAAACGAGTTCGGCTCCGCAAGCTATAGGGGTGATTTTGAGGGAATTGTCAACAACCTTGAGCGGCGCTTTCGCGAAACTTCGAGCGATTGGATGCGCGATGAGATACAGCAGTGCATGAGCGCCGAGGATTGTCCCGAATGCCACGGAAAGCGCTTGAAGCCGACGTCGCTCGCGGTGACGGTCGGGGGAAAAAACATCACACAGCTCAGCGATATGTCTATAACCGACGCCCTTGTGTTTTTCGAGAATTTGTCCCTGTCGGAAAGGGATGGAATGATTGCGGACAGAGTGATAAAAGAGATAAAAGAGCGTCTGGGCTTTTTGAACAATGTCGGGCTAAATTACCTCACACTTTCGCGCGCGGCGGCTACTTTGAGCGGCGGCGAAAATCAGAGGATACGTCTCGCCACGCAGATAGGCTCATCTCTTATGGGAGTGCTTTACATTCTCGATGAACCGAGTATAGGGCTGCACCAGCGCGACAACGAAAGGCTGATTGCAACGCTCAAACGTCTGCGTGATCTTGGAAATACGCTGATTGTAGTCGAACACGACGAGGAGACTATGCGCGCAGCCGACTTTATTGTCGATGTCGGCCCGGGAGCCGGAATAAACGGCGGCGAGATTGTGTTTGCCGGCACTGTCGACGAAATTATGAAATGCGACAAGTCGATTACCGGACAGTACCTGTCAGGCAAAAAGAAAATATCTGTGCCAAAGCAGCGCAGAAGCGGCAACGGCAAGCAGCTTGTCATAAAGGGCGCAACTCAAAACAACCTGAAAAACATTGATGTCGCTTTTCCTCTCGGAACATTTATTTGCGTGACGGGTGTTTCCGGCTCGGGCAAATCCTCGCTCATAAATGAAATCCTATACAAAAAACTAAACGCCGACCTAAACGGCGCAAAATCACGTGCGGGTGAATTTAAAGCGATTGAGGGAATGGAATATTTGGATAAGGCGATAGGCATTGACCAGTCGCCGATAGGCAGAACTCCTCGCTCCAACCCGGCTACGTATACGGGGTTGTTCACCCTGCTGCGCGATGTATTTGCTGAGACAAACGAGGCCAAAATGCGTGGCTATGGGCCAGGTCGCTTCACCTTTAATGTCAAGGGCGGCAGGTGTGAGGCTTGTCAGGGCGATGGAATTCTAAAAATCGAAATGCACTTTTTGCCCGATATATATGTTCCGTGCGAGGTGTGCAAGGGCAAGAGATACAACCGCGAGACGCTTGAGGTGAAGTACAGAGGAAAGTCAATCTACGATGTTTTGGAGATGACGGTAGATGAGGCATGTGATTTTTTCGAAAATTTCCCGTCTGTGAACCGAAAACTCAAAACGCTCAAGGATGTAGGCCTGGGATATGTCAAGCTGGGACAGTCCTCTACGACACTTTCCGGAGGTGAGGCCCAGCGCGTTAAGCTCTCATTGGAGCTGTCAAAGCGAAGCACCGGTCAGACTGTCTATATTCTCGACGAACCGACAACGGGGCTGCACACCGCCGATGTCAGCAAGCTCATATCGGTGCTGCAAAAGCTGGTGGACAAGGGAAACACGGTTATCGTTATCGAACACAACCTCGACATCATAAAAACATCGGACTATATAATAGATTTGGGACCCGAGGGCGGCAACAAGGGCGGCGAAATAATTGCCTGCGGAACGCCTGAGGAGGTTGCGAAAAACAAAAAATCTTACACCGGCCAGTTTCTCAAAAGAGTCTTGTGATTTGGCGGGAATTTATATTAATGCATTTAATAGAGCTGCCGATGATGCTATAATTAAGAAAAATTATGGGATAGGAGCACCGCGTGTTAAACAATAATGTACAGTCGTGCGTCAACGACAAGACGGCGCGCCTTGCTGCGCTGCTGAAAGAAAAATACAACCGTGTGCCCGTTTGCTATGTGAGGACCTATGGCTGTCAGCAAAATGTCAGCGATAGCGAAAAAATCAAGGGCATGATGGCAAAGTCGGGTTATGAAATAGTCGATGACCCTCAAAATGCCGACCTGATAATTTTCAATACGTGCGCCGTTCGCGAGCACGCCGAGGACAGGGTTTTTGGAAATGTTGGCGAGCTTAAAAAGCTCAAGGAGAACAACAAGAGTCTTATAATTGCGCTTGGGGGCTGCATGGTTCAGCAACCCCATATAGCGAGCAAGCTGCTCTCAAGCTATCCCTATGTTGATGTTATTTTCAACACAAACGAGCTGCAAAATCTCCCGTCTCACATCGCCGAGAGAATTGAAAAGTCAAAATCCGTTCCGGCAATACAGTGCGAAGACTACACGCTTTGTGAGGAAATGCCGATTAAGCGCGACAATGGCTTTAGGGCACATATACCCGTCATGTACGGGTGCGACAATTTCTGCTCCTACTGTGTTGTGCCGATAGTGCGTGGGCGCGAGAGGAGCAGGGATCCGCAGAAAATTGAAGCGGAATTCAAAAAGGCGATTGCGGACGGCTATAAGGATATCATGCTTCTCGGGCAAAATGTAAATTCCTACGGAAAGCACCTCGACGGTGACATTAATTTTGCACAGCTGCTGCGGCGCCTAAACGATGTTGAGGGCGACTTTACTATCAGGTTTATGACCTCTCACCCAAAGGACGCTACAAGAGAGCTGTTTGACACAATCGCCGTTTGCGAGAAAATAAGCCGACACATACATCTTCCGGTTCAATCAGGAAGCGACAGAATATTGCGCGAGATGAACAGGAACTACACCAGGGCACAGTACCTTGAGCTCATCGGATATGCAAAAAACACAATCGAGGATGTCAGCTTTTCGAGCGACATCATTGTCGGATTTCCGGGAGAGACGCAAAGCGACTATGAGGACACAGTGTCTCTTGTTGAGGAAGTCGGATTTAAATCTCTGTTTACTTTTATCTATTCAAAACGCGAGGGCACAGCAGCCGCAAAAATGGACGATGATACCCCTCACAGCATAAAGGCAAAAAGACTAAATGAGATTATCGCAAAGCAGGAAGCTATATCATCGAGTTTAGAATGCAGGCTCGTTGGAACACAGAGGCGCGTTCTCATTACCCGGGCGCTGTCCGATGGAAGCTTTGAGGGAAGGCTGGACGACAATTCATGTGTTACGGTTATCGGACAATGCACCGAAAACCGATTTGAAAAAGTTTTGATAACACAATATAAAAATAAACGGTTATACGGAAAGGCGGCAAGAAATGAGCAATGACAAAATCATAGACATGGCGAGGGCTCTCGGCAGGGCATTGCAGGAGGACGAACGCTATATTTCACTCGACTCTGCGAGAACAGCTACAGATGACGACAGTGTGCTTCAGGAGGCGCTGGGAAGATACAATTTGGCCAGAATCAATTTAAATTCAGAGGTTTCTAAGGAAACGCGCGACGACGCGAGAATTTCAGAGCTGAGTACGACAATTCGTGATGCCTACGACGAGATAATGGCAAATCAAACGATGGAAATCTACAACAAGGCGCAGACCGACGTCAATTCCATGATAAACTATATAAACGCCATAATAACTGCTTCAGCGAACGGCGAGAATCCGGACGCGGTCGAGGAACCTTCGGGCGAGTGCTCGGGAAGCTGTGAGTCCTGCGATGGCTGTCACTAATAAAAGACTAACGGAGATAAAGTAATGTCTTTGCCCGAAAACAATGCAAGGCTGTCACCGATGATGCGGCAATATGTCGAGATAAAAAAGCAGCACATGAACGAGCTGCTCTTTTATCGTCTCGGCGATTTTTACGAGCTTTTTTTCGACGATGCGCTCACGGCGTCGCGCGAGCTTGAACTTGTGCTGACCGGCAGAGACTGCGGCCTCCCCGAGCGCGCCCCAATGTGCGGACTGCCTCACCACGCCAGCGAGAGCTATATTGCCAGACTCATCGAAAAGGGCTATCGAGTGGCGGTCTGCGAACAGATGGAGGATCCCTCTCTTGCAAAGGGCATCGTAAAAAGAGAGATTATACGTGTCGTAACACCCGGAACTGTGACTGACACAAGCATGCTGGTGGACTCTAAAAACAATTATATCTGCTGCTGCCGTCAGGAAGATGATGGGTTCGGACTGTGCTTTGCTGATATATCAACTGGCAAGGTCTACGTTACCGAATCCGGCAAAACGGTGGCCGCTCTCATAAACGAGCTTTCGCGATTTGAACCGAGCGAATCAATTCTAAACGAACACGCCTATAACAACAAAGAAATTTTGGCTTATGTTTCCAGAAATCAGAAGTGTAAAGCAGAACTACTTTATAACGCCTATTTTGAAACGGAGAACGCAAAAAAACACATTTTGGATCAATTCGGCGAGAGCGCCGTCAAAGCGCTTTTTGCATTCTCAAAAGGCTATGCGGTAACGGCACTCGGCGCGATGCTCAGGTTTCTGGAAGAGACGCAGCTGCGCGGTGTTGAGCGGCTCGCGGAGATTGAGAGCTATGTCTGTGAGGAATTTCTATCAATTTCATCCACTACGCGCCGCAACCTCGAGCTGACGTCTACTATGCAGTCGGGCGAAAGGCGCGGAAGCTTTCTCTGGGCAATTGACCGCACCACAACCTCAATGGGAAAGCGCATGATGCGCTCATTTCTGGAAAAGCCGCTGCTTGACAGTAAAAAAATAGTCGGACGTCTTGATTCCTGTGAGGAGCTTTACGACAACTCTGTGCTTTTGGCGCAGCTTTCAGATTCACTCAAAGGCGTGTTCGATATCGAAAGGCTTTTGACGCGCGTTGTATACAGAAGCTGCACCCCGCGCGACCTAAATTCGCTGGCATCGACCTCAAAAAGCCTCGACCAGCTCAAATATATCGGAAAAAGCTGCAAGACAAAACTCCTCAAGGAGCTTTATCAAAGACTTGACACGCTCGCGGATTTGCGCGAGTTGATAAGCAAAACACTTTGCGATGAGCCGCCGGCACTTTTGAAGGATGGGGGCTTTATAAGAACCGGCTTTGACCCGGATGTGGACGAGCTGCGCGAGCTGGTCAGAAACAGCAAGTTTTACCTCGCCAAGCTGGAGACGAAGCTGAAAGAAAAAACCGGAATCAAAAACCTAAAAATCGGATATAACCGAGTTTTTGGTTATTACATAGAGGTTTCGCGCACAAATGCCGAAAATGTGCCCGACAATTTCATAAGAAAGCAGACGCTTTCGACGGGTGAAAGATACATAACCGAAGAGCTTAAGGAGCTTGAGACAAAAATACTAAGCTCAGGAGATAGGCTTTTGAGCTTGGAGCGGCAAATATTCGAGGAACTTTGCGTAAAAGTAGAGGCTCAGGTATCGAGAATTCAGCAGTCGGCATACTGTGTTGCCTACATTGATGTCCTGTGCAGTTTTGCAGAGCTGAGCCGCATGAATGGCTACACAAAGCCTGAGGTAAATGAAGGCGATGAGATTAAGATATCGGGCGGAAGACATCCTGTCGTGGAACGGGTTATAAACGACGAGCTTTTTGTTCCAAACGACACGCTGCTCGACTGCGGCAAAAACCTCATTAATATCATTACAGGCCCGAACATGGCGGGAAAATCCACATATATGCGTCAGACAGCGCTGATTGTGCTGCTGGCGCAAATGGGCTGCTTTGTGCCGGCGCTTAGCGCCAAAATTGGAATTGTAGACGCTATTTACACGCGGGTCGGAGCGTCTGATGACCTTTTTGCGGGCAATTCGACTTTCATGGTCGAGATGAGGGAAGTTGCCGAAATTCTAAACGGCGCTACAAAAAAGAGCCTTATTATTTTGGACGAGATAGGCCGAGGCACCTCGACATTCGATGGAATGAGCATAGCGAGAGCCGTTGTCGAGCAAATATGCAAGAGCGGCGGGATTGGCGCAAAAACAATGTTTGCGACACATTACCACGAGCTTACCGACATGGAGGCCGATTTCGACAACATAAAAAACTACAGCATCGCTGTGAAAAAGCGAGGCGACGACATAACCTTTCTTCGAAGAATTGTCAGCGGACCGGCCGATGAGAGCTATGGCATAGAAGTGGCAAAGCTCGCCGGACTTCCGCAAGAAGCGGTTCAAAGAGCAAAAGAAATTCTGGCAGGACTTGAGAGCGACGGCGGGTCAAGGCTGGAGAGGCGTGTTGTCAATATTATAAACGAGAGCGAGGGTGCACTTTCAATTGCGCTCTCAAAGGTGAAAATTGACAGTCTGACACCGATTGAGGCGATGTACACGCTCAATGACCTCATAAAACTTGCACATAATGAAAAGGAACAGTAGATGCCGCAAATCAAACTTCTCGAAAAGAATATATGTGAGCAGATAGCTGCGGGAGAGGTTGTCGAAAGACCTGCTTCCGTGGTAAAAGAGCTGTGCGAAAACTCCATCGACGCCGGAGCCACAAAGATTGAAATCGAGCTTGTGAAGAACGGACTTGAGAGAATAAGAGTGACAGACAACGGCTGCGGCATAGACAGAGACGACATAAAAACAGCGTTTTTGCGCCATGCCACAAGCAAGATTGCCTCTCAGGAGGACTTGCAGCATATAGGGACGCTGGGCTTTCGCGGTGAAGCGCTCGCGGCAATTGCGTCCGTCTCTAAGGTGCGGATTGTCACAAGAACCACCGCTTCAAATGACGGAGTCAGCATGACACTTGTGGGCGGTGATGAGAGCTCATTTGACGATATAGGTGCCCCGACAGGGACGAGCATTTATGTGGACTCACTCTTCTTCAATGTTCCCGCACGCATGAAATTTCTCAAAAAAGACACAGCGGAGGGGAACGCGGTTCAGAGCGTTGTGGAGCAATTGGCGCTCACATACCCATATATTTCTTTCAAGCTTTTTCGCGATGGACGAGCAGCATTTGTCAGCCCGGGAAGCGGGGATCTCTATTCGGCGATATTTTGCGTGCTTCCCCGCGAAATCTCACAGGATATGATAGAGCTTCAAGCGGATAGCGAGAGAGATATCAAGGTGACGGGGTTTATCACGCGACCGCAGAGCTCCAAACCGTCCAGAACGCATCAGTATGTCAGCGTCAACGGAAGGTACATTAAATCCCGCAGCTGCTGCGCCGCCGCAGAGGAAGCGTGCAGGACATATGTGATGTCCGGTCGGTTTCCGTCCTTTATAATCAATGTCGATATGCCACTTTCCGATGTCGATGTCAACGTGCATCCTGCCAAAACAGAGGTTCGTTTTAAAAATGATCGCGATGTATTTTCGGCGGTTTACGCATCGGTGAAGCTCGCGGTGAGCTTGTTTGCTTCGAATATAACAGGAGTGCTCAAGCGGCAAGATGAAATTGACAAAGGCGCTGAGACAAAAAGCGATTATTATGAAGTCAAAGATTATGCCGACGCTCTGTCGAAAAATGAAAGCACAACAGACGGCGAATCGCGAGAGCTGACTGCCTTTTTCGATATAAAGACTGCTGTACAAGAATCGAATGAGCCTTATTTTATGCAGACGAATCTGTCGCAGCAAACCGCAACTTATGATAACAATGAGGGTCCTGCGGCCGAAAACACATCTTGCGGTGCAAAAGATTGTGACCGAACCTGCGGCGATGAGTTTGACATCAGGATTTTGGGAGAAGCATTTGAAACATACATATTTGCTCAGCTCGGAGACAGCGTCGTCGTAATCGACAAGCATGCCGCCCATGAGAGGATACTCTTTGAAAAGCTGCGCAAAAACACTGACAGCATTCCAAGACAAATACTGCTTGAACCTGCGCTGGTATCGCTGCCGCGCGACGATGTCGCCGTGTTGGAGGAACGCAGGGAAGCGGTTGAGAAAATAGGATTCGTATTTGATGTATTCGGAGACAGCTCAATTGCGGTCAGGGAGGCACCTACATATCTCGGTCAGCACGAGGTGGAACCTGTGATAATCGATGTTGCGAAAAAACTGACATCATTTGCTTCTGTCCGGATTCCGGATGAGCTGGAAAATTTATTGCATTCCGTGGCCTGCAAGGCTGCGATAAAGGCCGGTACAAAGACGAGCGAAGCAGAGCTGGAAAGTCTTGCTTGTGATATAATAAACGGACGAACTCCGAAATTTTGCCCTCACGGAAGACCGGTGCTCTTCATCGTATCGCGAAAGGAGCTTGAGAAAAAATTTGGCAGAGCCTAACGCAAAGTTACCGATTGTGATATTTATTTCAGGACCGACAGCTACCGGGAAGTCCGCAGTAGCTTCTATTGTGGCGAAAGAATTGGACGGCGCGGTGATATGTGCGGATTCTATGCAGATATACAAACACCTGGACATCGGCACGGCAAAGCCGTCTGCAGAGGAACGAGCAAGAATAAAGCATTGCCTTTATGATATAGCAGAGCCAAACGAGCGCTTCAGCGTGGTGCAGTATGTCGACAGATGCAGGGCTGAAATACTGCGTCTGACGAGTGAAAACACGGTGCCGATTGTCTGCGGAGGTACGGGACAGTATATATCTGCCTTGATAGACGGAGTCAGCTTTCTTGAAACTGAGACTGACCTTGTACTGCGCGAAAAAATCTATTTGGAGCTGGAGAGCGAAGGAGCAGAGCGTTTGATAGAAGAAATAGCCAAATCAGATGCGGAATTTGCGCTTTCACTTCATCCTAATAATAAGAAAAAAATTGTGCGCGCGGTGGAGCTGCTGCGCGCCTCCGGCATGACACAGCGCGGACAGACAGAGTGCTCGTTGCCAAAAGAAAAGCCTTATACCTCACTTCTCTTTGTCCTGAACTCGGCACAGAGAGGGGTGCTGTACGACCGCATTGACAGCAGGGCCGACTCGATGCTGCGCGACGGACTTTTGGAAGAGGCAAAATATGTGTTCGACAATAAGGAGAGCTTTGCCACTGCCTCCCAAGCGATAGGATACAAGGAGTTTTTTCCTTATTTTACAAAGACGGAAACATTCGAAAGCTGTGCGGAGAAGTTTAAGCAGCACACGCGAAATTATGCAAAGAGACAATTGACATGGTTAAAAAAGCGCGGGGATGCAATCTGGCTTGATGCCGATACTGATTCTCGCCAACTGGCTGGGCTGATAACCGGAAAATACATGGAAGCCGGTTTGAAATAAAAAACGGAGGCAAAATAATGAAAAATCTCAATCTTCAGGATGTATTTCTCAATCAGGCTCGCAAAGAAAAAATACAGGTGACCATATACCTGACAAACGGGTTTCAGTTTCGCGGCACCGTGAAGGGTTTTGACAGCTTTACGGTTGTTTTGGAGAGCGAGGGCAGACAGAACCTGGTATACAAGCACGCTATCTCTACAATAATACCGTCAAAACCGATACCGCTACTCGAAAAAGAGATGGAACAGCAGGCCGAAGATGAGCAAAAGGATAACTAAAGCCGCATTTGCTCTGTTCTTTGCACTTATACTGATTTATGTTCTATATCAGGTATATCTCTTTATATACCCCACCTATAAGACGGAAAAAGCGGTCAATGTATCGGTGCTCGACTGTATTGAGACTGAGGGCATAGCGGTGCGCGACGAAGTCACAATTGACACCTCAGCCGGCGGGATAAAGAATTTTCTCGTAAACGACGGGGATAAAATTGCAAAAGGCTCTGTTGTGGCCGAGGTGTTCGCTTCGAAGCAGGCTGCAATCGATAATTTGGCGCTAGCGCAGCTCGCAGACACGCAAAAAATGCTTGAGGGCTGCCGAGACAAGGCGCACGCATCAGGAACAAACATCGACTCGCTCACCAACCAAATTTACTCGGCTACGGCGCAAATCTCGCAGTATCTCTCCGAGGATAACATTTTTTTGGCCTTGCAGCACAAAAACAAAACCGCAGATATGGTCAATACCTTTGACGTGTTGCTTGGGAAAAAAATCGATCCAACAGCAGGAATCGACGCAATAGCGGCACAGAGGTTGGCACTTCAACAAAACAACGCGGCTCCTTTGGATTATATTTATTCTTCAAGCGACGGCTATTTTGTGGCATTGACCGATGGATATGAGCCTCTTGTGAACAAAAGCCTTTTGAGCACAATGACGGCCGCTCAGACTATCGAATTGATTGAGGGTGAAAAGCCGCAGAATACTGAGGCGGGCGGGAATTCAAAAATAGTCTCCGACTATATTTGGAATTTTGCAGCCGCAATAAATCCGAATGATGCTAAAAGATTTGTAGTCGGCACGACTCTTTTGTTGGATTTCGGAAGTGAGAACACAAAAAACATACCGGCAGTTATAAAACAGATAAAACAGGACTCGACTTCGGACAGGGCTGTTGTGATATTTGAATGTGATTATCTCAATTCCTCGCTCACGGGCTTGCGTGTTGAGGAGGTCACGATAAGGTTCAGGGAATACAAGGGCTTTAAAGTTATGCGCAATTCTCTGAGGCTTGAGGAAAATGTTCTCGGCGTGTTTGTGAAATACGGCTCTACTGCGATATTCAAGCAGTTGGATGTCATCTATGAAAACGAGGAATATCTGATAAGCAGGGTACATACAAGCAACGAAACTTTCCTTTCGCTTTATGACGAGGTAATCGTCGAGGGAAAGGACATTTCGGTCAATAAGGAACTTTAAAGTGATGCTATAAAACATTGACATTATCTTTAAAAAGATAGATAATAGTACTAAATAAGCATTTCGGAGGATTTTATGGGAGTGATAAACAAAATCAAGGATCTTTTCGGCGTTGAACCGGAAGATGAGATAGAGGATGACAGTGTATTTGATGAATACGAAGTCGAAGATAAAAAGTCATCGGGCGCTATCCACACCTCCCCCGAAAAACAGCGCAGCGGCAAGGTTCTAAACATCAACGCGACAACACAGCTTGAGGTCGTTCTTGTAAAGCCGGAGCGGTTTGATGATGCCAGCGGAATCGCGGATCAGCTGAACAACAAGCGGACTGTCGTGCTGAACCTAGAGTCAACAAACAAGGATGTCTCGCGCAGACTTGTTGATTTTTTGAGCGGTGTTGCTTACGCAAACGGTGGCCAGATAAAGAGAGTGGCCAACAGTACGTTTATCATAACACCGTATAATGTCGGGATTGTCGGGGATCTTCTAGACGAGCTCGAAAGCAGCGGAGTGTACTTTTAACTTAATTTAATTTTACGGAGGATCTTGGAATGTTCACCTCGAAAGAAATCAGAGATACTATTTTCGACAAAACAATGCGCGGCTACAACACAGAGGATGTCGACGCGTTCTTAGCTCACATTGCCGACCAGCTCGACGATATGACAAAGGGAAAATCGGAAGTCGAAGGCAAAATGCTTTTGTTGGCGGAAAAGCTTGAGGAGTACAGAGGCGATGAAGATAAGCTTCGCATCGCTCTCGTCAACGCCGAGAAGATGAAAGATATAGTTCTCGCCGAAGCGAGGCAGAAATGCGACATAATTATACGCGACGCAAACCTAAAAGCCGAGCGCATTGTCAGCGCGGCAAACAAGAGAGTGGAGCGCGAGGAGATAGCTCTGGCCAAGGTACAAAAAGAGGCGGCCAGCTTTAAAACCAACCTTTTGGGAATATACAAGCGTCACCTGGAGACGCTCAGTGAAATACCTGACGCACCAATTGACGACGCTGTTGCAGAGGAACGTCCGGCGGCGCCCTCCGAGAATTCTCAGAGCGTCCCCGCTCCGATGTACGACATGAAAGAAGCGCTTGAAGTTGAGCAGTCTGCACAGACAATTCAGCATGCGGTAAATATGCAGCCCGCCCAGCCGTCGTACACGGCCGAACAGTTTGTTTCTCAGCCGACGAATTCCGGATATATGCCCCAAATGTTCAAGCAGGAAAACAACGCATCCTTTACACAGGAGTTTGCAGAAATCCCGCAGCTTCAGCCACAGACCTCTCAGCCGCAACCCTCTCAGCCGCAGACTTCTCGCCCTCATCAGACAGAGCAGGAGATGCGCCAGAGTATTTACGACGGCTTTGCTCCTCGTTCAAACGACGCCAAGCCCACATTTTCGTCCTTTGGCTTTGATGCTGTGAAGATTGAGCACGAGGAAGAGAAAAAGCCGGAGGAAAAAGCAAAAGTATCTTTTGAAGGCTTCGAAGAAAAAAGCGAAACAGATGGAAGCAAATCAAGATTTGGGCAGCTTGATTTTGGCGATAACTTCTCTTTTGACAAACAATAAATTTTAATATGATGATTATAGCGGTGTTTGCTTTGCACCGCTATATTTATAAAGGGAGCTAATTTTGTTACTGATATCTATTGAAGTACTTCTTCTCGTCTTTGCAGACAGGATAACAAAGATACTCGCAGAGACTTTTTTGGTTGCGGGGAATATGATTCCGGTTATCCCGGGAGTGGTGGGTCTTGAGCTTCTAGAGGGCGGCAATACAGGCGCGGCCTTCGGCATTCTTCGGGAAAATCGTCTGGCCCTGATTATTCTGCCCTTAATCGTGTCATGCGCTCTGCTCTATATGCTGTTTTTTATGAAAATAAGGTCCAAACTTCTAAAGTATTCCGTAATCATGATTCTCGCCGGCGGTCTAGGAAACTTATACGACAGAATTTTTGGCGGAGTTGTGGTAGACTTTATAAAGTTCATTTTCTTCGAATTTCCGACCTTTAATTTTGCCGATTGCTGTATAAGCATCGGTGCGGCGCTGCTCTTTGTCGCAATCATCTTCTCAAAAAGCAGTGAGCCGATATTTGAACATACGCCGAGATTTTTGATGTCAAAAAAAGAAAGAGATGCGGCCGATAAAACTCTCAGTGACAGCAATGAGTGACATAAGAAAAGTCATTCTGATTGCAGAGCAAGAAAATGAAGGACAAAGGCTCGACGCTTTCATAATCTCCTGCCTGCACGACGACGAAGACGAGAGTCTGCAAGCGCTTTCTAGAACTTATATTCAGCGCATAATAGACGACGGCAATGTCACAATAAACAATGATGCAAAGCAAAAAAGCGCAAAGCTTCTAGCAGGTGACACGGTCTGCTTGACCATCCCCATTCCGGAAGAGGCGGCGGCCGAGCCTCAGAACATACCAATCGACATTGTATATGAGGATGAATGTCTGCTTGTAGTCAACAAAAGCAAGGGAATGGTTGTACACCCTGCGCCGGGAAATTATGACAATACACTTGTCAACGCGCTGCTCTATCATTGCGGGGAGACGCTTTCGGGGATAAATGGAGTTCTGCGCCCCGGCATAGTCCACCGCATCGATAAAAACACCAGCGGACTGCTGATTGTAGCAAAAAACGATGCCGCACACAGATGCCTCTCCGAGCAAATTTCTTCGCACAGCTTTACGAGAGAATATGAGGCTATTGTATATGGATCATTCAAGGAACAAAGCGGCACTCTCGACTTCCCCATCGGCAGAAAAGAAAATGACCGAAAAAAATTCTGCGTGACTGTGAAAAATTCCAAATCAGCAGTGACGCATTATGAGGTGCTGGAAAAGCTGAATGGGTTTTCTCACGTCAGGCTCAGACTTGAAACAGGCAGAACACATCAGATACGAGTGCACATGTCGCACATCGGACACCCGGTGGCCGGTGACCCCATTTACGGTCCCAAAAAGACGATAGAGAGTCTCGGCGGACAGTGTCTCCACGCAAAAAAGCTGGGTTTCATTCACCCGCAAAGTGGGCAGTATATGGAATTTGACTCGGAACTGCCCGAATATTTTACAAAATTTCTTGACAGTGTAAGGTAAAAAAACATGGCAAAGGCAGTTAGCGATTTTCTTGTAGTATCGGACATTGACGGCACTCTTTTGGAGGCCGGCTTCGGTGTGCCCAAGGACAATATCGATGCCGTCGATGAATTCATTTCGCGAAAGGGCAGATTCACCGTCTGCACATCGCGCGGGATAGAGTCTGTCGGTAAGTTTGGCGCCTGTATCACCTTGACGGCACCCGCCATTCTCTACAATGGCGCAATGATATATGATTACAGGAAAAATAAAATTTTGTACGAACGGCTGTTAGGCTCCGAAACGCGTGAAATTGTACAGGATGTTTTGTCAAAATATCCCAATGTCGGCTGCGGCGCGTTTTCACGTGCAAAGCTGTACGTGTTTAAAATGAACAAGGAGATGTTTGACTACGTCAATCTTGAGCACATCTCATTTGTGGTTTCCGACATTGATAAAACTCCTGACAATTGGAACAAGATATCTATTTGCGGTGAGGAAAAGGACATATCGGAAATAGCGCAGTATATACAAGGGCGAAAACGCACCGCGGAGGTGTTTCAGGCTGTAGACGTCATAAGCACCGGAAAAAACGTCTGTGAATTGATTCCCGAGGGCGTCGACAAGGGCGAGGGTTTGCTGCGCCTGTGCGAGATTGTCAACGTCACAAAGGACAATGTCGTGGCTATAGGCAACGATTTTGAGGACATGCCGATGTTTTTAAATGCGGGAATTTCTGTGGCGGTGGGCGACGCGCCGCCCGAGGTCAGAAAATCGGTGGAAATTGTGGTCAAATCCTGTCTTCACGGAGGGGTTGCGCAGATTTTGCGTTCGCTCGAAAGCATGCTTGACGGATTTGAACAAATCAGGCTGGAGATGTGACTTGGATAAAAAGTGGTTCTTTGTTTTTATAGCCCTCACGGTGCTGTTTTCCGCGCTGATTGTTTTGTTTAATTTTTTATATTATAGGTAATTGCGGTGGAAAAATGACGGACGATGACGGCTCAATATTTATAAACAGGGAACTGAGTTGGCTGGATTTCAATGAGAGAGTGCTTTCAAAGAGCGGTGAAGAGAATATCCCGCTCATGGAGCGCTTTCGCTTTTTGTCGATTTATTCGAGCAACCTCGACGAATTCTTTATGATAAGAATAGGCACTCTCTTTGACCAGATGCTGCTCAAAGAAAAGGTCGTGGACAATAAGACGGGAATGAGCGCAAAGGCGCAAATAAATGCCGCGCTTGAAAAAACAAGAAAACTCAACAGACAAAAGGACAAGCTTTTTGGCTGTGTTGAGAAAACCGTCTCGCAGAGTGCGGTTGAGAGAATAAATTTCGACATGCTGTCGGCACGGCAAGAAAAGTACTGGCAGAAATATTTTGAAGAAAATATTGTGCCGCTGCTTTCTCCGCAAATAATAGACAGACGCACACCGTATCCCTTTTTAAAGAACGGAGAGCTGTATATTTATCTGCAGCTGTGCAGAAAAAACGGAGATATCTGCTATGGCATTATCCCTGTACTCACACAGCTGGGAAGAGTAATACGGGCGCCGCTTGAGGACCGCAAATATTTGCTTGCGGAGGACATTGTAAAGAGATATGCGCACTTAATTTTTGAAAAATATAAAGTTGTTCAGAGAGTGGTTTTGCGGATAACGCGAAATGCGGATATAAGTCTCGACGAGGGGATATTTGACTACAGCATAGATTACCTTGAAGCCATGAAGCAGCTGCTCAAAAAGCGCAGACGGCTTATGCCGGTGCGAGTGCAGCTCTCAAATGAGGTGTCCGAGGATTTTGAAAAGCACCTTACAGGAGCTTTAAAAGTCGAACGCAACCAAATTTTCGCAGAGGAGTCTCCTCTGGACTTGACATATATAAACAAGGTCATAGACTTTGCAAATAAGCGCCGATGTCCCGAGCTTTTCTATCCGATAAAGCCGGTTCGCAGAGCTGACGTCAGTTATGATGTGATAAAAGCAATAAGGGAAAAAGATATTTTGCTCTCTTTTCCATACGAGAGCTTTTCATACGTGACAAGCTTAATAGAGCAGGCTGCCTGTAACCCGGAGGTCGCCGCCATAAAAATCACTCTCTACCGCGTGGCTAACGACAGTAAAGTCGTGGCTGCGCTGATAAAGGCCGCGGAAAACGGCAAGGATGTCACGGCAGTGCTGGAGCTGCGAGCACGCTTTGACGAGGAGAACAATATAGAGTGGGCGCAGCGGCTCGAGGATGTCGGCTGTACGGTGATTTACGGGCTGGGAGACTATAAGATTCACTCAAAACTGCTTTTGCTGGTCATGCGAAGCGCCACGAAAATTAATTATATTAGCTATATTTCGACAGGAAATTTCAATGAAAAAACTGCCGAGCTGTATACAGATATTGGGCTTATGACTGCCGACAGACGGATATCAGAGGAAATACTGGAGCTTTTTCGTGCAATCTCCTTTTCGCAGCTTGTTGAAAAAAGCGATAGCCTGTTGGTTGCCCCGCTCGTCCTCAAGCCTCGCATAGAGGAACTCATCGACAGGGAGATATATTTCGCCAAAAAAGGGGAGCCTGCCGAGATAAAAATAAAGTGCAACTCGGTCAGCGACAAAGAAATTATCAACAAGCTGGTCGAGGCCTCACGAGCAGGCGTCAGCATAAAAATGCTTGTGCGCGGCATATGCTGCATCAGACCGGCTGTGGCCGGGTATACAGACAATATTGAGGTGTTTAGCATAGTCGGACGCCTTCTGGAGCATTCGCGCATTTTTGTTTTCGGATGCGGTGAAAGGCGAGAGGTGTATATAAGCTCTGCCGACCTTTTGACGCGCAACACTCAGCGCAGGGTGGAGACGGCAGTGCGCATTAATGACCGCGATTATGCACAGCTTTTGTCAAATACAATCGACATTATGCTGTCCGACACCGCCAACATGCGAGTGCTCGGAAATGACGGAGTTTACCGCCGCGCAGAGCAAAAAAGCGGTGAGAGGATTTTCGATTCACAGGATTATTTCTTTGACTATTATGCAAGGCAGTCAGACCGAAAGCTTTTGCCTCAAAAGACAGGGCTGCTCGGACTCCTCTGCAAGTACAAAAAGCATGGGAAGTAAATAAAAACGAGATTGAAAAAAGTGTCGATGCAAAACGGCACTTTTTTTGTGTTAAAACCTAACAATAAATAATAAGTTCAAAAGAATGCTCATAGTATTTGTCATGAAGAATTACAAAAAGCAAAATAGAATAATGGCGCTTCTGCTGATGATTGCACTGTCTTTTTTTGTGTCCTGCAAAGAAAGCAAAGTGCCGGCAGCAAAACCCGAAAATGGCAAGGGTCAAGATAATTTGAGCTATACGATATTTAAAGACGGCGAAAGACAGGATATGTCGGTGGCTGTTTGGGTGAGCTATCTCGATCTCAAGGAAATGCTTAAAAATCCACAGGACGCGAGCGCCAGGATTGACGACAGCATAAAGACGATGAAAAGCTTCGGAGTGACTGATGTGTATTTTCATGTGAGGCAGTTTGGAGATGCCTTGTACAGATCAGAGGTGTTTCCCTCTGCCGAATGCACGGTTTATGACGATATTCCGGAGAACTTTTTGAAGAGCGCTGTGGAGTCGGCACATGCGAATAAGATAAAAATTCATGCATGGATAAATCCATACAGACTTTTTAAAGGCGAGAGCGAGACATATAAGAGCTTCCTGTCAAGGATTGAGAAGCTTGACAGCCGTGCCGTGCTTCGAACGGGGAGCACGCTGATGCTAAACCCGGCGAGCGCCGAGGCGAGAAAGCTTGTTGTGAACGGGGTTGAGGAGATAATTGGAGAGTATGAGGTGGATGGAATTCACCTTGACGATTACTTCTACCCGGCAGATATTGGAAATCTCGATTCAGAGGATTTTAAGGCATATGTAAAAGGCGGCGGCACACTCGGTATCAACGAATGGAGGCGCGAAAATGTAAGCTGCCTGATAAGGGAGGTGTATGCGGCGGTTCACGAGGATGTCGAGCGAAAGCTCGTTTTTGGAATAAGCCCGGACGCAAGCATAGAGCGCGATTTTAACAGCCATTTCTGCGATGTGGAGCTTTGGTGTGCAAATGAGGGCTATGTCGACTATATATGTCCGCAAATATACTATGGCTATGAAAATGAGACGATGCCGTTTTTGTCGGTGCTGGCACAGTGGGAAAAAATCTGCAAAAAGGTTGACCTTATAGCGGGTCTGGGATTTTACAAAGCGGGAGCTGTAGACAAATTCGCAGGTGTCGGAAGCGGTGAATGGCAAAAAAATATAGATATAATCGCGCGCCAATATAAGCAGGCAGAGCAGTCGAAAACGTGTTTAGGAGTGGCCTTGTACAGGTATGAGTCGGTGTTTGCACCGTCGGGCGATTCGGCGGCAGTAGCGGTTTTGGAGCGATATAATCTGGAAAAAGCAATTGGGGGTGGCAAAGACGGATAAGAGAAAGGTGGTCGCAAAAAAAGACATGGATCGGCTCATTAAAACACAGCTTATCGCTGCGGCTGTATTTGTCGCGCTGCTTTGCGGCGCAAGGTTTCTGGCACCGTCGTTGGTCTTAGAAATCAAGAGCCAATATGAAAGCATAACGGAAGAAAAGCCCATATTTGACATGGAGGGCATAAGAAAAATCATCAAGCCTGCGCGAGACTTCTTTGAGGAACTAGTCGGACTATGCTGAGATTTTCTCTGTGCGGCACAAAAATTGCCGTATCTATCTGGTTCGCTGCGTTTATTGCAGTTATGCTTCTCAACAAAAATGCGCACATTTGCGGCTTGAGCCTGATTTTTATGTTGTCTCATGAGCTTGCCCATGTTATTGCAATGATGGGATTTAAAAGCAGACCAAAAAAAATTGAATTTATGCTCGGCAGAATTAAAATCACGGCGGCCTCCGAGACAATATCGGACGGTGCACGCGCCGTGATTTTGTTAGCAGGGCCTGCTTTGAACCTTATGCTCTTTTATATTCTTGTGAAGAGTGACAGAGCTGCGGCCGAAATTAACCGCGCACTCTTTTTGCTTAATATGCTGCCCGCCGGGTTTCTGGATGGGGGACAGCTTTCAAGCCTCTTTTTCCATCGCTTCTTTTGCAAGGAGACGGCGGAGTGCATAAACAATGCTATCACGGCTCTTATCTGCGCTGCCATGCTGGGACTGGGGCTATTCTTGCTTGTCAATGGACGACGCAGCCCGTCTCTTTTGGTGGCAGCCATTTATATATCGGCGTCCTCAATTAAAAATATCAGATATACAAAAGCCTTTTAGTTTGGTATTATTTATATATCAAATTCAAAGGAAAATGAAATGTCTGAATATACGATGGAAAAGATACTGCGCTCAGTGCAAAAACCGGCGCGATATGTCGGCGGCGAGCTGGGGTCGGTTGTAAAAAACAAGAAGGACGTCAAATTGAGATTTGCGTTCTGCTTTCCCGACACATATGAAGTCGGAATGTCACATCTCGGCTTGAAAATACTCTACTACATAAAGAACAATGAGCCTGATATTTGGTGTGAGCGCGCATTTGCGCCATGGTTCGATATGCGCGAAAAAATGTTGGAAAACGATATCCCGCTCTTTGCACTGGAGAGCAAGGATCCGCTTTTTGAGTTTGACATTGTAGGCTTCACCTTGCAGTATGAGATGTCATATACAAACATTCTTTACATGCTGGATCTCGCGAGAATCCCCTTGCGCTCGGCAAACAGAAAGGACAGCGATCCCATAATTGTAGCCGGAGGGCCGTGTGCATGCAATCCGGAGCCAATAGCCGATTTTATCGACCTTTTTATTCTGGGAGACGGTGAGGAGGTAAATCTTGAGCTTTGCAGGCTTGTAATTGAATGCAAACAAAAAAAGCTGACGCGAAACGAAACTTTGCGGCTGGCATCGCAAATTGACGGGATTTATGTGCCGTCGCTCTACAATGTGGAATATGGCGATGACCTGAAAATAAAATCCGTGTCCCCGATTTTCGATGCGCCCATCACGGTTAAAAAAAGAATCGTAAAAAACTTGGACAGCGCCGCGTTCCCTTCATATATGCCTGTACCGATGATTGAGACAATTCATGACCGCGCGAGCATTGAGGTGCTGCGAGGCTGCGTCAGAGGCTGTAGGTTTTGTCAGGCAGGCTTTATATACAGGCCGTTTCGCCCGAGAAGCGCAGAGCTGCTCGATAAGCAGGCGAGGGCGCTGTGCGACTCCACGGGATATGAAGAGATATCGCTGATATCACTATCGACTAGCGATCACCCGCAGCTCGAGGAGCTTCTCGACAAGCTTCTTACATGGACGCAGGACAAAAATATAAATCTTTCACTCCCGTCGCTGAGGGTGGATAACTTCAACGAAAGGCTTGTCGAAAAAATAAGCCGCGTTCGTCACAGCGGCCTGACTTTTGCGCCGGAGGCCGGTACGCAGAGGCTTCGCAATGTCATAAATAAAAACATTGATGAAGAAGAGATAATGCAGGGCTGCAAAACGGCGTTTGAAGGCGGCTATACATCGGTAAAACTCTATTTTATGATGGGACTTCCGACAGAGACAGATGAAGACATTCTCGCAATCACTGCACTTGCACAGAGAATAGTGGACATGTATTACGAGCTGCCCTCAAAGCAAAAGGGAAAATCAGTGAATGTCGCGATAAGCGTCGCATGCTTTATTCCAAAGCCGTTCACTCCATTCCAATTCTTCGCGCAGGACACTGTCGACGAGTTCAAGCGCAAGCAGCGCTTGCTGGTACAGAGCATCAGGAGCAGAAAAATAACGATTAGCTGGCATGATGCCCTGACAAGCAGTGTGGAAGCGGTGCTCGCTAGAGGCGACAGGCGCCTTTCACAGGTAATACTAGATGTCTACATGGACGGTGGCATCTTCGACAGCTGGGACGAGGGCTTTTCATATGAGCGCTGGCAGAGAGCTTTTGATAAAAACAACATTGACACATCATTTTACGCCAACAGACCGCGCGAAGCGGAGGAGATAATGCCTTGGGACATGTTCGATTACGGCGTCACAAAGAAGTTTCTCGCCGCTGAGTACAAAAAATCAATCACGGCAGAGGTCACGCCAAAATGCACGGACAAATGCTCAAATTGCGGCATGGCAAAGTTTATGGGAGGTGCGTGCGTTGCAAAACCTTAGGATCCATTTCTCAAAGACAGGCGATGCACGTTATATTTCACATCTTGATATTTCAAGGTGCTTTTCGCGTGCAATAAGGAAAAGCGGCATTGACGTGTGGTATACGGAGGGATTTAATTCGCGCATATATATGACGTTTGCGCTGCCATTGTCACTCGGTGTCGAGAGCACCTGCGAGACGATGGACATAAAAGTAAAAGGTGACAGCTGGGCGCTGGATGCAGGTGACAGGCTGGCGGGCTGCCTTCCGCGCGGTATCGAGGTTTTTAACTGCACGGAGGCCATTCAAAAACCGACAGACATCGCATATGCAAAATATTTGATTGAACTTTGCGACGATGCTTTGACCACAGGAGAGATTTGCGCAGCGGCGAAAGAGGTGCTTGCTTCAGCTGCAATAATAACCGAAAAGCGCACTAAAAAAGGTGCGATGAATTTGATAGACATAAAACCGCACATCAAGGAATATGGCGTGTGTGAAAAGCTTGGCAAATGCTATATTGAGCTGATTCTTGATGCAAGCATGTCATTTTCACTCAACCCTCAGTTGGTGCTCGACCTCATATTTCAAGCACTTGACGCTGAGCCAAAGCACTGCCTCATTCGCCGCACCAATATACTTATGGCTGACATGAAAAACTTCGAATAACATCTTGTCAAAACGGTACATATGTGGTATTATACTAAGGCTTGCATTATTCCTTCGGGCAACCGGTGGGGTTAGTGTTTATACATTAAGCTGACAGTCCTCTGCTTTTACAAGCATGAATGTCTGATTTTCAAATTGGAGGAAAACAAAAAATGGATGCAATCAAGTTGATGACTCAGGGCATGATACGCCAGGAGAAGCACAAGTTCGACGTTGGCGACACCGTCAAGGTTCACGTCAGAATCAAAGAGGGCGAGCGTCAGAGAATACAGATTTTCGAGGGCACGGTAATCGCAAAACAGCACGGTGGAATCAGTGAAACATTCACAGTTCGCCGCACATCATACGGTGTTGGCGTGGAGCGCGTTTTCCCGGTCAATTCTCCGAATGTGGAGAAGGTTGAGGTTGTGCGCCACGGTAAGATTCGCAGAGCCAAGCTATATTATCTCAGAGATCGCGTGGGCAAATCCGCAAAGGTCAAAGAGAGAATCGTCAAATAGCATCGAAAAAAGGGACAATTGCTTGTCCCTTTTTTGCATATGTAATATAATTGCAGATGGGGTGATAAAATGATGAAGCGCAGAAATGCAGTAAAAGCCTTCTACGACTGGGTCGACGCATTTTTAGTCGCGCTGTGCCTTGTGGTAGCGGTGTTCACGTTCATAATAAAATCTTATATAATTGACGGCAGCTCTATGGCTCCGACCTATAACACCAACGACCATGTTATCGCATTGAGCCTTTTTTACACTCCGAAGCAAGGAGACGTGGTTATTATAGACAAGAACAACGGATCAAACCTTCCGCTGATAAAGAGAGTTGTCGCCACAGAATTCCAAACTGTAAATATAAACAGGGTAACAGGTGAGGTCACGGTGGATGAAATACCGTTTGACGCGCCGATTCCCGCATCGGTAGACAACGTTGAGGGCGACCTCAACTATCCCGTTGTTGTGCCGCAAAACTGTGTTTTTGTAATGGGCGACAACCGCGGCGTATCAAATGACAGCAGATATTCTTCCGTTGGCTTTATAAACGAAATGAGCATTGTGGGAAAAGCCGTCTTTAAATTCAAGCTTGGAGGAAAATGATGGCCGACAGCAGCTTTAAGGCAATTAACTGGTACCCGGGACACATGGCAAAGACCATGCGCCTGATAGACAGCAGCATCAAAAATATTGATGTTGTAATAGAAATACTCGACGCGCGTATACCCTTTTCGAGCAAGAATCCAATGCTTGCCAAAATTGCAGAGTCAAAGCCGCGTCTGCTTGTTTTAAACAAGTCTGATTTAGCCGACAAATCGGTCACAAGCAGCTGGGTTGCAGTGTACAAGCGCGGCGGCTATGACGTAATCGAGATATCGGCAAAGGACAAAAAAGCTGCGGACAGCGTTGTGGAAGCCGCCAAAAGCTGCTTTGCCAAAAACATGTCCGCGTTTTCACAAAAGACCGCCGAGCGCGCAAAACCAAGAGCTATGGTGGTCGGAATCCCAAACGTGGGGAAGTCAACATTGATAAACAGCATTTCAAATTCCTCAAAGGCAAAGGTGGAGGACCGACCGGGAGTGACGCGCGGTCCGCAGTGGATTTCATTAAAAGAAATCGAGCTTCTTGACATGCCGGGTGTGCTGTGGAAAAAGCTTGAAAACCAAGACGGCGCGCTTAAGCTTGCTTTTACCGGTGCAATCAAGGACGACATACTCGACAAAACAGATCTCGCGAGCTGGCTTTTGGAATACATCAGAAAGGTGTATCCGCAAAGACTTTGCGAGCGCTTTAAGATAGACTGTGACATTTCCGACATTCCCAGATTTGAACTTCTCGAGTTGGTGGCGAGAAACCGCGGGATGCTGCTGAGAAAGGGCGAGTGCGACATGGAGCGCGCAGCGGCCTGCGTGCTGGACGAGGTTCGGGGAAATAAGCTCGGACTGATTTCATACGAGGAGCCGTCCGATTATGGTCTATGATGGCCTGTATGACTTTGATGATGCCATCAGGGCAGAACTGGGAGGCGCGGCATTTTGCGGCGTCGATGAAGCGGGAAGAGGGCCTTTGGCAGGACCTGTGTGCTGCGCCGCCGTCATATTGCGCGACAAGAGCAGGTTCGAATGGCTTAATGACAGCAAAAAAACATCCGCACTTCGCCGAGAAAAGCTATATGACGAGATAATTGCAGACTGCATCGCCTTTGAAATAGCTTTTGTGGACAATGAAACGATTGACAGACTCAACATCTTGCAGGCTACACTGCTCGGAATGTCAGATGCAATAGCAAAGCTCAGGCCGGCGCCGCGGCTTGCCTTGATTGACGGCAACAAAACGCCGCAAAGCGAAATTGAATGCCGCTTTGTCATCAAGGGCGATGCAAAATCGGCTTCGATTGCTGCGGCTTCGGTACTCGCAAAGGTTGCGCGTGACAGGTTCATGACAAAGCTCTCACTGAAGTATCCGATGTTTGGCTTTGAAAAGCACAAAGGATATCCGACAAAGGACCATTACCGCGCAATAAAAGAATATGGAATCACACCATACCACAGAAAGAGCTTTCTTCGGGGCATTTATAATGAATAGAGGAAATACCGGCGCAATGGGCGAGCAGCAAGCGGCGAGTAATCTCGAGGACTGCGGATATAAGATTATTGCGCGAAATTATTCATGTCGATTCGGAGAAATTGATATAATTGCCCAAAAAGGCGGATATTTAGTTTTTTGCGAGGTCAAAACCAGGGGCACAAACCCCCTTGTGGCAGCGCGAGAAAGCGTAGACGTGAGAAAACAAAAAAGACTCAAGCTCGCAGCACAGGACTATCTCGCAAATAACCAAACTGACCTTCAACCGCGGTTCGATTATATTGAGGTAACGGCTTTTAGCGGCAAATTTTCGGTTGTCAATCATATAGAAAATGCTTTTTGGTGATGCAATGGAATATTTTGACTTGCACTGTGACACGGCTACAGCTGCATATGACAGGGGTCTGCATCTCGACGATGAGAGGCTGATGAGTTCAACGGCAAAAAAACCGGAAGAGATGAACCATTGTCAGGCATATGCGATATTTATTCCCGATGAGCTTCGCGGTGAGCAGGCCTGCGAATATTACAGAAAAAATATCGACTATTTCAAGCTTGAGGCGGAGCGCTTTTCCGACAAGCTCGCGGTATGCCGCGGCATCGGGGACATCGACTGCGCTTTTGCGGAGAACAAAACCGCAGCTGTGCTTGCAGTGGAGGGCGGTGCGGCAATCGGGGGAAGCTGTGGAGAAATCTATAAAATGGCTGAGGACGGGGTGAAATTTTTCACTCTGACGTGGAACGGTGAAAACGAGATAGGCCATGGCTGTGCGTCGACGGGCGGACTAAAGCGCTTTGGCAGAGATGCTGTCAGCGCGCTTGTCGAGTGCGGAATAACCGTTGACATTTCACACCTTTCCGACGAGGGAGTCTATGATGTTTTGTCGCTCACAGACAGACCGGTTGTGGCGACACACTCAAATTTGCGAAGTGTGTGTGCCCACAGGCGAAATCTGACAGAGGAAATGTTCTGTGAGCTTATTTCAAGAAACGGACTTGTGGGACTTAACCTTTTTACAAAGTTTATATCCGACGATGAGGCTGACGAATGCTCATTTCTAAGACACATATACAGAATGTTGGAGCTTGGCGGGGAGAATATCATGGCTATGGGCAGCGATTTTGACGGTGCCGCTATGCCGAAGTTTTGCAGTGATTTGCGCGACATCGACAGGCTGTATGAGCTTGTTGAAGTGAATTTTGACCAAATTGTGGCGCGGAAAATATTTTCGCTCAACGCGAGAAAGTTTATGAAAATCAATTTCTGATACGGGGAGATTACGATGTCTATTTTCACAATCGGGGATCTGCACCTGTCACTCGACGCCGACAAGTCGATGGAGCTTTTTTCCGGCTGGGAGGATTACATTTGCAGGCTTCATGACAACTGGAATCAAACCGTAAAAGAAGGCGACACGGTCGTCGTGGCAGGCGACATATCCTGGTCGATGGATTTAAAGGGCGCAGAGAAGGACTTTGACTTTCTCAATTCGCTCAACGGACAAAAAATCCTGCTCAAGGGCAACCATGACTACTGGTGGCAGACAAGAAAAAAATTGGACGAGTGGGTTAAGGCGAATTCCTTTGACACAATAAGCTTTATGTTCAACGATGCACACAGCGCGGAGGGCACGGCACTGTGCGGAACCCGAGGCTGGTTTTTTGAGGAAAGCAGCGACGGCGATTCGCTCGTTTATTCGCGCGAGATAGGCAGGCTCAGAACCTCAGTCAAAGCGGCTCTCGACCTGGGCTGCGGCGAAACGATAGCCTTTTTGCACTATCCGCCGATATACGGGCGCTTTTGCGCAGAGGAAATTGTAGGAATACTAAAGGAAGCAAATATCAAAAAGTGCTTCTATGGCCACATACACAGCACAGGTGCGGCGAATGCGGTAAACAGGGAGATAGACGGGGTCTTTTACAGGCTTATTTCTGCGGATTACCTTGGCTTTCGCCCGTACAAAGTGAAATAAATTAACAATTTGATATGGCAAACAAAGACTGTTTGTGATATACTCGTAAAGCATATAATTTTGGAGGGAATGTAAATGGCACTTATTGAGCACAACAAAATCGAGGACGGAAAATATCTCCTCGTTGCTTCTATCGAAAAGAATGATTTTTTATCCGCAGTTGAGAAAGTATACAGACGCGAGAACAAGAAAATCACGATTCCCGGCTTTAGAAAGGGAAAAGCACCGCGAAATATACTTGAAAAAATGTACGGCGAGAGCTTTTTTTATGAAGATGCTGTGAACGAGCTTCTTCCGGAATGTTTTGAAAAAGCTATTGATGAGACTAAAATCAAATATGTCGGCCGTCCCGAGGTCGATGTCACCGAAGTCGACAAGGAAAAAGGTGCTACCGTCAAATTTACGGTTACTCTTCGCCCGGAGCTTGCGGTGAAGAAATACAAAGGACTCGCCGCAACAAAGTACATCGACGAAGTTAAGCCTGAGGATGTCGATGACAGACTCAAGGAGATGCTCGAGGAAAACGTGCGCGTGATCAAAGTTGAGAGTGGCTTGGCTGAAAACGGAGATATAGCCAATATTGATTTTGAGGGCTTTGTCGACGATGTCGCTTTCAGCGGTGGCAAAGGCGAGAAATATGACCTCACACTAGGAGGCCATCAGTTTATCGAGGGCTTTGAGGAGCAGGTTATAGGACACACAATCGGCGATGAATTTGACGTAAACGTCACTTTCCCGGAGGACTACAATGCGAAAGAACTTGCAGGCAAGGTGGCCGTTTTCAAGACAAAGCTCAATGAGCTGAGCAAAAAGGAATACCTACCGCTTGATGACGATTTTGCTAAGGATGTCAGCGAATTTGACACTCTTGACGAGCTGAAAAAGGATATTGAAAAAAAGGCGGCGGAAGACCGCGAAGAAAAAGCAAAGGCTCAGTTGGAAAACGACTTGGTAGAGGAGGTTGCAAAGTCTCTTGAGGGCGACGTGCCTCCCGTTATGATTGAGGACAAGATAGACGACTTGATAAAAGATTTTGACTATCGCCTAAGTTCACAGGGACTTGACATAAACAAATATCTCAAGTACACCGGCTTCGATATGGAGCACTTCCGCGAGACGTTTAAAGAGCAGGCCGAAAAGCAGGTAAAACAGCGCCTCGCACTCGAAGCTGTCGCTTTGGCTGAAAAGATTTCAATTGAGGACGGCGAGGTTGACAAGGAATACGACCGCCTTGCCAAGCTTTACACAATGGATATCGAGCAGGTGAAAAATCTTCTCAGAGCATCTGACCTTGAAGAGGATTTGCTCGCGAACAAGGCTATTGATTTTGTTCTCGAAAACGCAAAAATAAAAGTTGCTCCGACCGCTGAGCGCGAAGAGAAAAAAGACGCGCAATAGCATAGACAGTATGACAACTGAATAATCGACCTCTATAAGGCCTATTATATTATCATTTGAACGGAGGATTATAAAATGAGCTTAGTACCAATGGTAATTGAACAGACAAATCGCGGCGAGCGGTCCTATGACATATTTTCGAGACTTCTCAATGACAGAATTGTCATGCTTTCGGAGGAAGTGAACGACGTAACGGCCAGCCTTATTGTGGCACAGCTTCTGTACCTTGAGGGGCAAGACCCGACGAAGGACATAAGCTTGTATATCAACAGTCCCGGAGGATCCATAACGGCCGGCATGGCAATATACGACACGATGAACTACATCAAGTGCGATGTTTCAACGATATGTGTCGGAATGGCCGCGTCTATGGCGGCGTTTCTGCTGGCAGCCGGTGCAAAGGGAAAGCGACAGGCGCTGCCCAACAGTGAAATTGTGATTCACCAGCCCTTGGGAGGCATACAGGGACAGGCATCTGACATGAAAATTCACACAGACAGAATCCTGCGCATAAAAGCCAAGCTCAACGGACTGCTCTCCGAATTTACAGGCCAGCCCATTGAGGTTATAGAGCGCGATACCGAGCGCGACAATTTCCTTGAGGCCGACGAAGCTGCAGCATACGGACTTGTCGACAAGGTCATAACAAAACGCTGAAGACGGAGATTTTATGGGGAACAATAAAAAGGTGATGCGCTGTGCGTTCTGCGGAAAAACGCAGGATGAAGTTGAGAGAATGCTAGTTGGTCCGAACACTTATATTTGCAACGAATGCGTGAGCCTTTGTTATTCTCTTCTGGAACAGGATGGAATCATCGATACTCACAATGACCAGCATCCAAATATAAAACGTACTCGCACGCGCGAAGAAGCTCTCCTAAAACCGCGTCAGATAAAAGAGATTCTCGACTCCTATGTAATCGGACAGGAGGACGCAAAGGTTGTTCTCGCGGTTTCCGTTTACAATCACTACAAGAGAATTGCAAACAACGAATCCAGCGACATTGAACTTCAAAAGAGCAACATTTTGCTGCTTGGCCCATCTGGTGTCGGTAAAACATATCTTGCGCAGACACTTGCCAAAACTCTTGACGTCCCTTTTGCAATTGCCGATGCAACGACATTGACAGAGGCCGGATATGTTGGAGAGGATGTCGAAAATATCCTTCTTAAGCTAATCCAGGCTGCCGATTTTGACATTGCACGCGCAGAAAAAGGAATAATTTATATCGACGAGCTTGACAAAATCACCCGCAAGAGTGAAAATCCGTCGATAACGCGCGATGTCGGCGGTGAGGGTGTACAGCAGGCGCTTCTTAAAATTCTGGAGGGCACGGTGTCAAATGTGCCACCCGGTGGCGGAAGAAAGCACCCGCAGCAGCAGTTTATACAGATTGACACAAAGAATATTCTTTTTATCTGCGGCGGTGCTTTTGACGGCATCGACAAGATTATTGAGACACGTGTCGGTAATTCATCGCTGGGATTCGGCGCGACAATCAAGGATGAGAGCTTTGATGCGAAGGGCGACTTGGTAAAGCAGGTCACGGCGCATGATGTGGTCAAGTATGGCCTCATACCGGAGCTTATAGGGAGAATACCCGTCATAACGGTACTCGACAACCTAAATGAAGACATGCTTATCAGAATTCTCAAGGAACCGAAAAACTCGCTCATCAAACAGTATCAGCGAATCATGGCTATGGATAAAATCGAGCTTGATTTTACAGAGGACTCACTGCGCGAGATTGCCAAAAAGGCAATTGAAAGAAAGAGCGGCGCGCGAGGACTTCGCTCCATCATGGAAACGATGCTGATTCCGATTATGTACGACGTGTCCTCCCGCCGAGATGTAGCAAAAATAACAGTTGACTTAAACTGCGTGCAGACGGGTGTGCCAAAGCTCACATTGTTTTAAATCGTGAGGAGCGCTGAGAGGCGTTCCTCATTTGCATTATCTGCACTTATACTTTATAATACAAAATATGTTTTTGCTTAACATTGAGGAAATATAAATATACTATAATTAAACAAAACATACGCGAGGAAACCTATGGCAACAAAAGTCTTATTGAAAAACAGAGAGATTACGACACTTCCAATGATTCCGATGAGGGGCGTTGTGGTATTTCCCGATACGGTAAATCATTTTGACGTGAGCAGAAAGCGCTCTATCAATGCTATAGAGCAGGCGATGAAAAACCGCACGCCGATTTTTCTTCTCACACAGCGCGATGTCGCGGTGGACGAACCGCAAATTGACGATATGTTCCGATATGGCGTTGTTGCGGACGTCAAGCAAATACTGCGAATAACGGATGACATAATAAAGGTTTTGGTAAATTGCAATTACCGCGCAAAAATCATCGGGCTTTCTTCCGATGATGAATTTTACTATGCGCAGATTGCAAAGGCGCCGATTCACAGGCTGCGGCCAGACGACAAAAATGATGCTGAGGCGCTTGTCAGAACCATACGCGAGCAGTTGGACGACTATATGGAGCATTACCCAAAGATTTCAGGCGAGATTATCATGTCCGCATACGCCTCCACGGACCCCTCGAAGCTTGTGGAATTTTTGGCATTTAATCTAAATTTCGACTACGCTGCAAAACAGCGCATATTGAGCGAATCGAGTGTTATAAAGCGCTTGCAGCTGCTGCTGGAGGCTCTTGTCAAAGAGAATAATGTCCTCAACATAGAGCGAGAAATAAATGACAAGGTACAGGAATCTATCGATAAAAATCAGCGCGAGTACTACCTTCGCGAGCAGATTCGCACTATCTCCACTGAGCTTGGCGACACAACAGACACGCTGACCGAGGCAGATGAATACAGGAAAAAGATAACCGCTCTGCCGCTGGAGGACACGTATAAGACGAAGCTGCAAAAGGAAGTGGAGCGGCTTGTGCAGACACCGGCAAATTCTCAGGAATCGGCGGTTATTCGCACATATCTCGACACTGTGGTAGAGCTACCATGGAGCGTGTGTTCCGACGACAATTTTGACTTGAAGAATGCCGAAAAGATACTGGACAGAGATCATTTTGGCCTTGAAAAGGTAAAGGAACGCATATTGGAATTCTTGGCAGTGCGCAGCCTGACGGGAAATTTCGGCGCTCAGATTATATGCCTTGTCGGCCCTCCCGGAGTCGGAAAGACTTCGATTGCGCGCTCTGTGGCGGAATGCATGAACAGAAAATTTGTCAGGATGTCGCTCGGAGGCATAAAGGATGAGAGCGAGATTCGTGGGCACAGACGAACATATGTGGCGTCGATGCCCGGCAGGATAATAGCGTCAATTGAACAGGCGGGTACCTCCAACCCCGTGATACTTCTAGATGAAATTGACAAGCTCGGCAATGATTTTCGCGGAGATCCGGCGTCGGCGCTTCTCGAAGTGCTTGACCCGGAGCAGAACAACAGCTTCCGCGACCATTTTCTCGACCTGCCGTATGATTTGAGCAAGGTCTTGTTTTTGACAACGGCAAATGACCGCGGTGCAATACCGGGGCCGCTTCTCGACAGAATGGATGTAATAGAGATTTCCAGCTATACGAGACAGGAAAAATTCAAAATAGCGAAGCTTCATCTCCTGCGCAAACAAATCGAAAAACACGGATTGAACGCTCTTCAATTTGGAATCTCAGATAGCGCGCTTTACCGTGTCATCGATGATTATACGCGTGAGGCAGGCGTGAGGCAACTGGAGCGTCAGCTCGCGAAGCTCATACGAAAATCTGCCAGAAAACTTGTTTCCAAGGAGATGGAAAAAATTCTGATTGAGGCGGATATGCTTGAGGAGCTGCTGGGACCCAGCATGACGCGCGGCAGCATAACAAGCCTCGGTGAAACTGTCGGCGTTGTCAATGGGCTTGCGTGGACGTCTGTTGGCGGGGAGACAATGCCCGTTGAGGTGACCGTCGTCAAGGGAAGCGGGAAGCTCGAAATTACAGGAAGCCTCGGCGATATTATGAAGGAGTCGGCAAAGCTTGCTCTTACATATTGCAGGACGCTCGACGCAAGCTATGATATACCGGAAAATCTGCTCAAGGAATACGATATACATATACATGCGCCGGAGGGGGCTGTGCCCAAGGACGGCCCGTCGGCGGGAGTGACGCTCGCCACCGCGCTTGTTTCGGCAATTTCCGGTATGACGGTGCGCAGAAGCCTTGCTATGACAGGGGAAATCACCTTAAAGGGAAAGGTTATCGCCATCGGCGGGCTTAAAGAAAAATTAATTGCGGCATATAAGGAAAAAATCAAAACCGTGATTATTCCAAAGGACAATGTCTGTGATCTTGTGGAAATCCCATCTGAGGTGACTTTGGCGCTTAAGATAATTCCTGTGGAGAAAATCGACGAAGTGCTGTCGCTCGCACTTATAAAGCCAAAGAGAAAAACACCCGAGTTCAAGCATTTGACTGCCATGAAGGACAATGCAGACCACACCGCCGCAATACCGATTTAATGGAGAATATATGAATTTTCACAACGTTGAATTTTTCACGTCATTCGGTGTAAAAACACAATTTCCGGAATCGGAAAAACCGGAAATTGTCTTTTGCGGCCGCTCAAATGTGGGAAAATCCTCGCTTTTAAACAAGCTGTGCTTTAGAAAATCAATTGCGCGCGTGAGCGCAACTCCCGGCAAAACAACCACTGTCAATTTTTTCACGCTTGACAAGGATTGGTTCTTGGTAGACCTGCCCGGATATGGTTATGCAAAGCGCTCGGAAAGCGAAAAAAAACGCTGGTCTGAGCTTATGGAGCACTATTTTAATTCCGCAAGAGATATTAGGCTTGTGTGCCTGCTGATAGACTCGCGCCATGAGCCATCTGCGGACGACTTTATAATGCTCGATTTTCTAAATAAAGTAGGTTTTTCTTTTCTTGTCGTTCTCACAAAGGTTGACAAGCTTAGCAAGTCGCAGCTTTGCGCCACGATAGAAAAAAGAAGCGACGAAATCAAAGGTTATGCACCTGTTGGAATAGTACCCTTCAGTGCCGAGACTCTTGAATATGCCGAAAATCTGCGCTGTTTTATTAGTAAAAATTGCACAAAATAGCGAATCTTTATTCATTTCATTTTAACATTGTACATGTTGACTTTTGCGCTTTTATATTGTAAAGTGGGAAAGCATACTAAAGAGAGGAACCGTGATATGAACAGCAAAATACGCTCCGACGCGTTGGACAAAATGTTTAGCGCGATCCTCACACTTGAAAGTGTTGATGAATGTTATGACTTTTTCGACGACCTCTGCACAGTTCCGGAATTAAAGGCGCTGTCCCAGAGATTTCAGGTTGCCGAAATGCTTCTCAATAAAAAAGTGTACAGTGATATTGTAAAAACGACCGGCGCATCAACGGCGACAATAAGCCGCGTGAACCGCTCGCTGAGCTTTGGAAATGACGGCTACAAAAATGTTCTCACAAAGAAACACGAAAAATGAGCGGCAGCTATGAAGCGCTTGGCCTTGTCTATGACGAGCTGACAAAAAACGTCGGTTACGAAAAAAGAGCGGCGTTTGTCGACAGCACATTGAGGCAAAATAATATAAGCGGAATAGTACTGGATGCCGGTTGCGGCACCGGTACTCTTACTTTGTTGTTGGAAAAATGCGGCTACGAGATGATAGGTGCCGATTTTTCCGAAAATATGCTCGCTGTCGCCGCACAAAAGAAGCATGGCGCAATTGTCTTTTTAAATCAGGAATTATCAAAGCTGGATTTATACGGAACTGTCAACGCGGTTGTCTGCATGCAGGATACGCTGAACCATATCGTGTCCTTGGACAGGCTGCAATGTGTATTTGACAGATTTGCTCTGTTTACAGAGCGCGGCGGTATGCTCATTTTCGACGTCAACACATCATATAAAAGTGAGCATGTGCTTGGCAGCAACAGCTTTGTTTTTGAAACCGAAAAAAGTTTTTGTGTTTGGCAAAACGAGTACAGCAAGAGAAAAAAGGCGGTAAAGGTCACTTTTGATGTTTTTGTGTGCGATTGCGGCAAAGGCTACAGACGAATGACAGATGAGTTTTGGGAATACGATTATTCAGACAAGTTGCTGAGGCAGTGCCTTGAAAAAGCGGGCTACAGTCTGCTTGAGGTGCTGGACGGCGAAACATATATGCCGATTCAAAATGATTCCCAAAGAGCGCTTTATATTGCAAAGAGGTTATAATTTGAGTAAGCTTATAAGGGCAATATCGAAAAACGGGGGAGTGATAATTTGTGTCGTGGATTCCTCCGATATAGTAAGCAAAATGGAGGAATACCACAAAACCTCGGCGACTGCTTCCGCCGCTCTCGGAAGACTGCTCACAGCTGCCTCCCTGATGGGCTCTATGCTCAAGGAAGATGACTGCGGCATTTCCCTTAAGATAAACGCAAACGGCGCGATAGGGTCGATGTATGCCGTCAGTGACAGCGTGGGAAATGTGCGCGGATACTGCGACAACCCACTTGCGGATATGCCGTTAAATCCCGCAAATCAAAAGCTGAACGTTGGCGGAATTGTCGGAACACAGGGTGCGCTCACGGTTACCAGAGATTTTGGAACACGTGCGAGCTACAGCGGGGAGACAAAGCTTGTTTCCGGCGAGATTGCAGAGGACATTGCGGCATACTATGCGAAAAGCGAACAGATACCGACGGCGTGCGCTTTGGGTGTTCTTGTAAATACCGATCTCACAATACGTGTTGCAGGCGGATATCTCTTGCAGCTGCTTCCCGGCGCTTCCGATGAAGAGATTGCGCTGATTGAAAAAAATATAAAATGTGCGCGCTCAGTAACGGAAATGCTAAATGACAATAAAAGCGTGTATGATATAATCAGCGTGATTTTGCGCGGGTTTGACCCGGAGGTACTTTCGGAATCTCAAGTTGAGTACAAGTGCAATTGCAGCGAGGAAAAAATGGCAAAAGCACTTATAAGCATCGGGAGGGATGAGATAGCGCGCCTTGCTGATGAGCAGGATGAAACAGAAGTGGTTTGCAGCTACTGCAATAAGAGATTTATATACAAAAGAGAAGAATTACTTCAATTGTTTGGTTGACAAAGAGCTATGTCTTGTAGTAAAATACCACTTGTGACGTTCAGTCAAAATCTCATTCGGGAGCATAGCTCAGCTGGTTAGAGCGCCTGCCTCACACGCAGGAGGTCACAGGTTCGAGCCCTGTTGCCCCCACCAGTTTAATTTTACATTGCATATTTGCGGGTTTAGCTCATCTGGTAGAGCGCCACCTTGCCAAGGTGGAGGTAGCGAGTCCGAGCCTCGTAACCCGCTCCAACATCTCTGGGAGTATAGCTCAGCTGGTAGAGCACCTGCCTTACAAGCAGGGGGTCACAGGTTCGAGCCCTGTTGTTCCCACCAGATTGCAGCTCGCCCAATGGGCATAGCGTGTGCTAAGCCTGTGGGCGGCTGTTTGTTTTAATCAAAGGTAACGCGATTTTCTTCATTTTCCCATCAGCAGTTGCCCACAGATTCACCGCGTGTCATCACAATCAAAACTCGATGTAAAAACATGTTTTGTATTGACAAGCGGCATGATATTTGTTACTATATTAAAGTTCACTGTACTCCTTGTGGAAGCTCACTATGTGGGCCTTTAGCTCAGTTGGTTAGAGCAACCGGCTCATAACCGGTTGGTCCGGGGTTCGAGTCCCTGAAGGCCCACCAAGTTCACATAGGGGCATAGCTCAGTTGGTAGAGCAGCGGTCTCCAAAACCGCGTGCCGAGGGTTCAAATCCTTCTGCCCCTGCCATCAGTCTGGCCCGGTAGTTCAGTTGGTTAGAACGCTAGCCTGTCACGCTAGAGGTCGTGGGTTCGAGTCCCATCCGGGTCGCCAGATTTTGCTGTTGTAGCTCAGTTGGCAGAGCACGTCATTGGTAATGACGAGGTCGGCAGTTCGAATCTGCTCAACAGCTCCAACAGCAAACAGTTTTTAAAAGAAATCCGGTTATACCGGGTTTTTTTATATTCACCAGTTGCACTTATTCACAAAATATTATTGATAATACATTTGAAAAGTGTACAATATAATATATTAGGACATTTCAACGGAGGGCAGTATGTTTTATATTCTGGGCGCTATCTTGCTTATAATCCTTGCGCTTTTTGCGGTATCGTACATGATATTTAAAAAAATGCTTGTGCGCACAAGCGGCGATGCATCCAAGGACAATGACCAAAACTCAGAGTCAAAATGGAGAGCTCTCGACGACGAGGCCGCCGCTGCCGAGAAATGGTTGCGCGAGCTTCCGTGTGAACAGGTGAGCATAAAATCATTTGATTCTCTGACACTTAAAGGACTGTATATTCCCGCTGCGATGCCTTCTGAAAATACAGTCATAGCAATTCATGGCTACAAGAGCACGGGTGTGCACGCATATGCTTCATATGTGAGGTTTTACCGAGAGATAATGGGCTACAACATTCTTTTGCCCGACAACAGAGCACACGGTGAAAGCGAGGGAAAATATATCGGGTTTGGCTGTCTTGACAGACTTGACTGCATCGGTTGGTGCAAATTTATTGTCGAGAGGAACAAGAATATCTGCAATATTCTATTGCACGGTATTTCTATGGGCGCTGCCACGGTTATGTCCGCAAGCGGTGAAAAAAAGCTGCCCGCTCAGGTCATGGGTATAGTCGCGGATTGCGGCTACACATCTGCATATGAGGAAATTTCCGCGATAATAAAAACAAAATTGAAGCTGCCCGCTTTTTTGCTTGTCCCGATTATAAGCCTGATTTGCAGACTGTTTGCAGGCTATAGCTTTAAAGATGCGGCACCTGTGGAGCAGGTAAAGAGCGCAAAGGTTCCCATTTTGTTCATTCACGGAGACGCTGACAGCGTCGTACCCGTATGGATGGCCTACAAATTGTTTGAAGCATGCAAATCACAGCGCAAGCTGTATATAGTAAAAGGAGCAAAGCACATTTCCTGTTACAGAGACGACAGGCAGAAGTATGAAAAAAATGTGAGCAGGTTTGCCGCCAACGTCGGCATGGCACAGACTGAGAATAAATAGCGCTGCAATCAAATCTGAAGACAAAAAAGACCTGAGCTATTTTAGCACAGGTCTTTTATAATGCTTTGAAAAAATGCCTAAAGCGTTATCAGATATTGAGCTTTGCCCACGTATCCTTTAGGTTGACAATGCTGTTGAAGACGTTGTCATTTTTGCAGTCCTTGATAAAATATCCGTTTCTCACAAATTGAAAGCGAGTGCCCTGTGCTGCGGTTATGAGTGAATTCTCAAGCCTTGCATTCGGGTATGACTTGATGGAATCATGGTTGAGATAGTCGCCATAGGATTTGTCTTCGGGGATATCCCCAACATTTTCCAATGTGAAAAGCCTGTCGTATATGCGAATTTCTGCGGGAACACAGCTTTTTGCAGAAACCCAGTGGATTGTACCTTTAATCTTTCTGCCGTCAGCCGGATTTTTGCCGCCCGTTTCCGGGTCTACAGAGCAAAAAATTTCCGTCACGTTTCCGTCTGCGTCCATTTTGAAGCTTTCACACTTAATGATATAAGCTGACATCAGTCTGACCTCCTTGCCGGGAGTCAGGCGAAAGTATTTTGGTGGCGGCTCAGCCATGAAATCGGCGCGCTCAACATAAAGCTCTTTCGAGAATTCAACCTTTCGTGTCCCCGAGTCGGGGTTTCCGGGATTGTTGGCGACTTCGAAATACTCGGTTTTATCCGCGGGATAGTTTGTCAAGGTGACCTTTACGGGATCGATGACAGCCATGCGGCGGTCGGCCGTTTCATTCAGCTCATCGCGGATACAGTGTTCGAGCAGACCGATATCGACGATGCTGTATGCCTTTGAAATGCCGGCGGTTTGCACAAAGCGGAGAATGGACTCAGGTGTATAGCCACGGCGGCGCAGCCCGCACAGGGTCGGCATGCGCGGATCATCCCAGCCATCGACGACTTTTGTCTCGACAAGTTCACGAAGATAGCGCTTGCTCATAACGGTGTAGGTTACATTCAGCCGAGCAAACTCGCGCTGCTTTGGCTTGCAATCAAAGCCGATATTGTCCACAACCCATTCGTACAGCGGGCGGTGGTTCTCAAACTCAATAGAGCAAAGAGAGTGCGTTATTCCCTCAAGTGCGTCCTGTATTGGGTGAGCGTAGTCATATAGGGGATAGATGCACCACTTGTCGCCCTGACGGTGGTGAGGCGTGTGGAGAATTCGGTAAATGGCGGGGTCACGCATATTCATATTTGGACTAGCCATGTCTATTTTTGCGCGAAGTGTATGTGCTCCGTTTGGAAATTCTCCGTTTTTCATGCGATTGAACAAATCGAGGTTTTCTTCCACACTCCTGTCGCGGTAGGGGCTGTTTTTGCCCGGTTCCGTTAATGTGCCGCGGTAATCGCGCATTTCGTCGGCAGACAGGGAGCATACATAAGCCTTTTTGTCCTTTATGAGCTTAATGGCATACTCATAGCAGGCGTCAAAGTAGTCGGAACCGTAAAAAATACCTCCGGTAGGCTCCGCTTTGAGCCACTTCATATCCTCGAGAATCGACTGGACATATTCGTCATCCTCACGCACAGGATTTGTGTCGTCGTACCTGAGATTAAACGTTCCCCCGTACTTTTTTGCCGTCATGGAGTTTATCCATATAGCTTTGGCGCTTCCAATATGAAGATAACCATTTGGCTCGGGGGGAAATCGTGTATGGACTTTCAAAGCCGTATTTGCGGTGATATCCTCATCAATTATATCGTGTATGAAATTTGAACTCGTATCTTCCATAATCTGCTCCTAAAAGACGTAATAACTAATATTACCACACAAACTTTTCTTCATCAACAAAAACAGCATTCAATTATTCCGCCTGCGACGATGCACTCTTCACAATAGAGCACGGCGGACTGTCCGGGCGCCGGCGCGCGCAAGGGCGTCTCAAAGGTCAGTTCAAAGCTGTTATCGGTGCGCGCAGAAACCGTGCATTTTGCAGGTTTTGCGGCAGAACGTACCTTTACAAAAAGATTTTTCTCGTCGCAGTGCTCATAGAGTTTTGTAAATATGGCGTCCTTGACGAGTATTTTTGATGAGTATTCATTTGATGAGTACCCGAGCTTGATGTTGCCGTTTTCCTCAATAGAGGACACGTAAACCGGCTTCCCAAAGCTCACATTGAGCCCGCGCCGCTGTCCGACGGTGTAGTTTTCAACACCCTTATGGGCGCAGACCACAAAACCTTCAGGAGAAATAAAGCTTCCGGGTTTTCCGGACATGCCGCGCGAGTGTATAAAAGAAGGGTAGTCGTTGTCGGGAATAAAGCATATTTCCTGACTGTCAGGAGCGTTACCGGAGCTTAACCCCTTACTCTGGGCCAAGGCTCTGACCTCCTGCTTCATCAAGCAGCCCAGAGGCAAAACGAGCCTCGACAAAATGCTCTGGGGCAGGCGATACAGCATATAGCTCTGGTCGCGCTCAAGGCTGAGCGCCTTTTTTACTATGAATTCGCCGCATATGTTCTCAACCAGAGCGTAATGGCCTGTTGCAACTTCTCGAATACCAAGTTTGTCAGCCATGTCACAGAGCGCTTTGAACTTTACGAGAGGGTTGCATATGATGCACGGGTTCGGAGTTTTTCCAAAACAATAAGTCTCACAAAAGGGGAGGATGACGTTTTTTTCAAATTCACCGCGCAAATCAAAAATGTGAAGCTCGATTCCAAGCTCTTCGGCACTTTTTTGGGCTGCTGCGACCGCAGGAGCATGCGCATCGCTCATCAAAAAAACGACGCCCTCGACGTCGTAATTTTGTTTTGCGAGCATGAGACTGCAAACGGAGGAATCAACTCCTCCGCTCAAAGCCACAAGTATTCTGTTTTTATAAGCTGTGACAGGCATCGCATTCTCCGATTTCGCCGACAAGCGGCGTTGGGTCTATACCAAGCTTTGTGTAATAATCAGCAAGCGCTGACTTAACTGCTTGCTCGGCAAGCACAGAGCAGTGGAGCTTTACCGGCGGCAGGCCGTCCAGCGCCTCCACAACTGCCTTGTTGGTGAGCTTCAGTGCTTCGTCGACGGACTTGCCTTTTATAAGCTCGGTGGCCATGGAGCTTGTCGCGACGGCGGCACCGCAGCCAAAAGTTTTGAACTTGACATCCGTGATTATTCCGGCATCTATTTTTAGATACATTTTCATGATATCGCCGCATTTTGCGTTTCCGACTTCGCCGATGCCGTCGGCGTTTTCAATTTCACCGACATTGCGCGGATTTGAAAAATGGTCAAGCACTTTTTCACTGTACATTGTCATATTTCCTCTTTCTTTATTCTCTCCCAGACAGGCGACATTGCGCGCAGTCTGCCAATTATTTCGGGAAGCTTTTCACAAATATATTCCGCATCATCCATTGTGTTTTGGGGGCCAAATGTCAGTCTCAGCGAGCCGTGGGCAATTTCGTGAGGAAGGCCGATTGCCAAAAGCACATGGCTTGGGTCAAGAGCGCCGGAGGTGCACGCAGATCCTGAGGAGGCGGCTATTCCGTTCATATTGAGCAGCAGCAGAAGGGACTCGCCCTCAATTCCTTCAACCGAGACATTGAGGTTTCCCGCAAGCCGCACATTCTTGTCGCCGTTTAGACGCACCCGCTCGATATTGAGCAGCCTTTCCATAACATAATCGCGAATTTGCCTCTGCTTGGCCACCTTTTCGTCGAAATGTGCATAAGCGTCTTCTATAGCGGTTCCGAGAGCAACGATGCCCGCCACGTTTTCGGTGCCGGCGCGCTTTCCGCTTTCCTGAGCACCGCCGTCCATAAAGGTGTCAAGCACGACGCCTCTTCGGACATATAAAACACCCACTCCTTTTGGCGCGTTGAGCTTGTGACCTGAGAGCGAAAGCATGTCGATGCTCTGTGCTTTGACGTCGATTCTGACATTTCCGACGGCCTGTACAGCATCCGTGTGGAAGAGCACGCCTTTGTCGCGGCAGATTGCGCCAATCTGAGAAATAGGCTCAATGGTGCCTATTTCATTGTTTGCATACATTATGCTAACAAGCGCAGTCTTGTCGGTTATAGCGTTTTTGACATCAACGGGGTTGACAAAGCCGTTCTTGTCGACGGGAAGATATGTTATTTCATATCCGAATTTCTTGAGATGCTCGCAGCTGTGAAGCACGGCGTGATGTTCGATAGCTGAAGTTATGATGTGGTTTTTATTTTTGTTTTTAGGTGAAAAAGCAGCGCCCTTTATTGCCCAGTTGTCGGATTCTGTGCCGCACGAGGTGAAAAAAACTTCCTGTGGTTCGCAGCCGAGAGCTAAAGCGACCTTTTTCCTCGACTCTTCAATTGCGTTTTTGGTGACGGAGGATATATCGTAGACACTGCTGGGATTGCCATAATGCTCACTCAAAAAAGAGAGCATGGAATCCAAAACATGCTGTGAAACAGGCGTTGTCGCCGCGTTGTCCGCATAAACAAACTTTTTCATATTATGTTTAAAGCTCCTTTGCTATTATTTCAGATTCATAATATACCAAATTAGTATCATATTCAACTGCTATTTCAGATTTTCATAAGCAGACACGGCCAACCGGTCACAGCGCTCGTTATAAGCGTGGCCATTGTGACCTCGAACCCAGAGAAACTCGACGTCCTGTTCTGCGACGAGCGCGAGAAGCTGCTCCCACAAATCCACGTTTGGGGGAGTTTTCTTCTGCGAATTCTTCCATCCCAGCCTGCGCCAATTGACGGCCCAGCCCTTTGATATCGCGTCGACAACATATTTCGAGTCGCTTATAACGGTCACGCAGCAGCGCTCCTTTAGAGCCTCAAGACCGCGGATGACAGCCGTCAGCTCCATTCTGTTATTAGTTGTTGCATTCTCCGCACCGGACAGCTCCAGCTCCTTGCCGCCATAGACGAGAATTGCAGCCCAGCCTCCGGGCCCGGGATTGTTTGAGCATGCGCCGTCGGTATATAACTTGACTTCTTTTTGCATAATAGTCTCCATAAGGTATGTTATATATTATAATATAAACGATATTCGAAATAAACACAAAATAATAATTATTTGCATCTCAATTTGACACCGCTTGCAAATATGATTTGAAAAGGTTAAAATTAACACTGTAACAAATGTAAGCACATTATATCTGACTTGAAATTTTGACGCGGATTTCGCGTTATTTATAATCGGACAATTGTTAAAAATAAATCCAATGGAGGTAAATGTTTGCAACAGGATACAAACAAGAACAAAAATCATGACGGCACAAAAAAGCCAAAGGCTTTTGAGAGGATTCTTCCTCTCGCGGCGCAGAGCGGCGCCGAAAAGGGTGCTGTCAAACAGACAGAAGAAAAGAAGTCAAGACCGCAAAGAAACAAAAATTTTAACAGACCAAAAGCTGGACTTCAAGATAGAAAGCCACTCAAAAAGGGTGCTGCACAGGTCAAAGAAACCCATCTCTCGGTTAAATCGAGAGATTTGGAAAATAAGTACACGGTCACGGACCGAAATGCATCTCTGCGCATAACACCGCTCGGAGGCCTGGGTGAGGTGGGCAAGAATATAACTGTTTTTGAGTGCAACGGAGACAGCTTTATCGTTGACTGCGGCATGGGATTTCCGGACGATGAAATGCTCGGAGTAGACATTGTTATACCTGATTTCACGTATTTGAGCGAGATTAAGGACACTCTGCGCGGGGTTATCATAACTCACGGACACGAGGACCATATCGGTGCGATTCCTTTCTTTCTTAAAGAAATCAATGTCCCTATATATGGAAAGCCTCTGGCTATCGGACTGATAGGCGAGAAGCTTAAGGAGCACGGAATATTTGAAAAGTCAAAGCTGAACTGCATCACGACAGGACAAGTCGTTCAATTCGGATGCATGTCCGTCGAGGCAATTCGCGTCAACCACTCAATTCCCGACTCTATAGCGCTCGCAATCACAACGCCCGCGGGAGTGATTGTCCACACGGGAGACTTTAAGGTTGACTTTACACCTGTTTTCGACGAAACAATAGACCTTGCGAGATTCGCCGAAATCGGCTCAAAGGGCGTCCTCGCCCTGATGTCGGATTCCACAAACTCGGAGCGTCCGGGTCACAGCCCCACGGAGAGCAAGGTCGGTGTCGCACTGGAGAATCTGTTCGCGCGCGGCGAGGGAAAGAGAATACTGATTGCAACATTTTCCTCAAACATACAGCGCATACAGCAGATAATCGACCTCGCAAAGAGGCATGACCGCAAGATTGCATTCTCCGGAAGAAGCATGGAAAACTACACGAGGATTGCAAGCGAGCTCGGTTACCTGTCATTTGACGAGGACATGATAGTTGCGATAAACGACATAGGTAAGGTAAAGCCTAGCGATTTGATAATCATAACAACGGGCAGCCAGGGCGAGCCCATGTCCGCGCTGTCGCGCATGGCGTCGGGAAGCCATAAGCAGGTTACAATCAGCTCGTTGGATTTGATTATAATCTCGGCTACGCCGATTCCCGGAAATGAAAAGATGGTAATCAGAGTTATAAACGAGCTGCTGAAGCTCGGAAGCGACGTGATTTATGAGTCAATGTATGAAGTGCATGCCTCAGGTCACGCCTGTCAAGAAGAGCAGAAGCTCATTATTAACCTGACAAGACCCAAATTCTTCATACCTGTGCACGGTGAGTACAAGCATCTCATTAAACATGCAAAGACCGCCGAGCAGATGGGGATTCCTCAGGAGCGAATAATCATACCGGAAATCGGAAAGCAAATTGAATTTCACAACGGTGGCGCGCACTTTGCCGGGGTCGTCAAGGCAGGGAGCATATTGGTGGACGGTTTGGGTGTCGGAGATGTCGGCAGCGTCGTGCTGCGCGACAGAAAGCATCTGTCATCGGACGGCCTCGTCGTGGTTGTGTGCTCAATTGATTCAGAGACAGGTGAGCTTGTGTCGGGTCCGGATATAATTTCGCGCGGCTTCATTTATATGCGAGACTCGGAGGCGCTCATCGATGAGGCAAAGGCGCTTGTGAGAACAATAATCGACAACAGTGCCAACAAGACCGGAAATAAGAGTGACAAGAAACTAAAAATCAGAGAAGACCTCGGCAAGCTCATGTATCAGCGCACAAAGCGCAGCCCGATGATTTTGCCGGTTATAATGGATATCTGATGTTTACGGAGAAATTATGAAAAAACGGCGCGGTATTTCAAGAGAGTTGATATGGCTTTTTCTGACGCTGCTTGTTGTCGCGGCAGCGATTGTCTCGTCATTTACCAGCATTTGGTTTGCTGCTGCGCTGCTGATAGTTGCTGTCGCGCTGTTTGCGGTTTTTGTGATTAACGCTGTCAAAATCAGGCGCATAATGGCCGCGCTTCTCACAGGATCTCATCAGGGCATGAGTTCTGCACAGCAGTCAATTTTTTCATCAATGCAAATCCCGGTTGTCGTAACCGACACGAGGGACAGCGTCCTTTGGTACAACGCGAGCTTTAAGGCGACGTTCGTTCCGCAAAAGGACATCTATCTCGAAAACATAAAAAAAACCATTTCCGATTTTGACTTTGACGCTGCCAAAGAGCTTGTGGGAAGAGACTGCACCGCAAAGGATCTGCATTTTAGAATTTACTCAAATTCCTCGATTCACGGCAAGGACAGCCTGAACATTTCCTTTATCATCGACGACAATACTCAGTTCCATGAGGCTGAGGAATACAGGAAGACAAGACCCTCTGTTCTTGTGTGCACTATAGACAACTACGATGAGACAACAAGCCAGACTCGCGAGAGCGAACGCTCCGAAATTCTCTCTGAGATAAACAGAGCGATGGAGGATTTCATCAATGAGACGAATGGCATACTGAGCCGCATTTCCTCAAAGAGCTTTATTGCGGTGATAGAAGAACAGCACATCTCAAAAATAATCGAAAAGCGTTTCCCGATTCTCGATACCATAAGAAAAATTCACACAGACTCAATACCCGTCACACTTTCTATAGGCGTCGGGCGCGGCGCAAAAACTCTGTTTGAAAATCATATACTTGCGCGCCAGGCTCTCGACATGGCGCTGGGACGCGGCGGAGATCAGGCCGCGCTCAAGACTCAGAGCGGATATGAGTTCTATGGCGGAGTTACGCGTGCCGTCGAAAAGAGGAATAAAGTGAAGTCAAGGGTTATTGCCTCGGCTTTGCGAGAGCTTGTGACCGCATCGGAAAATGTCATAATTATGGGTCATAAGTTGTCAGATGTCGATTCTCTGGGCTCTGCGATAGGGCTTGCACGGTTTTGTGACATACTGGGGGTTGACACAAATGTCGTTGTCGACCCGAAGACGACTATGGCAAAATCACTCTACAACAAGCTCTTTTTAAACGGTTATTCAGAGCTTTTTATATCACCGGAGGAAGCCGGCTACTACATAGATGAAAAAACTCTTGTCGTGGTAGTTGACTGCCACGTTCCACAACTGCTCGACGACCCGGAGCTTCTCGGAAAAGCCAAAAATATCGTGGTAATTGACCATCACAGAAAGATGGTCAACCACATCGACAATGCTGTGCTCTTTTACCATGAGCCGTATGCGTCCTCCTGCTGCGAGCTTATCTCGGAGTTAATTCAGCAAGTTGAAACCTCTGACAACAAACCAAATAAGCTCGAGGCAGAGGCCATGCTTGCGGGAATAATGCTGGACACAAAGGACTTTTCAGTCAGAACAGGCGTCAGAACCTTTGATGCTGCGGCATATCTTCGCCGCCTTGGAGGAGAGCCAACTAATGCGCGGCTGCTCTTCGCCATTGACTTTGATATGTACAAAATGCGCGCGATTCTTGTTTCTTCGGCGGAGATATACCGCGGTTGTGCCGTTGTGGTTACCGATAAAAACGTGGAGGGCATGACACTTATAATTCCGCAGGCGGCGGATGAGCTTTTGAGCATTGAGGGAATAAGCGCATCGATAGTCGCGGTCAAGCAGCAAAACAAGGTGAGAATCAGCTCGCGCTCTCTGGGAGCATATAATGTGCAGCTGATAATGGAAAGTCTCGGCGGCGGCGGCCACCAGACGATGGCCGGAGTTCAGCTCGAAAATCTGGAACTCGACAATGTCCGCGCAAAAATACATGGCGCAATCGATAAATATCTCGACGACAACGCAATAAACGGAGGTTCATAATATGCAGGTTGTTTTAAATCAGGATGTTCAGGGCACCGGAAAAAAGGGACAGCTCGTCGAGGTGTCCGCAGGATATGCCAGAAACTATCTTTTTCCGAAAAATATTGCGTCGCCGGCCACGAACAGCGCAATTAACGAGATAAACACGAGAACAAGCGCGGCAGAGCACCACAAAGCCTTAGAGCTTGAAGATGCAAAAAATATTTCAGCGGCTCTCGACGGCAAGAAGGTTGTA
>JAVVTQ010000006.1:0-67487 GCA_036653595.1 Oscillospiraceae bacterium
CGTACATGGGGCTGCACAGTGTTTCTCTGCTCGACTTCAAAAAGCCGTGGGAACAGACCACGAGTGTCATGACCTTTATGCCAAACGGAAAGACGAATTTGCCGTCCACATCAAAGAGTGGCGACACCGTTTTCAAAAACGACAAAATCGACATCAGCTTTTGCACGGCTAACGGCAAAAGACACCTTCGTTGCCGCATGGAGAAATTCAAGGATAAAAAGCCGTTTGAATGCGATCTGATGCTTGACGACGCAGGCGAGGAGTCGATGGTCATAGCGACGCCTTTTGAAAAAAAAGAAACGGCATTTTATTACAACCAAAAAATAAACTGTATGCCTGCGGCAGGAACTGCACGCTTTGACGGCAAGATATACGTCTTTGAAAAGGGCAGCAGCTTTGGGACTCTCGACTGGGGACGCGGCGTTTGGACATACTCAAACACATGGTACTGGGGCTCGGCCTCGGGCATTGTGGAGGGTGAACGCTTTGGGTTTAACATAGGATACGGGTTTGGAGACACGTCGGCGGCGAGTGAAAACATGCTGTTTTACGGTGGCGCGGCGCATAAGCTAGAGGACGTTTCTTTCGACATTCCGATGAGCGGCGGCCATGAGGATTATATGAGAACATGGACGTTTTCATCGAGCGACGGGCGCTTTGAGATGCGCTTTGAGCCGGTACTTGACAGAGCCTCCTGCACCAGCGCCATTTTGATAAAGAGTGACCAGCATCAGGTTTTCGGAAGATTTTCCGGCAAAGCCGTTTTGGATGGGGGAAGAGTGCTCGAGGTCAAAAACCTGATGGGCTTCGCCGAAAAAGTGATGAACAAGTGGTAGTTAGATTATCTAATTTTAAAAAAGAGGGTGTATAAATGTTAGTGCTTTGGATTGTCCTCGGAGTTTTGGCGCTGTTTTTTGCGGTCGTTATTGTCAGGACGGTGATGTTCAAGCCGTCGGACGAAAAACGGGCAGAGCCGCAAGCCGTTGAATTCGACGAAAAAAAAGCTGTAGAGGATCTCGCAAAAATGATTCGCTGCAAGACGGTCAGCAACCGAGATTGGTCACTTGTGGACGAAGGTGAGTTCGAAAAATTTCGCGAGCTGCTAAAAAATCTCTACCCTGTAATTCACAAAACCTGTACGCTTGAGCGCATAGGAAACACAGGCTTGCTCTACCTGTGGAAGGGCAAAAGCTCCGGCAAGCCGACGGTTCTCATGTCGCATTATGATGTTGTGCCGGCAAACGAAGAGTCGTGGGATAAGCCCGCCTTTGAGGGTATAATTGAAGATGGTGTTTTGTGGGGGCGCGGAACGCTCGACACAAAGGGCACGCTATGTGGTGTTATGGAGGCCTCGGAGACGCTCATAAAGGGCGGCTTTGTTCCCGAAAACGACATCTACTTCTCCTTTGCGGGAGATGAAGAGGTTGCGGGAACAGGTGCTGTCGGAATAGTCGCGGAGCTTGAAAAGCGCGGTGTAACCCCCGAGCTTGTTGTGGACGAGGGCGGCGCCGTCGTCGAGCAGATATTCCCCGGCGTCAAGGACAAATGTGCACTCATTGGCATAGGCGAAAAGGGAATGGCTGATGTTGAGTTTAGAATGGCGAGCCACGGCGGCCATGCCAGTGCTCCGCCTCCGCACGGACCTGTTGGGAATTTGGCAAAGGCAGTAGTCGATGTGGAAAACAAGCCGTTCCCGTCGAGGCTGACGGTGCCGGTCTGTGGAATGTTCGACACGCTCGGGAGGCGCTCGAGCTTTTTGTTCAGGATGATATTCGCCAATCTTTGGTGCTTTAAGCCGCTTCTCGACATGCTGTGCAAGTCAAAGGGCGGCGAGCTTAACGCCATGATGAGAACAACTTGTGCGTTCACGCAGATGGAGGGGAGCAAGGCCAGCAACGTGCTTCCTCCGGAGGCTAAGGTGGTGGCCAATCTCAGAATTATCGGCGGTGAGACGACGGACAGTGTGCTGGCTTATCTCAAAAAGGTTGTCGCAAACGACAATATAGAAATTACAAAGCTGTACGGAATGAACCCGTCAATCGCGAGCAAAACCGATTCCGACGGTTACCGCAAGCTAAAAAGGGCTATTGAGCAGACCTGGCCCGAGGCAATAGTGTCGCCGTATCTGATGGTCGCATGCAGCGACTCTCGACATTTTTGTAAAATATCGGACAAGGTAATGCGTTTTTCGGCGATGGAGCTTTCAAAAGAGGAGCGCGGGTATATTCACGCAAACAACGAGAGAATCCCCACTGAAAAGATAGCGACAACCGTTGCTCTTTACATAAGGCTTATAAAGCAGTGCTGAAAAAGATGGCAATATAGGAAAAGACCGCGGAATGAAAATTCATTCCGTGGTCTTTTTTGCTGCCGAAATTATGCTGTGTTTTTCTCTTCCTATCAAGCAAAGAAACAGCCGCGCATATCGCAAGATAAAGCGCGACATCGCGAGCGATGCTGTAAAGTAGGAATGAGGGCGCGGGTAAAGGCACTGCAAATCTCTTGACAAAAGCATCACAGGTAACGGACAAATTAACCGGCGCGAAACGGATGAAATTGTAGCCTTGCAAGATGGCTCTCGAAAAAAAATACGTCCTAATCACAGCGGCTTCATCAAAAGGACGGGGACGCAGACATGGCAAAGTGCTTATATCAAAAAAACGGCAACCGCCAAAAGCCCGGTTACCACCTCATTTAAAAAGATTGTTCATCTGCCATAGCGCGGCAGACGCCATTTTTCGAGATGTCACTTCGCCTATTTCTTAAGCTCCATGACGCTTCTCGGGTATTCGGCGTTCATAAATTCCGATGTGATCAAAAAATCTGCCGTCGCTTCATTGTTCGCCATGGGGATGTCGAAAACCTGCGCGATTCGAAGCAGTGCCTTGACGTCCGGATCATGTGGATGCGCAGAAAGAGGGTCTGAGAAAAAAATCAGGATATCGATTTTGCCCTCGACTATGCGTGCGCCGATTTGCTGATCTCCACCGAGCGGTCCGCTGTTGAAGCCGCGAACAGGAAGTCCTGTCTCCTCGGATATGCGCTGTGCCGTTGTGCCGGTTCCAACAAGAAAATGCCGTTCCAGCAGAGCCTTGTTGGTTCTGCACCACTCTATCATTGCGCCTTTCAAATTGTCATGCGCGATGAGCGCGATGTTCTTCTGCTTGTTCATCGGACTCAGTTTAATATTAGCCATTCATTTCCTCCTCTCAATAGTATTTACCCTTTTTGGGCAATATAAGCATAGCACACTTCGTCGATAAGTACAATATGACGCAGACGAATTTGTATACATTGCCAGTATTATTTACTGAAAGTCGATTGTTTTGGCGTGATGTTACTTTTTCGTGGGGGTGTGCTGACCTTATCCGACGGATACCAGCTTTGCCTTGCTTGCACCGCGCACCATGCCGAGACGCTTGACCAAATCCTCCAGCGGCTTTGCGACATGCGAGATGTCGGCCGAAATGACGACATTGGCAAGACCGTTTATCGGCAGATTTTGCATTATCGTCAGGATATTTGCGCCCTCCGCGGAAAGGGCAGCCAGTACCTCGGACAGCACGCCCTGCTCGTGGTTTAGCATGAGAGAAAGCACCGCCATTCTGCCCGCGGTGTCGCTGTCGGGTGTGAATATAAAATCCTTGTATTTGTAATATGTGCTTCTGGAGATGCCCACGCGCTTCACGGCCTCACTGACCTCTCCGACAGCGCCCTCCGCGAGAAGGCTGCGCGCCTCGACAACTTTTTCAAAGTAATCGGGCAATATTCTCTTATCGACAATCAGGTATTCATTTTTCAAGGCAACCACCTCCAACTATTCTTGCTCCGTTGCGGTCAATATCGAGCAAAACTGCGCTCCACTTGTGCTTTAGACCCTGCAAAGCCTCCGACATGCGCCTTGCATACTCGCCGTCGCTCTCCAGCAGGCACATACACGTCGGACCGGCACCGCTTATGAAAAATGCGGCGGCTCCTGCGTTTTGCGCGGCGGCCTTGACCTCTTCAAAACCGGCTATCATCGATTTTCTGTACGGCTGATGCAGCCTATCCTCAAGTGACGCGCGCACAAGCCCCACGTCGCCGCGCGCCAACGCACCGATGAGCACCGCCGTGTGCGAGACGTTGAAAACAGCATCGGCAAAATCAACCTCAACGGGCAAAAGTCTGCGCGCCTCATGCGTCTGTGTTTCAAAATCCGGAATCAGGGCACAGAATTTAAACTTTTCTGAAATTTCAAGGGACACGCATTTTGGAGCGCCGTGATCGAGCAGAGATGCGGTGAATCCGCCCAAAAGAGCGGGTGCAACATTGTCCGGATGTCCCTCAAGCCTTGTGGCGACTGCCAGAAGCTCTTCTGCTGACAGACAATATTCGAGCATGGCGTTCGCCGCGCACACGCCTGCGACAATCATTGCTGCGCTGGAACCAAGCCCACGCGAAACGGGTATGTCGGATTTTATATCGAGCCGAATGCCCGGCAGAGGTACACCTGCCTTTTCATAAACTTTCTTGAATGCGACATATGCCAGATTTTGGTCATTGGCATATTTATTGTCACAGCCTCTTATTTCCAAAGCTCCGGCGTCGAGCCTTGAAAAGCCAATTTCGCAGTAAAGTGAAAGCGCCAATCCGAGCGAGTCAAATCCAGGCCCGATATTTGCGGAAGTTGCCGGCACTCTGACGGTTACCTGTTCCAATTCTCTTCACCGGCCTTTCTCAAAACATAGTCCCACAATTTGTCCAAATCTTCCTCATCGCGGTGCAGCACGGGCAGTGCTTGCAGAGTTCGAAGCTTTTCGGGAATCGTAACGCCCGTCATCAAATGCAGCTTCTCCATCGCGGCAAATTCGCCGCCGTCGATCTCCTCGCCGAGCGCGGCGAGAACGGTGTTACAGAATTTGTAAGGAGAAGCTGTGGACAAGACAACGGTAGGGCAGCCGTTGCCAGAGGCTCTGTCAAACTCCGTCGCCACGCGCCACGCCACCGCCGTGTGTGGGTCCAGCAGATAGCTGTGCTTTGCGTATACCTGACCGATTGTGTCAAGAGTCTTGTTTTGTGAGCAGAACCCGCAGTCAAAGCTTTCACGCAGCGTTTGGAGCGCGTTTTCACCGATAGAATACTCTCCGCGTTCGCGCAGCTCGTCCATAAGCCGCGCCGTTTCATTGTCACCCAAAAGCAAAAACAAAAGCCGCTCTAGGTTGCTTGAAATGAGTATATCCATTGACGGAGAGGAGGTTTTTACAAAATCGCGGTGTCTGTTGTAGACACCCGTCCTCAAAAAGTCTGTGAGCACGTTGTTCTCATTGGATGCGCATATTAGCTTGGCGACAGGCAGCCCCATGAGCTTTGCCATATACCCCGCCAAAATATCGCCGAAGTTCCCCGTCGGCACAGCAAAGTTGACCCTGGTGCCTGCACTCAGCGCGCCGCGGTTGATGAGGTCGCGGTATGCGCAGAAATAGTAGGTTATCTGCGGCACGAGGCGGCCGATATTGATTGAGTTGGCGCTTGAAAGCAGCTGCTTTTTAGGCAGCGGATTCAGCGTCTTCGACCTTGAAAAAATTTCCTTTACGGCATTTTGTGCGTCGTCAAAGTTTCCGCGGACGCCGCAAACAGCGACATTTCCCCCCGCTGATGTCACCATCTGAAGCCGCTGAACCTCACTCACGCCGTCCTTTGGGTAAAATACAATTATTCTGATACCGTCGGCGCCGGAAAAACCCTCGAGTGCCGCTTTTCCGGTGTCGCCGCTGGTGGCCGTGAGGATGAGCGTTTGACCCTGCACCCCCAGCTTTTTTCTGGCGGCCGCCATTAGCTGAGGCAAAACGGAGAGCGCAATATCTTTGAAGGCGCACGTAGGCCCATGATAAAGCTCCAAAACAAATTTGCTGCCCACGGCGACGAGCGGTGCAAGAGCGCCGCCCTCAAATTTGTTCTCATATGAAGCTGAGATGATGTCACCGATGCAGTCCTTACCGAAATCGGGCAGAAGACCGCCGACGATATCCTCGGCTATCGCAAGGTCGCTCTTTTTGAGAAGAGCCTTGAGGTCCTGCTGCTGCGGCAAAAAGTCGTCTGTCATGTAAAGTCCGCCGTCCGGCGCTATTCCGCGCAGCACTGCTTCGCAGGCGTTGGCGGTCAGAGAGCAGTTTCGTGAGCTTTTGTAAATCATGTGTTATTTTCCTTTTTGCTATTGCAATTCAATAATAAATATGATAACGTGTTTCCTATGGAAATACAAGTGTCTTTGCTATAAAGACATATCAAGGAGCGAAATTTATATGAATATTGGAATTATGGGCTTTGGAAATGTCGGGCGCGGGGCATACAATGTGATATCCGACAAAAAAACCGGACTGTGCGTCAAAAGAATTCTAGATATCGGTGCCTTACCCGGCTATGAATCGCTTTTGACTACGAAGCCGGCGGATATATTTGAGGATGGCGAAATAGACGCTGTAGTCGAGTCGATAGGCGGGATAGAGCCGGCGCGGTCATATGTGCTGGCTGCCCTCAGAGCAAAAAAACATGTGGTCACGGCGAACAAGCAGCTTATAAGCGCCTGTGGGGAGGAGCTGGAGGCAGCTGCGCAGGAGAACAAAGTCGAGCTTCGTTATTCTGCGAGTGTCGGCGGAGGAATACCCTGGCTTTTTTCGCTCTCGCGTGCGGCGCGAACAGACGAAATAATTGAGGTTGGCGGCATCGTCAACGGGACGACCAACTTCATTCTGGACGCCATGACAAAGCAGGGTGCAGATTTTGATGATACGCTCAAAGAAGCGCAGAGACTGGGATTTGCGGAGTCTGACCCGTCGGCGGATATCGATGCCCTCGACTCTCACAGAAAGTGCGTGATAAGCGCAAGGTGCGCGTTTAATGCGGCTGTAACGGAGCAGGATATCCCGTTTTTCGGCATAAGGGATATAAAAGGCTTTGATATAGAGCGGTTCAAATCGCTTAAAAGGGTGTGCAAGCTTTTCATCTTTGCAAAAAAGCAAGGCGGCGCGGTAAGTGCGTTTGCGGAGCCGACGCTTTTTGCCGACACGGCAGTTGAAGGTGCCATTCCGAGCAATTATAATTTCATCTACCTTGTCGGCGCCCGTTCCGGCAAGCTCGGCTTTTTCGGACAGGGCGCGGGCAGCGACCCGACAGGAGCGACAGTTGTCGCGGATCTCGCCGACATCGCATTTCGGCACGACGGCGCAAATACAAGGCACCCAGAGGCTTTCCAAATTGCCAACGACACGGCGTGCCACAGCTATTACGTGAGAACTTCCAATGCAAGTGCGGCGGATGAGTTCTATGCGGAAAGCGACGATAAAAGCGAAATAGATGGCAATTATGTGTGCATTACAAAGCCGCTTCCCGTTTCATACATGCATCAAAAAGCAAAAAAAATGAAAGAGCTTGACCCGCATTTGTTTTTTGCCGGGCTTTATGAGGATAAAGTATGATTATAGTTGCAAAATTCGGCGGCTCTTCTCTCGCGGACTCACGTCAATTCAAAAAGGTGCGCGATATTGTGCATTTTGACGAGTCGAGGAGTATTGTTGTTCTCTCGGCACCGGGAAAAAGAAGCGGGGACGACCATAAAATCACAGATTTGCTGTACCTGTGCCACGCGCACCTCAAATACGGCGTATCCTATAGCGACATTTTTGAGCTTATCAAAGAGCGCTTTTTTGAAATCGCGGCTGAGTGTGAAATCGAACTTGACCTTGAACTCGAATTTGCCGAAATTGCGTCAAAAATGAACAAACACATGTCGATGGATTATCTCGCCTCGCGCGGAGAGTATCTCGCAGCAAAGCTCATGGCAAAATACATCGGATATGAATTTGTCGATGCCTCCGAGCTGATTTTCTTCGGATATGACGGAAAGGTCGACTTTCAAAAGACAAATGATGCGATAGCGAGGGCGCACGAAAGCTTTGGAAATATTGCAATACCGGGCTTTTACGGCTCCATGCCGGACGGAAAAATCAGGACGTTTTCGCGCGGCGGTTCCGACATAACGGGTGCTATTGCAGCGGCTGCGGTAAATGCAAATACGTATGAAAACTGGACAGACGTTGCAGGAATTCTGATGGCGGATCCGCATATTGTGGAGAACCCGAGAGCTATAGAGCGCATAACATACAGTGAGCTGCGCGAGCTTTCATACATGGGCGCCGAGGTGTTGCATGAGGATGCGGTTTTGCCTGTGCGAAATGGCAAGATACCGCTCAACATAAGAAATACAAATTCACCTAACTCAAACGGAACCTACATACAAGAGAGCTTTGAGGAAAATGCCGAGGAGCTTTCACGCTTTATCACGGGAATATCAGGCAAAAAACATTTTTCAATAATAACGCTTGCAAAAAGCGGCATGTCCGGCGGCTTTGGAACTGTCCGAAAAGCGCTGGAGGCCACAGAAAAATTCTCTGTCAATGTCGAGCATGTGCTGAGCGGGGTGGATAGCTTTTCGCTCGTGGTGTCAACTGACGCTGTGTCGCGATGTATTTATGATTTGATTTCCGAAATAAAAAGGCTGTGTGAGCCGGACACTATCGGCGTGGCCGACGGGATAAGCCTGGTCGCGGTTGTCGGGCGCCGCATGGCACAAAAGCCCGGTATTTCCGGAAAGCTCTTTCGAGCGCTCGGAGACAACGGAATCAATATAAGAATGATAGACCAAGGCGCGGACGAAATCAACATAATTGTTGGTGTAAATGACAGCGATTTCCAAAAAACCATACGTGTACTATATAACAGCTTTGCTTGATTTATAAAAGGAGTGCAATGCATATGATTAAAAACTTAAATATCGCGGTGCTGGGAGCGACGGGCGCCGTGGGCTGCGAAATGGTGAGGATACTCGAGGAACGGGGATTTCCCATAGGAAAACTCAGGCTTTTGGCCAGCGGGAGAAGTGCCGGGAGGGAAATTCTGTACGGGAAGACAAAGCTCTACGTCGAGGAAGCGCGCGAGGGCTCATTTGACGACATGGACATTGTGCTTGGTGTTGCGAGCAACGAGCTTGCAGCAAAGTATGCGCCATCAATAAAGCGGGCGGGCGCGGTATTTGTTGACAACTCGAGCGCTTTTCGCATGCGTGACGATGTACCTCTGGTGATTCCGGAAATAAACGGCGGCGATGTGCGCCTTCATAATGGCATAATTTCCAACCCGAACTGCTCGACAATAATCGCCCTCATGGCGATAAACGGCATAAATACACTTTCTCCGATAACGCACATGATAGCCTCGACATATCAGGCTGTCAGCGGCGCCGGCGCAAACGGCATACTCGAGCTGGAGACGCAGATTAAAGAGTCGGCGAACGGCGACAACCCGACGGTTAACCTGTTTCAGCACCAGATTGTCTGCAATCTCATCCCACAGATAGGCTCTTTTGGCGCAGACGGCTACACAACAGAGGAGATGAAGATGCAAAACGAGGGCAGAAAAATTTTGCATCTGCCGAATCTGAAGGTCAGCTGCACCTGCGTGCGCGTGCCGGTGATGCGCAGTCACTCGATTTCCATCAATGTGTTTACAAAAAGCGCCATCGATGTGGCCGAGGCGCGAGCGGCAATTGCAAAAATGGCGGGCTGCCGCTTGGTGGACGACCCCGAAAACTCGGTATATCCGATGCCGCTTGAGACGAGCGATCAGGACGCTGTCTTTGTCGGCAGAATGCGCCGTGACCTGACCGATGACAGAGGAATTTCGCTCTGGTGCTGCGGCGATCAGCTGCGAAAGGGCGCGGCAACGAATGCGGTGCAGATAGCGGAGCTTGTCGCGAGGCTCTGATATTAGACAAAATAAAGAACCTTGCCGGGCTATTCCCTGCAAGGCTCTTTTGTTTTATGCTCTTTATGCGCAATTGCGCCAAAAGAGGTTTTACTTGACAGAAGTAGTGCTTTGAGCAGCGGCTTCGGCGCGCTCTTTTTCTTTTTTTGCGAGGTCGTTTGTATTGATGCTTCCGCGGTAGACAAAGAACTTGCACACGAGAAATTCCGTCACGAAATTGAGAATCATCGTCACTATCAAAACAACGAAATCAGGAATTTCCAAGGTCTTTGAGCAATAGTCGCCGGCAATCGTCGTCACAGGAGTGAACACACAGTAATAGGCGATGATTTTGAGCATGGCGACCGGTACGTTTGTGGCGGATTTAAAGGTAAAGCGCCTGTTGACCGTGAAATTGAAGAGCACCGACAAAATGAGCGAAATCAAATATGACGGCCAGTACGGTTCTATTATCATGCTCAGCAGCGTGAAGCTGCCAATTTGAATCAGTCCGGCAGAGCAGGAGAACAATAAAAATTTGAGTGCCTGTATATTGCTTTCTCGCTTGCTTAGTTTCTCGTTTTCTTTTTCCATTATGCTCTACTTTCTTTCAGAATGTTTTCTGTACGCTCTGTCTATCTCCATGACAGGGAATATCGTGGAGTCATAGGCGGCTATCCCTGCCGCAATAAAGCCGTTTAGGTTGTCTGCATTGCCTTTAAAGTCTGTCGGGACTGCGACATCGAAAATTACCTTGATGTGGTTGTGGGTTCTCACGGCGCGAAAATCGTGTATTTCCAGCTTTTCATCGATGGATGCAACGATTTCAACGACTTTGTTTTTGATAGCGGTCATCTCATCATCCAGCTTGACGACAGGGTCGAGGTGGATGACGAGCTTGACGCCCAACTCCGACTCGACATCGCGTTCAATGTCGTCGAGCACACCGTGGCTGACAAGAGGACTTTCCTCTGCGGACATCTCCACATGAACGGTGGCAAAGCGCGTCGCGGGTCCATAGCTGTGCACGAGAAGATCATGCAGTCCCAGCACGCCGGGGTAGGACATTATCTTGTTGTATATACTGTCTATCAGTGCCTGGTCGGGCGCCTCTCCGATGAGCGGGTTCAGCGCTCTTTTCAAAATAGAAAGCCCTGAGATAATGATAAACACCGCCACGACTGCGCCGACATAGCCGTCGAGGTTTATGTCAAAGGCATATTGGAACACAGCACAAGCCAAAACGGCGGAGGTGGTTATCATATCGTTGAGACTGTCGCTCGCAGCTGCGAGCAGCACGGTGCTGTCGATTTTTTTTGAGACGGCTATGTACAGGTTGCGCATAAAAAACTTGACCAGCACCGCGAGAATTAGCACGCCGAAAGTTATGGCCGAAAACTCAACAGAAGCGGGCGTTATAATTTTTTCCACAGAGCTTTTTAGCAGCTGTGTGCCGATTATTTCGATAACTATGGCGATGAAAGCGCCGGAAAGATACTCAATGCGCGCGTGTCCAAAGGGGTGCTCGTTGTCTGCTGGCTTGCCGGAGAGCTTAAAGCTGAGAACGGTCACGGCAGAAGAACCCGCATCGGACAGGTTGTTTATCGCGTCCGCGATTATCGCAAGGCTCCCGGAGACGAGGCCGACGAGCAGCTTTACTGCAAACAAAAACGCATTGCAGGCAAGCCCGACAGCACCGGCAAAGGTTCCAAACGCGCCGCGCGAGCGCTTCTTGCCGCCACCGCGCGCAAAGCGTTCTACTATTATTTTACTTAACAAGTTCACTCATCCTTTGTTTCGGTGCGCTGACCGACATAGGTGAATCTCTTTACCGTTTCACCGTTATAGTCCACACTCTCGTTCCACATCTCAGCAGGGCGCACCCATATGCCGCGGTCACCGTACAGCGCGCGGTAGACAACCATTGGCTCGCGCGTCTCGCTGTGTATTGCGACGCCGTAAGCCTCATACAGGTTCCCCTTAAAGTGGCGATAGATTCCCGAAACGATTGATTCCTTGAAGTGATTCAACAAATCTTCAGACATGTCAATTTCCTCCGTCAGTGATTTAAACACGATTCTAATTTTTGGATAAGCTCCGCCTTGCTCTTCTCGTCGAGAAAGCTGGCCTTTGCGGAGTTGATGTTCATTTTTATAAGGTCGTCCATGGTAAAGCCGCAGCGCTCCATCGCAATTTTATACTCGCTGTCAAGCGTGACACCAGCAATGACCATGTTGTCCGTGTTGAGGGTGACTTTCATACCCATGTCATACATCTTTTTTATCGGATGCTCCTCGTAGGAGGGCTGTGTCTCGCACTGAATGTTGCTTGTGATGCAGACCTCAAACGTCACATCCTTTTCGATGGCTTGGCGGCAAAGCTCCTTGTCGTCGAAGATGTGGTGCCCGTGTCCGATTCGCTTTGAACCGAACAGATTGATTGCAGTGCCGACCTCCGCTGCAATATGACTGTCACCGGCGTGGCAGGTGTAGTTTAGGCCGTATTCGCGCGCCTTGTCAAAAAGCTCGGCAAAATCCGAAAGAGGGCAGATACCCTCACAGCCGGCCAAATCGAAAGCGTCGATTCCCTTGCCCTTAAGCTGCTTTGCAACCTCCAGCGTCTCGAAATTTTGCTTGCGGGTGATATCGGCAGTGCCGAGGCACATGGCGCACACAATGATGCCGATTTTTATGTTTTTGCATTCCGAAAGCGCCCTTTCCTTGCCGGCAATGACCGCCTCGGCCGCCTCAAACTGCGTCATGCCCTTCGCTGTCGCAAGCTGTGGGGCAAACCTGATTTCGGCATACGCAAGACCCTCGCTGTCAAGCCGCTTGACAAGCTCATACATCACGCGCTCGAGAGCCTTTGCATCCTGCAAAATTTCAATCGGCAGATCGAATTTTTTGAGATATTCGTTTACACTGCCGCAGCCGGGCCCAAATGTGACAAACGGAATGAACTCCTCGAGCGTTTCCGCGGGAAGTTTGATTTTGCGCTCGCGGGCAAGCTCCATCATCGTTTTTGGGTCAATCGCACCGTCCAAATGGCAGTGCAGGTCGATTTTCGGAAAGTTAAATTCTGTTTTCATTTTTCATCCTCGCGATTTATGATGTTTTTAATTTTCTTTATCTTTTTATTTGTCCGAGTCGGGCGCTTTGTCGCCGGAGGCGTTGTCTTCTGCTTTTGCACCGACTCCGCCGGTCGGACCGGTCCAAGCAAAATCGCTCATTCTCATCCAGTGGTAGCCGCGCCCCAAAGAGATTTTTGCATTGGACGCATATTCATCAAAGAGAGCGTCGATATTGTTCATTATGATGTTGTTTTTGATAAGTTCCTTGTTCGTCTCTGTCCTCATTATTATATGATATCCGAGTGTTTTGGATTCGACAATTTCGCTGATTTCGCCCACCTTGAGAGCGAGTGCGCCGTTGTAGAACTCTTCTTCTACCTCGCCAAACGCGAAGGTGTAGCCCTCTGGGGTGTCGATCATTCCGGGATCCTCGTTGTATTTGGCACTCAGCTCGTCGAAATTTGCACCGCTTCGAAGCTTTTTGAGTATGCTCTCTGCAAGCTCTTTCTTCTCTGCGTCCTCGGCCTCTGTTTCGCCGCGCAAAATTAAGATGTGCTTTGCGCCGACAAACCCGCGTTCCTTTGCGTAATCGGCGATCTCCTGATCGGACACATTTGACATATCGCCCTCATCGTAGAACTGCTTTCCGAGCTTGCTCAAAATAAGCTCGGTTTGGGTGAGCCTGATATACAAATCCTCCGTGAGATACATATCGCCCAGCAGCTTTTGGTAGTTTTCCTCGCCGCCATTGATTTTTTTCGTCTCCTCGACATAGTCGAGAATCTCTTTTTTGTCCTCGTCCGTGAGCTTTATACCCTTGTCGTTTGCAAGAGCAAGGCGCGAATAATATCCTGCAAACATCCGGTTTAATTCATCAAAAACCTCGGCTTCTTTATCTCGGTTCTCTGCAAAATAGCCGGGGTTAGTGGCCTCGTAATATTTTTTTGCATCCATCACTCGATACAGGTATTCGTCGGCCATGACATCATAGTCGTCGATGCTCAAAACCACGCCGCCGGTTTTTGCGGGCGACAGACCGGCATATTGCGGAAACACAAAATAAAAAACAGCCGCAAGCATCACAAGCGTCAAAGCAACAACCGCCAGGATCATTGGGACTTTTGATTTTTTCTTTTTTTCTTCCATATTGCTCCTTTTTGATGGGGTCTTTGTTCACGACAACATAATTTATGGTGCCATATAATTGAGATTATATCAGATTAGTAGTATAATTTAAACAGAAAATTATTCTCATTTGCAAACGGCTGAGAAAGGAGTCCCATATGGGCGAAAAGCTTCTGTACATTATCAACCCGCGCTCAGGTAAGGCTGAAATCAAAAACCATCTTCTCTTTGCAATTGACACCTTTATAAAAGGGGGCTTCGATGTCAGCGTGCGAACCACCCAGTCAAAGGGCGATGCGATGGACTTTGTTAAAATGCACGGCGAGGGCTTTGACCGCATTGTGGTCAGCGGAGGGGACGGTACAGTCAACGAGGTCCTCAACGGGATTATGACGCTCAAAAAAAAGCCGACTCTCGGAGTTGTGCCTGCAGGAACCACCAACGACTATGCCTACAGTCTCGGGATTCCGGGCAATATGCAGCAGGCAGCGGAAATTGCCGCAGCCGGGATGCCCTTTCCCATCGACGTCGGGCTTTTCAACGACAGATATTTCACATATGTCGCAGGGTTCGGCGCTTTGACAGAGGTGACATACAAAACGCCGCAGGATGCCAAAAATGTGCTCGGCAGAACGGCCTATATACTCGAGGGGATAAAGAGACTTTCCAGCATAAAATATTCCCACATACGCCTTGAATACGACGGCGGTGTCATTGAAAATGACTATATAATCGGACTTTTTACAAACTCAGTGTCAATCGCCGGGTTTCGAAATGCGTTGGGCGGATCCAAGCTCGACGACGGCCTGCTCGAGATAACGCTCATAAAAATGCCGACAAAGCTAGAGGAAATACAGACGATTATCAATGTGCTGATGGATATCGAGCAGACGCGCGGCGTGCACACGGATTTTCTCACCTTCCTGACGACGAGCAAGGTTCGCGTTGTGAGCGGGGAGCCGATGGAGTGGACGATAGACGGAGAGGGCACAGGAGCCGTGAAAGACGTGACAATTAAAAACTGCCACAGGGTTTTGTCCGTGCTCAGAAGTCCCGACGCCGCGACGCTTTGAAATAATCGAAGAAAGCGGTTCGGTATAGTGAGAGAGGCTGTCTTTGAGGACAGCCTCTTTTTTATGGCGGCAATCATGTGCTTTTTGCAGCCGCATGAAAGCGCAAATGTCCGACAGGGCAAAGCGCGGCTCGGATAAAAAACCTGCACAAAGCTTTTAAAGAGGGTGCGCAAAGTCCCTTTTCAAATCGCGGCTTTTCATATTAATAAGGCAAAAGCTGTGTACGCGAACTTCCTCAAACCCCAGCTTTTTATAGAGCGTGTATGGAATGTCATTTGACTGCACCACCCACAGCTTCACGGCTTTTGCGCCGGAATCGAGCAGCTTGTTGACGGCGTGAGCCACAATTTGTTTCCCAAGCCCTCTGCCGCGATGACTTTTTGCAACAGCGACGTCGTCCAGCTCGCCGGCGGAGGCAGAGCCTGCTGCGACAAGCTCGTCGCCATCAAAATAGACAAAGAAATCGTCAGGGCGATCGGCCATTTCACGCCGGTATTCGTCGCATGGCTCGATGTAAAACGGCTCGAGGCCGATGGATTTGCGCAAATCATAAAAAGCCTCGCTCTCAAGTGCTTGAAACTGCGCAAACATCTCGTCGCGGTAAGCCTCAAAGACGATGGAGCAGTCCATCTTTGAACCGCAGTATTCCATCAGGCACGAGTGAAAGGCGCAGTACATGCCCAGACTTTCCACAAAGGCCTCGGTGAGCGCATCGTCGGCAAAGTCGCAATAGGCATGGCTTGCGCCGAGCTTTTTCATATCCTTGAACAGCTCGCGGCAGAGATATGTGCCGACCTTGCGTCTTCGAAAGCGCGGATCGACAAAAACCACAAAGCGCGCTTTTTTTGTCGTCAGAGACGCGGCATGAAGTCCGATTGCGGCAGGCTCCAGCCCAACATATGCGATTTGGGCATTCTGCGGAAATGCGCGCAGACCCTCCAATATGTCGTCTTTCAAAAAATCAGGGGCATCGGTGAGTATGCGGTTCACCTCAAAAATGTAGCGATTGTCATATTTCAGCAGCAACATTCAGCTTTCCTTCTTTGCATTGACGGCAGCCGCGACGATGCTCCACTCCTCGACAAGGCGCTCGAACGAAAAGGCGGCATTTGCCGAGCTTGTCGACGGAAGCCTGTGTGCTTCCAGCTTTGTGCGCGGGAGAATCAGAGTGGAATACAGTTTGTGTGCGGCGGCTCCGTTTGTAAAAATAAATTTTATGTCGGAGGATGCGATTATGCGCTCTATGTCGTTTGGCAGGACGCTGCGTATGCTTGAGTCGGAGCTTTTTGAAATATCACAGGAGGCTGCCACATCCCACAGCGCTATGTTGTGGTGCAAGAGCAGCGCTGATTTTTGCTCGTCGGTTTCAAGCAAAGGGGCGCCCAGAATTTCACACAAAACACGCCAAAACCTGTTTTGCACGTTGGCATAATAAAACACGGCTTTTCTGGAGAGGGAAGAGGGAAAAGAACCCAGAATAAGCGCTCTGGAAGAGCTGTCAAAAATCGGGGGTATGTTGTGAAATTCAGGCATTTCTTCACCAAATGAAAAGAAGCTAATTTACGCGCACTGCTGCCAGCACCTTGTCGATGCTGTCGTCTATTGTGAGATCGGCGAGGTCGTCGGCGTCCGTGCGCGAGCGATTTATCACTACGAGCTTGGCGCTTTTCGGAAGATAGCGTATAAGTCCCGCGGCGGGATAAACTAAGAGCGAGGTTCCTCCGACGACGAGGAGGTCACAGCGCTGTATCTCGGCGACTGCGCCGTCGAGCGTATTTTGATCGAGCGCTTCCTCATAGAGCACAACATCGGGTTTTATTGTGCCGCCGCACATGCATTTTGGAATGCCGTCGCTATCAATTATGGCATCGAGCCCATAAAATTTTCCGCAGTCCATGCAGTGGTTGCGCAGGACACTGCCGTGCAGCTCAAAGACATTTTTGCTGCCCGCCGCGCTGTGCAGACCATCGATATTTTGCGTTATGACAGACGTGAGCTTGCCTGCACGCTCCAGCTCTGCGAGCTTTTTGTGGGCATCATTTGGCAAGGCGTCAGGAAAGAGCATTTTTTCCTTGTAAAACCGATAGAACTCGGCCGTGCGGCGCATGAAAAAAGAGCGGCTAAGAATTGTCTCGGGCGGATAGGCGTATTTTATGCCGTACAATCCGTCGCAGCTGCGGAAATCGGGAATTTTACTGGGAACAGAAACGCCCGCGCCGCCAAAGAACACAATGCGGTGCGAGCAGTCAATCAACTCCTGAAGAAGATTTGTCTTGTCCATGGTCACCTCCGTGGCGGTCAGGAAATTCTTGAAAATTTAATGTCAAAGCTGTCCTTTTTGTCAGCGGTGTAGTACTCGCGCAAGGTCAGCGCCTTTTCGTCAATAAAGGTGACATAGCGCTCAAAATAATATGTAGAGTTATTCTTTTTATAGCACAACACAATGCACTGGTCGTCTGCGCGCACTTTAACGGTGCCCTCAAGCGTCTCCTTCACGGCCCATGTTCCGTCGGAGTAGCCCGTTGAGCTTTCGGCGTTCGGAATGAGGGAATCCAGCTTGAAAGAGTAGTCCGCATTAATTGTCAAAAGCTCGACGTATGACTCGGCGGGAGAGGGCGCGAGCGACGCGTCAGCGGGGGGGTCGGCGGCGGGAGCATCGGCGACATAGACATATTTCTCGCTCAGCCACGATCCGCAGACGAGCTTGAAAAGTGCGCCGTCGTCAACGACGCCACCCGCAGGTGTGAGCAGTGGTTTGACAATAAATACAAAGGCAAGCACAACGGCTGCGACAGACATGAGCACTATTGCCGCGGCACCCAGTTTCCCCAGAGAGGGACGAATTTCATCCTGCTGCTCAAGAAGCCTGCGCTCGGCATCGGAAAGCTCCTCGGCTTGAAGCTCCAGCACGCCTTTGAAGCTGTCCTCGGAGGACGCCTCCGAGGCGCTGTTTTCGGTGTCGTCATCGGCAACGGGATACACCGGCTCGGCATCCGCTTTAGGAAGCTCAGGCTCGGGAAGCGCGTTTTTTTTCACGGCGGCACTTTCCTTTTGCAGGGGCATTTCTATGGGTTGGTCGGTTTTTAAAACAACACTGCTTGTTTCACCCATGACAAACGCACCGCACTGTGGGCAGATGACGTCGTCATCGCGCAAAATGCTGTTGCAGCTTTTACAAAATTTCATATAGAGGCCCTCTTTGCAGATAATCATCTTATGTATATCATATATTACTACATGTGATTTGTAAAGAAACAGAGAGTTTCACAATACGATAAACAAATGTCTAAATTCCGAATATAAAGTTAAGTTATTTTGCTTGCGGGAAAATTTGTACTATTGTATAATAAAATTATTCAAAGCACAACAATAAATTTTGGAGGTTTTGTCAAATGGGAATTCTTTCTAGATTCACAGACATAATGAGCGCAAACATCAACTCGCTTTTAGAGAAAGCGGAGAGCAAAAACGCTGATAAAATATTGGAAAAATATCTGCGTGACGCAAAGGATAATCTCGAAGAGGTCAAGGCCGAGACAGCGGCGATAATAGCGGACGAGATGGCCGCGGCGCGCAAGGTCGGCTCACTCGAAGAGGAGATAGTAAAGCTCTCCCAGTATGCAGAGCAGGCTGTGATTGCAGGCAATGATGCCGATGCCACAGAGTTTCTGGAGGGCAAGAATAAGGCCGTTGCACAGAAGACGGACGCGGAAAAAATCTATGTTCAGGCAAAGCTCAATTCCGACCGCATGCGTGAGATGACAAGAAAGCTCATGGGAGATATCACCGATGCACAGTCCAAGCTGGGCGAGCTTAAGAGCAAGCTGGCAGTTGCGCAGCAGACCGAAAAAATGAACGACCTCAACGAAAAAATGACCTCCTACGGGGGCATGTCAGACTATGGCAATCTCGTCGATGCAGTCCAGAAGAGAATCGACGCGGCAGATGCAAAATCCCAGCTCAACCACGAGCTTGACGCAGGCAGCGGCATCGACAAGCTCAAGGAGAAATATTCGGTTTCGGACAACGCTGCGTCCACCGACATTACATCGGAGCTGGCGGCTCTCAAGGCAAAGCTAGGCAAATAACACGACTTCTACATATTGGAGAAATCAATGACTGCTTCAAAAGGTTCACAAAGTGGAGATTTTACCGAGTTTCGGTGTCCTAGTTGTGGCGGTGAGGTGAGATTTGACGCTGCCGCACAAAAGTTTATGTGCGTTTCCTGCAAAAGCGTGCAGGAAATAAAGCCGCCCAAGGACACGGTCGAGGAATATGATTTTGGCAGCTACGATGCCCGTGAACAGGGCGGCGCGGCTCTGGTTGGCGTGTCAAACGCGACATGTGACAATTGCGGGGGAGAGATATACTTCTCCGCAGAGGACACTGCAAAGCACTGCCCGATGTGCGGTTCGTCCAAAATCAGACCGGCCGCCGCCGTGGCGGGGATAGCGCCCGAGGGGATAGTTCCGTTTAAATTCGATAAATTTGATGCGCAGGACAGATTCAGAAAATGGATAGTAAAGCGCTGGTTTGCGCCAAATGAACTTAAAAAGGCCTACTCAGAGGGCGCTCTGGAGGGCTTATATGTTCCCTTTTGGACATATGACGCTTCGGCGCGCGGTGATTATATAGGACAGGGCGGACGCGTGCGAACGGTCAGAGATCGCGAGGGCAATGTGCGTCAGGTCGTGGACTGGTATCCTGTTTCGGGCACGGTTTTTGACGACTTCGACGATATTCTTGTCTGTGCGTCGAAGAGCAGATCCGGTTCGCTCGTGGAGAAAGTATCACCCTATAACACCGTGAGCGATATCAACCCCTTCGCTGTGCAGTATCTCGCAGGCTATGTGGGCGAGAGATACACAATAGACGGGAAAACCTGCTTCGATGAGGCGCGTATCGGCATGGAGCAGCAGCTGCGCTCGCTTGCCGAATCCGATATCCTCATGCACGGCTTCCAGCAGGCAAATGTCAGCTCGCTGCATTCCAGCTACAAAAATGTGACATATAAAAATGTGCTGCTGCCGATGTACAGCGCCCAGTATGGATATCACGGCGAGGAGTACTACTACCTTATAAACGGCGAAACCGGAAAGGTAGCAGGCGCATATCCAAAGAGTGTGCCGAAAATCATCGGCGCTGTCATTTTGGGTATCATAGCACTTGTCGGCCTGTTCTTTCTCATGGAAAAGGTGCAGAGTGCCGACGAGGGCAGTGTTTACTACAGCCTGATGCCACAGCAGAGTATAAACCAAACGTTGTTGACCGACGGCGTAATACAGGAAGAATATGAAATTGGGCAATGCGGCGCGAACAGCGCAGAAGAACAGGAGTTAAAGCAATATGGGCTTGTTTAATCAGCGCAAGGACACAATCGAGTGGGTGGAGTACCGCCCGGATGTACTGTTTTACAAATGGAAGAACGACGAGATAAAGCGCGGTTCACGTCTGATAGTGAGGCCTGGCCAGCAGGCGATATTTTACTACAACGGTGCGATTGAGGGCATATTCAAAGACGAGGGAAATTTCGACATAGAAACCGAAATCGTCCCGTTTCTCACGTCGCTGTCAAATTTCTTTTCACTGAAAAAAGACAGCGGACTGCGCACGGACATATATTTTGTCAACTCAAAAGAGCTTCTCATGAACTGGGGCACGCGGCAGCGAATAATGATTCCGACCACAGAGGTGCCCTCGGGCATACCTGTCGGAATGAACGGAAATATGACAATAGAATTTCGCGACTATCTCAAATTTATTGAAAAGGTCGCCGGAATAAAGAGCTCCTTTACGCTGGCAGACGTGTCGGAACGAATTCTCGGTGAATTGGACGGGATAATTGCAGAGAGCATCCTCTCGGGAAATTCCAGCGTGGGACTAAACGCACTTATCTCGCTTCAGGCAAACAACCGCACACTCTCAAAGAGCCTGAAAGAGCAGCTTGACAAGGAGCTGTTTAGCATTGGACTTTGTGTGCAGGACGTAAACATTATCAGCATAAACTATCCTGAGGATGTCCAGAAGATGGCGGAGAAGATAGCCGCACAGTCGTTTGTAACGGACACCGGAAAATATGCCACAATCGCGATGGCGGACGGCATGGCAACAGGTGGCGGCGGAGTCGCTTCTATGGGCGCGCAGATGGCTATGGGCGCACAGATGGCTTCTCAGATGACACAGCAGATGGGCGGCGCGCCAAAAGCCGAAGCAGGTGAAAACTTCTGCCCCAAATGCCGAAAAATGGTGAACGGAAAATTCTGCCCCGAGTGCGGCACGCAGACGGTTTAACACTGCGGGCGTCAATAAATCAAAACGGCCGGAAATCTGCATAAAAGCAGAGCTCCGACCGTTTTTTATTTTGAGCTAAAAAAAGCTACAGCGCAGGCTGCATTTCATAAAAAAGCACTCCGACCGGCACAATGCCTGCAAATAGAATCCTGCGTTTTGCAAAGCTGCCGCAAGCTCGCATATCGTGAGTTTGCCGGATTTAGTCTAACAAGAAGAGGTGTCGGCAGAGCCGAAATATGAGGCCATTCTGTCAACTGCATCCTTTATCACAGCGCGCGGACAAGCCATGTTGATGCGCAGAAAGCCCTTTCCACCGTGTCCGAAGCCATCGCCGGCCTCGACATAGAGGTGTTCTTTTTTGACAAGCTCTTTTTCAAGCAGACGCGTGTCCTCACAGTAGCGCGAGACGTCAAACCACGCAAGGTATGTGCCCTCCGGCACACAAAACCTTGACTTCGGGAGCATGCGCTGGGTGTAGCTTTTAAAGAAATCCATATTTCCATCGATGTATTGAAGAAGCTGACCAAGCCATTCTTCTCCGTCGTTAAATGCGGCCATAACCGCAGCACTGCTCAGGGGATTGACCAGCAGGTGCCCGACCTCATCCACAATCTTTTTGCGATAGTCAGGGTTTATGGCGAGGGCGTGAGACGCGGCAAGACCCGCTATATTAAAGGTTTTTGTAGGAGCGGTGCAGGTCACTATATTGTCGTCCGATGGAAAGAGCGTGGCTATCGGCAGGTGCTTTTTTTCGCTGCGCACAAGGTCGCAGTGAATCTCATCGCTCAAAATTATGAGGTCATTTTTTTTGCATATTTCGTGAAGACGGCAAAGCTCGTCCTTTGTCCAAACCCTTCCGACAGGGTTGTGAGGATTGCACAAAATCAACATTTTAACGCCGGGCATCGCGGCCTTTTTCTCAAGATCCACGAAGTCCATGGTATAGTAGCCGTCGTCGGCGATAAGAGGATTTTCCACAAGAACGCGGCAGTTGTCGCTCACAGAGCTGGAAAAAGGCGGGTATACCGGAGGCTGCACGATTATTTTGTCACCCGGCTTGGTCAGTGCGCGCACAACATGTCCGAGCGCAGGGACAACGCCCTGTGTAAATACTATGTTCTCGCGCTTCATCTCAAGACCGTGACGGCGCGAATAGTAGGACTCGACGGCTTCAAAATACTTATCGGTAAGCTCTGTGTATCCAAAAATTCTGTCGTCCGCCGCTTTTTTGATGGCGTCGGTTATCGGCTTTGCACAGCCGAAATCCATGTCCGCGATCCACATTGAGAGATAGCTCTCGTCCATGACGGCGCCGTCCGGAGTTTTCCCCCATTTGACGGAACCCGTACTCAATCGTTCGATTTTTTCATCAAAATCGTATTTCATCACAATCCCCACTTTCAAGCATCGTTGGTATAAGTATAGCACATTACCCGATTTTTCGACATCTTGCACGCGAAAATTTTTCTGTGCTATAATTTACAAAAAACGAGCAACTTAAGAGGAGGACAAAATGAGGCGAGCAGACAGGGAGATTACAGACAGAGGAGACATTGCGGGAATTCTTATGAGAGCGCAGACGGCGAGGCTCGGCCTTTTTTCCGAAAATTATCCGTATATCGTGCCGATGAGCTACGGCTTCGAGCTCGGCGAAAAGCTGACCGTTTATTTTCACTGCGCAAAAGAGGGCCGCAAACTAGAGCTTATTTCAAAAAATCACGGCGCAGCACTTGAGGTGGACAACCTGCTCGAAGTGCAGGTATACGAAATCTCCTGTAAGAGCGATGCCGGATACGAGAGTGTTATGGCGGTTGGAAATGTGAGCGCTGTGGAGGACGAGGAAGAAAAGCTGCACGGTCTTTGCAAAATAATGCAGCATTATGGCGCCGAGAACCCGGTTTTCGAGCCTGATAGAGTAAAAAAAGTGGAAGTCCTAAAATTTGTCGCGAATTCCTTTACAGCAAAGCGCCTCACGGTCTAAAATATTCGCAGAGAGCGGCGGCGGCCTTTTTTGCGGTGTCGCATGTGCAAAATCCGGACAGCCTGCAAAAGCCCTCTCCACCGGCTCCAAAGCCGACGCCGGGGGTGCATACAAGCGAAAACGCACAGAGCAGCTCGTCAAAAGTTTCGAGCGAGGATTTGTATTTTTTGCACTCAAACCAGACATATGGTGCATTTGTTGCTCCGGTGCAGTACACGCCGAGAGAGCGCAGAGCTTTTGCCAAAAGCTCTGCGTTTTTTCTGTAATAGGACACCTGAGCAGAGGTCTGCGCGAGCCCTGTGTCAGAGAGCGCAGCCTCGGCCGCGCGCTGGATTATATATGCCACTCCGTTGCTGTGCGAGGCCTCTGTAAAAGACCATAAATCCTTGAGGGAGAGTCCATCGCCGCGCACAAGCTTTGGACTGACCGCGAGCCAACCGCAGCGCATCCCTGTGAAGCCGGCGGATTTTGAGAGTGAACCGATTTCAATCGCGCACAGCTCGGCTTTTGGAATTTCAAATATGCTGTGTAAACAGCGGCTGTCCGTTATATATGCCTCATATGCAGCGTCAAAGATTATCAGTGCGCCGCATTTATTGGCATAATCCACCCATTTTTCAAGCTCGGCTCTTGTATATGCTGTGCCGGTTGGGTTATTTGGAGAGCAAAGGTAGACCACATCAGCAGAAAATGGAGGAGGTGCGGCGATAAATTCAGCCTCGCGCCCTGTGCTCGCACAGAGAACGGTGTTTCCCCGCATTTCATTGACGTCGCGGTATGCGGGGTATACAGGCTCTGTCAAAATGACTCGCGAGCCTGCTGCAAAGAGCCTTGTCACGGCGCCGAGCGCCTCCTTTGCACCGTGGCAGACAAAAATGTCGCAGGGAGTGATGGCTGTGTTTTTGTATTTTGCGGCGCATATTGCGTCTTTGAGAAAGTCATAGCCGGCACACGGCGCATAGCCGCGAAAGCCATCATTGCTGCCCATCTCTGCGGCGGCGCGGGCGAGAGCATCGACGACTGTTTTTGACATCGGGAGCGTCACGTCGCCGATGCCCATGTCAAGAAGCTCACAGCTTGGATTTTGACCTTTAAAAACCGAAACCCGCCGCGCTATGTCGGCAAAAAGATAGGGACTGCGCGGATTTGAAAAATATTCACTTATCTGCATAGCTTGCTCAGAGGTCGAAGTCGCCGCGAAAGACAAGCTCGACTGTGCCCGTCAAAAGCGCGTGTGAATCGCCCGAAAGCCTCACAGACAAGGTTCCGCCGGGCATTTTGACCTCGATTGGAAGTCGTGTATCGCAAAAACCGCGCACAGTTCCGGCCAAAGCGGCGGCACAGGCGCCCGTGCCGCAGGCAAGCGTCTCTCCGACACCGCGCTCAAACACGCGCACCTTGAGGCGATTGTCTCCGATAACCTCACAGAACTCCGCGTTGACCTCCTCGGAAAATATGTTGCTGTCGCACACCAAAGAGCCGATGGTTTTGAGGTCCAGCTTTGAGACATCGCCTGTAAAAAAAACGGCGTGTGAATTGCCAGCATGCACCTTTGTGACATATTGAGCACTGTCGGAAAAGCAAATCGGCTCCAGCACGCCCCCCGATACAGAGACAATCCCCATGTCTGCCTCCACGCGCCGCTGCCCGTCCCTTGAGGTGAGCAGGCTGCATGTGCGCAGGCCGCTGTCCGTCTCAACACAGACGCGCGATTTTGCGGTATAGCCAAGTTCGCTTAAAAGGCGTGCAATGCACAAAAGACCGTTGCCGCACATTGAGGCGCGTGTGCCGTCGGCGTTAAATATTACCATCTTCACATCTGAAACCGTGCTCTTGCGCATAAAAATCACACCGTCCGCGCCCACTCCCAGATGTCTGTCGCAAATTCGCCGAACAGTGTTTTTTCCGAACGTGACATTTTGAGAAAAACAGTCGATAAAGACGAAATCATTGCCATTTCCGTGCATTTTATAGAATATCACGACGCCCGCTCCTTTGACAAAAATCAATTATGATAATCTATATTCGCAGGCCGCCGCATTTATATTAATCGTTGATTGACAAATAAAGCCGTTTGAACGCATCGAGCAAAGAGGTCTACCGTTTTTCCAAATGACGGCACTTTCGACTGCGCGCGGCATGAATTGTCAGAATTCCGCCGAGAAGCCGCATCCAACGCGAGTTATATTGTCCTTTGCCAGCCGCTCAAAGCCCGCCTCGCCGGTGCAGTGGCAGACACCGATAAAGGCGATGCCCGACTCACTGAGATAATGCGCTGTTTTTTCTATGCGCGCTTCATCGCAGGCTATGAGGTGTGTGCCCCCGATAACCGCGGCGATGGGGGAGGAGGGAAGCCTCCGCTTCACGCATTCGCAGATGTTTGCTATGCCGGTGTGTGCGCAGCCCGTGAGGATGACTGTGCCATGCTGTGTTTCGACGCAGAGCACCTGCTCGTCGCGGTACAAGTCGACCTTGAACTCGCCGCCCTCATAGACGAAATTTGTCTTGTCGGGCTGCTCAAAATCGACGCTGCGCTCTATTCCCGTCAGCAGAGAGGCACCATCAAATTCGCGGACGGGAAAAACGTCCTTATATATCATGCGATAGTCGACACCCATGGACGAGAGTTTTGCGGCGTCGAGCGGCCCTGTCGTCGGGATGAAGCTCTCACCAAATTCAAGACCGCCGTCCCACATGCAGGTTTTGAAAAAATGCGATGACAAATAGAGCCTGTAGGGCTGATGAAATTCCTCGTGAAAGCGCAAAAGGCCGCGCGTGTGGTCGTAGTGGTTGTGGCTGAGCGCAATGGCAGAGACAAAGCGCAGGTCACGACCCAGTACCTTTGAATTGTCTATAAAAACCCCGCTGTCACCCACATCAAAAAGCATGGAGTGCTCTGCGCGCTCGAGGAGAACGCAGAGTCCGTGCTCCGGCACAAGCCCCTCACAGAAGACTGTGTTTTCGCTGAGTATCGTTATTTTCAGTTTTTCCATAATTTCCTCCGAAGCCTTTATATATGTAATTTAATTATACTACAAAAAATATTTGCATACGAGTGAAAAAAGCAAGACGTATGCGTCAAAAAAAGAAACCTCTGCTGCGCTGCGCATGAATTTTTCTAAGCTCTCAAATCGCCCGATTATTTTTATGAACCGCGCGAATTTTGCGATTTCGCGAAAAAAATTAAATATTGTATGATATAATTCTTTTTAACAAAATATGAGAGGTGCACATGGAAGAAAAAAGAGAACGCGCAGTTTTGGCGGTTGTGGACACGGGCGATTATGACATTGAGGAATCCCTTGATGAGCTGCGCTCGCTGTGCGAGACTGCGGGAGCGGAGGTCGTGGGCGAGATAGTCCAAAAGCGCGAGGCGCCGGATAGCTCGGGGTACCTCGGGACGGGGAAGCTCTTGGAGGCAAAGGAGCTTTGCGAGATGCTGGAAGCCGATGTCCTGATAGCCGATACGGAGCTTACAGGCTCGAAACAGAGAAATATGGAGCGGGTGGTCGGCGTTGACGTGATAGACCGCACCACGCTGATTCTGGATATATTTGCACTCTCCGCAAAAACGGCGGAGGGCAAGCTTCAAGTGGAGCTGGCACAGCTAAACTACAGACTCCCGCGTTTGGCCGGCTCTTCGGAATCGCTGTCAAGACTCGGAGGAGGCATAGGTACGCGCGGCCCGGGAGAATCCAAGCTTGAGAGCGACAGGCGGTATGTCAGGGAACGAATAAAGAATTTAAAGGAACGGCTTTTGGAGCTTGAAAAACGCCGCGAGGTCACAAGGGTGCAGCGCGGCAAGTCGAAAATACCGGTTGTGGCGCTTGTGGGCTACACCAACGTCGGAAAATCCTCGCTGCTGAACGCGCTTACCGGTGCTGACATTTTGGCGGAGGACAAGCTCTTTGCGACGCTCGATCCGACGGTCAGAAAGCTTGAGATTCCGGACTTCTGCACGGTGCTGCTCGTGGACACGGTTGGATTTGTCAGCCGCTTGCCTCATACGCTTGTCGATGCTTTCAAATCGACGCTGGAGGAGGTTTCCAGAGCCGATCTCATACTCAAAATCGTTGACGCTTCCGACAAGAATTGGTTTTCGCAGCTGGAAATTACGGAAAAGGTCATCGGGGAGCTGGGCGCGGCTGCGACACAGTCACTTGTGGTGTTTAACAAGTGCGACAAAATCGACACGCAAAAAGCTCTTTGCGGGATTTGCGTCTCCGCAAAAACAGGTGACGGCCTTTGCAAGCTCACTGAAGAGGTTGCAAAAATCCTTTCCGAGCGAATCGTCAGGTGCTCGATAATGCTTCCGTTTGACAGCCTTGCGCTCGGCGCATACATCAGGGAATTCGGCGATGTTATTTCCGAGAGCTGCGAAGAAGACGGAATGCACATGGAGGTTTCCATCGCAAAGGAATACTTTGCAAAAATAGAGCGCTTTGCGAAAGATAAGAAATAAAGGCGGCTGATGTTTAGCAAAAATAACCTAATAAGTGCCATATATTTATAGACAAATGCTGTTGACGTACAAGATATAGTGTATTATAATTTTAATCACGACACCATGTAGCAAAGACGGGGCAAAGTTGGCACTGAGGCGCCGCCGACAGACATGCATCGAAAACATAATTCGCATAGAGGTTCACGGGTCAAAACCGGAGGAGGACAAAGAGTGTTAAAGACTATTAAAAAGCGCGATGGGCGAGAGGTTGAGTACAAAATCGAGAAAATTGCAACCGCAATCGAAAAAGCGATGCAGGCCGCGGGGAGAAAAAATCCCGAGGAATGTGCGAGGCTTGCGAAGATTGTGGAGATACGACTCAACGATTTGTTCATCGACACAGCTCCTACGGTCGAGGATATACAGGACACTGTTGAAAATGTCCTGATGGACAACGGCTATGCGTTTGTTGCCAAAAAATTTATTTTATACAGAAGCAACCGGACGCGTGCCCGCGAGATGAACACGAGCCTGATGAAAATATATGATGAACTGACGTTTGCGGACGCCGGCGATTCCGACATGAAGCGCGACAACGCCAATATTGACGGCGACACGGCGATGGGCGTCATGCTCAAATATGGCTCCGAGGGTGCAAAGGATTATTACAGCAAATACATACTCACCGAAAAGCAGGCGACGGCGCATCGGGAGGGTGACATTCACATCCATGACATGGATTTTTATACTCTGACAACGACATGCTGCCAGATAGATTTGCTGGAGCTGTTTAAAGGCGGGTTTTCCACAGGGCACGGATATCTGCGGGAGCCCAACGATATAGTGAGCTATGCCGCGTTGGCCTGCATAGCCATTCAGAGCAACCAAAATGATCAGCACGGCGGACAGAGCGTGCCGAACTTTGACTATGCACTCGCCCCCGGCGTGGCGAAAACCTATAAGCGCAACTATTTTAAAAACATCGCAAAAGCACTCGCGACAATCACCGGCCGCGAGCCTGATTATGAAAAAGAAATAAAACCGATAATGGCACAGCTTGCGCAAAAGGGACTTGTGCCGAAGCTCGACAATATGACCGAAGAGCTGTACGCGCAGGAAAAGGCGGAGCTTTTGAAGCTCGGCTATTCCGAAGAAGACATAAGCAGGGCTCAAAAGCTCTCCACAAAGTATGCAAAGGAGGAGACAGAGCGCGCGACATATCAGGCCATGGAGGCGCTCGTTCACAACCTCAACACGATGCACAGCCGTGCGGGAGCACAGACTCCGTTTTCGTCGATAAACTACGGAACCGACATTTCACCTGAGGGCAGGCTTGTCATGCGCAGCGTAATGCTGGCGACAGAGTCCGGCCTCGGCGCAGGGGAGACGGCGATTTTCCCGATACACATTTTCAAGGTAAAGGAGGGCGTCAACTACAATAAAGAAGACCCGAACTATGACTTGTTCAAGCTTGCGTGCCGAGTTTCGGCCAAGCGTCTGTTCCCGAACTTCGGCTTTATTGACGCGCCTTTCAATATTCAGTACTATAAGCCCGGCCATCCGGAGACGGAGGTCACTTATATGGGATGCCGCACACGCGTCATCGGAAACGTATATGACCCGTCGCGCGAAATCACGTACGGCAGAGGAAATCTCAGCTTTACTTCGATAAATTTGCCGCGCATAGCGATTAAAAGCAACAAGAATATAGAGTGGTTTTTTGAAGAGCTTGAAAAGAAGATGGATTTGAGCTGCCAGCAGCTGCTCGACAGGTTCGAGATTCAGCGCCACAAGCACGTCTACAATTACCCGTTCCTCATGGGGCAGGGCGTTTGGATTGACAGCAAGAACCTAGGGCCAAACGACGAGGTCGGCGAGGTGCTCAAACACGGCACTCTCTCGGTGGGCTTTATAGGACTTGCGGAGACTCTCGTTGCGCTGACGGGCAAGCACCACGGCGAGAGCGAGCAGTCGCGCAATCTGGGACTTGAGATAATCGGGTTTATGCGCGATTATCTGGATACAAAAAGCAGGGAGATGGGCCTTAACTTTTCGCTGCTCGCCACACCTGCGGAGGGTCTTTCAGGGCGTTTTGTGAGGCTTGACAAGAAAAAATTCGGCATAATAGAGGGCGTGACAGACCGCGATTACTACACAAACAGCTTCCATGTGCCCGTCTACTACCCGATATCCGCATATGAAAAAATAAAGATTGAGGCGCCATACCATGCGCTTACAAATGCGGGGCATATTTCGTACGTCGAGCTGGACGGAGACACAGCTCAGAACATAGAAGCTTTTGAAAAAATCGTGCGCTTTATGAAGGAATCCGGCATAGGCTACGGCTCTATAAATCACCCTGTGGACCGCGACCCGTGCTGCGGATACAATGGCATAATAGGCGACGAATGCCCGAAGTGCCACAGAAAAGAAAATGAGGGCGCTGTCGGCTTTGAGAGAATACGCAGAATAACCGGATACCTTGTCGGAACTCTGGACAGATTCAATGACGCAAAGCGCGCCGAGGAAAAGGACAGGATAAAACACGATGTGTAAACTCAGGGTTGCCGGAATTGTCGGAGATTCGATAACCGATGGTCCGGGTATACGCACCACCGTTTTTGTGCAGGGCTGTCCGCACCACTGCGAGGGCTGTCATAATCCGGAGACACATGATTTTTCGGGCGGCACAGAGATGACAGTGGAGCAGATATTTAAAAAAATAGAGTCCAATCCCCTGCTTTGCGGCGTGACCTTTTCGGGAGGAGAGCCGATGAGCCAAGCGTTTGCGCTGGCGGAGCTTGCCCAAAAAATAAAGGAGCTGGGCTTGGAGCTGGCCGTCTACACGGGCTACACCTTTGAGCAGCTGCTCGAAAAAAACGATAGCGACCAAATGCGGCTGCTCTCCTTGACGGACACGCTGATAGACGGGCGGTTTGTGCTCTCGGAGCGCAGTCTGGACTTGAAATTCAAGGGCTCGCGCAATCAGCGTGTGCTAAACGTGAAAAAAAGCCTTCGAGAATGCGCCGCCGTGTTGGAGACGGGGGAGCGCTGGGCATAGCCGCGAACAGTCGGCAAGGCGCGCACTCGGTTTTCGATGTGCAGAAATTAACTTTATCAAAAAATCGGGCGGAAATTTTCCGCCCGATTTTTTTTGTGAGAATATTGACCAAATACATGAAACAGCTTTTGGAAATGCGGAAAATAAGCATTTTTATGCGAAAGCTCAAGGAAAAGTGTTTTGAATTCTGCCAATATAATCACACAACATTCACAGCGCTGAAATTGCATTGTAACCGTAAAAATTGTATAATACATTGAGATTACTATAAAACAAGATTTGAGTGAGGTGGCTGCACCGCGATGATAGAGCTAAAAAACATCACCAAGAGCTACGGCGAAAAGCTGGCCGTGGACAATATCAGCTTTAAAATTGAAAAAGGCGAAATACTGGGATTTCTCGGCCCCAACGGCGCCGGGAAATCGACCACGATGAATATCCTGACAGGTTATCTCTCCGCCAACGACGGCACGGTTGTCATCGACGGCGTCGACATGCTCGAAAACCCCAAGGAGGCAAAAAAGAAAATAGGATATCTCCCCGAACAGCCCCCGCTGTATCTGGACATGTCCGTACAGGAATATCTCGATTTTCTCTACGACCTAAAAAGCTGCCGTCTTCCGCGCAAGGCACATATAGAGGAAATCTGCGATTTAGCGCAAGTCGCGCATGTAAAACAGCGCATCATAAAAAATCTCTCAAAAGGCTATCGCCAGCGCGTGGGGCTTGCGGGCGCTCTTGTCGGAAATCCGGGTGTTTTGGTTCTCGATGAGCCGACCGTCGGACTTGATCCGACGCAGATTATTGAAATACGCGAGCTTATAAAAAAGCTCGGAGAAAATCATACTATAATATTGTCCTCACACATTCTGCCCGAAATAGAGGCTGTCTGCGAGAGGGTTATTGTCATAGATAAGGGCAGGCTGATCGCCGACGATACACCGCAGAATCTGTCGAAGCAGGTGTCGGGGGATTCGTCTGTGTATGTGCGCGTCGGCGGTGACAAATCAAAAGCCGAGAGGGCTTTGGAAAAAGTCGGCGATGTGGAAAAAATTGAATATTCAAGCAAAAAAGAAAAGAATGCCCACGAGTTTTGCATAACACCAAAATGCGGATGCGATGTTCGCGCGCAGATTGTAGAGACGCTCTGCGAGGAAAGTATACCTGTGCTGGGCCTTCGGTTTGCAGAGCTCACGCTAGAGGATATTTTCCTCGAATTGATTTCAAAGGAGGCCTAGACTGATGGGCGCAATATTCAGACGGGAATTTAGAGCATACTTCCAGTCGCCGATAGGTTATATATGTCTGGCGGTGTTTTGGGCGGGCTGCGGCTGGTTTTTCTACGCAAGCACACTGATGACGGCGACAGCTGAGCTTCGCTCGGTATTTGCCGGAATGGGCACGATATCCATTTTTGTTATTCCGCTTCTGACGATGAGACTTTTCAGCGAGGACAAACGGCTCAAGACCGATCAGGTTCTTCTTACGGCACCGGTGTCGCTGTGGGAGCTTGTCATGGGGAAATTTCTCTCAGCGTTGAGCGTGTACGCCATAAGCGTCTCAATTGCACTTGTTTATGGCTTTACACTCAGCATATTTGCCACGGTCGAGTGGTCGGTCGTCATAGGCTTGTTTTTTGGCATGCTGATGATGGGCGGCGCGATGATAGCCATCGGAGCGTTTATTTCGTCGCTTACGGAAAATCAGATTGTGGCGGCTGTCGCAACGTTTGCGGCGATGCTTTTGATAGGTGTTATAAATTATATCCCCGAGATTGTCAATATCACCTTCGTGCAGGATTTGATGAGAAACCTGTCCTTTGACAACAGGTTTTATACATTCCAGATAGGCACCTTTAACCTTGCGAGCACAGTGTTCTTTCTCTCGGTGCAATTTCTTTTCTGCTTTTTAACCGTGCGCATATTTGAAAAGCGCCGCTACGCATGAGGGGAGAAAAAATGAAAGATAAAATGAACTCCAGAAAACACAAATTCGGGCGCATCGCCGCCTTTACAACGATAGTCGTGGTGGTGGCGCTTGTCGCGGCAAATGTGCTGGCTACGCTTCTCACAAACAGATTTTCACTCGAGCTTGATTTGACAAGAGCAAAGGCATTTGTTGTATCCGAGCCGGTGCGCGCCGCGTTTGAAGGCGTTGACGCAATCACAGAGGTGACGGTGCTCTACAACGAAAATGACTTTATCACCGCAAACCCGTATTTTGCACAGGTGGATAAAATACTGCGCACGGCCGCCGATGTCAACGAAAAGATAACATATCGGTATGTCGATCCTGTAGAGAGTCCGGATATCACCTCAAAGTACCCGACGCTCAAGGCAACGCGCGGAAATATTATAATCGAAAACAAGGTCAACAGCCGCGTTGTCGAAATTGAGACTGCGGACCTGTTCTATATGGCCGACGAGACAACCATCCAAAGCTCGCGCGCAGAAGAGGTCTTGGCCTCAAGAATCGTGTCGCTGACGGCAAAGGATTCAGTGGAGGTGGCATTTTCAAAAGGTCATGGAGAAAGCGCGACAGCGTCGTTTAAATCTCTGTTTTCCGTAAATAATTATATGGTCAGCGAAGTCGACACGATGACTGAAACCATAGGCGAAAATGTGCGCCTGCTAACAATAGTTGCGCCTAAAACAGACTTCTCCATGGAGGAGATAAAGCTTCTCGAGAATTACTTATATAACGGCGGACAATACGGCAAGTCAATCGCATACTTCGCCTCACTGGAGCAACCGAATCTGCCCAACCTAAGCGCATTTTTGGCGGGATACGGCATGAAAATCCGCGATGAAATGGTGTACGAGCGCGACACGACAATGACGCTCGGAGACGATTACAGATATACATTTGTCAATTATCTCGAAAAAGAGTATGCCAAGACTGCGATAAACGCGCAGCTGCGCACATGGGCGCCGTTCTCAAGGCCTGTGGATATCCTCTTTGCGGACTCAGGCTCTGTTCGGACACAGGCGATTTTGGGATTTTCTCCCGAGGCGATTACAACACCCGTGGCCTCCTCAGAGCAGATTAAGCCCGAGGACATAAAGTCGGGAGAGACTCTCTATAATGCCGTAGTCTCCACGCAATATGTCAGGGACGGCGCCGCCGAAAAAACCTCGACAGTCACGGTTTTCGGCTCGGATACAATGGTTTTGGACACGACAATAGACGCCAAAAACTTCGGAAATGCCGAATTTATGCTGGGGTTTGCTGAAAAGGTGGCACCTAATGCCGTCAGTCTGGGGGTTGCTCCAAAGAGCATCACAGGCAGCACCATGACACTTACAAGCTCTGTGACCACGATGCTCGGAGTGTTGTTTGTCGGAATTGTCCCCGCCATCGTGCTCATCGCCGGGCTGATTGTATTTTTCCGCAGGAGGGACAAGTAAATTGAAGTCTAAACGCAAAGCACTCATTGCAGCCGCGGCCGTGTTGGCCGTGCTGGTCTGCGCTATAGCGCTTCTTAGCCTCGCCCCTCAAAAGGGCGATGAAAGTGAAAGAAAAATTTACGAGCTTATCAAGCATGACGACGACGATGTCAAAAGCGTCGTCATCTCAAATGAAAAAGGCGAATACACTGTCACAAAGACCGGTGGAGAGATGGTCTATTCAACCCCCGGCCTCGCGGGTCTGCCGCAGACAAAAGAAAACTATTATGACCTGATTCACAAGTGCGCCGTGCTGACAGCCTCACACAAGCTCAAGGCCTCGGCGGAGGACTATGGAAAGTATGGGCTGGATTCTCCTTGTGCTACGGCAAGTATTGAATATGAAAGCGGAGAAAAGGCAACAATTCATATCGGAGACAGTCTAAAATCAGAGGGATTTACGTATTTTCTCCTTGAGGGTGACGAGCACGTCTATGCGGGCAGCGAAAACCAGTTTTCATATTATTTTGGCGATGAATCGATGCTGCTCAACACCGCGCTTGCGCCGGGCGCCTCTCTGGGAGCGACCGGACAGGGCAATATGTCAGAGCCGGATTATTTGAGATTCCCAAATAAAGACGGGGTCGAATATATAATCGAGACGACGGACAGCTTTACTGACGGCTATGGCAACACGTTTAGACACTTGCAGCAAAGCCCAAAAAAGAGCTTTGTGGATGCCGCTAAACTCAAAGAGGTTTTCCCGCGGATAATGGAGTTTAGCGCCGACTCGGCATATATAATGCACCCGACAAAGCAACAGCTCGATTCCTTTGCCTTTGACAAGCCCTATACCTATATAGACATCGGTATAGACGGGAAGATGGCAAAAATTTCGATTGTAAAATATGAAGGCGGTTATCTCGCCTACAAGGAGGGCGTCGACGTCATATGGAAGCTTGCCGACTACCTCATAACCTGGCTGGATGTGGAGAGCGACACGCTGACGAGCCACTACTTTGCGGCTCCCTCGATGGCGCAGCTTTTCTCGCTTTCAGTTGAAGTTAATGGCAGCAGCTATCTGTTTGAGCGCCTAGACGGCGACTTTGCGTGCCGCGGTGAAACGATAAATAAAAGCTCTTGGGAGCAGCTTTACAAGCTCGCGTGCTCTGTCAACTCCTACAACAGCGCAGAATATGACATGGGCGGAAACGTCGCCGCAAAGCTTGTCTTCTTGCTGGAGAGCGGCGAAAAAGAGACGGTGGAGCTCAGACAGACAGAGGCTCGAACCTTGGGCATATTCATAAACGGAAAAAATATAGGCTATACGCTGCGTGAGGTTTTTGCCGAAAGGCTTGCGGAGGGCTGCGAAAATGCGCTTGCCGGAAAGAGCGTATCGGCGAGCTGGTAAAAACGGGAGGGGGAGAAATATTGGAGATAAAGCTTTCGTATTATGCCGCCACTATCTGGATTGTGTGGTGGACAATTTGTGTGACGGCAGTATTTATCCTCGTCTCGGTACTCAATTTGGGTGTGCCGGTTTATCTTATGCCCGCGGTGCATTTGCCGGTCACACTGCTGCTTATACTATATAAGAGAAGCGTGAGAATTTTTGATGACGGTGTTTATCTCAACATCAAGCACGGCTTCTTTATTAGGCGGAACAGATCGATTGTGAAGAGCATGGTCGTTTCGGCGACGAGCTTTGCCTCACCTCTTCAGCGAGTGCTGGGATGCACAAATCTGTGCATAACCACAGCTGGCTCGCGTTTGACGGTGAGCTCCATAGACCGTGCCGACGCCCGCAAAATATACCACGACCTGTGCCCTGCAAAGCCGCCCGAAGCGAAGAGGCAGGAGCAGAAATGAAAAAGAAAAGACCTCATTTTACAATGGCTGTCTACAACCTAAAGCCTATGCTTTTCCTTCTCGTTTTTCCGATACTGCGCGGAATAATATATGGCGGGAAGGCCTTTTTGACGGGCGCATATTATGATTTTCTGATACTGTTGGCGCTCATAGGGCTGTCGATAATCAAATGGCACAGATCCAGCTACACAGTAAGCAGTCAGCTGACAACCTTTCATTCGTCGTTTATTCTTCAAAAAAAAATACGCATAAACAATTCAAGCATTGCGCTCGCAAAGCTCAGACGTCCATTTTGGATGCGCCCATTTCGCGCCTGCACAGTTGAGCTTTACACAGATTCAAAAATGAAAAAGCCCGAATTTTCCGTGCAGATGTCATATTTTGAGGCTCAGAGATTCGTCTGTGTTGCTATGCCGTATGAGCGCAAGGGCCGCTCCTACAAGGCAAACGGAATGCACAGACTCCTGATGCCCTTTTTGGCGGCCAACTGCATAGCCGGCGTGATAGCTTGCTATATCGGAATTGCAAACAGCAAAAAAATACTAGGAACATCGTTCCTTGAGGACGCATTTGTCGAGAGATTGCTTGAAACAATCAACATTGTCGGAACAGTCGCGCCCCCGATAATAGCCTTTGCGATATCGCTTGTTTTTCTGGGGTTTGCTGTTTCCATGCTCGTAAATATCGAGCGCACATTTGGCTTTTCCGTGCGCCGAAGAGGTTCTGTCACGACGCTCAACATGGGGCTGGTTTCAAAAAATCTCTTTTATTTCAATACCGACGCTATAAATGCCATCGACACAAAAAGGTCAATTTCCGGCATAGTGTTTAGAAATTATCCGATATATTGCAGCATTTCCGGCTTCGACTCGGCGGACAGCCCGCCGATAATGATTGTTTCCGACAAAAGCGGCACGGCAATTCAAGAGACACTCTTTTCCGAGTTCAGTTTTATGCTGCCGCAAATCGTGCCTAACAAAAAGACAATGCGCAGCTATATCGTATTTCCCCTGATAGCGTCCACGGTTTTTGCCGTGCTGGCACTGACGCTGTTGCGCTACTACACCGCACTCTTCGTCTCTGCCGGAATTTTATGCGGCATATTTTTGTGGTGGACCGCTATGAGAATCTACGCACAGGGAAAGGTTGGATTTTCTGTGAACAACGGCAATCTGTCCGTGTATCACATGAAGAAATTCGCTGTTCACAACGCGGCGATACCTCTCGACAGGATAGACTATGTCACAGTTCGCAGACTTCCACACCAGTACATTTCCAAAACATGCCATATAATTATAAAGACGCGCGGACATGCCAAAAAGCGCAGTATATTTGCTTTTTATTATGCGGATGCTCTGGCCTTTTCCGAATACCTGAAAGAATGTATAATCAAAGCGCGGGAAGAAAAAGGGGAAGAAAATGCTTGAGTTTGTCGTCACCGAAGAGTACGATGGGCGCAGGCTTTTTGTTTTTCTGAGAGGGCAGGGGGTATCGGCATCTCAGATAAGGAGCGTCAAATACGATGAGGACGGTATCAGCGTAAATGGAAAGCGCGCCAAAACAAATCAAATTGTGAGAAAAAACGACTCAGTCGCGGTAAAGCATCCGGAGTCGTCGACGGTGCTTGTCCCGTGCGCCGATATTGTGCCCATCGTGTATGAGAGCGATGAGGCGATCGTATTTGACAAGCCGGCAGGCATGGCAACTCACCCAACGCGCAATCAGCCCGAGGGCACGCTGGCAAACGTATTTGCACGAATAATGCTGCAAAGAGGTGTCGGTGCAACTTTCAGGCCTGTGAACAGATTGGACAAAAACACATCAGGGCTCGTGCTTGTGGCAAAGAGCAGGTTCGCAACGGAAAAGCTGCTTAAAAGCGCGCGAAAAAAGTACGCAGCCGTCGCCGAGGGAACATTTGAAGCAAAAGAGGAAACGGTCAACATGCCCATCGCGAGATGCGGCGATTCGATTATAAAGCGCTGTGTTTCCGAGAACGGCGACAGGAGCGTGACACACTTTGCAGTGGTGGGAGAGGGCGGCGGACACAGCCTCCTTGAGGTCGAGATTTTTACCGGGCGCACCCATCAAATCAGAGTTCATATGAGCTGGCTTTGCCACCCTCTCGCGGGAGATTCATTATACGGCGGCTCTGACAGGCTTATCGCGAGGCAAGCTCTGCACTGCAAGGAGCTCTCCTTTACGGAACCGATTTCAAAAAAAGAAATTGCACTTAAAAGCCCCATGCCGCGCGATATGGAGGCGCTCATAAAAAGCTTGGATATTTCCGATAAATAGACTTGTGCCACGGCTTTTCAAATTTACAGAATCTTCCATAGAAAAATATACACAGGCACAAATGGTTGAAAAAAACACCGTCATATAGTATAATAACACTATCTTTACGATGAATTTTAATAATCTGTTATATAAAAAGGAGCTATGGTTATGGGAATACGAACGACCAAAAGCTCGTCTTTCATAGGGCGCAGACATTCGCTCAGACCGCATAGGCGGCAAAAACTCAGTATAAGACGGCTTATCGCATTTTTAATACAGTACGCGCAGGATCAGTTCTACTACATCGGCGCTGTTGTTGAGCGCGACTTTAAAAACTGTGTCCGCGCGCTGCGCAAAGGTTCCAAAAAGCTCTTTGCTTTTTTGTGGCGCTGCATATGCGCTGTCGGACGGATTATATACAAATTCTCGGCAGCGATTTTTCACGATATCGCCGCGCCGTTTAAAAAGGCAGCCAGAAGCATCAAAAGCCTCGGCATTGTGCTAAAAAGCGCAAAGGGACGCGGCTTTGCTTTCAAAATGAACCGTGTCAAACAGTTTTTCAAGTATGGCTGGCTTTGGAACAAGCATCTTGTGATGAGGTTCTTCAACTATTTTCTGCCTGTCGCCAGTTTGGCGGTTTGCGTGGCTGTAGTGATAACGGTGGTGAACCTGAACTATTCGCTCGAGGTCACATATAACGGTCAGCAAGTGGGCTATGTCGCGGACAGCAACGTCTTTGACTCGGCTTGTAAAATAATTCAAAACAGGATAATCGTCAAAAATGACAAGACATGGAGCTCGGATGCAGAGCTGCGGATTGCCGTGGCAGGAAGCGAGCAGCTGGCGTCGCAGGATGTTATGGCAAACTCGCTGCTCTCTGTGTCGGGAACCGAAATAGTAGAGGCCACCGGCCTTTATATCGGCGGTGTGTTTCAGGGTGCGACCTCTGCACCGGCACTTTTGCAGGAAACGCTCGACGAGATTATCAGACCATATAAAGAGCAGGCAAGCTTCGACCCCGAAATTGTTGTGAAATTCTCGCGCGATGTGGAGCTGATACCGGGAATATACCCGGCGGGCAGCGTCAAGTCCATCGATGATTTGCTCAACCTAATACGCTCTCCCGATGCGCAGGACCGTTATTATGAAGTTTCTGCCGGCGAGAGTGCAAAGGAAATCGCGCTCAAGAACGGACTTACGCTTGAAAAGCTGCAAGAGCTCAATCCCGACGCGGATATGAACCTCACAGAGGGCACAAATCTGCTTATCGCGAGAGCAGAGCCGCTTCTCAGCATCAAGACTGTCAAACAGCTGACGTATACGGAGTCCATCGCATATGAAACGACAGCTATAAAGGATTCGCGCTTCTATGTCGGTTATCTGTGGATGGTTTCTACAGGAGAGGCAGGAGAGCGCACTCTTACCGCCGAGATTGAATATGAAAACGGCGAGGAGATTTCGCGCACAATAATATCAAACGTCGTGACCAGACCGCCTATCAACCAGGAAATCATAGTCGGCTCTAAGCTTCAAGAGGGCCAGACCTCAGTGTCGGTCGGTACAGGTCAGCTTTCTTGGCCCACCGGCGCGGGATACTCAATTTCACGTGGCTGGACCAGCTACCACTTTGGCATAGATATCGCGGCGGCGTACGGCACCCCGATTTATGCCGCTGACAACGGAACTGTTACGATTTCCACAACTTTGCCGTGGGACTACGGCACATATGTCATGATAGACCATGGCAACGGAATGTCCACGGTTTACGGACACAACAGCGCTAACCTGGTCGAGGTCGGAGACGTTGTGGCTCGCGGTCAGCTCATCGGCTTGATGGGCTCAACGGGAAACTCAACCGGCAACCACTGCCATTTTGAGGTGAGACTGCAAGGCGTGCGCGTTGACCCGGCTATATACCTCTACGGATAGAAAGACAATACGCAAAAAGGGGCTTTTGGGAGTTGGAGCAATACGTTATTCAAGGCGGATGTCGGCTAAAGGGAACGGTTGATATAAGCGGTGCAAAAAATGCCGCTGTGGCAATATTGCCGGCGACAATTGTGTCAGATGGCATTTGCATCGTTGAAAATGTGCCATATATAAGCGATGTAACCATCATGACCGACATCCTTGCCGACATGGGCGCTTCTGTCAGGCCGCTTGACAAGCACTCATATTCAATTGACACCAATGGAATACGCACACACGAAATAGTACATGAGATGTCGCGCCATATGCGCGCCTCATACTATTTTTTGGGTGCTCTGCTTACAAAGTTCGGAAAAGCGCGCGTGCCGCTTCCTGGCGGCTGCAATCTTGGAGCGCGCCCAATAGATCAACATTTGAAGGCATTTGCGGCGCTGGGCTGCGAGGTGTCTGTTTCGCACGGCATAGTTGATGTTTCCTGTCCTGACAGAATGCGCGGCGCACACATTTTTTTCGATACCGTCTCGGTCGGCACAACGATAAACGCAATACTTGCGTCCGTGAAAGCCGAGGGGCAGACGATTCTCGAAAATGTGGCTAAGGAGCCGCACATAGTCGATGTCGCCAACTTTTTGAATTCTATGGGCGCGGATGTCCGCGGCGCAGGAACAGACGTGATTAAAATAAGAGGTGTGGACTATCTGCGCGGGACGCATTATTCTATAATCCCGGATCAGATTGAGGCCGGAACATACATGGCTGCGGCCGTGGCAACCGGCGGCGATGTCATAATAAACAAAGTCACGCCAAAGCACCTGGAATCAATAACCTCGCGTCTTCTGCGCGCAGGTGCGAGCGTCGAGGAATACGAGGAGTCACTGCGCATATACCGCACAGCGCCGATAACACCGACAAATATAAAGACAATGCCTCACCCCGGATTTCCCACCGACATGCAGCCGCAGATGGCTGTTGTGTTGGCACTCGCCGAGGGAACATCAATCATAACCGAGGGCGTTTGGGACAACCGCTTTAAATATGTGGACGAGCTTCGCCGTATGGGCGCCAATATTCAAGTGGACGGCAAGGTGGCAGTCATTGAGGGTGTGGAGTGTCTGACGGCCGCGCCCGTAAAGGCGACTGATTTGCGCGCGGGCGCCGCGATGATAATTGCGGGTCTTGCGGCAGAAGGCGAGACACATATTGAGGATATTTATCATGTCGAACGCGGATATGAGGACGTTGTCGAGAAATTTCGCGCTCTGGGAGCAGATATAAAAAAAGTCGAAGACGACAATTACATCATGATGCAGGCCAATTGATTGCGACAAAACGGCGAAGGACCGCAAGGTTCTTCGCCTGTATTTTAAAGGGAGAGTCTATGGCAAAGTTCGCGACGCTATACAGCGGAAGCTCCGGCAACTGCACGGCGGTATATGAAAAAGGGAAAGCAATATTGATCGATATGGGGGCGAGCTGCAAGCGAACGGTCGGCGCGCTTCAAATACTTGGGCTGTCGGCCGACGACGTCGAGGCCGTATTTGTCACACACGAGCACTCGGACCATATCGCGGGGCTTGCGATATTTCTAAAATACCACAAGGTGCCCCTTTACACCAGCGCGGCGACGCTGTCATATCTGAAGCTGCATGCGCTTATTCCAAAAGACTGTGAGTGTCACGCAATCGACGGTGCAGACCTTGTCACGGTGGGGCCGTTCTCGGTGCGCGCATTTTGCACAAGCCATGACAGCGCAGATTGCTGCGGTTACAGGATTGCGCTTCCCTCAGGAGGAGAGATTGCCGTGGCAACCGACCTCGGGGTTGTCTCGGAGGATGTTTATGACAATATCAGCGGCTGCGAGCTCGTCGCACTTGAGTCGAATTATGATGAGAACATGCTTCGCTTCGGGCCATATCCCGCGTATCTCAAAGCGCGCATAATGTCTTCGCAGGGACATCTTTCAAATTCGGACTGCGCTAAAACGGCGGCGAGACTTGCCGAATCAGGAACAAAAAGGCTGGTGCTGATGCATTTGAGCAAGGAGAACAACGAGCCGCAAATCGCACTGACTTCGTGTTTTTCGATGCTTGAAAACTATGGCTTTTCACAGGAGGACTTTTGCGTCTACATAGCGCCCAGAAACGATGTCGGCGAAATACTGGAGCTTTGAGGGAGGGTAAATATGCTGACTATTGAGATAATTTGCGTTGGAAAGCTAAACCAATCCTTTCTGGCCGACGGCTGTGCGGAGTATGTCAAGCGCCTCATGCCCTTTACAAAAATCCTCTTGACAGAGCTGCCCGAGGAAAAGCTGCAAAGCTCCAATAGGGGCGCAGAGCTGCAAGTGATTGACAAAGAGAGCGACAGGATTCTAGCACGGCTTGCAAAGACACGGGCACACTGCGCGGCGCTCTGCGTAGAGGGCGAGCAGAAATCGAGCGAGGAACTTGCGCAATATCTCGAAAAGGTGTCGATGAATTTTTCGCACCTGACATTTGTCATCGGGGGGTCCTTGGGACTGTCGCAGAAGCTCAAAGAGAGCGCCGACATAAGGCTCTCCATGTCAAAAATGACATTTCCCCACCAGCTGGCGCGGCTTATGCTCCTAGAGCAGCTGTACAGAGCTGTGACAATCAACGAGAACATAAAATATCACAAATGAGGTTGACTATGAACTGCGATATTCTTTTTTATAATGGAACGATATTCAACACCACTTTCAAAAAATTCTACAATGGCTTTTTTGCAACAAGGGACGGCTGCGTGCTGAGAATGGGCGAGGGGGAGCCACCCGCTTCGCTCGACGCCAAGCAAAAGGTCAATCTGCGAAAAAAAACCGTTGTGCCGGGACTTATTGATGTGCATATGCACATCGAGAGCAGTATGCTTGTGCCGCTCTGCTTTGCCGACGAGCTTGTCAAGCACGGTATCACGACGATAGTGAGCGAACCGCACGAGATGGCAAACGTGGCCGGCGCAGACGGAATATTCGCCATGATAAACGCCGGAAAAGGAGCGCCGTTGGATATATATTACGGCGCGCCAAGCTCTGTTCCCTCGACAAGCCTCGAGCTTGAGACGACGGGTGGCGTTATCGACACGGAGGATTTGGCCGCGCTGCTCGCAAACCCGGACGTAAAATGCCTCGGAGAGGTCATGAACACGCGAGATGTCGTGTACAACAAGAGCGGAAAAACGAACGGTATAATTCGCGAATTCAAACGTCTCGACCCGCGTCTGCCCAGAGAGGGTCACTGTCCGCGTCTCGTCGGTGACGAGCTTGCGGAATATCTTTTTGAGGGCGTGGATTCAGACCACACAGACCACACCATGGAGGAGTTTAAAGAGAGATATTTCAACGGTATGTTTGTTGAAATTCAGGACAAGACACTGACCAAGGAGCTTGTGGATTATGTCGAGAAAAATGATTTATACACAGACACTGCGCTTGTAACTGACGATGTCATGGCTGATGAATTTGTCAGAGACGGTGGTCTTGACTATATCGTAAGGCGCGCGATTGCGCTGGGAATGAGCCCCGAGAACGCGATATACTGCGCTACAAAGACCCCGGCTGTCAGGATGCTTTTAAATGACCGCGGCGACCTGCGTCCCGGAAAGCTGGCCGATTTTGCGGTGCTGTCAGATTTAAATGCCTTTTGTGTCGAACAGACATATAAAAAAGGGAACTGTGTTTTTGACAGAGAGTCACACGAGGAGAAAAAACGCGGAAGACCGTCGTTTGACGAAAGCTATTTTCATTCGGTTAAGCTCGAAAAAATAGGCGAAGATGATTTTACTATAGAGTGTGCCAAAGAGCGCGCGCAGTGCCGCGTAATAGAAACATGCAGTGACTCCACTGCCACGCGCATGGTGCTTTGCGACATGAAGTCGGTCGGGGGGCAGCTGCTCTGGGAAAACAGTGAAATTCTTCAAGTAAAGGTCTTCGAGCGCTATGGCATCAACAAAAACAGCGCCTGCGGCCTTGTGACGGGTGCTCTGATAAAGCACGGCGCAATTGCGTCGACATATTGCCATGACCATCATAATCTGATTGTCGCAGGCTCCACAAAGTGCGATATGGCGATTGCCTCTAACTGTGTCATCGAAATGAGCGGCGGGCTGGCGGTCGTCTTGGACGGAAAGGTCATCGCAAAGGCGGCTCTGCCCATCGGCGGAATATTGAGCGACAAACCGGCCGTCGAATTTGCAAAGGATATCGAGAATGTGACGGCGGCGATGAGGTCGCTCGGCTATGACCACTATGATCCCATCATGAGCTTCTGCACGCTGTCGCTGCCTGTCAGCCCGGACCTCAAGATAACAGATGTCGGACTTATTGAGGTCAAGACACAGAAAAAAGTCGATTTATTTGTAGAATAGAATATACAATTTGTAATAATCATCAAAATAACACGGAAATTGTCTCCCCTGCACAGAATATGAGGCTTATTTGAAGATACCGCTGACTTCGCCATGTGATAATCGGCGTATCAAGGGAAAGCGCGCTTGTCGCGGGACAAATATGATTAAGAATAAAAAGTCCTCACCGCCCGGCAATATTGCGAGCAACGGCAAAAAAACGAATTGCAAATAAAAATCACCTCCGAAAGCAGAACAGAAGCTGCGTTTGGAGGTGATTTTAGCATGGGAAAAAGGAATGGGACAGTTGCGATAGGGCCGTAAAATAGAAAGAGAGTGCCTGGTGGCGGCAAAGTGCGCGGACGAATCAACGCGGTCAATTTGCAAAAAAAGCCGCATAAGCTCAAGCGGGCGCCGAAAATCAGGCAGCGGGCGGACTCTTTGAGAATGGAGCGGCGCGCCGACACATATATATAAAACACCAAGGACATGAATTTGAGGGGTGTTTTGATGTTTGCAGCTTCTGTAGGGAAAAAACAGCTCGGAAAAGTTATTTTTCTGCTGGTTATTGTGGTAGTCGTCGGACTTGTGGCGATAACCGTGATAGGGAAAATTAAGGATAAAAAAGATGCGTCTGCCGACATAATGGGTGAAACGGCCGAGCAGCGCGTGGAATATTTGCTTTCGCTGGGCGTTCAGGTTGACACGACAAGCGCGGTGGCAGAGGTTCTGGTGCCAAAGGAATTTGACGAAAGATTTATAGAATACAACACAATGCTTTTGTCGACAGGCTTCGACCTCTCTTCATACAAGGGCGAAACCGTCAAGAAATGCACGTTCACCGTCACAAATAAGCCGGAGATGGGCGCCAATGTGAAGGCGGTTTTGCTGGTTCATGAGGGGAAAATAATTGCCGGACATCTGCTGGACGCCACCTCGGCAAAGATTTATCCGATATATCAGGTATCGTCACCTCCTGCAGAGGAGACAATACTTCCGCAGGCGGCTGCACAAACCTCCGGCGTGCCGTCCTCAGAGACAGAGACGTCCGCAGAGCTTAAATGCCCCACGGACTGAGTAAAGCTAGGTCAAAAACAGGCCGAAGCGATTAGTCGCTGTAAAAAAGCTGAAGGCTGCTGCGCCGTGAATGCATGCGAAACAGCCTTCTCACTTCGGCAAAACATTCAAGCGCGGCTGCCGCCTTTATGTCATGCGGCAACAGAAACTATTTTTTTTCGTAGACTTCGATGGTTATCTTTTTTATCGTAACATCTGTCAGAGGACGCGAGTATTTGTCAGTGCCTTTTTTTGAAATGGAGTCGACGATGTCAAGCCCATCGTACACCTGTCCGAACACGGTATAACGAAAATCAAGCGTGGGCTGTCCTCCGTTTTTTTTGTATGCAGCTATGCAGTCGGCAGAATAGCCCGCGGCCTCCATCTGAGCGGCAAGCTCTTCTGATACGGTGCCACCCGCGACGAAATAAAACTGACTTTTGTTCTGGTCGGTCTGGGCGTTTGCCATGCACAGCGCACCGAGATAATGGTGCGCCTCATTTGAATACTCATTTGCAAAGGGGAGCTTAGAGGCGCTCTCTCCGCCCTTGCCCGTGCGCGTTGGGTCGCCGGATTGAATCACAAAATCCTCGATGACGCGGTGAAAGATAACGCCGTCGTAGTAACCGTTTTTTACGTGTTTTTTGAAATTGCTGACGGCGGCCGGAGCGTACTTTGGAAAAAGCACGGCCTTGATTATTCCCTCGCTTGTATCAAATACCGCCACAACATCTCCCGAATTAGGGCGTGCAAGCTGGTCGACCGTCTCCGAAACCTCCAAATCCGGCGTCTTTTTACAAGACGACAATGAAAATAACACAGATAAAGCAAGTAAAAACGCGATAATTTTTCTTTTCATAGCACACCTCGATTAGAAACGACAATATATGTCAATCTAATTCTAAATAATTATCTTCATAATAGCAACACTTTTATTTGACTTGCGACAAACAAAAGTTGTAGTATTATAGTACCGAAATTAATCACAAGGAGTCAACGTACCGAGATGGATAAAGAAAAGGACCTAAAGCACGAGTGCGACAGCGAGTGTAACTGTGAGGATGAAGAATGCATGGTCGACCTCATCACTCTGACTGATGAGGACGGCGTAGAGCATACCTTTGAGATAGTTGACACTCTCGAAAAGGACAACGAGAGCTATATGGCACTCGTCACCTCCAGCGAGAACCCGGACGAATACCTCGAGGACGACGGCAATCTCATTATTATGAAGGTTGTCGGAGAAGAGGACGGCGAGGATATTCTCGCAACAATCGACGACGACGATGAGTTTGAAAAAATCAGCGAAATATTTATGGACAGACTTTCTGATTTATTTGAATTTGACGACGATACCGAGGAATAATAAGAGCGTGACCGAGAAAGCGGCTGCTACACTGCGGCTGAAATATCGGTAATGACAAAACGCCCTGCTTTGTGCGATTTGATGCAGCATTTTTTAATCCGACAAGTATTAGAATAGGGATTCCGGCGCTGATTGCGGACTGCATGCCCGTCACTGATGGGAAGCATGAAACATTCAGGAGGATTTACCCGCCGTCTTACGACGGGTTCTAAACTCGCTGCAGACGGCATTGCGGGGCGGCTGACAATGAGCTGCCGTTTTGTGCGGCAGTTTTGAAAAGGGGGCGCATCGCTTTACGGCGTGCAAGTCCCCCTTTTTAGTATACCGATTAATAAAACGAATCGACAAAGCCAAAATTAGCGTCAGGGCTCAAGTTGAACGTTTTCGGGTAAAGAAAAAATACAAACGCGTTTGGGAGTTATATGGATTGGCTTGACAGACAGAGAAGACTTATCGGAGCAGAGGCTACAAAGCGGCTGACAAAGGCCAGAGTAGCCGTTGTGGGACTGGGCGGCGTAGGCGGAGGAGCGGTGGAAGCGCTCGCTCGCTGCGGCATAGGTGCGCTCTTGGTCATGGACAGGGATGTCTTTGATGTGACAAATCTAAACAGACAGCTTTTGGCCACTGACAAGACCATTGGAAAGAGCAAGGCCGAGACGGCCAAAGAGAGAATTCTGTCAATCAATCCCAATTGCACCGTAACCGTGCTCGACAAGGAGCTTTGCGAAAAGACAGCGTCGGAGCTTTTTGATTTTTCGCCCGATTTCGTGATTGACGCCATAGATATGGTGTCGGCAAAGCTGCTGCTGATAGAGGAGTGCCGAGCGCGCGCCATAAGGCTTATCACCTGTCTTGGCACCGGCAACCGCACCGATGCAGGTGCATTCCGAACAGGCGACATATCGGAAACCTCGGGGACGGGAGACGCTCTGGCGCGCGTCATGCGGCACGAGCTGAGGAAGCGCGAAATCGCGGATGTCGCAGTGCTGTACAGCACTGCGGAGGCGCAAAAACCGCTCGGAGAGGATGCCAGAACGCCGTCCAGCATATCTTTTGTGCCGCCGGTCGCAGGCTTTTTGCTGGCGCAATATGTTGTGGGCGAGCTTATAAAATAATATACATAAAAAAAGAACCTGTGCAGATACTATGCACGGGTTCTTTTTTTGCGCTCAAAAATAGTCATCAAGGCATGGTGCAGAATGAAAGAAAAAGTGAAAATGGTTTTTGCCGGAGCTGTGAGCGGCTTGCTGAACGGACTTTTCGGGAGTGGCGGCGGTCTGGTCGCAGTGATGTTTTTGCGCTCTATGATAGGAGACGAGCAAAAAGCACATGCCTCTGCGACGCTGATGATACTAATAATGAGCCTTGTGAGCTTTGCTTTATATCTGTCGGGCGGATTTGTGGAAATTTCGGAGGGCATAGTTTTTTTGCCCGGCGGGGTTGTCGGCGCGATACTCGGAGCGGCCTTTCTCAAAAATATCAGCTCTGATGTGCTGAGGCGCGTTTTTGGAGGCGCGATAGCGCTGTCGGGCGCCATCATGCTTTTTCGATGAGCTGGCTGCTCGCGAGTGCCGTCGGCGTTGCGGCAGGGATAATGGCGTCGATGGGGCTGGGCGGAGGTTTTGTACTTCTCGTGTATCTGACTCTTTTTACCGCGACAGAGCAGATGCAAGCGCAGGGCATCAATCTTCTCTTTTTCATTCCGATAATAACCGTATCTGTTGCAATTCACCTCAAAAATAAGCTCATTGACGTGAAGACAGCGTTGATATGCGGGGGCATCGGCGCGGTATTTGTCTTTGTCGGGTACTTTGCCGCGCGCGCCTTTGAAGGTGATATTCTGCGAAAGGCCTTTGCCGTATTTATAATTTTGGCCGGGATGAAAGAGCTGTTCTCGAAAAGCAAAAAAAACAAAGCATAGCGCGTGCATAAGAGATTAAAAACTGCATAGGATTATTGAAGCGGCATAAAGGGTGGAGAAAAAATATGGCTGATTACAAAAAAATGTACACCAGGCTTTTCAACGAGGTGACCGACATCGTCGAGCGCTTGCAGCGCGCACAGCAAATCACAGAGGATATGTATATAGCGGCAAAACAAGAGGAGCTGGTTGTTTTTGAGGGCGGCGGTATAAAAAATATTTCAGTCAAAAGCGAAAAGGGTGTTGACAAATCCGATATATGAAAATACACTGATAGTGAAGTAAATATCCGGTAGGTAAGGCTACCACAGGGATACGGGTTGCTGCCGCGAAAAAGTGGAGACACTTTGAGCTGGTCAACAGGTTATGTCGAAACCAAGGCATAGTCTAATGCAATTTCACTGCCCTGCGAAGCTGAAGCTCGAACGGTGGCGTGCATAATGCGCGCAAAATGCATGGACTCTAAGCCTGTGCCGCTGTTTGGGCGGTGCGGGATTTTTTATTATAATTATGGGAGGAGGACGGTAAAATGACAGACATTATACTCGAAGCGCTAAAGGAAAAAAGGTTTTCAAAGCTGCGAAGTATTCTCACCGAGGAGAAGCCGGCTGACGTCGCCGCCGCGATTGAGGCGCTGATGGATGATGAGGATATTGCAAAGGAAGACCTGCTGGTGCTTTACCGAATACTTCCAAAAGAGACGGCTGCCGAGGTCTTTGTCGAGATGAGCGGCGAATATCAGGAAATGCTCATAAAGGGCTTTTCCGACAAGGAACTGCGCGAAGTAGTCGACGAGATGTTTCTCGACGATACGGTGGACATCATCGAAGAAATGCCTGCGACTGTCGTAAAGCGAATACTTAAAAATGTGGACTCTACGACGAGAAAAAACATCAATCAGTTGCTCAATTACCCCGATGACAGCGCCGGCAGCATAATGACCATCGAATATGTCGACTTGAAGACCCACATGACCGTTGCAGACTGCTTTGCCAGAATCAGGAAAATCGGAGTTGACAAGGAGACGATATACACCTGCTATGTCACCGATGAAAACAGAAAGCTTCTGGGGCTTGTTTCCGTCAAGGATTTGCTGCTTTCCGCTTACGAGGAAAATGTCGGCGAAATCATGGAAGAGAATGTTATAAGCGTGAACACACTTGACGATCAGGAATATGTCACACAGGTGTTCTCCAAATACAATCTTCTTGCGCTTCCGGTTGTGGACGGCGAGGCAAGGCTGGTGGGAATCATCACGGTTGATGATGCTCTCGACGTCTTGCAGGATGAGTACACCGAGGACATCGAGAAAATGGCCGCCATAACGCCTACTGACAAGCCATATCTGCGCATGAGCGTGTTTGAGATATGGAAAGCGAGAATACCCTGGCTGCTTTTGCTCATGATTTCCGCCACATTTACAGGCATGATAATCACGCGCTTCGAAAACGCGCTTGCGGCACAGGTGATTCTGACGGCGTTTATCCCGATGCTCATGGACACGGGCGGAAACTCCGGAAGCCAGTCATCCGTCACTGTGATAAGGGGTCTGTCGCTCGGCGAGATCAAATTCTCCGATATGCTCGCGGTGATTTTCAAAGAGGTGCGCGTCGCGGTGCTGTGCGGAATCACGCTTGCTGTGGCAAACTTTGCAAAGCTCATGCTTTTTGATAGAGTCGGATTTTCCGTTGCGCTTGTCGTGTGTCTAACGCTTGTTTTCACCGTGCTGTGCGCAAAGGTTGTCGGATGTATCCTCCCGCTTCTTTCGGAAAAAATCGGCTTTGACCCGGCCGTCATGTCCGCTCCGTTTATAACGACAATCGTGGATGCGGTTGCGCTTTTCATCTATTTCTCAATTGCCACGGCAATATTGCATCTGTAAGCTTCAAAAAACGCCCCCGCTGTAGGCAGCGGGGGCGTTTTTGCAATGAGGTGTCATTTGGCTAAAAATAACATTGTAAAGAACTTTAATATCAGTCGATGAACTGCATGACATCCAGCAGACTGTCACAGCAATGGGTGCACAAATCGAGAATTTCGGCGGGCGGCACAACCATGTCCGGAACGCATATCACGGGGATGTTCGCGGCATGTGCGGCCTTTATTCCGGCAATGCTGTCCTCCAAAACAAGGCACTCCTCAGGCTTTGCCCCAAAGGCCGCCGCACCCGCCAGAAAGATGTCCGGCGCAGGCTTGCCGTGCTTGACCATGTCGGAGTAGATGCATTTGTCCATGCGCTCAAAAACTCCGATGCACTCCAGCGAGCGCTTGGTCCAAAGCTCGGTGTTTGAGGTTGTGACAGCTTTTTTTATCCCCTTTTCGTCGAGGAAGTCGAGAAGCTCGACAAGACCCTTTTTTGCCTCAAGTGCGTCGTTGTCGAGCAGCTCTGTCATTTTTTCAATCCAATAATCGTGGACACCGTCGACATAGGATTCGCCAGGATACTTTTCTCTGAGCTTGCGGCTTATTCTGGCAACCGTCTGCCCGATATAGGTGACGTATTCCTCGCGCGGCATTATGTGGCCGTGCTGCGCAAAGTAGTCCTGCCAAATTTTGAAGGTCGGCGCCTCGCTGTCAATCATCAGACCGTCCATGTCGAACAAAACATATTTGATTTTCAATTATACCTCCTGCGGCAGGGGCAAAGGCCCGATACCGCATGTGAATTAAATAGCATCCGTGCTTTTGGACTGATCGCCAAGACCGTTTTTTTCTTCAACAGCAGCGAGAATTTTGCTGACGGCTCCGCCGATGACCGTGCAGGCCGCCGCCTCAACGAGAGCATTTATTCCGGCAAAGGCAACCATAAAGGCGAGCGTCGACGTGGCTCCGAGACTGGCTTTTATACCCAGCATAACATCAGAGTTGCCAAACAGCAAAAAGAGAAGGCCGATAAAGAAAACGGTGTTCATCAAAGCGGCAAAAAGGCACGTGATCGGATATGACGCATTTTTGAGCCTTTGAGCCTTCGACAGACCTTTGAAGAGCAAGCCGGTCAGGTATCCCATGAGCATGCGCGGGACAAGACAGACCAGCAGGGTAAAGAGCGGATTGATGGCAAGTAATGCGACGCCGAGCTCCGAGAAGCCAAAGCACTGCAAAAAGCTTGTCAGTCCAAACACCGTGCCGAGTATGAGGCCTGCACCCGGACCCATAAGAATGGCCCCGATGGCGACGGGTATTGCGAGAAAAGATATTTCGATAAGGCCCACGCGCAAGTAGCCGAGAAAAGTAAAGGTCATTATGACGATGAGTGCGGATAGCAGGGAGAGCTTGACGATTTTGCGCACTTTGACGCTTTCATTGCGAGATTTTTGCATTAATAGGGTTGTCCTTTCGTCAAAATTGATTATTATTTATATTGAAAACTTGCAGCAGCCCCTCCATGAGAAGAAGGTCGTCGTTGACTATTTCTGTTTTGCAGTGCGGTGTTATGACCTCTGCAAGACCGCCCGTGGCCACGACAAACGGCATACTTCCAAGCTCATCGGCAATCAGCCCACACATGCCGTCCAGCATGGCGGCAGTGCCGAGAACGGCGCCCGATTTCATGGAATCCACAGTGTTTTTGCCTATGGGAGATGGCGGTGCTTCGAAAGAAATCCCGACGAGCATGGAGGTGCACGCTATCAGCGCATCCGTTGCGATGCGAACACCGGGCATGATGGAACCGCCGAGAAAGTCGCCGTTTTTGGCGAGAACGGAAATGGTGGTGGCGGTGCCCATGTCGATGATTATGGCCGGCAGCGGGTACTTTGCCTTTACGGCGACGGCCGCGGCTATGAGATCGCTTCCGAGCTGTGACGGGCTGTCGATTTTGATGCACAGGCCTGTGCGAAGCGATTCGGACAAAATCATCGGTTTGATTTTCACAACCGTGTGTACCGCGCAGCACACGGCATCTGTCAGCTCCGGCACGACTGAGCCGACAATTGCGCCGTCGATTTTTTGAATATTCATGTCGTGAAGACGCAGAATATTGAGGAATTCCACGGCGTATTGATCCGCGAGACGGCTTCTGTCGGTGGAGATGCGTGAATAAAAGCACAAGCTTGTGCCCTCATAGCAGCCCAGCACGATGTTTGTATTTCCAATATCGATACAAAGTGTCATGTCTCCTCCTCTAGTAGCCGAGAATGTCGGCGAGCGAATCGTCATTCGCAACCCACTCGGACTCGACATCAACGACAGTGTACTCATTTTTCGTATTGCGAATGATGACGGTCTTGATGCCCGCATTGATAATCATGCGCTTGCACATCGCGCAGGAGCTGGCATTTTCAACATATTCGCCATTTGACATTTCAAAGCCCACCAAATAAAGCGTGGCGCCAATCGTGTCGCGGCGCGCCGCACTGATAATTGCGTTTGCCTCAGCGTGGACACTCCGACATATTTCGTAGCGCTCTCCGCGGGGAATATTGAGCTGCTGACGGCGGCAAACACCCAAATCGGAACAATTTTTGCGGCCTCGCGGTGCTCCTGTATAGCCCGTTGAAACAATCTCGTCATTCTTGACCAGAATTGCGCCGAAATTGCGGCGCAAACACGTGCCGCGTTGGCTGACTGTCTCGGCAATATCAAGATAGTAATTTATTTTATCACGTCTTTGCTGCATGTTTTCCCTTTCCGCCTTCCGGCTGGCAAGCTTGCGCCAAACGGCGCAGAGCACGGAAATACTTCCCGCATAATAATAATGTATTTTTAATAATAATTCAACACATTCCATTCTGGCTATGATATACTGATAGACATAAAATCCGCGTCGCAAAAACCACTATTGTGAGCGGAAATGCTTAAAAAGCGAGGAGAAAAAACCATATGATTAGCAAAGAACAACTTATTGAGGCTGCTTGGGAAGCGCGAAAAGAATCCTACAGCCCATATTCGCACTACATGGTTGGCGCGGCAGTTCTCGGGACGGACGGCAAAATCTACAAAGGTACAAACATAGAAAACGCGAGTTTCGGCGCCACGGTGTGCGCGGAGAGAACGGCTATTTTCGGCATGATTAACGGCGGCTGCCGCAAATTTGCCGCTCTGGCCGTTGTCGGCGGGACAAACGGAGGAAACTATCCGTGCTGCCTTTGCCGTCAGGTCATGACAGAGTTTTGCGACTCGCTCAATGTTGCGGTATATTCAAGCGGTCCCGACAAGATAATCTATGAGGCGACGCTGAGCGAAATTGTGCCAAGCCCGTTTATGTCATTTGTGCCAAACGACGATTATTTTGCGAAATAGCGGCGCGATGGAGAAATCAAGCAACATCAATGTCCGGGCGAAAAAATCGCTCGGACAAAATTTTCTGATAAATCAGGGCGTGTGCGAAAAAATAGCTGCTCTTTGTCCCATGGGCTTCGGTGTGCTGGAGATAGGCCCGGGACTCGGCGCGCTTACAACACGCCTTGCTTCGCGTGCAAAAAAGGTGGTTGCCGTCGAGCTTGATGCGGATATCATTCCCCTGCTGAGACAAAAAACAGAAGCGCTGGACAATGTCTCGATAATTGAGGGCGACATACTGAAGGTGCCACTCGCCGAAATTATCGCCAACGAATTTGACGGCATGAGGGTGGCGGTTTTCGGCAATCTTCCATATTATATTACAAGTCCTGTGATAATGCGCGTGCTCGAGGAGAGACTCCCTGTCGAGTTCATGGTTGCGATGGTGCAAAAGGAAGCGGGACAGCGGTTCTGTGCCGCCGAGGCCAGCCGTGCCGTCGGTGCGGTGACGCTTGCAATTCGCTATTTCTGCGAGCCGGCTGTGCTCTTTGACGTGTCTCCCGGCAGCTTTTCCCCGGCGCCAAAGGTGACGAGCAGCGTCATCAGACTCGATGTGGTAAAGGAGACGCGCGTTAAACCCAAAAACGAAAAAAACATGTTTTCATGCATAAAAGCCGCATTCTCGCAGCGCAGAAAAACCGCTGCCAACGCCATCAGCTCCGGGCTAGGAATATCAAAGGAGCTTGTCTCAAAGGCGCTCTGCGAGGTGGGCGCACAGGCGGCGTCTCGCCCTGAAAACCTGACGCTGGCGCAATATGCAGAGCTGTCAGACAGGCTGTGCTGAAAAATCTTCGGTGTTTTTGCTGCAAAAAGGGACATATTGGCTTTATCGGCATATTTAACAAGCCGAGTTGCGACAAAAAAATTCCACAAGTTGGATAAATTTTCGCATTGGGAAATAATGCACAGAGAATTTAAGCGATTTTTGTATAAATATGTTGCAAAAGCTTCGGCATTTATGTAAAATGAATATATTAAGCAGGGTTTGGACGCTAAAAATTTATTAGTAAAAATGACGAAGAAAACATGTTTTCTAAAAAAGGGGAACAAAAAATGTCAAACAGACTTTATCAGGGTATAGTCCAGCAAATGAAGGACGCCATAGGACGGGTAGTGGGGGTTGTCGACGAAAACGCGACGGTCATCGCCAGCAGCGACTTGTCCTCAATCGGCAGCGTGCGCTCCATAATACTGGAGGCACCCATCAGCGACGGCATTTCAAAGGTAGACGGCTTCACCTATTACTATATGGGTCAGAGAAAGCACGGCGACGTCGCGGTTTTTATCGAGGGACTCGACGAGCAGGCATGGAGATATGCCGCTATGGTGGCAGTGTCACTGTGCAACATCAAGCAATATTATGATGAAAAATTCGACAAGGTAAATTTTATAAAAAATGTCGTGCTGGAAAATGTGCTGCCCGGAGATATATATGCAAAGGCGCGCGAGCTTCATTTTGCGGCCGACGCCATGCGCGTCGTTTTGCTTGTCAGAGTTGTGTCGGGAACTGAAATTTCGGTGCTCGACATCATTTCGGAGCTTTTTCCGGACAAGCAAAAGGATTTTGTGTTCAACATCAGCGAGGTTGACACCGTCATCGTCAAGGAAGTCAAGCCGAATATTGATTTGCATGCCATAGAGAATCTGGCGAAGTCGATTGTCGACATACTTGAGAGTGAGCACTACATCAAGGCAGTGTCGGGAATTGGCACGACGGTCATCGGCATAAAGGAGCTTGCCACGTCGTTTAAGGAGGCTCAGGTTGCGCTGGAGGTAGGAAAGGTGTTTGACACGGAGCATTCCGTGATAACATATGACAATCTGGGAATAGCCAGGCTCATATACCAGCTTCCCACAACGCTCTGCGACCAATTCCTAAAGGAGGTCTTTAAAAAAGGCTCCATCGAATCGCTTGACCAGGAGACGCTGTTCACAATCCAGCGCTTCTTTGAGAATAATCTGAACGTGTCCGAGACTTCGCGCGGTCTGTTTGTTCACAGAAATACTCTCGTGTACCGCTTGGAGAAAATCAAAAAGCTGACGGGGCTTGATTTGCGCGAGTTTGACCATGCCATAGTGTTCAAGGTGGCGCTGATGGTGCGCAAATATCTCGACAGCAATCCGCTAAAGTATTAATTTGCCAGCAACAGAAGCGGATATTGACGACACAGTCATTGTAGAAAGTGTGTTATCTTTTTTTGCAGGGTTAATTAGGAGCAAATATATGATTGAATTTAAAGGTGTGTCAAAGGTTTATCCGAATGGGACCGCGGCGCTCGATGATATTGATTTATTCATCAACAAGGGCGAGTTTGTTTTTGTTTTGGGGCATTCGGGTGCGGGAAAAAGCACCCTCATCAAGACAATGCTGCGAGAGGAGCTTCCTACAAAGGGCACGGTCATCGTCGGAGATTATGATCTTGTAAAAATGAAGAACAAGCAGGTGCCGTTTTTGCGGCGCAATCTCGGAGTTGTGTTTCAGGATTTTCGCCTTATTCCCACGATGACGGCGTATGAAAACGTCGCCTTTGCAATGAGGGTCACGAATATTCCGCCAAAGGAAATCAGAAAAAGGGTGCCGTACATACTTCATCTGGTGGGGCTGACGCACAAAGCAAAGGTCTTTCCGACGGAGCTTTCCGGCGGCGAACAGCAGCGCGTTGCACTTGCAAGGGCGCTTGTTCACAATCCCCCGATAATCATCGCGGACGAGCCGACGGGCAATATCGATCCGGAGCTGAGCTTTGAGATTATGGAGCTGCTCATGGAGATAAACGAACTGGGAACGACGGTGGTGGTCGTCACGCATGAACAGGAAATGGTGAAAAGCTTTCATCGCAGGACAATTATGATAGACAAGGGCAAGATTGTCTTTGACACGCAAAAGGCGGTGAAGCAATGAACTCGGGAAGTTTTCGCTATTTAGTAAAACAGGGAATAATGAATACCTGGCTAAACCGAATGATGTCGGTGGCCTCTATTGGAATTTTGACCGCCTGCCTCATAATTATCGGCGGTGCGGCGCTCATATCCTTCAATCTGCGCGGCGTGTTTATCTCAATTGAACAGCAAAGCGAAATGGCCGTGTTTATCCTCGACGACTCGACTCAAGAGCAAATAAAGCAGCTCGGAGATAAAATAAACGGTGTAGAGCATGTCATCGAGAGCAAATTTGTCTCAAAGAAGCAGGCGCTCGAGGAGGAGAAAAAACGCCTCGGCGACGACGGAGGCCTTTTTGAAGGTCTTGAAAATGACAACCCATATCCCGCTTCATACAGGGTTAAACTCGACGATCTCTCGCATCTGGAAGCGGTGCAAAAGCAGGTTGAGGGGTTTGCCGGGGTGGACTCGGTTTCATCGCTCACACAGCTTGCGGACACTATGTCGGCCCTTGAAAAGACCCTTATAATCCTGGGCGCGATAATAATAGGTATTTTGATAATATCTTCAATCGTCGTCATATCCAATACGATAAAGCTGACGGTTTTTGCGAGACGGCGTGAGATTAATATAATGAAATATGTCGGTGCGACAAACGCATTTATACGAATGCCATTTGTGGTCGAGGGCATAACCATCGGAGTCGTATCTGCGCTTCTGGCGTTTTTTATACTCTTTGCGATTTACGGAAGCCTCTCGCAGATGGTCACGCTGTCCTCCATAAAATGGCTCAGCTCAATGTCGGGAAATCTCATTCCGTTTAGCAGGATGTGGTACTGGCTGGTGGGTGGATTTTTGCTCAGTGGTCTGACGATTGGCGCTTTCGGAAGCTCAAATGCTATACGCCGTCATCTTAAAGTCTGATAAATATCTGCCAAAGGAGGCAAACTAATCATGTGGAAGAAGTTATTGTCAGTGCTTGTACTCGTGGCCATACTTGTTGCCGGAATACCCGGAATTTCGCAAAATGTCGGCGCGCTGACACTGGAAGAGGCCACGGCGGAAAGAGAGAGGCTGCAGCAGCAGCTCATTGAAATCAACAACAAGCTTGCAAAAATAAAGGATACGGTAAAAAAAGCCGAGGAAAAGACAGCAACCTTCGCAGACAGAAAGGCGATAGTTGAAAACCAGATAAATCTTCTCAAGGAGTCAATTGACCTAAAGGAGGAGGAGCTTCAAATTAAACAGGCGCAGCTCGACCAAAAGGTGCGCGACACCGAAGAGACATATGAGCTGTTTAAAAAGCGCCTGCGCGCTATGTACATGAATAAGGACGCGTCAATTCTGACCGCTGTGCTGGGTGCAAATTCCTTTTCGGACTTCCTTGTTGCAGCGGAGAATCTGCGCAGGGTTTCCGAGCACGACACGGAGCTGATAGCGAGACTTAAAAAAGAACAGGAAGAGATAAGGGCTGCTAGAGAACTCGTGCAGCAGGAGCTTGATTCACTGCAAGTTGACCGAGACGAGCTGGAATCCAAGTACAACGAGCTGGCCGCGCTTTACCGCGAGGCCAACAACGAGCTTTCAAGCGCCGAAGCTCTTGAAAATGTCACACAGGGTGACTATGACGCCATACTCGCTGATTTTGACATAGTGAACAAAGAGTGGAATGCGCTGATGGGCACAGGTATGCCTGAATATGTCGGCGGCTACTATGCATGGCCCGTCCCGGGATTCAACTGGATATCTTCTCCGTATGGGCCGCGGACGCTCTACGGAAAGCCCAATTTTCATTCGGGAATTGATATTGCAGGTGCGGGCATTTTCGGAAAGCCGGTAATAGCGTCGAACCAAGGCGAGGTTGTGCGCGTGAGGTACGACACCACGGGTTATGGCTATCATGTTATGATTGACCACGGAGGCAACAACTGGACAGTCTACGGACATCTCAGCAGCATAGCCGTCACTCAGGGTCAATGGGTGTCGCAAGGTCAGACAATCGGTTTTGTCGGAAGCACAGGCAACTCCACAGGACCTCACCTCCACTTTGAAATTAGGCTCAACGGTGTTAAGGTTGATCCGCTGGGACAGCTTACACGCTAGAGTAGTCGGTTTAATTAGGAGTATAAAATGAACAGAAAAATATCAGTCGGTGTGACAGTCTCCTTCGCGCTCATAGCCGTTGCAATAACGTTTACGGCGACTATGATATTTGCAATGAAACTGTTTGACAAAAAGGTCGCGAGTGTGCAGGAGCGCGTCGCGATGTACGACAAGCTCTCCGAAATAGACAGCACTGTCCGCGACCACTACTACGGCCAAATAGACGATACAGAGCTGTTTCGCAGCATGGCGCGCGGATATATGTCGGGAATTGGAGACAGCGATTCCACGTACCTCACCTCAGACGAGGTTGCGATGCGCCAACAGGCCATGAAGGGAACCAAAATCTCTGTCGGTATCGAGGTCGAAAAGGACACAAACGGCTATATGGTTATAAGTAAGGTATATGCCGATACGGCCGCCAGCAAGGTGGGCCTCAAAGCAAAGGATGTCATTGTCAAAATCAACGGCAAGGATGTGCTTTCGATAGGCTATGACAAAGCGGTGTCGGAGCTGGACGGCATAGACGGCTCCAAACTCAATATCAGCTACAGCCGCAACGGCACGGAGAGCATCGCCGAGATGACGCGCTCTGTTATAGATACAGCCTCTATTGAGTCGTATCAGATGAATGACATTTTTTACATTCGCATAAAGGGCTTCAACGACAAGACGACGGATCAATTTATGTCGGCTATGAATACGGTTTCGGGAAATGACCAGATTAAAGGGTTGGTGTTTGATGTGCGCGGAATTGACGGCGGCTATGACCTTTCTGTCGCTGCAAACCTTCTCGATGCACTTCTTCCTACAGGCACGCTGCTGACAGGCACATATTCCGGCGGCGACGTGAAAGTTCTGTTCACGAGCGACGACAAGTGTGTCTCTCTGCCCATGGTTGTGCTGGTGGACGGCGACACGCAGGGCTTTGCCGAGGCCTTTGCGGCAGTCCTCGGGGACAGCGAAAATTGCCGAATCGTCGGAAAGCTCACAAAGGGCAAGGGCACTCTCCAACAGCTGATACAGCTCACGGATGGCTCGGGAATCGACATCACGGTGGCGGTGCTCAATACTCCGATAAGCGGTGTCTTCAACGATGTCGGGGTAAAGCCGGACTTCGAAGTTGAGGCGGCGGAGGGCTTTGTCCGCGGGGGAGAGCCGAACGAGCTAAACGATGCACAATATAAAAAAGCAGTCGATGTTTTGCGTTCTATCCAGAAATAACACCATAATTCGTCAAATACTGTCAAGGCGGAAGAATTTTGCGGAGTTCTTCGGCCTTGATAATTATTGCTTTGATTTTTGCATATACTTGACAGTAAAGAGCGTTTAAACTATAATAAATATCTGTTAAAAAGTGCACGAAAAGAAAGGCAATTATTATGGGAAAAGAAGCATTGATGAGCAAGTCCAAGCTCAAGGAATATGAGCAGGAATTAGAATATCTAAAAACAGTCAGGCGCAAGGAAGTAGCCGAGGTCATTAAAGAGGCGCGTTCACACGGCGACCTGTCAGAGAACAGCGAGTACGATGAGGCCAAGAACACGCAGGCGATGGTCGAGAGCAGAATCGCGGAAATCGAGAAAATGCTCCAAAATGCAAAGGTTATCGATGAGAGCGAGCTGACGACGGACAAGGTCGGAGTCGGCTGCACGGTAAAGGTCAAATTCAACGGTGACATAGAGAACTATTCTCTTGTAAGCTCCGGTGAAACCGATGCGTTGCGCGGCAAAATCAGCGATGAATCACCCGTCGGAAGCGCGCTTATCGGACACAGAGTCGGTGATACCTGCAACGTCATGGCTCCTTCGGGAGTTATAAGAATGGAAATTTTGGAGATCGGCAAGCAGAATTTAAGTTGATTGCCGCTCGGTTTTGTATCGCTTGATTCTTCGTGCGGCCCAAAGCGAAAGCGGCTTTTGAGCTCACGAGGAATTATTTTTGTATAAGGAAGTGTAAAATAATGGAAAATGATGTCAATTCACCGGTTGTAGAAATTAATGAGAGCGAGCTTATTGCAATCAGAAAAGATAAGCTGGCAAAGCTAAAAGAGCGCGGAGCCGATCCATATAAAAAAACGAGGTATCCCGTCGATGCACACTCGGGCCAAATTGCGGCTTCGTTTTGCGACGAGGCGGAAGAAAAAAGTGTTGTTTGTGTTGCAGGAAGAATAACAAGCTGGCGTGATATGGGCAAGGCAAACTTTATCGATTTGACTGACGCAGAGGGCAAAATTCAAGTATATGTGCGCCGCGACGATGTCGGAGAGGACGTCTATGCGGACTTCAAAACATGGGATATCGGGGATATTGTCGGCATAAAGGGCTTTGTGTTTCGCACAAAGCGCGGAGAAATTTCCATTCATGCACAGGAAATAGAGCTTCTGTCAAAGTCGCTCATACCGTTGCCCGAAAAATTTCATGGGCTAAAAGACGTAGACCTGCGCTATCGCCGCCGGTATATTGACCTCATTGTTAACCCCGAGGTCAAGGAGACTTTCCTGAAGAGGTCCGCGATAATCAAAGCCATCCGCGCATTCCTGGACTCGCTGGGATATCTCGAGGTGGAGACACCCGTTCTGCACACCATTGCTGGCGGGGCAGCCGCAAAGCCCTTTAAAACGCATCACAACACGCTGGATATGGACATGTATCTGCGAATTGCTTTGGAGCTGCACCTAAAACGGCTTATTGTGGGCGGCTTTGACAAGGTTTATGAGATTGGGCGCGTTTTTCGCAACGAGGGTATGTCGACAAGACACAACCCAGAGTTTACGATGCTTGAGATATACGCGGCCTACAGCGATGTCGAGGATATAATGAACCTCACGGAGAACCTTGTCCGCAGCGTTGCCGTTGCGGTGCTGGGTTCGCAGGCAAAAACGACGCTCGACGGCGTGGAATATGATTTGGCAAAGCCTTTTGCACGCATTTCGATGAAAGAAGCAGTTTTGCGGGAATGCGATGTTGACTTTGACAAAATAGATTCGCTGGAGCAGGCGAGAGCTGCGGCAAAAGACCACGGTGTGGTGTTTGAGCAAAGGCATCTCAAGGGCGATATCCTGAACCTGTTTTTTGAAAAATTCTGTGAGGATAAGCTCATTCAGCCAACATTTTTAACGGGACATCCCGTTGACATATCCCCGCTGGCAAAGCGCGACCCGGCAAACCCCGAGTACACACAGCGCTTTGAGCTGTTTATCGGCGGCCGCGAGTATGGCAACGCCTTTTCTGAGCTAAATGACCCGATTGATCAACGCGAGCGCTTTGTCCGGCAAGCACAGCTAAAAGCACTCGGCGATGAAGAGGCATGCGATATCGATGAGGACTTTCTCACGGCGCTCGAATATGGTATGCCGCCTACAGGCGGACTTGGAATCGGTGTCGACAGGCTTGTTATGCTCTTGACGGGCAGCGAATCAATCCGAGATGTGCTGCTGTTCCCGACGATGAAGCCGATAAAGGAATAAAATTATGAAAATCATGGCCGTTGACTTCGGAGACACCCGAACGGGGCTTGCAATGTGCGACCGCACAGAGTTTCTGGCGTCTCCTTTGGGTGTAATAACTGAAAAAAGTCTGCCTAAAACAGTTGAAAAAATCGTCTATGCAGCCGCCGAGTACGAGGCGCGGATGATAGTCGTGGGACTTCCTCTCAACATGAACGGGACGGAGGGGGAGCGCGCGCAAAGGTGCAGAAAAGTGGCTGATATGCTCAAGAGCATTCTCCCGGACATGCCGGTGGAGCTTTGGGACGAGCGCGGAACCACGATATCTGCCACGCGCATAATGAACGAGACAGATACGCGCGGGAAGAAGCGCAAGGAAACCCTTGATGCGGCAGCGGCTGCAATCATTCTTGAAAGCTATCTCGCATACAGAAAAAACCACCCTGTGGAAGAAAAATAACGGAGCAAATGCGTTTATAAAAAAAGACGGCCTGATAAACTCAGACCGTCTTTTTTCTTTTATTGACTTGGGTGCAGCGTGGAAAATGGGAATACTATTCACGCGGAGCAATTTTTGCAAAAAACAGACTCATCAGCTTTTCCAGCGCGAAGCTCACGAGGACTATAATCAGTGTATAGGCAAAAAGCGCCGGGATGTCGAGAAAAATTTTCGAATTGTATAGTGCCTCACCCAGAGAAGCGCGCGTGAGGCCGATAACCTCAGCGGCGACGCCTGCTTTCCAGCAAAGTCCCAGCCCTGCGCAGCAGGCGCTTGTAAAAAAAGGATATACCTCAGGGTAGTATATCGCCCTAAACCTGTCGCCGGCAGTCATTGCGAAAATATCGGCCGCCTCAAATTGCTGCGGCTCGATGCTCTCAATGCCGGTCAGGACATTGGTATAAACGATTGGAAGAGATACGAGAAAAGATATCAGCAGCGCGAGATTATCCGAGCCTGTTATTATGAGGGCAAGAATGATGAAGGATGCGACAGGAGCGGCCTTTATCATCGCCATGAAGGGCTGTAAAAGAGCCTTGATGAAGGCGCTCGCAGAGGAGAGCGAAGCCAGAAGCACGCCCAACGCAGCGGAGGCCAAAAAACCGCCGACTATGCGCAGGCTTGAATTAGACAGCATGATATATAAAGAGCGCTGCCCCAGAATGTCGAGCAAGGAGCAAGCGACAGTGACGGGAGATGCGAGAAACAGCTCTTCGTCCAGCAAAAATGCGAAAAGCTGCCATATGCACAGCCAAAAAAAAATTGCAAACAACGAGTAAATCAGCTTTTTATGACGCAAGATAAAAGCCTTCATCCGGCATGACACCTCCGACTGATTTTGGGTTTTGCTCAAATAAAACTGACAGGTAGCCCGAGAGCAGCGCCTTCGTCTCAGCACCCCCGATGTAGGTGATGTTGCAATGAGGTATAGCTGTAGCGGCAATTTTTGAATTTGCGACAATGCCGTATTCCTCAATGAGCTTTCCCGCTTTGGAGGGATTGGCATTAACATATTTTGCTGAATCAGCGCAGTCCGAGAGAAAGCTCTTTAAAAGCTCAGGGCTATTCTCTGCAAATTCACGCCGAACAACAATCACCCCGGTGACGAGTGCGCCATCCTCGGAAACCTCGTCCCACTCATGCGTGAGATCGAGCGCAATCCTAAAGTCTTTATTCTGCATTAGAACGCTCGTGACATAGGGCTGGGGCAGCAGCGCTACCGCGCCTGAATCCGAGGAGCGCAGCATCGCCGCAATCTCCGTCGCCTCAGATTTATACTCAATCTTCAGGTCAGTTGCGGGATCAATCCCATTTTTGGACAAAATATAGTTGAGGACAAATTCCGGCGTGGTGCCCTTTCCGGTAGAATAGATTGTCTTTCCTCGAAGATCAGAGACGCTGTGTATGCTGTCACCGTTTTCCACAATATACAAAACACCCAGAGTATTGACAGCCGCAGCTTGAATTTCACCATTTGTTTTATTGTACAAAACGCCGGCGAGATTTGCGGGGATTGCGGCGATGTCGACCTTGCCTTTTATGAGCAACGCGAAAACCTCCTCGGCGGTGCCGTATACTTCGCTCTCTAGCGCGTATGAAGTCAAGCCGCTTTTGGCATCAGAGAGAAGCTTGACCAGCCCCATCGTTGTCGGCCCCTTGAGTGAGGCCATTCTCACAGCGGGAAGGTTTTCAAGGACAAGGGGGGCCTTAGGCGCACAGCCAAACAGCAGTGCAAGGCAAAGAACCAGAGACAGCGCAGCCGGGAGAATTTTTTTCACGTCAAATACCATTCCTTTTGATTGTTTTTACATTACTATGATAGTATAATGTCGTCAGAATAAAAGTTGCTGCAGCAACAAAAAGGAGCGATGTTCAAATGCTTGAAGAATGCGCAGATGTGTTGGGCAAAGTCTCACTTTTCAAGGATATCGAAACAAAAGGCGCTCTGATTTTGTGCGAGGAAATGAGAGCGAGGCTGCTGGTGTTTAAAGGAAGAGAGACGATTATCGGTGAGGGAACGGAAAACCATAACATGTATATACTGATTTCAGGCGGGGCTGTCGGAGAGAAATCGACGGCGGACGGGAGAACTGTCACGGTAAACGACCTTAAGCCGGGTGATATATTCGGGGATGTTCTCTCAGGCTCATCCACGAGAAGTCCCGTCACGGTGCGCGCAAACGGCGGCTGTAAGGTTTTGGGTTTCCTGTTCGAAGCCGTCTTGTCAGCTTGCGCCAAAAACGACGAGTTAAATAGTCGGCTTTTGCGAAACCTTATATTGGAGATTTCCGACAAGTATTTTGCATTAAATAGGAGAGTTGAAATCCTCATTGAGAACAGAATCAGAAGAAAAATCGCGATTTATCTGCAAAATCTTTTAAAGAGCGGCGAGTCTGCAAAAATAAAAATGCCGCATAAAAGCAGAGAGGATCTTGCGCAGTATCTCAGCTGTGACAGGAGCGCGCTTTGCAGAGAGCTTTCCCGAATGAAGAGCGACGGTATAATTGACTACAACAAAAATACGGTTACAGTAAAGGACATTGGATTTCTCGGCATGCTAGCGCAATGACCTTCTGAAAAACAGCAAAAATAAAAGAGCGCAGACACGTCATGTGTTTGCGCTCATATTATTAGGTCGATTATGACAAAATGCCGCTGTGCAGATTATTAAAATCGATTACAGCGAAAATGCGGCGATTATGCCACCGTTATTGGCATAAAGTGTCGAAAGGCCAAGTGTTCTGGAGATTATGACCTCGCCAACTGACGCGCATTTAGAGAGAATTGCGACTCTCATCTCTTCTGCGCGCTCCTTGCAGTTGCAGTGGCTGAGCGTGAGCGTGAGCGATTTAGTCGCTGCCTTTGCGGATTGAAGAGCAATCACTTCGACCAGCTCGGAGAGAGAATTGCGCAGTCCGCGGACAATTTTGTATGAAACAATTTCGCCGTTTCCGTTGTCGGAGAGAATAGGGTGTATGGACAAAACGGAGGCAATGGTTCCCTTTACCTTGCTCATGCGGCCGTTCTTGACGAGATTGCTGATGTCCTCCAGCACAAAAAGGGTGCGCATTTTGGAAATATAGGATTTGCCTTTTTCGACAATGACGTCAAATGTCGCGTTTTCGCCGATGAGCTTTGACAAAAACAAAGCGATGGAAAGCTCCCCGGCCGAGGCGCTCTTTGAATCCAACACACAGATTTTCTTGTCAGGATTTTTCTCAAGCACCATATTTTTGGCGACACGCGCCGAGTTGAAAGAGCCGGAAAGCTCGCTGGAAAGCGTTATAATCACTGTCTCGTCATGCGCTTCCATTATTTTTGCATAGTCCTCAACAGAAGGGCAGGCGGAATGCGAGACAAGCTTTTGCGAGTTGATTTTATTGGCGAGCGCAACGGTGTCGAGCTTGATGTCGTCTATAAACTCACCGCAATCGGGCACTTGAATTTTGAGTGGCACGATTTCGCTGCATGGGCGAATAGAAGAATCTTCGGGTAAGTCGCACCCCGAATCGGCAACGAGATAAACAGACATAATTTTCCTCCGAATGGTTTTGCAAACCGCCTCAGAGGCAAAACGTCTTGCAAAACTAAAATTTATTTTACCAAAGCTCAAGGATTTCCTTGTAAAGCTCTATGTACTTTTTGGCGGCAGACGACCATCCGAAATCACACGAAAGTGCGCGGTCAACGAGCATATCCCAGTCTTCCTTGTTCTCATACGTCGCCTTTGCGCGAAGGCACGCATCCAGCATATCATGTGCGTTGTAGCTTTTGAAAGTAAAGCCGTTTCCGAGGCCGTCACCACTGTCTGTTATGCTGTCCTTCAAACCGCCCGTTTCACGCACTATGGGAACAGTTCCGTACCGCAGGGAAATCATCTGTGCAAGGCCGCAGGGCTCTGATTTGGAGGGCATTAAAAGCATGTCACAGCCTGCATAAATTTTGCGCGCAAGCTCCGGGATAAAACCGATTTTAACGCCGCAGGCATGCTGATAGCGGTTTGCAAAGTCAGAGAAAAATGTTTCGTACATATAATCTCCCGAGCCCAGCACAACAACCTGTATTCCGTTTAGAATTATGTATTCCAACACGTGGCGCACAAGGTCGATGCCCTTGTGTGAAACAAGGCGCGATACGATTCCAATCACGGGCGCGCCGTTGTCTTCAAGGCCGAATTTTTCAAGCAGCTCTTTTTTGCACTGCGCCTTGCCGGACTTGTCGGATGCAGAAAAATTGGCGGCGATATAAGGATCCTTTGCCGGATCATAGATTTTTGTGTCTATGCC
>JAVVTQ010000007.1:0-66833 GCA_036653595.1 Oscillospiraceae bacterium
ATTTGTGCAGCTACTAAGAGGCGATCCTCAATGATGCTGTCCCTGTTCCAATTCCCATCATTTGATTGTAGACTTTCAAAAACACAGGCTGTGTTGTTTTTGTATCAAGATATGGTGTTGTGCCTTTTTTCTTGTCTTTGAATTTATTGTTGCATTGCCAAATTATACGTCTGTATTCATCACTGGAATGCCACACTTTTTGACCATAAAACCCGCCGCGACCTGCCTGTTTTAATAGTCCCACCGGGACGATTAATCTATCAGTTTCCTCTGTCGAAGAATACCGTGTACCGGAGAAAAAGAGAAATTATAAAAGTGTTTATAGAAAGCTTGCGCGTGCTTTTTCCTGACCATTCGGCCAAGCAGCCCATAAAATCCCGGATGAAACTAAAACGACACATCATTTAAGGCTATTTTTTTTCAGCGCTGTTATTATATATTACTGATTTCAAAAGCCTCAAGTTTTGTCTCATTGGGCATGCACATGATCCTCAAAAAATGCAAAATTGGGTACAGAGTTCCAATAGTCCTCTTTATCTATCATAGCGTAGTCATAAATCAATTCATCAAAAGTATAGCTATCACCATTTTGTGATGTTTTTGTTGTGCGGACATATCGTCCGCCAAGATGCAAGAAAAATTCATTTTCTGATTCGCCTACAATATACATTGCAGTCATTTCAAGCCCATCAATTTCGGCAAAAGAAACCGTGTTTACCTTTCCAGTTTCGATATCATAAAAATAATGTATATCCCGAGAAACTTCACCATCCTTGCCTTCAATTATGGTAGAAATACAAAAAGGCACATGATTATCAAAGATACCTCCAGTTATATAAATAGAATCTATTGCCAAAGAGTCTACGTTCAAATCCTCACACAAAAGGCTGCGTGTTCCGGTTGCGAGATCGTAGGCATAAAGTTTCGGGGTTTTTGGTTCAACAAAATATATTTTAGAATTGCTTCCAAATACACACGAGATAGAATTATTGCTCCAAATAATGTCAGTATCCTTAAACTTGTTTTCAACAATAGAGTATAGAACTATTTCGCTCTTTAGCATGGGAACTTCCATGTTGTATTCATCTGTTGTAGTACCAACAACACTAAAACGCTGGAAAACAAGTCCATCTTCATAAACATCAACCAAGGAATACCTGTCCTCAGCACCCAATTCACAAACAATCTCAAGTTGCATACTGTCAAAATTGGCTCTGCAAAGATAATATTGTTTTAAAAATCCAGTGTTACTATCATATTCGTTTACAACAAAATACAAATAATTGCCATCAAACGCTATTGCTCCAGTGTTAAACTCTTGCCATGAAGAAAGTGAAATTGTTTTGCGATTAGTTCCATCAAAATCCATCTTAATTATATGTTTTTCATAGCCGGGATGACTCTCAGCCGGAACAGGAAGAGCTCCTAGTTTAAATAGATACAACGAATCATCCGCTACAACTGGAGTTATGCCTCCCATTAGATCAGATATCCAACCGGGATTCGTCTCATCATCCGTAGGGATTAATTGATTGGAAACATAAGATATTACTCTTGTATCAAAATCATAGAAAAACAATTTTCCGTGACCGTCAATATGGCCATATATCTCATAACACCCGCCGTCTGCTACAGCTTGCATTTGGTATATTCCACCGCGGGTAACAAGTTCCATATCAATATCGCTGACAATCACCGATTCGGGATGATTCGGTTGCTGTTTATTTGGGATGCCCGTTACTTCGGAGTTTCCACAGGAAACAAAGGTTAGCGCTAACAAAACAACAAATAAAACGCAAAGCACTTTTGATATATTAATTCTCATTTATGTAGCACCTCTTTTTCGATGTTTTGATTTGTACAAAATTCATATTTTAAGTATATATTTATTTAAAAATATGTCAAGAGTGCCCTACACGGGATATTTGCACACGTTTAAACACCCTGTGTCTAAGTTGACAGAAAATTTTATTCTTCAATAATTACTCGCCGGTACTAATGCTATCAGAGAGCATCCGCTTTGTCTGTTTCCATGATAAATTGAGAATGATTTCATGCGATTACAATCATAGCAGAGTTCCTAAAGGTCATACATGATTATTGAACAATGTCTGTTTGTCGCAAGTAATATATGAAGTAGTCAGTTGTAATTCTATGATTATGGGACAGCTTATGTTTATAATTCAGCGTGTAAATCCAACAAGTGCTATCGTATAAAATAGAAATTGATTATCATGCTTTACGTATATCCGCAGGCATCGAGAGAGCGCGACGAATAAAACCGGCCGCCCAGCAGAGCCGAAGCATAGCACTTCGGCCTGCTTTTTTTAATTTCCTTGAACAAAAGAAATTCCCATAATCAAAATCAACGCCATCGGAAATGTCACCAAGGATGTGGAACTTCGCACCATCGAAACAACTGACCAAAAGCAAAAGCTGCCGAAGAACAGTCACACGGTATATTTGGACAGACTGTCCGCAACGCACAAAACCAACCGAGACGGCTGCTGCGAATGCAAGAGCAAGCCGTACATCTGCCGGAGTTGCCCTGTGCGAAACAACTGACCAAAAGCAAAAGCTGCCGAAGAACAGTCACACGGTATATTTGGATAGACTGTCCGCAACGCACATAGGATGTGCGGCACTTGCCGCTCGGCAAGGAAACCTACACAGCCGCGCAGCCGCACGATGAGCGCGTGCTCACCGATGCAAAGGAAAGGCACGGTATGCGCTGTACAATCTTAAGAAACCTATGCCGGGTGACAAACTGGGTCAGGCTTGCGTTCGCGGCCATGAACATGAAACAGCTGCCATACCGGCGGTACCTGACGGCGCTTTTCGCCAGATATTTAGCACTATTTTAACATTCCAAGCCAAAACGCCCTCGGCACTCGCGTGCAGAGGGCGTTTTTCGACAGGCTGAAGCGCGATACGCCGCGCGGTCTCCGGGCATGCATTTTCGCAATTCCATGGCTTTCTCCGATAACCACAAGAAATGTGTCTTGCGCACCGAGCGGCACGCTTTTCACAATCATTCAAAACAGGTTCTATTGTCAGTACAACTCAGCTATTTGGCACGGCAAATAACAGAGTTGTAGAACCTCGATGGATCGTTTTTGAGAGTTTTCAGCTCACCGGCGGCCAGCAGAAATCGGATGCGCTCTGCAATGAGCGCATCGCCAATACCAATATTGCAATTGAGCACATCGCCAATCAATTTGGCGACAGAGCAGGAAGCGGGCGGGTATGCGGCTCGAATTATATCATCGTAATAGTCGGCGCCGACGCTGATTACAGCGCCGTCTTTTACGGCGCGCATCGGTGCGTTTTCGCCTTGCAGCTTTTTCCACTGCGCCGACAAAGCTGCAATTTCCCCGCTTGAGAGCGCGACGGCTATATCCAAAAAACTGCCGAGCAGCTCTGGTGCAACTTCACCCCAGCCGCGATATGTCACCGTGACACCGTCGGGGCGAGTGCACTTTGAGGGCATTTTCATAACGGTGACAGAAACGTCGGAGCCTTCGAGCAAATTGGCGACAAAGAGCAGGCCGCAGCAGGAGGACGGGGTTGTGTCCAACCAAATGCGGATGTCATCGCCCGACGCGATATGTGCTTTGAGTGAGTTCAAGTCCGCAAAGCAGCATTGCCAAAATTTTTCAAATTCCGACTGTATCTCTTTCAGCTCTCCCCATGGGTCTGCTGTGAATTGCTTTGAAAGAAGCCGCTTTCTGGCACAGTCATCGACGGCCAACGGCTCTGCAATATCGCCCAAAGAAAAGTCGAATGAAACAGAGAGAACATCCTCTCGCCTGCCACCGAGCGAAATTGCCTGCTTTTCAAGCGCTGCTTGCTCTGCTCTTGCCGCAGCCAGGGCTTTTTTGCGCTGTAGCCAATGTAGCCAAGAAAGTTTTCCGGCTCTAATAAGGCCAATTGCGCCCGCTGTTGAACCTCCGCAGTGTTGGGCGCAGCGCAGAGAACCCTTTATTGAATCGCCAAAGCAAAGCTCTATCATAAAGACCTCCGAGTTTCAATTTCCCTTTATTATATTTCAAAAACGGCACAATTACAAACGGCATAGCGATTTAGAGGATGCAAAGCAATTTTCAGCCAACGCATAATGGGCACGCCGCGAGGCTATGACACATCCTGCGCATTTTAAGGAATTACGATGCTTTTATCTTATTTCGTTGACTTGAGTATGACGCCAGACTATAATTTCATCAAAAGTGTGTCTAAAAAAGGTGATAAATGTGCTTTTTTGTCGACTGTTCGGACAGTTGGCAAAACGCTTAGCGATTTTCAATATGAATATAATTCTACTAAACGGCGAATCAAATAACGACTCATCCCGGGCTGCCATAGGGTTTGCTTGCGGGAAGGACGCCATGACTGTAGAAGACACGGACAGTGTGTGTCTCATCAACACAGAGTGGTCTACGCAAAAATTTCCATGGGGGCGCTGACATGTCTTCTTTGAAAACAGTATTAGTGGTGGATGACAACACTGTCAACAGAATAATTCTCTCTAAGATTTTGTCGGAGCAATATAACGTGCTTGAGGCGGAAAACGGACAGATTGCTCTCGAAATGCTAAAGAAGCATTCCGAGGATTTTGCAGCTGTTATACTCGACCTGATAATGCCTGTTGTGAACGGATTTACCGTGCTTAAGGAAATCGGTGGGGATGAGCGATATGCCAATTTGCCGATTGTTGTGACGACGGGCAGCGGCAATCTGGAAATAGAGCGCAGAGCGCTGTCGCTTGGCGCTTGGGACTTTATCACAAAGCCTTATGACGCGGAAATTATTTTATTTCGACTAAAAAACGCCATAGACCGAAGCCAGCTCTCAGCACTGCGGGAGCTTAAGTATTTGGCAGAATATGACGCCCTGACGGGGCTTTACAATAAGACAAAATTTTTCGACGCGACTCGCAGCATGTTGGAGGCAAATCGCGGCGAGAGTTTTGTCTTTCTTCGTTTTGATGTGGATCGCTTTCAGCTTATAAATTCCTTCTTCGGCATGGGCGAGGGCGACAAGCTTCTGATTTATATTGCACAAAAGATGTCTACAGACGCAAAACAATGCTCTGTGTCAACGTATGGAAGAATAGAGTCCGACGTGTTTGCGCTGTGCATGCCCAACAGAGCCGAGTACGTGGACCGCATGGTTCGCAACTCGAAAGAGGAGCTGGCGCAGTTCAACGTGAACTATGACATTGTGCCGTCAATCGGGATGTACATCATCGAGGACATCGAAATTTCCGTGGAGGAAATGTACAACCGTGCCACCCTCGCGGCCAAAACCCGCAAGGGGAACTATGTGGATTACTATGCGTTTTATGACGAGAGCATGAGCGCGTCGCTCAGCAACGAGCAGGAAATCACAAACGAGATGAATTACGCGCTGGAAAACGAACAGTTTGTGGTTTACTTGCAGCCAAAATACAACATACACACAAATCTGCCTTGCGGCGCAGAAGCGCTTGTCAGATGGCAGCATCCGAAAAAAGGAATGATTTTACCGGGCGAGTTTATCCCGATATTCGAGCGCAACGGCTTTATTGGCAAGCTGGACTATTATGTCTGGGAGCGCACATGCCGGTACCTGCACGATTGGATATCGCGTGGTTTCGAGACATATCCGATTTCAGTGAATGTCTCGCGGGTGAACATCTATAACCCGAATCTGGTGGACACCCTCACGGAGCTTGTGGGCCGGTATCAGCTTGACCCGTCTATGCTCAATTTGGAGCTTACGGAAAGCGCCTACACTGACAACCCGACGGCCATGAAAAAGGCTATGGCTCAGCTGCAAAGCCACGGATTTTCCATCATGATGGATGATTTCGGAAATGGCTATTCTTCACTTTCACTGCTAAAGGATATTTTGATTGATGCGCTCAAAATTGACATGCAGTTTCTTTCTGTAAGCGAATTTCCCGGCCGCGGTGAGAACATAATCGCCTCTGTCATACGCATGGCGAAGTGGCTGGGGATTCCCGTCATTGCGGAGGGTGCAGAAAAAATTGAGCAGGTTGAATTTTTGAGGAGCGTGGGCTGTGACTATGTGCAGGGCTACTACTATGCGCGCCCGATGCCTGTCATGGATTACGAGCAGCTCTGTATAAATCTCTCCCTCGATATGCAGCTGAAGAACGACAAAAAATATGACAGCTTTTGTTATGACGACTTATTTACCATAAACGAGTGGATGAAGCGCCTATTCAGCAACAATCTGCAAGCGGCGATTATCTGCGAATACTATGACGATACGATTGAGCTTGTCAGGGTGAATGAGGCATATTATGCACTTGTCGGACATGAGGACATGGTTGCGAGGTCACCAAATCTTTTGAACTCGCTTGATGACAAGCACAAAGCGCCGCTGCTGCGCGCTTTTTACACGTGTGCGCAGACCATGGAGTCCACGGAATGCGAATATATGCGCCGTCGGATGAACGGAATTCCTCTGTGGCTCGGTGCGAGGCTTCGCTATGTGACTACAGCGGGCAACAAGCACATCATCATAGTCGAGCTGACCGACATAACGATGCGCAAGGAAATTGACGCTGAGCTGCAAAAATTCAAGGCTGAGATGATGAATGAAGACAATGATGTGCACACGGTGCTCATTGTGGACGATGAGGCTATCAACCGCAAGGTGTTAAAGAACATTCTGCAAGGCAAGTACAACTGTTTGGAGGCTCGTGACGGAAAGGAAGCTATCGATATTCTAAATGCAAAGCAAAAACAGGTGGACTTGATAATGTTGGACATAAATATGCCTGTTATCAACGGAAAAGAGTTTTTGCAGTACAGGAAAAAGTCTTTTCAGCAAGACAAAATCCCGGTGATTATGATCACCGTCGACGGCAGCGCCCAGCAGCAGACAGATGCCTTTTCGCTCGGCGCCGACGACTATATAATCAAGCCGTTTATTCCGGCGGTTGTCACACACCGAGTGAGCAATGTTTTGGAGTCAAGCCGCCGATTTAAGGCGATGGTCAGAGAATACAACACGATGTCCGCGCAGATAAAAACCGATCTCATGACCGGCCTGACCAATCGAGTGAGCGCCGAGGAAATGATTTCGAACCGTCTGGAAAACGATTTGGGAACCTGCATTATGATTATGCTGGATATCGATAACTTCAAGCAAATCAACGACACGTACGGACACGATTACGGTGACAAGGTGATTTGCGCAGTCGCGGAGATACTTTGCGCACACTTCAGAAAAGAGGATATTATTGCGCGAATGGGCGGCGATGAGTTTGCCGTTTTTGTGGAGGACGTCGGAGATTTTGATATGATAGAAAGAAAATCGCAGCAGCTTTGCGAGAGCATAGCGAGGATTGAAATTGACGGGCAAAATGCCGATATTACCTGCTCGCTCGGCGTTGCAGTGTCCTCAAAGGCATCTCATTCCTTTGAGGAGCTGTATCGAAATTCTGACAAAGCGCTGTACGAAGCGAAGTGCCGAGGAAGAAATGCTGTTTCAATTTACATCGAAAAAACTGCGGAGTCATAGTGCATGAACGAGCGATACTTGTGAGCTTGTTCACCGAAAAAGCGAGAGCATTTTGTGAGAAAAAGTTGGGAAAACTGCAAATGCTCTGCACCGGCCGGATTTTGTATAGATATGGCGGCATGAGGCCCGCAAGGCCTGCGCCGCATTTTATTTCAGCCATGCTTTTGTTTTGCATGAGAAGGTGAGCGCCATGAAAAGACTGTCGGAGATCACACATGATTTGATAAATCTAAAGCTGCCCATAGGCCTGGTCATTGCGGGGGCAACGCCCACGCTTCCCATTCTTTGCGTCAACGATATGTTTGTAAAAATGCTGGGGTTTTGCGATATGAACGAGCTGATAGCGGCTAACGGCGGCACGGCTTGGGGCTTTGTGTCGTCCACCGACAAGGAGAGGCTCGCACTGTACGCAGCTACGCGCATCGGCACCTCTGAACCATATGAAATCACATACCGCGCCATCAAAAAGGACGGCAGTTTAATTTGGGTCAACCAGAATTCCCGCCATGCGCTCGACGAAAACGGAAATGAGGTCGTTTTTGCTTATTGCACCGAAATAACAGCGCAAAAAAAGCTTGACGCAAAAATCCGAGCGGGCGCCGTAAAGTATGAGACTTTGGTCAACTCTGTGCCCGGCGGAGTGAGCATGTACAAAATGGACGAGAGCTTAACGCCGATTTTTCTCAGCGAACGTGTATATGAGCTTTGCGGCATGACAAAGGAAGAATATCAGGCGGCCACGCGGCTGTCCACACTGGACATTCTGCACCCGGACGACAGGCAGGGCTTTATGAAAGCGGTTCGGACTGCGCAGGAGAAAAAGGAAAAATTCAACCACACACACCGCGCGCTGCAAAAGAACGGCGAATACAGGTGGATGAGGGTTTTTGGACAGGTGATGGCGGCGCCAAACGAAGAGCCTGTCTTGTATACTGTCATAATCGACATACACGAGCAAATTAAGACCGAGCATGCTCTGCGCGAAAGTGAGGCGCGATATGCGGCGGCAGTGCGCTCGGCCAGCATCAATATTTGGGAATATGATTATGATGCCGACACCATGACTATTTTTTCCAAGTCCCCGAAAATCAACCCCAAGGGTATGATTATTGCCGATTACTCCAAGGACGTCGTAAAGGACGGACATATCAGCGAGGAAAGCGCACCGCTCTTGTTTGATATGATCGAAAAGCTAAAAAAAGGTGCGCCTGAGGTTTCGGCCGATCTCTGGGTGCGAAATACATGGGGCGATGAATTTTGGTGCGAGCGTGTAGTTTACACCAACGAATTCGACGAGTTCGGAAAACCCGTCAAGGCCTACTGCGTGGGACGCGACATCACCAGGGAAAAGGAAGCGGAAAAAAGATACCGCGACGAGCTGTCCTACCGAGAGGCCATGCAGAAAGCGACTGTGGCGTCAGTCAATATGAACCTCACTAAAAACAGCATTCTTGATTGCAAGAGCGTATTTCCGGAGGTCATGGCCTACATGGCGGCTTCAAAGACCGCGCAGGCGTATTTCGATCGAGTGTATACGGAAATCTCAAATGCCGAAATGAAAAAGCAATTTGCAGCGGAATTTAACCGAGAGGCGCTGCTGTGGCGTTTTGTCGGCGGCGAGACAACGCTGTCCACACAGCTTCAAAGAAGCATTGAAGGGCGCAAATATTGGACTGTAATGACGGTTCACATGATGAAAAAAGAAAACGGCGAAGTGGTGGCTTTTCTGTACTCCACCGACATCACCAACGAGCGGACAATGCAGGATATCATGAACGCCGTTGTGCAGACGGATTATGATTTTCTGGTCGTTGTGGATGCGGCGAAAAACTCGGCCGTGCGCTATAGTGAAAAAGACCTCGGAAACAACTATGTGTATAATAGCGAGAGCTTTGAGCCGGATACACAGAAATATGTGCGCAGCTATGTCTGTGCCGAGGACATTGAGCATGTCACAAAGGAGCTGACTCTCAAGAATATTCTATTGCAGCTCGACGAAAAAGGCACCTACAACATATTCTACTCAATGCCGAATCCGAGAGGAGGCACATTAAAAAAACAGCTGCGATTTTGCTATATCAACCGCGATACAAAGAGTGTTCTCATGACTAGGGTGGATATCACGGCGGCTGTCGGAGAACAGGAAAAGAAAAATATGGAGCTTGTCGCCGCGGTAAAAATGGCAGAGCAGGCCAACGCCGCAAAATCGGAGTTTCTCTCGCGCATAAGCCATGAAATAAGAACGCCCATGAATGCGATTATGGGCATGGATCAGCTCGCATTTCAGCACATTGACGAGCCGGAATTTATCAAAGAGTGCATTAATAAATCGCAGTATGCATCTCGGTATTTGTTACAGCTGCTGGGCGATATTTTGGATATGTCAAAAATTGAAACGGGCAAGGTCACGCTTAAAAATGAAGTTATAAACTGCCAGCCGTTTTTAAAAGCCATCAGCACTATCGTCGGAACACAGGCGCAGGCAAAGGGTGTTCAATATATTCTGTCTCAGTCCGAGGAGTGCAGGAGCAGCTACACGGGCGACAGCGTTCGGCTTCAACAAATACTTATCAATATTTTGACAAATGCGGTCAAGTTCACCCCGAAAGGTGGGACCGTCCGCCTTGATATAAAACCGATTAGCGCGGATGAAAAAACAGAGTGCATCTGCTTTAACATAACCGATACCGGCATAGGCATAGGCGAGGAATTTCTGCCTTATATTTTCAAGCCTTTTTCACAAGAGCACAACAGCAACAGCTTTGGCTATGGCGGAAGTGGACTGGGGCTTGCCATATCGAAAAATCTCGCCGAGCTGATGGGCGGGAACATCGCGGTGAAGAGTGAGATTGGAAAAGGCACTGCCTTTTGCGTGATGATTCCGATGGGAATTCCAAACCCCGAAGAGGTGATTGAGGCAAAGGCAAGCTTCGTGCAGAACTGCAACATATTTGATTTTAGCAAAAAGAGAATTTTGATTGTAGAGGACCACCAGCTAAACATTATGGTGGCGCGAAAACTGCTGGAATTTAAAAATGCTGAAGTTGATGTGGCGGAAAACGGACAAATAGGGCTTCAAATGTTCGCCGCCGCGCCGGAGCACACCTACGATGCGGTTTTGATGGACATCAAAATGCCAGTTATGGATGGCTTGCAGGCCGCGGCGCGCATCAGAGAGTTGAAAAGCACATGGGCAAAAACTGTGCCCATCATAGCCATGTCTGCCAATGCCTTTGACGACGACGTGACCAAATCAAAAGAAGTCGGCATGAACGCGCACATAGCAAAGCCAATCGAGGCGCAGCTGCTGTATAAAACCTTATATGATCTGATGCAAGATGTCGGCAATGTCTGATTTTATCGACGTACATCTGATTTGTATTTTTGTGAGAAACGGCTCATAGAGCGGCTTCGGCTGCACGCCATATTCGCGCCTGTCAAAAAACATTGCACTGAAATACAAAAAAGCACGCACAAAAAGGGCGCTTCGTCAAGGGAGCGCCCTTTTTGTGCGAGACACTTTCAAAGCTTTAGCAGATGCCCGAAGCTACAGGCGCTTGAGCTTATTTATGAGCTTTTTTATAAGAAAAGCTGATGACGCAGCGAGAAGCAGGAAGAAGATGGTGAGGGCGGGCGAGCTGTCGCCGGTATTAGGAGCCGAATTGTTTTTGGGAACATCCAAAATGGTGACGGTGCGGCAATAGTTGGCAGAGGCCTTATAGGTGCTGCCCTTTTCGTAAAACAGGCTTTCCCCGGGTTTTATGGAGAACCGAGTCAGCTTGACCGTGCCCGAGCCGTCGGCCGCGGGTGTGGATTTTTCCACATCAATGCGGTCCGGCTGGTAGGTATTGCCGTTCCACACGTTGACAGTTAGGCCGGAAAAGCTGATATGAGAGCCGACGCCAAAGCCGGGAGTGGTGCCCAGGAGGCTGCCGTCCAAAGTGTTGTTTGTATAGTAGTAATGCGAAACGGTGAGCTTTGTCTCGGCGGGAGCCACGGGAATCTTCTTGTAGAAGACTTTGATTTGGTGTTCTTCGGCCTTGACCACAAAGGGCAGTGCGGTTGATTTTGCTGTGTCGAGCTCGTAGTTTGCGGGCATGTTGGCATAGCTCATCATAGCTGCTGTGACTATGGGATTTCCGAGCCAAACGGTGCCGGATACATCCGCGTTCATATCGACATCGTCCTTGAAATATTTTACGGTGTAAGGGAGCGTGGCGCTGTCGTCCTTTTCCCACATTGCGGCGAAGGTGAGGTTTTCGGTGACGTTAACCTCGGCGCCCTCCGCAAAAACCGCTTTGCCCGTACTCCAATTTGTAAATTTATAGCCCGCAACAGCAAGATTGCCGCGCGTCAGCACAGTTGCCTTGTCGCCTAGACCGTATGCTTTTGAGTCAATGGGCACAGTTCCGACAGCGGTTGTTCCCGCAGGAGCATTTGCGATGTAGGTAATTGAGAACTTTGCGTCGGATTTTGATAAAATCGGCGTGGCGACCTCATGCAGGCATTTGGTGTTGCCCTTGAAATTGGTATATGCCAGCTTGGCGTTGCCGTCGTTTGTGGGGAAAACGCCGTCCTTATTTGGCTCGAGCCGAATCGGTATGGAAAGGGTGGCCTTATCCTGCAAAATATTGCCGATGCGCCATTCTACATTGAACCCGCTTGCGGTCACAAAACCCGCTGCAGGCATCCCGTTTGCGGTTATCGGACGGTTTTGATCGATGACAAAATCCTTTGAATTGATAATATCGGTCAGCACGGCATCGGTGCCCGCATTCTTGATATTTTTCGCGATATCCTTGAATACGGCGTTGATTCCGTTTGCGTCGACGACATCGTAATAGCAGCTGGGGTCAAAGGCAATGGAATTTTGCAAAAGGGGTTTTGCGCCCTTGTTCCAAATATCCGTGTCGCTGATGGCGAGAGCTATTGAATAAATTTTGATATTCATGCCCCTCAGCTCAGCCGCAACTTCAATTCCCTCGTTCTTTGGCTCGGGAATGCCGTCGGTCAGAAAAATTATACAGACAGGGCGGGAGACATCGGTTCTGCTGTTTATCATATTTTTTGCAGCATTCAGAGCGCTTGTATAATTGGTTCCGCCCCTGTGCTCGAGAGTGTTGATGGAGGAAATCAGACTGGCCTGCTCTGCGGCGGAAAAAAAGCGGGTGGTGGTGACAATTTGCAGGCCTGCATCTGTTTCGGGTGAGCCGGACAGGCCAGAGAAAGTGATTAGCCCCACTCTGCTGTTTGAGGGATTGCCGCCGGAATCCGCGGCGAGCATATCACCTGCAAATTGAACGGCAGCTGCCTGCGCTATTGCGAGGCGGTCGGTGTCGGAGCATGTTGGCAGCGAGGGCGCGGGCCACTTTTTTCCGCACTTTTGACAAACGTTGTTTGCAATACGGCCGTTGCAGGAGACGGCGCTGTTGGGAACGGGCTTATCCATACTGCCAGAGCGGTCAAGCACAAGCAACACGTCAATTCCTGTCGGCACGCCGTAGACCTCAAAGCTTATCTCCGCGAAGCCCGCGGCCTTGTCAGTCCACTTTGCCGACTTTTTCATCGAAACAAAGCCGGGCATGCCGGCGCTCGGATAGTCTTCCGGCGCTGTCCCGGCCACGATTACAGGCTCGGACAAATGCGAGTTTTCCTGTGATTGCTGGGGATTTGCGGCTGCTGCGACGCCTGTGGACAGCGCTGTGAAAGCCATCGCAAATACCAAAAGGCAGCCTAAAAATTTTTTCATTGCTTCAATCAACTCCTCAAAATATCATCGTGTTGCAAAAAAAATATAAGCAATTACTGCCGCTTATATGCCGTTATTTGTGCTGCGCACCAAAATCTGCACGCATAAAACCAAACCGAAAACTCATTCCGTTTCGATATTAAGCTTTTGCTAAAGGAGTAAATTGTCACAATAGAGTGCACGCGCTGAAGTAAAGAAAAATTGTTTGCGCAATTTGATGAAAAAGCTCGAAACAGACAAGAAAGGCGCCTTTTGCCAAAATGCAACGGCAAACGCACCGTCCCCGTACAGCATCATTGTATTCGGGCGCTGCCAAAACGGGCCATTATTTTGCGGTGCGCAGCAAAAGAGCTTATGCGTTGACTTTTTTTGAAAGTGAGCATATAATAGTGCAAGTTTCGAGGCGGGGTTTGACTCCCCACCGGCGGTACAGCCCGCAAGCCTTTTTGGCAGATTCGGTCAGATTCCGAAGCCGACGGTATAGTCCGGATGAAAGAAACACCAAGGGCGTGCTGTCACGCCTCTGTTTCGCGCTTGAAATTTTACGAGCGCTTTTTTTGTGCTCAAAATGAAATGGGGGCTTGAAAATGACAAGAAAAGAAGTTACAAAGAGAATCGTAAGGCTCGGAATGCTGGGAGCGCTGGGCGTCGTGCTGGCGCTGATAATTCACTTCCCAATTTTCCCGGCAGCGTCGTATTTGGAATATGACCCTGCTGATGTGCCGATATTCATCGCGGCTTTTCTCTATGGGCCGTGGTACGGGGTTGCGCTGACGGTCGTCGTGAGCTTTATTCAGGGCTTCACGGTAAGCGGCGGGAGCGGGATTGTCGGCGTTGTCATGCACATAGCTGCAACAGGTGCGTTCTGCGCGGTTGCGGGCAACATTTACAGAATAAAAAAGACGCACAAGACAGCCGTCGCTGCGCTCATTCTCGGTTCCTTGACTATGGTGGCTGTGATGTGCGTCATGAACTATCTCATCACACCCTTGTTTTCACCGGGTGTGACGCGGGAGACTGTGCTCGGAATGCTGCTGCCGATAATCGTGCCGTTTAATCTGATAAAGGCAGGGATAAATTCTGCGGTGACAATGCTCATATACAAGCCTGTTCGCAGAGTGCTAGAAAAAAATTGACAAATTAACGGAGATATAATATAATTTAGTAGCTGTTAAAATTTAATATTTCTTATTAAGAGTGGTGGAGGGAAAAGGCCCTGCGAAACCCGACAACCTGCGATTTTCGCAAGGTGCCAAATCCTTCGGCATTGCCGGCAGATAAGTGTTTATACACGAGCATTCGGCTATTGCCGGGCGCTCTTTTTTTGTGGAGAAAGGAAAACAAATGAACAAGTATCTCTTTACATCAGAATCCGTGACGGAGGGCCATCCCGACAAGATGTGCGATATAATATCAGACGCGATAGTCGACGAGCTCATTGCACATGACCCTAAGTCGCGCGTCGCGTGCGAGACGATGGTCAAGGACAACTCGGTGTGGCTTATCGGTGAAGTCACTTCATCATATAAGGCGGACTATGAGCGCATAGCGCGTGACGCGATTCGCGAGATAGGCTATACCCCGGACTGCGGCTTTGACGGCGACACATGCGAGGTCACCGTGCGCATCGAAAGGCAGTCCGCGGATATAGCGCTCGGCGTCGACAGCTCCCTTGAAACAAAGAGCGGCACCGAAAGCGAGCAGCTCGGGGCGGGGGATCAGGGCATGATGTTCGGGTATGCCTGCAATGAGACGGAGGAGCTTATGCCGATGCCCATTAGTCTCGCACACAAGCTCACAAAGCAGCTGACAAAAGTCCGAAAGGACGGCGTTTTGAAATATCTCAGGCCGGACGGAAAATCTCAGGTCACAATCGAGTACCGCGACGACAGGCCCGCGCGGATTGACGCTGTGGTCGTCAGCTCGCAGCACACGGCGGATGTTGATATTGAGACGCTGAGAGAGGATATAAAGCGCGAGGTTATCGAGGCGGTATTGCCTCTTGATATGCTGGATGAGGACACAAAATTCTTTATCAATCCCACAGGCAGGTTCGTTGTCGGAGGCCCGGTCGGAGACAGCGGTCTGACGGGCAGAAAAATTATTGTAGATACATACGGCGGCCGTTCGCGCCACGGCGGAGGCGCTTTTTCCGGAAAGGATCCGACAAAGGTTGACCGCTCGGCTGCATATTACAGCAGATATATAGCAAAGAATATTGTCGCGGCAAAACTCGCCGACAAGTGTGAGGTGGAGCTTGCCTACGCTATCGGGGTTGCAAATCCGGTGTCGGTATTCATAGATACCTTCGGCACGGAAAGCGTCGACTCAAAGCTGATTGGCGCGGCGGTAAAAAAGGTGTTTGACATGCGCCCGTCCTCTATAATAAAGGAGCTGGAGCTTACGGAAATGTCTTATAAGAAGCTCGCCGCATACGGCCATATGGGCCGCCGTGAGCACAACGCTTCATGGGAGAGAGTAGACAGGGTGGACGCGCTGAACCGCGTGATAAAAGAGCTGCAAAAGTAAATAAAATCAGCACAACCCCCTTTTTTCCTCATAAGATGAAGAAAAAAGGGGGTTGTTTGATGACGGACATAATCAGCACAATTGTATTGTGCGCCTTGGCGGTGCTCGGAATATTTGCGCTTTGCTTTGTTCTTTTGGAGCTTTTATACAAAAAGGAGCTTAAAAATGCGGTGCTTGTCGTCCCGGTGGCGGACATGGGGCGCAGTGTAAACGAGACAATAGCAGCGCTGGAGCTTTTTGCCGACACATGGCACATTGTAATTTGCACACTGGGAGACGGGGAGCATGCGGCGGAAATAAACCACAAAAACAGCGGCGCGTTTACTGTTGCGACGCGGTTTGAGCTCGGCGAAAAACTTGTGCGGATATTCGAAGCAAAGGCGGATGCGCAGCCTTTTGCAAAAAAGCAGCCGAAATGACCTTGTTTAACCTTGTGTGGACGCCGACGGCTCGAAAAAAACAGAAATAAGCCTCCTTTTTATACCCCATGCGAAATTTTTTCGTGCGGGGTATTTTTGATGCGTCAAATTGTCAGTTTCGAGAATATCGGAATCATTGCAAAGAGCTCGGCGGCACTGCGCTCACTTGATAAAGTTCAGATAAAAAGTTAGAATAAGATAAAGGAAAAGACGGTGCAATATGGATGAAAAGATAAGCGGCACTATAGAAAATATAATATTCCAAAACAAGGAACGGGGCTTTTGTGTTCTCGACCTCGCGGTGGCCGACGAGCTTGTCACGGTGGTGGGCGAGCTTTTTGACGTGTCTGTCGGCGAGGAGCTTTCAGTGTGGGGCGAATACGGCACACATCCGTCGTTTGGGCGTCAGTTTAAAGCCAAGGCATTTGAACGGGTGCTGCCATCGGGTGCCGCCGCTGTCCTCAAATACCTCTCCAACGGCGCCGTCACAGGCGTCGGCCCGGCGATTGCGCGGCGAATTGTTGATGCGTTTAAGGAAGACGCGCTCTTGGTGATTGAAAAAAAGCCTGAGCTTCTCGCGGAAATAAAGGGAATATCGAGAAAAAAAGCCGACGAAATTTCCACCCAGTTTCGCCGCAAATTCGGCGTGCGCGAGATTCTGGCAAAGCTGGCGGCGCTCGGAATAGAGACATCCGATGCGCTTTCGCTTTATCGCGCGTTCGGAGAGCACACGGTGGAGCTTGTAAACAACAACCCGTACATCATCTGCGGATATCCCGCATACAAGGATTTTTCTGTCGCGGATGCTATTGCGCAGGGGCTTGGCATAGAGGGGGAGCATGTCAGCAGGCTGCGCGCGGGGCTTGTGTATATTTTGCGCCACAACATGCAAAACGGGCACACCTGCCTGCCATCCGAAAAACTCATAGATCTCGCGAGCGATTTTCTGGAGGTTTCGCGAGACAGCGTTGAGATAGCTTTGTATGACGCTGTGGAGGAGAAAATGTTCGGCACTGCACTTGTCGACGGAGATGAGAGAACCTTCTTGAGCGAGTCGATGCGCTGCGAAAAGTATATCGCCGAAAGGCTTCTGTTTTTGAGTGAACTTGAATTTCCCGGCTCGGAGGATCCAAAGAAGATGGTGGCGGATTTTGAAAAGCGGGAGAACATAGAGTACGAGGCCATACAGCGAGAGGCCATAATGCTGTCACTGAAGTGCGGCGCAGTTGTGATAACGGGCGGACCCGGAACAGGAAAGACAACGGCGCTCAATGCTATCATTGCGCTCTGCGAGCAGCAAGGAGACAAGGTACTCCTTGCCGCCCCCACCGGACGCGCCGCAAAGAGGCTCAACGAGCTTACAAACAGGGAGGCAAAGACGATACATAGGCTTCTCGAGGTCGATTATTCAAATCTCGACACGCTGAAATTTGTCCACGACGAGCAAAATACGCTAAAGTGCGATGTCGTGATTGTCGACGAGATGTCAATGGTGGATGTGGCTCTCTTTGAGGCGCTTCTCAAGGGAATCAATCCACAGTGCAGGCTTGTCATGGTCGGAGATTTCAACCAGCTGCCCTCTGTCGGCGCGGGAAATCTCTTGCAGGACATAATAGACAGCGGGGTCTGCGAGACGATTGAGCTTGTAAAAATCTTCAGACAGGCGGCGCAGAGCATGATTGTCACAAATGCTCACCGCATTGTTGCGGGAGAGATGCCGGATGTGGAGACGCGAGACAGGGATTTTTTCTTCCTGCAAGCAGACAAAGAGCACGGCGCAAAGCTCATCTGCGACCTTGTGGCAGCAAGGCTGCCGCGCGCCTATAAACTCAACCCGTTTTCGGACATACAGGTGCTGACGCCGTCGCGCATCGGCATGCTGGGCACTGTGTCGCTCAATGAGGAGCTTCGCAAGCGTCTCAACCCGCACAGCGCCGAGAAAAACGAGGTGACGGTCATGGGGGCGTTCTTCAGAGAGGGCGACCGCATCATGCAGACAAAGAACAACTATGATATAAAATGGAAGCGCGACGACAATGAGCAGGGAATCGGGATGTTTAACGGGGACATAGGCGTGATGGAAAAGATAGACAAGCGCCTCATGACAGCGGTGTGCAGATTCGATGACAGAACAGCCACATATACATTTGAACAGCTACGGCAGCTTGAGCCGGCATACGCGGTCACGGTGCACAAAAGCCAGGGCAGCGAATTCCCGGTTGTAGTGCTGGCACTCTGCGATTTTTCCAGAAAGCTGCGATACCGCAACCTGCTATACACAGCTGTCACACGTGCGAGAAAGCTGCTTGTTATCGTAGGCGAACAGGATGCAATGAACGCGATGGTGGAGAATAACCGCCGAATGCTTCGTTTCACAGGACTGCGCGCTTTTTTGGCGAAAGAGGAGTAAAATGGACAAGTACTTGTTTTTTGCTCTCGCAGGAGACTTGGCTTTTCCGCCGAGGTGCATGTTTTGCTCAAAGGTGATTGCATCAGGAACGGTGTGCGAGTGCGAGAGGGAGGCCTTTGTGCTCAAGTTTGCGGGTGCGCAAAGACTCGCCTCAAACGAAAATCACAGGCTCGATTTTCTCGAGTTCGCGGTTTCTTCATTCAAATACAAAGGCCCTGTAGCAAAGGCTGTTTTGGCGCATAAAGATCCAAACTCCGCATGGATATCCTCGCGCATGGCAGAGCTTATCTGTGCCGACATAAGGGACTTTATAAAGCCACAGTGCATCGACTATGTCGTGGGAGTTCCGGGCTATTTGGGCAGCGGCGCGCACTCCAAAAGCTTGGCGTCGGAGACGGCGCGGCGATTGAGCCTTCCGGATAAAAGCAGACTGCTCGTAAAGACGCGAGCCACACAAAAACAGCATTTATTGGCGATGAACGAGCGGACGGAAAATGTGAGAGACGCTTTTCGCACGCTGCGCACCGCAAAGCTCAGCGATTCCGTGGTGCTGCTCGTCGACGATGTTTTGACAAGCGGAAACACGTTGTGCGAGTGCGCGAGAGCATTGAAAAAGTCGGGCTGCAAAAAAGTCATAGGCCTCACCTTTTGCAGGGCTGCCGATTGAATGCAAAACATCAAAATATCTATTGATTAGTTTTGGCATATCGGATATAATACTATGTATTGACGTTTTTTGGAGGATACACAAATGGCAGATGCCAAGAACATAACAGTTAACGCTATTTTTCGCGCACTGACAGGCAAGCATGAAGAAAAGAAAAAGGCCGCACCGGCTGTGTCGGTGTCCAACGGTATACCCGCCGAGGTTGTGGCGGCAATATCCGCCGCAGTGTCATGCATGTGCAAAGAGGGCGCCGTTATCAGAGACATCAAGCGCACCCCAAAGCAGACGGCGAGTGCCGGACGCAGCTCATGGAGCACCGCGGGTCTTTTGGAAAATACGCGGGCATTTTAGTTTGAAGCAGAGCGGACAACGGGTTTCACCGTTGTCCGTTTTATTGTGCAAAAAAGCCTGTGCGCAGCGCCAAAACGTTGAATTTCGCGGCGGCGGTGCAGGCATGCGAAACAGGTGCACCACAAGGAGATGCTTTTTGTCAAATTAAGTGCAAAGGTATCAAAGGTGTGCTATAATTAAAGCATTATAATTATATTGAAAATATTGGTCAATCATTGAAAAGGGCGGGAAATGCAACTTAAAAACGAGTTCGTCTCACTGAGAAAAAAATATATCGAAATGTGTTTTTCCTCTCTCAACAAGGAACAGCGCAGCGCGGTTCTCAACACGGAGGGCCCTCTTTTGATATTGGCGGGAGCGGGCAGCGGAAAAACGACTGTTGTCGTCAACCGAATCCGCGGTCTTATAGACTTTGGCAATGCCTACAGCAGCGGAGACGTGTGCCGCGAGGTCACGCAAAGAGATATCGACGAGCTTGAGAACGCCATAGAGCACGGCGGGCCGCTGTCTGAGAGCTTGGTGCCGCTGATGAAAGCGGGGGGCATAAAGCCGTGGCAGATTTTGGCTATAACGTTTACAAACAAGGCGGCACAGGAGCTGAAAAGTAGGATTTGCAGCTTGTCGGGAGAGGGCGGCAGCGATGTATTTGCCTCAACTTTTCACTCGGCATGCGTGCGCTTTTTGCGCAGGGATGCCGAGAAGCTGGGATATCCGAAGAGCTTTACAATTTACGATTCCGACGACTCACAGCGCGTCATGAAGGAAGTTTATAAATCCGAGAATATCGACGACAAGCTGTTTGTTCCAAAGTCGGTGCTAGGAAGAATCAGCCGGCTGAAGGACTCCATGATTTCTTGCGGCGAATTTGCAAAGACGGCGTCCGACTATCGAGACAAGGTCATAGCCACAGCCTACAGCGCTTATCAAAAAAAGTTGAAAGCTGCCGGAGCGCTGGATTTTGACGACCTCATATACTGCATGGTGGACTTGCTGGAGAAGGACGAGGAGGTTTGCTCATATTATCAGAACCGATTCAGATATATCATGGTGGACGAGTATCAGGATACTAGCTATGCTCAGTATCGGCTGGTAAAGCTGCTTACCGGTGCAAACCGCAACATATGTGTCGTAGGTGACGACGATCAGAGCATATATCGTTTTCGCGGCGCAACTATAGAGAATATTTTGAGCTTTGAGGAGAATTTTTCCCCTGCGACGATTGTGCGGCTTGAGCAGAATTACCGCTCCACCGCCACGATTCTCGAAGCCGCCAACTCAGTGATAGAAAACAATGTCGGCAGAAGAGGCAAAACGCTGTGGACCGACAGCGGTGAGGGCCAAAAAATCAAGGTTTACTGCGCAGACAGCGAAACTTCCGAGGCTGCTTTTGTGGCAGGAGAAATTGTCGCTAATCAGCAAGATGGGATTCCGCTGGGAAAGCAGGCGATACTCTACAGAATGAACGCGCAGAGCAGCGCTCTGGAAAATCACTTTGCGAGAGCGGGAATACCCTATAGAATAGTGGGCGGCCTGAGGTTTTTCGACCGCGCAGAGGTCAAGGATGTCGTCGCCTATCTCAACATAATCGAAAATGTGTCGGACAATCTAAGACTTCGCAGAATCATAAACAAGCCGTCGCGCAAGATTGGCGAATCCACAGTCGAGAAGATTGTTGAAATATCAGATTCACTGGGAATACCGATGATAGAAATCATCAAAAACTGTGAGAATTACCCTTCGCTCACGCGAGCAAAAACTTCACTCGCAAACTTTTGCGAGATATACGATGATTTGTGTAAAAAATACGAGGAGTCGGATTCTCTCACCGACTTTGCCAACTATCTCATAGAGCGCACAGGCTACAAGCAGATGCTCGGTGATATGGAGGATGAGGGCGAGGCAAAGCTCGAAAACGTGGGAGAGCTTATATCGAACATAAGGAGCTTCGAAAAGGAAAATGGCAAGGATTTGCCTCTGTTTCTCGAGGAGATTGCGCTTGTGTCGTCCATTGACAGCTATGACCCCGCAGCGGACGCGGTCACGCTCATGACGCTTCACACGGCAAAGGGACTCGAATTCGACTGCGTGTACATAGTCGGAATGGAGGAGGGAATATTCCCAGGAGAGCAGGCTCGCTACAGCGCCGATGATATTGAGGAAGAGCGCAGGCTTGCATATGTCGGAATAACGCGCGCAAGGAAACGGCTGTGCCTTTCCCACTGCACGATGAGAATGCTCTTTGGCACAACTCGCCGCAACAGACCGTCGCGGTTTCTAGAGGAAATAAAGCAGGAGCTTGTAGAGCCGCTTGGACTTGACAAGGACGCTTGGCAGCGCGATCCCTATTCTCAGATAGCACAGCAGGAGGCACGCCCCGCACGCCCACAGCGCAAGCCGCGCGGCAGTGTAAAGCTCAGCTCTTCTTCGACGCTTAGCAATAATGCGCCAAAGCCCAGGGCGAGTGGCTCTGATATGCGCTTTAAGCCGGGGGACACGGTCGCACACAAGGTATTCGGAAACGGACAGGTTCTGTCCTCAGCACCGCTGGGCGGAGATCTTCTGTTGGAAATTAAGTTTGAAAAATACGGCATAAAAAAGACAATGGCAAATTATGCGCCGCTTACAAAGCTCGATTCGTGAGGTAAAATATGAAAGTATATCTTTTGGCATACACGGGTTCGCCGGAAAAAATAGTTGCCTCAGCCGCAAAGCTCTGCTACTCGAACTCCGAGGTTCCGGCGCTGCTCGACGGCCTGACTGAGGAAAAAGCACGGGAATTTGTGGACATGCTCTCCACTTTAGGCCACCAAAGTCCGATTGAGCACGCGAGCTTTACTTTTGGAATTGAGGGTGTGTCGCGCTCACTGCTCGCCCAGCTGACACGTCACAGAATAGCGTCTTACAGCGTTCAGAGCCAGCGCTATGTGCGGCTTGAGGATTTTAAATATGTCATTCCGCCGGAGATTGCAGGCGATGACCGCGCGCTTTTGCTGTACGAAGAGGCTATGCGCCGCGATGCCGAAACGTATTGCGAGTTGACGGAAATTCTAAAGAAAAAACACATAAAGAAATATCTCGACAGCGGCCTTTCCGAAAAGGCAGCGACGTCAAAAGCCATAAGGGACAGCATTGAGGACGCGCGTTTTGTTTTGCCAAACGCCTGCGAGACAAAGCTGGTTATGACAATGAATGCGCGCGAGCTGCAAAACTTTTTCAAACAGCGCTGCTGCAACAGGGCGCAGTGGGAGATACGTGCGCTCGCAGACGAAATCTTGAAGCTCTGCTATAGCGTCGCCCCTTCGCTCTTTAAAATGAGCGGGCCGCCCTGCGTTTCGGGCGCCTGCACCGAGGGAAAAATGTCGTGCGGTAAATCCGCCGAGGTGCAAAAGCACTGTGCACGGCTAAAAGGGGAGACACAATGCACGGAAAACTGATTGTTATCGAGGGACTCGACGGCAGCGGAAAAGCCACACAGACAAAGCTTCTTTTGGAGGCGCTTAAAAAAGAACGCGGCAACGTAGACACCGTGAGCTTTCCCGACTATGACAGCGATTCGTCGGCGCTTGTGCGCATGTATTTGGGCGGGCAATTCGGTGAACATCCAAATGATGTAAACTCTTATGCCGCGTCGGTTTTTTATGCGGTGGACAGATACGCCAGCTTTAAGGTAAAATGGGAAAAAGCGTATGAGAGCGGTGTGATTTTTGTCGCAGACAGGTATACAACCTCAAATGCGCTGTACCAAATGGCAAAGCTCGAAAAGTCTCAATGGGATGGGTACATGGATTGGCTTTTTGACTTTGAGTATGGAAAGCTCGGAATCCCGCGCCCTGATCTTGTGATTTTTTTGAGCATGAGTCCGTTTACCAGCGAAAGACTTATGAACAACAGATATGGCGGGGACGACTCGAAAAAGGACATTCATGAAAAATATATAGACTATCAAAAAAAAAGCAGAGAGGCCGCGCTGTACTGTGCAAAATGCAACGGTTGGAAGACAATCGAATGTGACGCTGACGGCACGCTGCGCTCGGCGCAGGATATCGCGGTCGATGTGAGAAAAGCAGCTTTGGAGGAATTGTAATATTTATGCTGGAATTTAAACCGCTGTCGGAGGACGACTGTCCCCGATTACGCACTATACTCACAAACGCGCCCGACAGGGGATGCGAATACACGCTGGGAAACCTCTTTATTTGGCGAAAACACTATGCAACCACCATGGCCAGCTGCCATGAAGCGGCTTTGATCAGATTTGAAAAGGATGCCCACGCATATCTTTTTCCGGTTGGCACAGGCTGCGATATCAAAAATGTCATCGACGAGCTGGTTGAGGAGAACAGAAAAAACAAGGAAAAATTCAGAATAATTGCGGCGCGCAAGGAGGACTGCGATTTGTTGGAGAGTCTGTTTCCCGACAAGTTCAAATATCATCTGACGCGCGATTATGCTGAATATGTGTACAATACAGAGGATTTGGCTGAGCTTGTGGGGAAGAAATTTCACTCAAAGCGCAATTTTATCAGCAGATTTACAGCAGAGCACCCCGACTATGAATTTTGCGAAATCACGAGGGAAAACCTTGCGCAGGTGTGCGAAATGAACAACCTGTGGTACGAGGAGAACCTGACTAGCGACAACGACGGGCTAGCCGAGGAGCGCATTGCGGCAAGCGTTGCGCTGGAAAGTATGTTTGACATCGGATTGGTCGGAGGCTTTATAAAGTCGAATGACAGGATACTCGCCTACTCAATCGGCGAACCCATAAATGAAAACACCTTCTGCGTCCATATTGAAAAAGCTTTTCACGAAATAATAGGTGCATACGCGATTATAAACCGTGATTTTGTGAGACATTTCTGCAAAGACTATATGTATGTGAACCGTGAGGATGATGTCGGCGATGAGGGTTTGAGACGCGCCAAGCTGTCCTATAATCCGGCCATAATAACAGAAAAATATGTGGTGGAAGAAAAATGATTCGATTTGCAACTGAACTGGATATTCCCAAACTCAAGGACATATGGGAGGACTGCTTTGACGATCCCCTCAACTATGTTGACTTTATCTTTGACCGCGTCTCAAATCCGGCGGATACGCTTGTGTTTGAGATAAACGGAAAGATTGTGTCGATGGTGACGCTTATACCGGTGAAGTTCAGCTACGGCGAGGAATATGTAAACTGTGTTTATATTTATGGCGCCGCGACCACAAAGCAGTACCAAAACCGCGGCCTTATGACGAAGCTTCTCGCACAGGCCGAGGACATATCGCGCAGCCGCGGAGCAGAGCTTTGCGTGCTTGTTCCGGGCGAGACATATCTCTACAAATACTACAAGGACCGCGGCTACAGCAGCGACTTTAATGTCCGCGAGGTTGTGCTGAAGTCGGGGATGATAAATTCCAAATTCGAAGCGGAGACGCCCGTCGAGTACGACACCATTTCTGCGAGCAACCTATACGATATAAGAAAAAAATGCCTTTCCTCCATTCCATACATCGAGTGGACGGCAAAGCAGTTGGAGTTTGTCATAGACGATGCCCTGATATACGGGGACCATGTCGCCAGCTATTTTGGGGACAAGGGAAGAAGCTATGCTTTTTACAGCATGCGAAAAAAAACGCTTTACATCAAGGAATGCTGCGGCACCACCGAGGAAAGCGAGCTGCTTTTGATAAAGGACATTGTCATGACACATACGCCCAAGAAAGTGCTTTTTCACTTGCCGATGAACGCAGAGCTGTTCAAGTATGAGGGCGAAGTGGTGCGGTGCGGCATGTCAAAACCTCTGAATATCAATGCGTTTATGCGCGACCTCGGACCGTATATGAATCTTATGCTGGACTAAAATCGAAAGGAGAGATTATTGTGGTATATGTGTTTCTTGCGGATGGCTTTGAGGAAATCGAAGCGATAACGCCCATAGATCTTTTGCAGAGGGCGGGTATAAAGGTGACAATTGTCGGAATAGGCAGCACAACTCCGACAGGGTCGCACGGAATTTCCGTGATGGCGGACATTTCGGATGACCTGTTTTTTCCTAAGAATGACATAGACGCCATAGTGCTTCCGGGCGGCATGCCGGGCACGAGGAATCTTGAGGCGAGCGACACTGTAAAGCGCGCCGCAAAGCTGGCTTTTGGAGGTGTCGATATAACGGTTGCCGCCATATGTGCGGCGCCCATAATTTTGGCGCATCTCGACTTACTCAAGGAAAAAAAGGCGACTGTTTATCCGACTTTCAAAGACGAGCTCGGTGACAATTATGTCACGGACGATGTTGTGTACGACGCCCCATACCTTACGGCCAGCTCGGCCGGCCATGCAATTGACTTTTCACTCAAACTCATCGAAATTATTAAGGGTAAACCGGCGGCGACGGCTGTCGCCGAATCTATATGCTATAAAAATTTGGGAGAATAAGATATGACCTACAAAAAAGAGGGCAACAGTTCGAAAAAGTCAAAAAAAGGCAGCAAGCTCCTTGTAATTTTACTCGCAGTGCTAGCTGTCATAGCAATTGTCGCCATTGTCGGCGGACTGTATATCAAAGGCGAATTTGACGGAAAACACGCAGCCGCTTCAGGTTCGCTTACGGTTGAAATTATGGAAGGCTCTTCCACGGAAGCCGTTGGCACAACGCTGAAAGAAAATGGGCTGATAGGAAACGTCATGCTCTTTAAAACATATAGCCGCATGAATAAGGCCGACGGCACCTTCCAGTTTGGCAAACATGAGTTCACCGCAGGCATGACATATGCGCAGATTGTCGAGGTTTTGCAGCAAAAGACATTTGCGGAATTCGAGTCATTCACCGTTACTTTCCCTGAGGGAACAACCGCGCTGAGCATGGCGATGACATTTGAGAAAAATGGTGTTTGCACTGTGGATGAATTTATTGATGCTTGCAACAACCACACCTTCGATGTGAGCTTTTTTGGCGAAATCAGCGCTTCACCGGATAAATTTATAAAACTCGACGGCTTTCTTTTCCCGGACACGTACGAATTTGCTGTCGGCGCGAAGATAGACGATATTATACTGAAAATGCTCAAAAACTTTGAAACCAAGGTTCTCACACCGGAAACTCTCGAGCTTATCAAGAGCAGCGGCATGAGCCTCGAGGAGAACATAATACTCGCGTCAATCGTTCAAAAGGAGTCTCTAGGCGGAGATGTCTACGGAAAAGTCTCCTCGATATTCCACAACAGACTGAAAAATAAGGAAGAATTTCCGCACATCGAGTCGGACACCTCGGCCGCACATCTTGAATATGGCTTTATCTACGGCGTGCTGGGACTTTACTATAACGGCGATATTGAACCTATGGAGCGCAATATTCCCAAAAATATGGTCGCTGCCTATGATACCTACACGCATGAGGGTCTGATTGTCGGCGCAATTTGCAACCCGGGACTTTCTGCAATCAAGGGCACACTGCTGCCTGAGGACACCGACTATTATTTCTTCATCACCGATGTAAACAAGAAGTTTTACTGGGGAAAAACGGCTGCCGACCATGACGCCAACATAAAAGAGGTCAGCAGAGTAAACGATGCTGCCGCAAATGCACCCACTTGAGATTGAGCAAAAATGAACACATTCTCGAAAATATATGAAGTTGTGCGGCAAATACCGATAGGCTTTGTCGCAACATATGGTCAGATAGCGGCGATGGCAGGCAACCCGCGTTGGTCGCAGATTGTGGGGTATGCGCTGCACGTCAACCCGGACCCTGACCATATTCCCTGCTACCGCGTCGTCAACAGGTTTGGCGAGTGCTCCGGCTCCTTTGCGTTCGGCGGAGAGCAAAAGCAGCGCGATTTGCTGGAAAAAGACGGAGTTGAGTTTTTGCAAAGCGGCAGAGTGGACATGAAAAAGCATCAATGGAACCCAACTCTTTAAAGGGCCAAAGACGCACAGACAAAGCGGCGCCGAGCCGCAAAGCCTCATTTATCTTGATGCGCAAGCTCCAGCTCCGCTTCTCTTTTCGAATCCGCTGAGAACAAAAATTGTCCGTTTGAACTGTAAACCTCATAGTGATTGAATTTGAATTTGAGGACATAATTAATCGGCATTGTCTTTTTGCCTTTCAAAGGTATACTTTGGCTTCTACTAAAGTATACACCGACATGTGTCCCATGATACGGACAGCAAGCTGCTGTGTCTTACAAAAATAGGAAGGATAAAGAAATGAGAATATTCGCATTTGTTTTTGTGGCTATTTCAGCTATGATGGTTCCGATTTGGCTCTTTTTGAATTTCAGAAAGAACAGAGAAGAAAGAGAGGAGCTTTTACAAAATATGGAGCGCCTTGATGAAAAAACAAGCTCTGAAGATGGGCAGATTAGCGAATAGCACAATTGGTATGAGCTAAAGCCCGCCATTGTCGAAAACTTTTGTTTATACTGTATTATATTTACCCTGATAATTCGTGGGAAGTTCCGTTGAATTTAAGTTTGCGTCTGTGATAAGATTAACATTATAAGGTAATTTAAATGCATCACTGCAAAATACACAGATGTGAGGGAAATTATGATTTACAGAGGTTATCCGGTTTCCCCGGGTATAGCTATAGGAAAAGTGTTTGTATACCAGCCTTTTGAGGCTGTAGTCAATGAGACACAGTTCCCGGAAGAAAAAACAAAAGAGTACATGGGCAGATTCCACGAAATTTGCGATGAGGCCGAAAAAGAGCTTATTGGAATCGAGGAATTTCTCAACAAAAAAGACCCCGACAAGGCGAAAATATTTAAAGCACATCAAGATATTTTGTCGGACGTAGCAATCGTAGAGGACATAGAGGACGCCATTAACTGCGATCACCTCATGCCCGACTTTTCGATTGATATGGTGTTTAAAAAGTATATTAAGGTTCTCGAAAAAGCAAAGGATCCCCTGATTGCAGAGCGCACGGCAGATTTGCGCGATGTCCGCAACCGACTTTTGAGAATATGGTGCGGTGTACAAGAGAAGAACCTGTCAAACTTGCCCGGCCCGGTTATAATAGTCGCGCGCGATCTTTTGCCCTCCGACACAGCGACACTTGACCGCGAAAATGTTATAGGAATAGCCACCGAAGTCGGAGGCTCGACCTCGCATTCCGCGATAATTGCAAAAAGCTATGAGATTCCCGCGGTGCTCGGTATATGCAATCTGTTGGGCACGGTTATAGACGGCGAAGAGGTCGTTTTGGACGCATGTGACGGTTTCCTCTACACGGACGCCACAGAGAGCGAATTGCACGATTTTGAGAACAAACGCAAGGTGTTTCTCGACGATGTTCACGAGGTCAAGGAGTACCTGTTCAGGGAGCCGCTGACCGCTGACGGCGTGCATATAGACATAGGACTTAATATCGGTTCGCCTAACCCGGAAGAGCTTGCCAACAACGAGTGCAGCGACATGGTAGGCCTTTTCAGAACCGAGTTTCTGTACATGGGAAGCATGCGCCTGCCGACAGAAGACGAGCAGTTTACCGCATATAAGACGGTTCTATCGAAATACGGTGAGCGCCCTGTCACGCTTCGCACGCTGGACATTGGCGGTGACAAGACGCTGTCCTATATGGAATTGCCCAGAGAGGACAATCCATTTTTGGGAAACAGAGCGCTGCGCCTTTGCTTCGACAATATACCGATTTTCAAAACACAGCTGCGCGCGGCATATCGCGCCTCCGTGTTCGGAAATCTGTGGCTGATGATGCCAATGGTCGGCTCGCTCGATGATATTCGCGGTGCGAAAAAAATCATAGAAGAGGTCAAGGCAGAGCTTACAGCCGAGGGCATTGAGTATAAAAAAGATGTCAAAGTCGGCATAATGATTGAGATTCCCTCAATTGCGATGATTGCGGACCTTGCGGCCGACGAAGTCGACTTTGCGAGCATTGGCACGAACGACCTTTGTCAGTATCTGACCGCGGTTGACAGGCTCAATCCGGCAGTTGCAAAGTATTATCAAAGCTATTCCCCAGCTATGTTCAGAATTCTGGCGCGCATAGTCGGCGCATTCAACGATAAAGGAAAGCCGATTTGCATTTGCGGTGAGCTGGGCGGCGACTCGCTTGTTACAGTCGCGCTTGTCGGCATGGGTATGCGCAAGCTGAGCATGTCACGGTCAAGCGTTGCGCGCGTCAAGAGGATTCTTTCCAAGGTCACAATGCCGACGGCACAGGAGGCAGCGCAGACTGTCCAAAACTTGCACACAGCACAAGAATGCCGCGAGTATCTTGAGAAGCTGACCAAGGAACTTAGAAAACCGAAAAGATAACAAAATATAAAGAGGTAATGTAAAATGAAACTGATCATCACAGAAAATTACGAGGACAGTTGCCGCAAGGTTGCTGAGATCATTGAAGAGGTAGTGGCCAACAAGCCGGATGCACTGCTGGGACTCGCCACGGGCAGCTCGGCGCTTGGTGTCTATGACGCGCTCAAAGCCGATTTTGACGCAAAAAAAGTCGACTTTTCAAAGTGCCGCACCGTCAATTTGGATGAGTATGTCGGGCTTCCCCAAAGCCATGACCAGAGCTATTCATATTTCATGCACAAAAATCTCTTTGACAGAACAAACTTCGATGAGAGCAAAATTTTTCTCATAGACGGCGAGAAAAACGGAGATGACGAAGCGAAGAGAATGGGAGACTTTTTGGCAAAAAACTATCCGGATATGCAGTTGCTGGGAATCGGACCCAACGGACATATCGGCTTTAACGAGCCGGCCGATGTTTTTGAAATGAATCCCCATGTGACAGACCTCACAAAAAAGACAATTGATGCGAACGCGCGCTTTTTTGCCAGCGTGAACGATGTTCCGCAAAAAGCAATTACAATGGGAATTGGAAACATAGCGCTTGCCAAGAAAACTGTCCTCATCGCAGCCGGAGACAGCAAGGCTGAGGTGCTGGGTCGTCTCTTCAAGGATGATGTCATTGACCCGCAGCTTCCGTGCAGTATTTTGAAAATACATCCGGATGCGATAATTGTCGCCGACAAGGCGCTTGCAAAAAAAGCTGGACTGCTCTAAACGACATCCTGTAACGCATAAACACAAGTAAAAGCGCTGCGAATTCACTCGAATTCGCAGCGCTTTATATTTTGTCATTGGTGTGAGCCTTGTGCAGCTCAGAATCTATTTTGAGCCTTGAGCCATTCATATGTGTCCTTGATAGTATCGTCAAACGGACGGTTTTTATAACCCAGCTCGCGCTGCGCCTTTTCACTGGAAAATCTCGAGTTGCTCGAAAGTGTATAGAGGGAATAAGCAGTGTAAAGGGGCGGTTGGCGCCTTATTTTATAGTAAATTTCCGCAAGGCAGGCGGTGCCCTTTGCAAACCACATCGGTATAATTGTCTTAATGAGATGCTTGCCGGTGATTCTGTGGAAAATCAAAAAGAGATCCTCGACGGAGAAGTATTTGTTTGCGAGAATATAGCATTCCTTCTGTCTTCCGCGCTCACAGCATGAGATTACGCCGTCTGCAACGTCTCTGACGTCGACAAAATCATAGCCTCCGTGTACCCCGGCAGTCAGGGTGCCCTTGCAATAATCAATGAGCAGCTGCGTGATGTGCCCGCGCCCCGAATCCCCGGGACCGCTTATGCCGGATGGATGCACTACGCTTGCATTAAGCCCCCTGTCACAGGCTGCAAGCACATATGCCGTCGCTTCTGCCTTTGTTTTAGCATAAAGTCCTACAACTTTTTCAGGATCAAAATCGGATATCTCTGTCATAACCTGTCCCGGCGCCTGCTCTGGTATTGCGTGTACAGAGCTTACATGCACAAGCTTTTTTACTTTATTCTCGAGACAGAGCTCAACAATGTTTTTCGTGCCGTTCACGTTGACATTATACACACGCTGATCAAACTTTGAAACAATTGAAACAATTCCTGCGCAATGAATTACGATTGCCTCTGAGCCGCCGACATCGAAGAAAGCTCGCAGTGAATCTTTATCGGTTACATTGCCCTCGAAGACATCGACCTCCTTGGGCAGCAACTCCGCTGCCTTGTCGTTTGCGAGAACAAGAGCACGCACTTTTTTGCCGCTGTCTAAAAGTTTTCTCACCACGGTGTTGCCGAGATGACCCGCCGCTCCCGTAACCAGATAAATTTCACCCATACTATCACCTCAACCTAATATTTCACTCTAAGTATAGAGCTAATGTATGTCTAAATATGCACTCTAAAATTGAATAAATACGCAAATCCGCCAAAAATCCCGCAAAGCCCGGAATTATTTTGTATCTCAAGTGCAAATGCGACAGTGCGCAGTATAGGCTCGGAAAATGAGCGGATTTATTGACATAAGCGCGAAGGGAATATTGATGTGAAAAGGGTGTCAGTTTTCGGAGATGGCCTTTTTATAGGGCTTGATTATTTCGTCATTCATTTTGCTGCCCATTTTTTTTCGCACAAACTCAAATGACATGAGCGAGCCGACAAATTTCATTTTTAGAATTGTGCCGACCTTTTTTTGCGGAAAGTCATAGATTTTGTTTTTCTTGTAAAAGCGATGATCCTCTCTCATCAGTCCGCGCATGACGTATATGAGGTCGCGGAAAATCTTTGTTCCTCCGACGCCCAGATAGTTTTGCGGAAGTGACAGCTTTGTCTCGAGCGCATACGAAAGAGATAGAATAAGTCTCTCTATTGCTGCGGAGGTGTCTGCCTCGTCTGTCGCGATTCCGGCTAGAAAATTCTGTCCGACTTCGCTGCGCCCCTCAAGCACCATGCGCAGGTTTTGTTCGTCAGAGTAGTTTCCGCTGATGAGATATCCCGTGGGTCTGCCCATCATGACAGTGCGATGTCCATTGCAAAACTGGCGGTCATCATACAGCTTGAACGATGAGCCCATTGAGTGGTCGCGCACACAAAAAGCATAGACGATGGCGTCGCAGCTCTGAATTTGCTCGCGCAAAAAGACGTCAAACCCGTCCGTGTATACACATTTCCCATTTGCGGCGCATCTGAAGCACCCTAGACAACCGCCTTTAAATGGAAAATCGCGGATATTTACAATGTGCACATTATAGGGAAACGAGCGGCAAAAATCCGAAATCATCGCAAGTAGATTTTCGTCATCCGCATGACAGTCTGTGACAACAACGACTTCAAAGGCTTTGCTTTTCGGCGCTTCCGGTAAGCACTGAGTGTAAATCGGCGGAGCAGCCCTGTGTGCTTTTGCTGCGGGCGGGCTGCAAATATTCTCGCTTGCACAAAAATGCACATACCTCCAAAAGCCTATCGCCTCCTCGCGGCCCTTTTTGGATAGAAGGTCGTCCATATCCGCAGACAAGCCCCCAAGGTATAAAAGACCCATGTCGCCACAGTTTTCCTCAATAAAATTTTGAGCCGTCACATCGAAAAAATGCTTTGATGTGGACACCTGCGCTGCAAATTTTCCAGCGATTTTGCAGCCGGAAGCCTTTAATAGCTCTATAAATCGGTGAAGCTGATATGGCGCAAGAAAGGTGTATACAGGATATGAAAAAAGCAAAAGATCGGCACTGTTTGCCGCTGCAATCGCAGGCTCCATATTGTTTTCATACTGCCTCAGCAATTGGGCGACATTCAAAAATTCAAAGCTGTCCTCAGGAAAGTTCTTTTTAATCCACAGCACGGTTTGCAAGGTGACACTGTTGTCGCCCTTTGGACTTCCGTTAAATACCGCAATCTTCATGTTCTACCTCGCCGATTTATCGATTTTATTCGTATAATTATTATAATCTTAAATCCAAAATGATACAAATACAAGACTGCGAAACGCTTTGATTGACACGCGCAAATTATCGGTTTATTATATATTGAACAAAGATAAGGGGATATTTGATGACAGACAAGAAGATAGCGCGGATAAACGAGCTTTCCAAAAAGAGCAGGGAACCGTCGGGCTTGACTGATGGGGAAAAGTCGGAACAGCAGCTCTTGAGGCGCGAATATATCGACGCGATGAAACAAAACCTGAAGACTCAGCTTGAAAGCCTTGTGCCCACAAATGAGGAAAAAATCGACAAGTGTTGAGCAATACCATAAGAGTTTCGCCGCGCTCAAAGCGCACGCGCAAGAGGAGAAGTGACTGCCGGGATTGCAAGCATCATTGCTGCGGACAGCAAGAGCGTATACATGAGATTTCTCTTCAACATTTTATCTTTTTGCATAGTTCCCCCGACTTTCATCAAAACCTCAGTGCTTCAAATAGCGGCAGGATTAAGGCTTCTTTTATTTAGTATAACATATAATACACGCTTCAAAAAGTTCTTTTGACAATGTTAATATGCGTGTTTACAGTCAAAGCAAAGAAATGCCGCCGCACATATTTGTGCGGCGGCAGAAAATCCGACAAGTCGTGTCGGCTATGATTCTCATCGAGCAATTTTTTTAAACTCGGTTCTCAACCTATCAATCGCCTTTTTTTCGAGGCGCGACACATATGAGCGTGAGATTCCCAGCAGGTCGGCAACCTCCTGCTGAGTGAGCGGCAGTTCACCCGCCAGTCCATAGCGCATGTCGATGATTTTGCGCTCTCTTCCGAACAGGGCCTTGTCTATGCAGGTTCGCAGATGTCGGATATCCAGCTTCAGCTCCAAATTCTCGGCGATGTCCTCGCTGTCGCTGAGTATGTCGAGAATAGTCAAAGAATTTCCCTCCGCATCTGTGTCGAGAGGGTCGTTGATATATATGGTGTTTTGCGTTTTTCGGTTTGAACGAAACTGCATCAGGATTTCATTCTCTATGCATCTGGCCGCATATGTGGCAAAGCGCGCGCCCTTGCAGTAGTTAAAGGTGTTGACAGCCTTGATGAGTCCGATTGTACCGATAGAAATCATATCGTCCTGGTCGTTTTGACTAGAATAGTATTTCTTTATCACATGTGCCACAAGCCGAAGATTGTGGCGGATAAGCTTGTCGCGCGCCTCAAAATCTCCGTCTTTCATCAAATCGAAGCAATCGTGTTCTTCCTTTGCGCTCAATGGGTGAGGGAAGCTGCTTCCGGACAAATGCAGTGAAAACAGCAGCATCCCTTCGGTCAAAAGTGAAATCAATTCGCTCAGCATATGTAAACCACCTCAAAACATTGTATGCGATTGCGAATAGAATAATATTTTGACGGCAGCGGAATAAAAAAAGGACAAACCTGCAAAAAATGCAAAGGTTTGTCCCGTAAAATCAAAATCGACGAAAGTACATTGTAAAGCGGTCAGCCTCAGAAGAGATAAAACTATCGCGCTTCACCAATGGGCCGGCCTGCATTATAAGCGCGTTCTATGACCGAATGAAGCGGCTTGTACAAAAGAAGTGCGACGGCGAAGTTCCCCGCACAGTGAGCAAGGTCAAAAAGCAGACCCGAAATAAAATAAGCTATGGCACCGTTTATGCCCAGAATAAAAAAATATGGAATCGAGCAAAGTGCGCCGAAAAGCAGACCGAAAATTCCGGATATAAACGCCCATCCGAGCGGACTCTTCAAATCTCTCAAAAGCATCGCCGCAAAAAACAAAAAGAGCCAAACATACATATAGTTGATTGTCCACAGGTGAAATCCGTAAATCAGCCCCTCAATCAGTGTAAATCCATAGATGACGAAGAGCGCTTTTTTTCCAAAGACCTGTGTGTAAACAATGAGCAGAAGCGAGACTAGCTCTATATTTGGCAGCGAGGACAGCAGCACCTGTGCGCCGATAAGCAAGGCGGTGCTCACGGCAAGCAGCGCCAAATCGCGCAGCGCGAGCCGATGCTTCATCAATAGCCGGAGGTGAGAGTCAGCTCAAAAACATCGCCGTCAGCTATCGGTGTCATGTCAACGCCGGTCATGACCGTTTCGCCGCCCTTGGTGACGCACCACCACTCCTGCTTTGCATCGTCTGCGGTGTAGCCGTCGACGGTTGTTATAAACAGGCCGAACTCGCTTTCGGAACCCTTGACGAGGCCAATTTGCTCCAGAGCGCCGCGGAGAAATTCCTCGTCGGTGGAGATGTCAAAGTCTTTAGTCGAGGCGTCTGCGTGGAAAACCTGCACAGTGATTGTTTTGGCTCCCTCGGTGCCCACAGGACGGGTCACAAAATAGAAGACGGCAAAGGCAATCAGCAGCACAGCCAGCACAATCCCAGACGAAATCAGAATCTTTTTTGTCTTTGAATTCATGAAAAAACCTCCATTGCTTTTTATGGCTTTGGAGGAGTAAAATGCGAACAAAAAGACAACACTTAAGTTATCTTGATTGTCGCGCACACCCTCTTCCAAAAACCGCGTGGTATCCGGCATTATCACCCAACAGGTCTTCTGGCTTCGGCGTCAATGCTCTTGCGCTGTCTTCCCGGTGATTAACCAGTGACATGTTGCGCTTTGCTCTGCCGTTACAGCGACGGGTTCGCACAGGTTTTTGACCTGTTTCCCTTGATGTGTGACTGCGAATATTAAATTGTCAGTAAAGTATAGCCGCGAAAGAGCAAAATGTCAAATACTTCTTGTCGGCCATATTTGTCCCAAGGAAGCATTCGATCAAACGCAAGTTCAAAAAATTCACAGTCACGTTTCGCCAAAAAAGAGCGGAAGCCGTAAAGCACCCACCCCTTTTGCATCGCATTGTCAGCTATTTTTTGTGATGACGCTTTCGATTACGTTGGCGGTGTGTTCGCAGGCGTCGCAACACTTTTCAAAGTGCTCATAAACTGCCGTCCACGCACTCACCATAATCGGATCCTTGCAGGTGGTATAAAGTGTTCTGATTGCGTTGGTGTAAAGTCTGTCTCCAACCTCTTCAAGCGCGTTTATTTCGACAATGAGATTGTGTATTGTGACAGACTTTTTATAATTCTTAAACTCCATCACGGCCGTTTCAAGCGATTCGCAGCACTTTGCAATGACCTCGACAAACTCGAGCGCCTCAGGGCGCGTCTTTGTGATGTTGAAAATATACATCTTTATGAGAACATCCTCAATGGAATCCGTGATCTCGTCAATTTCCTGCGAAAGATGAATGATGTCCTCGCGGTCGATGGGTGTGATAAACTCGCGGACAAGCTGGTTCATCATTTCGTGCTTTTCAATGTCCGCGGCATGCTCTATGGCATGCATGGTTTTCATCGTTTCTTCGAGCTTTTCGGGATTGAAATTTGTGAGCGTGTCGCGCAGATACATCGCGGCCTCACGGCTGCGGGCAACCTGTCTTGCAAACGCCGAGTAACAGTCAAAGGAGCTCTTTTTTGCCATGTGATTTTAACCTCTCAAAATGAAGATTTAGAAAATCATTAGGAATAGCTTTACCATGAGAAACGCGATGAGGCCGCAGCCGGGAAAGGTGAGTACCCATGTCAACACCATTTCCTTGGCAACACCCCAGTTTACGGCCTTCAGCCGTCGCGAGGCGCCGACACCCATAATAGAGGTTGTCTTTGTGTGAGTTGTGCTGACAGGTATGCCAGTCAGCGAGGATAGAAGCAGGCAGCCGGCGGCTGCGAGATCTGCCGCAAAGCCCTGATATTGCTCAAGGCTGACCATGTCCATACCGACGGCCTTGATTATTCGATAACCCCCGATGGAGGTTCCGATGCCCATCACTGTCGCGCATAAAATCATCAGCCAGACGGGAATAATAAATTCCGCTGCGGCGGACTCACCGCGCGTCAGAAACATGCCGAGCATAAAGACACCCATAAATTTCTGGCCGTCCTGTGCACCGTGCATAAACGCCATGGCAGCCGCTCCGCCGATTTGTCCTGCGCGAAACAGCCCTCCTGTTTTTCTGCGGTCAACGTTCCGACAAAAAAACTCTATAAGTCTGACGGTGAGAAAGCCAAACACAAATCCAAGCACTGCAGAGAGCACAAGCCCATACAGCACCTTTACCCACTCATCTTTGTTGATGCCGCCGAGATTGCCGTGAATCGCGATAGCGGCACCGGTTAGACCGGCGATGAGCGCGTGGCTTTCACTTGTCGGAATGCCGAAATACCAAGCGGCCGTAGACCAGACGACGATGGCAAAAAGCGCGGCACAGAGCGCGATGAGCGCATCAGCCGAGTTCTGCCCAAAGTCCACCATATTGTATATTGTCATGGCGACCTTTCCGTTTATCGAAGTCATGACATACACTCCGAGCAGGTTGAAGACAGCCGCCATAATTATCGCGGCCCGAGGTCCTATGGCGCGGGTGGAAACGCAAGTTGCAATGGCATTGGGAGCGTCAGTCCAGCCGTTCACGAGAACCACTCCGAGAGTCAGCAAAACGGTGACGAAAAGCGCCGGATTTGCGAACATTTCTTTGACAAAGTCGAAAAAACCTATGCTCATACTTGTAACAAACCTTCCGCGGATAGAGGATTTAGTCGCACATTGTTATTATTGTATCACAAAGTTCTTCAATTTGCATTATTTTTACGAGCTTCGACAAATTGCATAAAAATAAGATTTGCACAACTTAACCGTCAATAATATAATGGTATTAAAGAAAAGAGGTGTCGGCTGATGGAATACGGGTTTTGTGCGCTGCTGGCGCGCATGAATTATATAGACCGCTGGGGTCTTATGAGAAACACACGCACAGAGACACTCTCAGAGCACTCGCTCATGACGGCTGTGATAGCGCACATTTTGTCCTGTACTGCGAATGAGCTTTACAGCGCCGATGTAAATGAGGGGCGCGTCGCCATCGCGGCACTTTATCACGATGCTTCTGAGATAATCACAGGTGACTTGCCAACACCGGTAAAGTATGAGAATGACATGATAAACGCCGAATACAAAAAAGTCGAGCACAGAGCCGTAGAAAGGCTCTGCTCTCTGCTTCCGAATGAGCTCAGAAGCCGTGTCATGCCGTCGCTCACAGGCGAGGAGCTGACAAAGAGGGAGCGTGCGATAATCAAAGCTGCGGACAAGCTCTCCGCACTCATCAAGTGCATCGAGGAAGCGCAAAACGGAAATAGAGAGTTTCGCACGGCTGAGGTGCAGACGCGAAAAGTCATAGAGGCAAACGAATTGCCTGAGACGAAGTATTTCTGCGATACGTTCCTTTCCTCTTATACAAAGACGCTCGATGAGCTGTTGGGGGAAGAAAACTTATGAGATGGTATTATATTGTCGCCGCATTGGGGGTACTGATGCTCTTTGTCACCGCGTTCTTCTCATACAAGCTGTTTGTTTTTGCTTTTTCACGGACGCGCAAAGAGCAGGTCAATGTCGGCGGCACACCGTGGGATGAATTTTTAGACGAGATAGAGCAAGCGCGCGGTTGGCTCAGAGCGCAGACTTCAAAAAGTGTATTTATAGAAAGCGAAGACGGAATTTCACTGCATGGCAGACTCATCACAAGCGAAAATGCAAAAAACACAATGCTGCTCATGCACGGCTATCGCAGCTCCGACAGCTTCTTTGATTTTTCATGCGCGGCAAAAATGTACCATGATATGGGATTTAACCTTCTGTTTGCCGACCAGCGCGCACACGGTGAAAGCGGCGGAAAATACATCTGCTTTGGCGTAAAAGAGCGCTTTGACTGTCTGCTCTGGGTCAAATATATAAATTCCGTGTTTGGGGAAGAAAAGGGCGTTTTCCTCGATGGGATATCAATGGGCGCGTCGACGGTGCTTATGGCCAGCGGCTTGCAGCTGCCGCCAAACGTGAGGGGCATAGTCGCAGACTGCGGCTATACAAGCCCATGGGCCGAGTTTTCACACATAGCAAAAACGATAATAAAAATCCCGAAGTTCCCGGTGCTTTATGTTGTGGACATTATGAGCCGCGTTTTGGCGGGCTTCGGACTGAAAGACTATTCCACGCTTGACGCGCTCAAAACCAACAAAATACCAATTCTTTTTGCCCACGGACAATGCGACAATTTTGTGCCGCCTTGCATGACGGAGGAAAATTATCGCGCCTGTACGGGAGAAAAATATATCGTTCGCTCAAAAAAAGGGAAGCACGGTACCAGCTATTTGTGTGACAGAGGCGAATACCAAAAAGCGCTCGACGATTTTGTGCAAAGATACAGCGTGTAGAGCATTTTATTGCTGATTTGCACCGAGCACGAGCCTGATATACTCGTCGAGATCAGCCATAGTCTCGAGTGATGAGGCGCGTTGGCGAAAAGCAGCCGCGCCCCGCAGACCTTTCATGTACCACGCCGTGTGCTTTCTGGCTTCGCGCATTCCGATAAACTCGCCCTTTTCCTCACACATCGCCGCAACCTGTCGGCGAAGCGTATCCATCCGCTCCATTGCGGAGGGCTCGTTTGGTGGCTGACAGCCGCCGAGCACCGCGGCCACGTCCGCAAATATATAGGGGTTTCCCAGCGCTGCACGGCCTATCATCACAGCGTCGCAGCCGGTGTATTCCAGCATTTTGAGAGCCTCGGACGGGCCGAAAATGTCGCCGTTGCCTATGACCGGGATGGTCACCGAATTTTTGACACGCTTGATTATTTCGAGGTCGACAGGGGGCTTATACATGCGCTCGCGTGTTCTCCCGTGAACAGTTATCGCTGCCACCCCCACACCCTCAAGCATAGGTGCCAGCAAATCGGCATTTGTCTCCTCAAAGCCGGCGCGCAGCTTCACTGTTACGGGCAGCTTCACGGAACAGACAACAGCGTCTGCAATGGAGCAAGCGAGTGAGAAGCTCTTCATAAGAGCGCTGCCGGAGCCTCCACCGGTGATTTTCGGTGCGGGGCAACCCATGTTGATGTCGATAAAATCAGGTGAAAACTGCTGCTCTGCAAACCTTGCCGCATATGCCATATCAAGAGGCTCGTTCCCGAAGAGCTGAATCCCAAAAGGGCGCTCATCCTCATGAAAGCGGCAAAGCAGAGGAGTTTTCCTGTCCCCCATCCGAATAGCCTTTGCACTGACCATCTCGCTTGTACAGGCGTAGGCGCCGAGGCTGCGGCACACTCGGCGAAAGGAGCTGTCGGCGGCGCCTGCCATGGGCGCCAGCAGCACGGCTTTTTTATCTTTAGGCAAGAAATTGATACTCAAAATAAACACCTCAAAACAGAATCCGACAAGGGCTTGTGTGCAAATTCCAACGTATAATGTGCAAAAAAACGCCGAAAAAAGTATCGCCGTGTCCGCATCGACAATTCAAAGACAATTGATGATATTTTATCACATCGCAAAATATTTTACACGCATTATTCCAAAAAGCAGACAAAGCTCGGCGCATTGGCAAAAAAGTGGCGCGCGTCATGCTTTATCAAAGAGAACTGTGGTATACTCATCACAGACACTTCGGAGGTATTTAAATTGAAACTTCTATGCATAGATGGCAACAGCGTTCTCAACAGAGCATTTTACGCGATAAAGGTGCTCACGACAAAGGATGGACGCTATACAAATGCAATTTACGGCTTCATGAATATGCTCAACAAGCTGCTCGCGGACTATAGCCCGGAGGCGGTCGCGGTTGCATTTGACCTGCGTGGCCCGACATTTCGCCACAAGATGTATGACGGCTATAAAGCGAGCAGAAAGGGTATGCCGCAGGAGTTGGCCGAGCAGCTCCCGGAGCTCAAAGAACTGCTCACGGCGCTGGGATATTCAATAGTGACAAGCGAGGGCTTTGAGGCGGATGATATTCTGGGAACGCTCTCGGCTTCCTGCGAAAAATCGGGTGTGAAATGTTATCTTGCAACAGGTGACAGGGACAGCCTTCAGCTCATCGGCGCGAATACGCAGGTGCTGCTCACCACAACAAAATTTGGGCGCGGTGAGTTGGCTGAAATGGACGAAAAGAAATTCAGCGATGACTACGGCTTTGCCCCGAAATTTCTTGTGGATTTAAAGGCGCTCATGGGGGACAGCTCTGACAATATACCGGGTGTTGCCGGAGTTGGGGAGAAGACGGCCACCGCACTTCTGCTTCGATTCGGCTCACTTGACGGGGTTTATGAGAATCTCGACAGCCCGGACATTAAGGACAGCGTGCGCGCACGGCTGATTTCAAACAAAGATATGGCCTACCTCAGCTACAAGCTCGCGACAATTGTCAAGGATGTTCCCATTGAGACAGACGCTAAGAAGTATGTGCCAGTGCAAGGCGACCCGAAAAGAGCCTGCGAAATACTCGAGGAGCTTGAAATGCACTCTCTGGTGGCAAAGCTCGGACTGGAAAAGGCCTGCGAAGAGAAAGAGAGCAAATCAAAAAATGAGTCGGCCAAGCCTGTTTTGGCGCAAATAGAGCAGCTTGACAGCTCTGATATACCTGACAAGATGTACCTTTTCTTCGGAGAGGGCGGATATTATGCCGCGGCCGGGAATAGGGCGTACAAGCTCGAAAAGGAGTCGCTCAAGGCTGTGCTTTTGAGCGGCTGCGAAAAGTATTGTGCGGAGACAAAGCCGCTTTTTCATGCGGCTCTTGATTTCGGGATTGTGGCGGTAAACGTGCGCTTTGATGTGAGCCTCGCCGCATACCTCCTAAATCCCTCGGCTTCCGGTTATGAGCTGGAAAAGCTTGCGGCGCAGTACCGCGTGACGCCGATGTTCGAGTGCGAGATAAAGCAGCTGGCACTTTTAGAGCCGCTTTGCAAAGCGCTGGAGCGAGAGCTCGCCAAAACAGGAATGGACGAGCTTTTGTACAAAATGGAACAGCCGCTTGCGATTGTGCTGGCTCAGATGGAGCACAGCGGCTTTGGTGTGGACGCAAAAGGAATCGGTGAATTTGGCGGCGAGCTTTCAAAAATGATAGCCGATGAGCAGAAAATCATTTACGAGCAGGCCGGCTATGAGTTCAATGTCAACAGCCCGAAACAGCTCGGGGAGGCGCTTTTTGTCAAGCTGGGGCTTCCACTCGGAAAGAAGACAAAGAGCGGGTTTTCCACCGATGCCGAAACTCTCGAAAAGCTGCGCTTTGACCATGAAATTATAGAACATGTTCTGAATTACAGAACGTATCAAAAGCTTGTCTCGACATACGTGGACGGCCTGCTCAAAACAGTGGATCCGCAAGGACGCATACACACGGATTTTAAGCAGACGGAGACGCGCACGGGAAGAATCAGCTCTACAAATCCAAATCTGCAAAATATTCCGGTGCGAACAGAGCTAGGCAGCCGTCTGCGCAAGTACTTTGTGGCGGGCGACGGCAAGGTGCTGCTCGACGCGGACTATTCCCAAATCGAGCTGCGGGTTCTCGCCCATATCAGTGGCGATGAGCACATGATAGAAGCTTTTTTAAACAACCGAGACATTCATACAGAGACGGCGTCTCAGATATTCAAGCTTCCGCGAAATATGATTACACCGGAGCTTCGCCGCCGGGCAAAGGCTGTCAATTTCGGAATAGTCTATGGAATAGGTGCTTTTTCGCTGTCCCACGATGTGGGCGTGTCTATGACGGAGGCGGCGGACTATATAAAGGGATATTTGGACACATACTCAAGCGTGAGAGAATACCTTGAAAACACTGTGGAAAACGCAAAGGTGGACGGATATGTCACCACAATGTACGGCAGACGCAGAATGCTGCCAGAGCTGGCAAATTCAAACAAGGGTGTTCAGGCTTTGGGAAAACGCCTGGCGATGAACACCCCGATACAAGGAACGGCGGCAGATATAATAAAGCTCGCGATGATACGCGTGAGCGACAGACTCAAAAGGGAAAAGCTTGATGCGCGCTTGATATTGCAAGTACACGACGAGCTGATTGTCGAGTGCTCGCTTACTGACGCGGACAAGGCCGCAAAAGCGCTTAAAGAGGAGATGGAGGGTGCCGCGGACCTGAAGGCTCCACTTGTGGCAGAGGTCGGCAGGGGAAAAAGCTGGTACGAGGCAAAGTAAAAATGATAAGAGCCGCAAGTTTAAAAGACATTTCCGATATTCTCGCGCTTGACACGGCAACAAGCGAAGAGCCGATGACTAAAAGTCAGCTTGAAGAGGAGCTTTTCCACAAGCACGCACGTCTCGTATGTGCGACGCATGAGGGCGCTTTCCTCGGGTTCTGCGATATGCATATCGTTGCCGACGACGCCCATATAAACAGCTTCGCCGTATGCGAGAACATGCGCAGAAGGACGGTCGGCTCACAGCTTCTGGAGTTCGCGCTGTCACTCGCCAAAGAGGCGGGGTGCAGAATTGTTTCGCTCGAGGTTCGCTGCAAAAACACGGCGGCCATCGCGCTGTACGAAAAGTTTGGGTTTTCGCGAGCCGGAATGCGCAGAGGATTTTACAAAAAACCACGCGACGACGCTCAAAACATGCTTTTATACCTGGACGGCGCAGCAAAAGCGGACGAAGAATAAGCGCTCTCGAGTGCGGCAAAGGGGCAGAATTGCCGCTCTTCAACGACGCGCCAATCAAATGGACAGAGCACCGCTAAAACACCGCCTTATCTTCAAAACACTCAAACAGAAACAGCAGAGGTAGTCTTTAAATGTTGATTCTCGGAATAGAAAGCTCCTGTGACGAGACGGCGGCGTCCGTCGTCGAGGACGGAAGAAGAGTTTTATCGTCCTGCGTCGCGTCGCAGATTGCCGAGCACAGGCTGTACGGCGGCGTTGTGCCGGAAATAGCTTCGCGCAGACATACAGAAAATATTATTGAGGTGACGCAAAAAGCCTTGGATGATGCCGGTGTGGCATTGTCCGACTTGGAGGCCGTTGCCGCTACATATGCGCCGGGACTGATAGGTGCACTGCTAGTAGGGCTGAATTTTGCCAAGGGCATGAGTTATGCCGCGGGGAAGCCGCTTGTCGCAGTGCACCATCTTCGCGGCCATATAGCCTCACTTTACCTGAACAATCCGGCCCTGACTCCACCGTTTGTCGCGCTCGTCGTCTCGGGAGGGCACAGCCACTTTGTCAAGGTTTTGGATTATACAAAATTCAAGGTGCTGGGACGCGCTGTGGACGACGCGGCGGGCGAGGCCTTTGACAAGGTTGCGCGCACACTGGGACTTCCATACCCGGGAGGCCCCGAAATATCGCGTCTCGCAAAGTGCGGAGATCCCAAAATGTACAGGCTTCCAACTCCGCACACCGACAAAGAACTCGACGTCAGCTTTTCGGGACTGAAGACGGCGGTTATAAATCTTGTGCATACGGCACAGATGAGGGGCGAGCCGATTAACAAAGAGAATCTCGCCGCAGCTTTCGAACAAAGGGTTACGGAAATGCTGAGTCTTCGTCTGGTAAAAGCTGCGCGTGAGGAGCACCTGCCGGCTGCAATTTGCGGAGGTGTTTCAATAAACGGAGAGCTTAGGAAAAAGTGCGCTGCGCTGTGTAAAAAAGATGGCATTGAGCTTTTTTTGCCCAAAAATGAGCATTGCGGCGACAACGGCGCAATGATTGCGGCAGCGGGCTATTTTGAGCTTCAAGCCGGAAATATTTCATCGCTATCGCAAAATGCGTATGCAACGCGCGATATTGAGCTGGAATGAGACTGTAAAATGGAGGAATATTCCAGAGAAAAAGTCAATTCACAAGTCGGACAAAAACAGTTGTGCAATATAGACAAAAATAAATTGTTAAATTCTTCACGTGAATTTTGCAATTCACAGAATTTTTCTTGAAATAACTTGTTATTTTCGTTATAATGTATTCGGTGAAAATTGTTCTTTGTGCGCTAAATAATAGCACGAGGAGTAAGAAGGAGATTATACAATGACAAACATGACATCCAACAAAAAGGTTCTTGACTGGGTAGAAGAGTGCAGATTGCTCCTCAAACCCGAAGAAGTCATGTGGATAGATGGCAGTGATGAGCAGCTCAATGCTCTGCGCGCAAAAGCCGAGTCCACAGGAGAAATGCTCAGACTAAACGAGGAGAAGCTTCCCGGCTGCTACTTGCACCGCAGCGCTGTCAACGATGTCGCGCGCGTTGAAGGCCGCACATTTATATGCACAAAGGACAAGGAAGAGGCCGGCCCCACAAACAACTGGATGGATACAAACGAAGCCTATAAAATGCTTCGCCCGATTTTCGACGGCTCCATGAAGGGCCGCACAATGTATGTCATCCCATATTCGATGGGTCCGCTCGGCTCAGAATTTGCAAAGGTCGGCGTAGAAGTGACTGACTCGCTCTATGTCGTGCTCAGCATGGATATAATGACGCGCATAGGCAAAAAAGTTTTTGACGTGCTCGGAGACTCAAACGATTTTGTCCGCGGAATGCACTCAAAAGCGCAGCTTGACGAAGAAAAAAGATATATCTGCCACTTCCCGGAAGACAACGCCATTTGGTCTGTCAACTCCGGCTACGGCGGAAATGTTCTGCTGGGCAAAAAGTGCTTTGCTCTGCGCATAGCTTCTAACCAAGGCCGCCGCGAAGGCTGGATGGCCGAGCACATGCTGATTCTCGGAATAGAGAATCCCAAGGGCGAAATTAAATATATAACGGCCGCTTTCCCGTCAGCCTGCGGAAAGACGAACCTCGCAATGCTCATTCCCCCCGAGATTTATGAGAAAAAGGGTTACAAGGTCTGGTGTGTCGGCGACGATATCGCATGGCTGCGTCCCGGTGCAGACGGCAGACTTTATGCCATCAACCCCGAGAACGGTTTCTTCGGTGTTGCCCCAGGCACAAACGCAAAATCAAACTTCAACGCGCTTGCTTCCACGAAGAAAAACGCGATTTTCACAAACGTCGTGCACAATTTGGACGACAACACAGTGTGGTGGGAGGGCCTCGACAAGAACCCGCCAAAGAACTCACTGAACTGGAAGGGTGAAGTCTGGAACGGCGACACAGAAGGCAAGGGCAAGGGCGCGCATCCCAACAGCCGCTTCACAGCTCCCGCCATCAACTGCCCGTGCCTCAGCTCCGAGTTTAACAACGGCAAGGGCGTGCCCGTGTCCGCAATCGTTTTCGGCGGACGCCGCGCAAAAACTGCCCCGCTGGTCTATCAGTCATTCGACTGGGCACACGGTGTGTTTGTCGGCTCAATCATGGCCTCCGAGACAACAGCGGCAGCCACAGGTGCTGTGGGCGTTGTGCGCCGCGATCCTATGGCAATGCTCCCGTTCTGCGGCTATCATATGGGCGATTACTGGGCGCACTGGCTCGAGATGGGCGAGAAGCTCGGCGATAAGGCTCCTAAGATATTCAACGTCAACTGGTTCCGCACTGACAATGAGGGCAACTTCATCTGGCCGGGATTTGGAGACAATATGCGCGTTCTCATGTGGATGATAAATCGCTGCGACGGCAAGGTAGACGCTGTTGAGACGGCGATAGGATACGAGCCGAAGCCCGAAGACATTGAGCTTGAAGGCCTTGAAATCACAACAGACGTTGTAAAAGATTTGCTCACAGTTGACAAAAAGCTGTGGACAGAAGAGACAGTCGGCATTGAGGAATTTTATGCAAAATTCGGCTCAAAGCTCCCGAAGAAATTGAGCGAAGAGCTAGTAGCTCTCAAAGCAAGAGTTGCAAAGATGTAATTGCCCCAACCAATTGGCAATAAATCTCACAGCACTTCACTGAAGACATCAAAAAAGCAGGCATCGTTAAAAACGGTGCCTGCTTTTGCTTGTGTCATTTATTTAGCGCAAAGCGCTGCATTTGCGAAAACGTGACCTAAAAAAGAACAGCCGCATGAAAATAAAGTTCGCAATTTTCGCATATGAATATTTCACTGTGACTTTACTCCTCGCGATAAAGCCGCATTGTTTCGTTGTACGTTTTTGTCAGCCCGCCCAGAATTTCAAGATGCTCAAAATCGCGGTTGTATACAAGGTTAACCTCGCGTATCATGCTTAGATTCTCCACGGGAAGAGCCGTGATCTTGCCTTTTTTCAGCTCGTCAAGACAGGCACTGCGCGCGAGTATCGAGACTCCGAAATCGCGGCGGATAAGGTCTTTTATAGTCGCAATGTTGTTGACCTCGAGAATGACGTTGAACTCGTCGATGGACAAATTCTGACTTTCCAAGCTTGAGATAAACAAATTCAAAGTCCCCGAATCGGGAAGCCTCACAATCATTTTTTCTTTTTTCAGCTCGCAAACAGTTACAGAGCTTTTCTTCGCAAGCGGGTTGTTGTTTGACACGGCGAGTACCAGACAGTCGGTGTCGAGAAGTATCGAGTTGAGAGACGTGTCTGTGACCTTTCCCTCGACTATTGCCAGATCGACCTCATAGGCGCGAAGCTTAGAATAAAGATTGCTTATGGTGTCAGAAATAATTGTTATGTGAAGTCCCTCGTTCTCATAGCCGTATTTCGCCAGAACCTCTGCCACAACGCTGCTCTCGGAGGTGTGCGTTATGCCTATGGTGATTCTCGTGAGGCGGCGCTGTTCGTCGGCTAGGGATTGATGCATGTTTTGATAAAGCGTGCTTATGCGCCGTGCATAGGTGACGGCGATTTCCCCCTCTTTTGTCAGGCGCAGTCCGCTTCCGGCTCTGTTAAAAAGCTTTGCTCCAAGCTCCTGCTCCAGCTGCTTGATGTGCTGGCTGACCGCCGGCTGGGTGAGAGAAAGAAACTGCGCAGCCTTTGTAAAGCTGCCTGTTTCGCTGACCTTGAGAAGAGAATAGAGCTTTATGTCAAGCATTGCAATCACCTCTTGTATAACAGATATTTATGATATATAAAGAAAGAATAATTTTACTTTATTGATGATGTTGAATATAGTAATAGCACAAGAAAGAAAAATAGTCAAATAATACATATTGATGAAGGGAGTGTGAAAAATGTTTAGCTGGTATGGTGATGTTGGGAAAAACGCCGCTGTTTTGCTGTCTCTCTCAATAATTCTCTTTTCCGGATTTCTTGTCACGCGTCTGACAAAGCTGTGCAGGCTGCCGAATGTCAGCGGATTCATCCTTGCCGGCGTCCTCATCGGCCCCGGTGTGCTAAACCTTGTCCCGAAGAATATAATGGATGACATGGGCTTTGTCAGCGACATAGCGCTTGCGTTTATCGCGTTTGGTGTCGGGAAATTCTTCAAGAAAAAGGCGATAAAGCGCACGGGAAAGGGAGTCATCGCGGTCACTCTGTTTGAGGCTCTGCTCGCAGGACTGCTGGTGACGCTCTCGGTCAAAGCTCTGTTTGCGTTTGACTGGGACTTTTGCATACTGCTGGGAGCAATCGCCACGGCCACGGCTCCGGCAAGCACAATGATGACGATAAACCAATACCATGCACGCGGCGAATATGTAAACACTCTTTTGCAGATTGTTGCCCTCGACGATGTCGTCTGCCTGCTTGTGTTCAGCGTCGCATCGTCGCTTATAAACTCCGCGGACAGCGGAAAGTCGGCATTTGCCGCCGTTATGCTTCCGATTGCATACAACGCGGCCGCTCTGCTGCTGGGCTTTGTTTTCGGCGTCATATTGAGCCGTCTGCTCGCGGCTCCGACGCGCAGCACAGACAACAGGCTTATTCTGACCGTGGCAATGCTGCTGTGTATCTCGGGGCTTTGTGCAATTGTGGATATTTCTCCGCTATTGTCCTGCATGGTTTTCGGCGCAACCTACATAAACATGACAAAAGACAAGGCTCTGTATAAGCAGGTCAACAGCTTTACGCCGCCTGTCATGTCCACTTTTTTCATAGTGTCGGGGATGAGCCTCGATTTGAAATCGCTGATGGCCGTAGGCGCTGTCGGCTTGTGCTACTTCGCAGTCCGCATAATAGGAAAATATATAGGCGCGTATCTCGGGTGCCTTGCAGCGCACACAAGCGTGAGCGTGCGCAATTACCTGGGCTTCGCTCTCGTGCCGCAGGCGGGTGTTGCGATAGGCCTTGCATTTCTAGGACAGAGAATGCTCCCGGCGGCAATGGGACAGCTCTTGCTGACAATTATTTTATCTTCGTCTGTATTGTATGAACTGATAGGACCGGCGTGCGCAAAGGCAGGGCTGCGTCTCTCGGGAGCAATAACGTGCGAAAAAACCAAAGACGAGGAGAAAAAAAGCACAAAGTCCGTGGGCCTGCAAAAGAAAAAACAGTGAAGCGCTAACTGTTTTAAACAAAAAAAGGAACCATGCTTACGGGGTTCCTTTTTGAGATGACAATGAATAAACAAGTGGACATTGCCGCGGGCATAGCGTATTTTTTGTGGGAAATGTTTTAAAGCAATCTGGTTGTGCATAAATTTGAAAGAAATTCCAACACTTTTTGCTATGGATATACTAGTCTACGATGTCCTCCAAAATGAGGTCGCACAGTTCCTGCACAGGAAGCGCCGCATCAAAAGTATAGTCCGCACAGTCTGCATATTGCTTGCGCCTCAGCTCCAAGAGCTTACTAAGCTCGATAGGCGTCATGGACTTGAGCAGAGGGCGCCCGGTGCCGGCTATGCGCGGATAAATCACGTCAAAGCTGGTGTTGAGAAACACAGTCACAAAGGCTTCGCGCAGTACGCGACGATTTCCCGGCATCATGATGCAGCTCCCGCTGGTGGCTACCACGCCGCCGCCGACGGCAAGACTGGACAGAGCCAGCCGCTCGTATTTGCGCAGAGAGTCCTCGCCTTGTGTCTCAAAGATTTCCGGAATGCGCATTCCGCTTATGTTTTCCACTTCACCGTCCAGATCTGAAAACGGCACATCAAGCTCATTTGCCACCATTCGGCCAACAGTTGATTTGCCACAGCCCATAAAGCCGATAATAGCGATAGATTTGTTGTTCATCCAAGCCACCTTTTCCGGCGCGGACGCCAAAACTGAGTTGCAAATTAATGGGGAAGCAAAATATTCGCCTTTAATTTCAAGAATATTATATCATGCTTTTAAGGTCGATTGTCAAACCATTTTGACGGCGGCAAAAAAAGTATTGACAACATGAGCTAAAACAAGTATATAATAATGGAAGTAAATGACCGCATATATTTAGGAGGCCTATTATGGTATTCGAAAAAATCAGAGAAATTCTGTGCGAGCAGCTCGACCTGGACGAAGATAAGGTTACACTTGAATCAAGCATAGTCGATGACCTTGGCGCAGACTCACTCGACGTTGTCGACCTTATCATGTCGCTTGAGGAAGAATTTGATATCTCTATTCCGGATGAGGAAGTGGAGACGATGAAGAGTGTCGACGACCTTGTAAAATACATCGAGTCGAACACCTGATTAAAAAAACAAAAGACTCCGTGACAAGAGCAGCGGCAGATATTCGCCGCAAATGGCAAAGAAACTCAGTTTCTTTGTCCGCTTGTCATATGGGGTCTTTTTTTTTCTGTCGAAATACATTATAATAGCAAAGACAACTATATACAAAGCCGAAAATGCGGCTCGAAAGGACGTAGAACAAATGTCAAAGGATAAGAAATTGGTGGAGGCAATAACCCCCATAAATGAGGACTTTGCCCGTTGGTACACCGACATTGTAAAAAATGCGGAGCTGATAGACTACTCCTCTGTAAAGGGCTGTGTTGTTCTGCGACCTTATGGCTATGCGATATGGGAAAATGTGCAGAGAATTCTCGACGGCATGTTCAAGGAGCTGGGTCATGAGAATGTTTATATGCCGATGTTTATACCCGAGAGCCTCCTGCAAAAGGAAAAAGATCACGTCGAGGGCTTTGCCCCCGAGGTTGCGTGGGTGACACACGGAGGCACCGAGCCGCTGGCAGAGCGCATGTGTGTGCGCCCTACTTCCGAGACGCTTTTTTGCGAGCATTATGCACATATAATACAGTCCTACAGAGATCTCCCAAAGCTTTATAATCAATGGTGCTCTGTCGTGCGCTGGGAAAAGACAACAAGACCTTTTCTGCGCTCCCGCGAGTTTTTGTGGCAGGAGGGGCACACGATGCACGAAACGTCCGAGGAGGCGGTTGCCGAGACGACGAGAATGCTCGAGTGCTACCGCGAATTTGCCGAGGACTATCTCATGATGCCGGTCGTATGTGGGCGCAAGACAGACAGCGAAAAATTCGCGGGTGCCGAGGCCACATACACAATCGAGGCAATGATGCACGACGGAAAGGCACTTCAAAGCGGCACAAGTCATTACTTTGGAGACGGCTTTGCCAAGGCCTTTGACATAACCTTTACCGCGCGCGACAACACGCTGCAACACCCGTTTCAGACCTCTTGGGGCGTTTCAACAAGAATTATCGGCGCTATAATAATGACGCACGGCGATGACAATGGACTCATTCTACCCCCTGCCGTCGCCCCGATTCAAGTCGTCATCACACCTGTCGCCCAGCACAAAGAGGGCGTGCTGGAAGCCGCAGCCGCGCTCAAAAAGCGCCTTAAGGACGCGGGGATTCGCGTGCTTTGCGACGACACGGACAACTCTCCGGGCTGGAAGTTTGCACAGTATGAGATGAAAGGTGTGCCAATTAGGCTGGAGATAGGGCCGCGTGACATCGAGAGTGGGAACTGTGTTCTTGTTCGCCGCGACAACGGTGCCAAAGAGGTCGTTGCTCTCGCGGACATCGAAAGCACCGTGCACACGCAGCTCGACGAGCTTGCAAAAGCGTTGTTTGAGCGCGCTCTCAACAACAGGGCACAGCGCTCTTTCACCTGCGCGACATACGGTGAGCTTGAGAAGGCTGTTGAAAAAGATGTTGGGTTTTACAAAACTGCGTGGTGCGGTGACCCGGCTTGTGAGGAAAAGCTCAAAGAAAAGCTGGATATCAGCTCGCGCTGTATGCCGTTTGATCATGAACAGATCAGCGACAAATGTGTCGTCTGCGGCAAGCCTGCCGACAAAACCGTTATTTGGGGCAAGGCATATTAATAATATATAATTTAGAGGAGCGCATCCGCCCGGGACTGACGCTGGGCATCTTGCCCTGCCTCGCCGCGGCGAAAGCGCTTTTCTCTTGCGAAAAAGACGCGCATCCTTGCCGAAATTTAAAAAGCAGATGTCCACACAAAGCAGCTTAGATATACGTGCACCGCAATGAAGAGGAGCTGGATTTTATGAGCTTTGAGAGGCAGATTTCAATGCCGGAGATAGGCGCAGACGGGCAGCGCCGCCTGCGCGATGCGGCGGTGACGGTGGTGGGTGCGGGCGGACTTGGCTGTCCTGCTTTAACATACCTCGCATGTGCGGGAGTTGGCAAAATAACTGTCATAGACGGCGACACAGTCTCACAGAGCAATTTGAACAGGCAGTTTCTCTTCGGCGTCTGTGATTTGGGAAAAGAAAAGGCAAAAGCAGCGTGTGAAAAGCTCTGCGCTATGTATCCCGACACAGATTTTTTGGGAGTAGGCGAGAGGCTGACGTCGGACAACATCAAGGCGCTCATAAAAACACCTAATATTATTGCAGATTGCACCGACAATCTCGAAACGCGTCTTTTGCTCAACAAATATGCACTCGATGAGGGGCTTGTTATCGTTGAGGGGGGAGTTTGCGGCTTTGGAGGCTTTGTCACGTCAATCGACAGAAGCTCTGCATGTCTTGAGTGCCTGGGCTTCTTGCATGATGCAAAAAATACGGACGATGGCATTTTGGGGACAACCGCCGGAGTGATAGGCTCGCTCATGGCAAACGAGTGCATCAAGATTATTTTGTCGCTTGAGGGTGCGCTGTTTAATAAAATCTTGAGCTATGACGGACAGACATCGGAATTTGAAATAACAGAGACATATATAGCGGAAAATTGCACACAAAACCACGACCGCGCCGCAGCGAGATTGAAATAATAACCAAAAGAGACAAGTCTGTTTGAGCAAAGTGACAAATTTAGTCAAAAACATTTTCAATATTTGATTTTGTGCTTTTTAATAATTTATAATACATATGGAGAAATTTTCTAACTCCGAGGTGCTAGCCTAAATCCATACGATATGGCGAGTACCCTATGGGTGGCGCGGGAAACTGTGCTGCCTCCCGCATTTGGAAAGGAGAAAAATGAAAAAAATACTGGTACTGCTAACGGCGCTCTGCCTCATGCTCACTTCATGCGCTGCAAAAACAAACAAAGAGGTTGAGGACAACCCGGTCAAAAACCCGGTCATCAGACTGTCGACAACGACCTCTGTCAACGACTCGGGGCTGTTGCCATACTTGCAGCCGCAATTTGAAGCTGACACAGGCTATAAGCTCGAGATAACCTCTGCCGGCACGGGAGCCGCAATTGAAAAAGGCAGAACAGGTGACGCAGACTGTCTGCTGGTGCATGCCAAGGCGTCCGAGGAGGAGTTTATATCGCAGGGCTTCGGCGTGTCACGAGTCCCGTTTATGTACAATTTCTTTGTCATTGTCGGACCCGAAGGCGACCCGGCAGGTGTGAAAAACGCAAAGACGGCCTCCGAAGCATTCAAGCTCATAGCCGATTCAAAATCGACCTTCGTTTCACGCGGAGACGAGTCGGGAACCCACAAAGCAGAGCTGAAAATCTGGAAAATAGCGAAGCTGGAGCCTAAGGGAGACTGGTATGTCTCGCTTGGAGACGGCATGGGAAAATGCATCACCTTTGCGAGCGAGAAGCAGGCCTATGTGCTGACTGACAAGGCCACATATCTTGCACACGAGAAAAAAGACACACTCAAAATTCTGCTCGAGCAGAGTGACGAGCAAAAAAACACCTATTCTATGATTGCTGTCAGCCCTGACAAGTGGCCCGACGCGAACATCGAGGGCGCGAACGCCTTTATAGAATGGATGACCTCAGAAAAGGCGCTCAAGCTGATTGAGGAATACGGCAAGGCCGATTACGGCGAGCAGCTGTTTTTTGTAGGATAACAAAAATATCAAAGGCGGGCAAAATGTGCCCGCCTTTGTCCTTAAGGACTCGTATGGAAAAGCTGTTTGATGCATTCGCTTTGATTTTTAAGGCGGACCCGGAGCTTCGCGGAATAATAGCCGTCACACTCAAAATGGCGTTTGCGAGCACTGCGATATCCGCGCTTATAGGAATACCGCTCGGTATATATATGGGAAGCCGCGACTTTCGCGCAAAAAAGTTTTTTTTGAGATTGACAGGCACTTTGATGAGTCTGCCGCCGGTTGTGGCGGGGCTTGTCGTTTTCTTGCTGCTGTCGCGAAGCGGTCCGCTCGGCGCGTTCAAGCTGCTGTACACAGTGACCGCAATGGTGACGGCGCAGGTCATATTGATAACACCGCTCATCGCGGGGATGTCGGCGTCGGTTGTGTCCGCGCGCGCGCCGCTGATAATCGAGACGGCAAAGGGACTCGGCATAGGCTTGGCGCGCCAGCTGTGGTATGTATTTTACGAGTCAAAATCATCACTTTTGTCAGTTGTTCTGTCCGGTTTTGGCAGAGCGGTGGCTGAAGTGGGGGCTGTATCGCTCGTGGGCGGGAACATACAAAATAAAACGCGCGTGATGACGACTGCGATAATGCTCGAAACAAACATGGGCCGCTTCGAATTTGCGCTTGCACTCGGGGTTGTGCTCCTGACGATTGCTTTTGTGGTCAATTCAATCGCTTACAGAATCGGCGAGAGAACGCAGAGAAAACGCAGGCTCAAGGGGGATAAAAAAGTTGATTGAGGTGCGCGGCATAAAAAAAATATACGAGCAAAAAACAGTCCTTGATATTGCGGAGATGACATTTGAAAATGAAAAAAAGTATGCGCTTATCGGAGCAAACGGCTCAGGAAAAAGCACATTTATAAAAATCCTTGCCGGTGTGACGGCTCAAGACGAGGGCATGGTAGATATATCGCCTTTGCAGGGAACGGCGTATCTGCCGCAGCAGCCCTATGGCTTTTCCTTTTCCGTAAGGAAGAACATATTGATGGCGATAAAGGGCAGCAAAGAGGCAGAGAGCATCGCCGCAAAGGCACTTTGCGCCGTTGGCATGGAGAAGCTTGCGGAAGAAAAAGGCTGCTTTCTCAGCGGCGGCGAAACACAGCGCATGGCACTGGCACGGATAATCGCCCGGAAAAACAGTGTGCTGCTGCTCGATGAACCGACATCAGCCATGGATATAGAGGGCACCGATTTGATAGAAAATGCATTGCTCGAATACTGCAAAAGGGAACACAGCTTGCTTGTGTTTTCCACTCATTCGCCCGCACAGGCGCTCAGAATGTCGGACTGTGTCGTCTTTTTGGACAAAGGGAAAATAGCTGAATTCGGCGCCACAAAGGATGTGCTTTACAGTCCGCGCACACCGGAGGCGCAGATATTTTTACAGCACTGGAGAATATAAAATGCTTAATGTGTGCTCGTTGGAGGAAGCAAGAAGGCTTCTGTCAAAGTCGTTTCCAAAAGCTTTTACAGGTGAGGAATCGGTTTCCTTGTCCGAACTCTGCGGGAGAATACTCTCTCGCGATGTTGTGGCAGAGGAATTCGTTCCCGGCTTTGCACGCTCAACGGTGGACGGTTATGCAGTGCACGCAGCCGACACATTTGGATGCTCGGATGCCATTCCCGCACTTCTTGTACTAAAGGGCGAGGTGACGATGGGCAGCGTATCACGGGTTGTGCCGCAAAAGAACGAATGCTGCGCGATACCCACTGGCGGTGCAATGCCAACGGGCTGCGACGCGGCGGTGATGGCAGAGCACACGGAGATGCTCAGCGGAGGCATGGTGGCCGTTTTAAAGGCGTCTGCACCGGGAAACAACGTCATATTCAAAGGCGACGACGTGAAGCCCGGCGAAATGCTTATTGAAAGAGGGACACGATTGTCCCCAAAAGATATAGGTTCGCTGGCGGCGGCGGGTGCAGCCGGCGCGTATGTGTATAAAAAGCCGCGCATTGCCGTGATTTCCACGGGCGACGAGCTTGCAAAACCCGGCAGTGTGCTCAAAGAGGGACAGATACGAGATGTCAACCAGCCGATGCTTGCGGCGGCGCTTGCTGAGGACGGTGCAAAGCCGATTTGCTCAGAGCTGCTCGCGGACAAGTATGAGATGATTCGAAGCGCGGTGGTAAAGGGTGCACAGGAGTGTGACGCTGTGCTTCTTTCGGGTGGAACGTCGGTGGGCGAAAAGGACTCGGCAGCGCAAATAATGCGCGAGTGCGGGGAGGTGCTTCTGCATGGACTTGCGCTGAAGCCGGGGAAGCCGACACTGCTCGGAAAAATATCGGGAAAGCCTGTGTTTGGACTTCCGGGAAACCCTGTGGCAGCGCTTTTTGTCTACCTTCTTCTGGTGCGCCCGTGGCTTTACGAGCTTCGGTCATGCGAATTGACGGACATAAAAATACCGCTCAGACTGTCGCGCGCTATTCCCTCAAATAATGGGCGCGAGGAGTGTGTGGCAATTTCCGTTGACGGAGAACAGGCTGTTCCGATTGCGAGCAAAAGCGGGCTTATAACGACGCTTAAAAATGCTGACGGCTATGTGCGGGTGCCGAGGGACTGCGAGGGCTTGGCGGCAGGAGCGCTTGTCGAAGCAACAATTCTATGGAGGTAGAAATGTCCTTTCAATATCTCTCAAACACGCCCCTTGAAGAGGCGGTGTCCGGCTATTGCGCAGCTATTAAGGCGCTCAACATATTGCGAAAAACCGAGATCGTTCCTGCTGGCGAATCCTGTGGCAGGATAACTTCACGCGCAGTCTATGCAAAAATCTGCGCCCCGCACTACAACGCCTGCGCTATGGACGGCATTGCGCTGTCGGCAGATAAAACTTTTGGGGCATCGGAGACGACACCCGCGCTTTTGAGTGAGGCGGATTTTGAAAGAGTGGACACGGGTGACCCGCTTCCGGACGGCTGCGATTGTGTTGTGATGATAGAGGATGTCGTTGAGGATAGAGATGGGCAAATCAAGCTCCTTTCGGCATCGGTTCCGTGGCAGCATGTCAGACAGATAGGCGAGGATGTGTGCGCAGGTGATATGATTTTGACCTCCCGCACAGAGATATCTCCCGCCGCGGCAGGAGCAATGCTCGCGGGAGGCGTGCTCAAGGTTGAAGTGTTCAAAAGGCCGCTGGTGGGTATAATCCCGACAGGAGACGAAATAGTAGTGCCCACAGACAATCCGCAAAAGGGCGATATAATAGAGTTTAATTCCACAATCTTCTCCGCGATGCTCGCAAAATGGGGCGCTCTTTCACGTGTGTACGGCATAGTTCCCGATGAACAAGAAAAAATGCTCGGCGCACTTAAGACAGCATTAGCGGAATGCGACGCGGTCATTATAAATGCGGGAAGCTCTGCCGGCCGCGAGGATTATTCAAAAAAAACAATAGAGCGCGTCGGTGAGGTCCTGTTTCACGGCGTGGCGATAAAGCCGGGAAAGCCGGCAATTCTCGGCATATGCTCGAAAAAACCCGTAATAGGAGTGCCGGGATATCCTGTTTCGGGAATGATTGTGCTGGAGAGAATAGTCAAGCCGGTTATGGATCTCCTGCTTGAGGCGCCGGAGGAGGTGCAAGAGCATATGCGCGGTGCGGTCATCTCGCGCAAGCTTATGTCATCTCTCAAATATCGCGAATTTGTCAGGACGAGGCTGGGTCTTGTGGAGGGCAGGCTTGTCGCAGTGCCCCTAAACCGCGGCGCCGGGGTGATAAGCTCGTTTGTCAAGGCGGACGGAATAATTGACATACCGCAAAACGTCGAGGGTTACGAGGCGGGGGACACTGTCAGCGTGCTTCTCAAAAAGCCAATTAGACAAATAGAGAATCAGCTTGTTATCACTGGAAGTCATGATCAGCTTATCGACGAGGCGGCCGACCTCATGCGCCTTGCCGACTGCCGCGAGCTTGTCGCGTCGTCGCATGTGGGAAGCATGGGCGCAATTATGGCGATCAAACGCAGGGAGGCGCATCTCGGCGGCATTCACCTGCTAGACGGGGAGAGCGGCGAGTACAACGCTTCGTATTTGCGCAAATATTTCGGCCGCGACGATGTTGTCCTTTTGGAGGGCGTGGCGCGAGTGCAGGGCCTGATGACCGCGCGGGGAAACCCAAAGAACCTAAGGCTAATCGGTGATATTGCGCAAAACAAAGTCAGATATGTAAACCGCCAAAACGGCAGCGGAACAAGAATACTGTTCGATTATCTTCTGAAATCCGACGGCATAGACTGCGAGAGCATATGTGGATATACGCGCGAGGAGTTCACTCACACCGCTGTGGCGGCACAGATAGCCTCAGGAACGGCCGACGCAGGGCTAGGCGTTTTCGCAGCTGCAAAGATGTATGGGCTTGAATTTATCCCGCTTTTCGACGAGCAGTATGATTTTCTTGTCCTGAAAAGCGCGCTGGCACTGCCTTGTGTGCAAAGCTTTATAGACACAATAAAAAGCGTGGATTTCCGCAAGCGACTGCTGGCGCTCGGAGGTTACGGCATTGGAAAAATAGGAGAAATCAAGGAATGGAACTGACACATATCGACAAAAACGGCGAGGCGCGCATGGTCGACGTCGGAGACAAAGACGTCACCTCCCGCAGCGCGACGGCGTGCGCTCAAATTGTGATGAAGCCCTCAACTTTTGATGCCGTTGAGAAAAACCGCATGAAAAAAGGCGATGTGCTGGGCACTGCCAGAATTGCCGCAATCATGGCCGCAAAGCGAACACACGAGCTGATTCCGCTGTGCCATCAAATTCCGCTCACAGCTGTTGAAGTTGAAATTGAACTCAAAAAGCCGGACAAAATCAAAATAACCGCCATTGCGCGCTGCAATTATGAAACCGGCGTGGAGATGGAGGCGCTCACGGCAGCCTCCGTCGGCGCGCTTACAATCTACGATATGTGCAAAGCCGTAGACAGGGGTATGGAGATAAGCTCCGTCTGCCTTGTGGAAAAATCCGGTGGCAAGTCAGGTACATTTTGCAGGGAAGACGCAATGAGAGTGGATAAAATAATGCTTCGCTCTTCAAAAAAAGCGGATATGAGGCAGCTTTCACTCGTCGGACGCGAGACGCTCGAAAAAATGGCTGCAACGACGGCGCAAGCACTCTGTATGGAGAAGTACTGTGCCGATATTGTGCTGTCAGGTGTGGATTTCTGCGCGCTGAAACAGGGAGATGTTTTGAATATCGGCTCTGCGGAAATTCAAATCACAGAAGTTGGCAAGCAGTGCTATGAAGCATGTGAGCTTCATAAAAGCGGCACAAAATGCGCGCTCCAGCATGGCTGCGCGTTTGCACAGGTCACAAAAACCGGGAATATAAACGAAAACTGCCCGGTTCTAAGGAATAAAAATGAAGGATAACACAGGAAGAAAAATAAACTATCTTCGCCTTTCGGTGACGGAACGCTGCTCTCTGCACTGCTCCTACTGCCGCGCGGACGAGCAGGACTGCCCCGAAAAAGAGGAGCTGACGGCGGAGGAGTTCGGCAAAATAGCAGAGGTCTGCGCGCGGCTCGGAATAGATAAGGTGCGCTTAACCGGCGGTGAGCCGTTGATGAGAAAAGACATCGAGTCTATAATAGAGACACTAAAAGCTATTGATGGGCTGCACGAGATTTCCATGACAACCAATGCACAGCAGCTTTGCGGACGCGTGAAAAATCTCGCCGCTGCAGGAATTTCGCGGTTTAATGTGAGCTGTGATTCCCTTGACCCGCAAAAATTTCGTGCCCTGACGGGCGGTGAGCTTGATAAGGTTTTGCGTGCGGTAGACGAAATTGTCGATGCAGAACTTTTTCCGCTCAAACTCAATGTCGTGCTTATGCGCGGAGTTAACGACGGTGAGGTCGACGACTTTATAGCTCTTGCCAAGGACAGACCGATTGACGTGCGATTTATCGAGCTTATGCCGCTCGGCAAAATCAAAGATGACAAAAGTCTTCGCGTTACGTCTGCGGAGCTAATTGCGAGCCGCCCATATCTAGAGCCGGTAAAGGCGCGCTATGGCGGACAGCCCTCCAGGGATTATATAATAAAAGGGTATGTCGGGAGAATTGGCTTTATCAGCCCTATGTCGCACAGCTTTTGTGCACAGTGCAACAGGCTGCGCATTATGAGTGACGGAATGCTGAGGCCATGCCTTGGCAGGGACAGCGAAATTTCACTGCTGTCGGCGCTTGCCGCCGGTGAAAGCCGGTTGCTCGAAACAATAAAACGCGCAATTCTCGAAAAACCCGAGGGTCATTGCTTTTCTGATAGCTTCACGTCACAAAAGAACATGAGTAAAATTGGAGGCTGAAATATGGCAAAGATTATTGCTGTCAACAGGAGTGAGCAAAAAGGTACATACAAAATCCCGATTGAGGGCCGTGCGCAGCTGGTGGTCGGCTTTGGTCTAGAACGCGACGCTCACGGCGGCGACTGGCACAGACAGCTGAGTCTGCTGGCAGAGGAGAGCATAGCCAAAATGACCGCTCAGGGAGCAAAGGGGCTTGTCCCCGGAATGTTCGCCGAGAATATCACAACGAGCGGAATAGAGCTTCACACGCTTCCTGTCGGGACGCGCCTTCGCCTCGGAGAGACTGTGGTGGAGGTAACACAAATAGGCAAGAAATGCCACAGCGACTGCGAGATATTCAAGAAGCTCGGAAAGTGCATAATGCCGCTTGAGGGGATATTCGCAAAGGTTGTCAAGGGCGGCTTGGTCGGTCAAGGAGACGATGTCGAAGTGATTGAAAGGCCAATTAAAGCGCATATTCTTGTGGCCAGCGACAAGGCTTTTTCCGACGAGCGCGAGGATACGTCAGGCACTGTGCTCTCAAAAATGCTCGAAGAAATTGCGGTGGTTACGGGTGTCACGATTTTGCCCGACGACAGGGATAAACTCTCTGAATTCATGAAGAAAATGGCCGATGAGGGGGAAACCGATTTGCTCATCACCAGCGGCGGCACAGGGCTTGCGCCGCGTGACGTGACGCCGGAGGCGACTGCGGATGTGCTTGAAAAAGCCGTCCCGGGAATCCCGGAGGCTATGCGCCAAAAGAGCCTTGAGGTCACCGACCGCGCGATGCTCTCGCGCGCCTTGGCGGGAATACGCAAGAAAACGCTTATAGTCAACATGCCCGGAAGCCCCAAAGCCTGTCGAGAATGCATGGACGCGATAATTGGCGCACTGCCTCACGCCGTCGAGACAATGCGCGGAGAAGCATACGAATGTGCGCTGCCATCTGACAAAAAGCAGCGGCTAAATTAGTGCCAAGCACCCGTGAAAAAGCAAATAAAAACGGGCTTCGCAGCGGTTTGGCAATTGAATTTTCACATGAGGAGCGCGTGCCGCACAGTCATTGGTTCGCGGAGGCGCTGACCGCTTCTACGGACATCAGACAGTGCGCGTTCACAGATGAAAGCTGACAAGAGCAAATAGGCAGCAAAATTATTAAAAGTTAGCACTCTTATGATTAGAGTGCTAACTTTTAATAATTTGTTAATATTTTATTCGATATTCCTACAATATTTGCATATATTATATCCTTGTAAGGCATTGAACAAACAGAGGTGCTATGAATGGAGGAAAATCATGAACACACAAAACTATACACAGAAATCTCTCGAGGCCATAAACGGCGCGCAGAGCCTTGTGACTGAATATCAAAATCAAACCATGGAGCAGCAGCACGTACTGCTTGCGCTTTTGGAACAGAATGACGGCCTTATACCGAAGCTGCTGGTGAAGATGGGCACAGAGATTGAGAATGTCACACAGGAGGCGCGCCGCGCAGTCAACGAGCTGCCCAGAGTGACAGGCGCAGCGGTGCGCGAGGCGGACAAAATTTATATTGCGTCCGACGTTGACAGAATGCTGGTTGAGGCAGAGAAAATAAGCGGCAGCATGAGGGATGAATATGTCTCCACAGAGCACATATTTCTCGCGTTGGCAGCCTGCGCAAATACTGTGATTTCCAAGATTTTCAAGCTCTTTGCAATCGACAAAAACAGTGTGCTGTCGGCGCTTGCGACGGTGCGCGGAAACCAGCGCGTCACGACAAATTCTCCCGAAGAGACTTACGATGCACTCAAAAAATACGGCGACGATCTTGTTGACAGAGCCAGGCAGCAAAAGCTGGATCCAATTATCGGGCGCGATGATGAGATACGAAATGTCATCAGAATTCTCTCGCGCAAGACAAAGAACAACCCTGTGCTCATAGGCGAGGCGGGTGTGGGCAAAACAGCCATAGCGGAGGGGCTTGCTCAGAGAATTGTGCGCGGGGATGTGCCGACACCGCTCAAGGACAAGACGGTTTTTTCGCTGGATATGGGAGCGCTCGTTGCCGGAGCAAAGTTTCGCGGAGAATTTGAGGAAAGGCTCAAGGCGGTTCTCGCTGAGGTGAAAAAAAGCGAGGGCAGAATAATAATGTTCATAGACGAGCTGCACACCATTGTCGGTGCCGGAAAAACCGATGGTGCAATGGATGCGGGCAATCTCCTAAAGCCCATGCTCGCGCGAGGAGAGCTGCACTGCATCGGCGCGACGACGCTCGACGAATATCGCAAATATATAGAAAAAGACCCTGCGCTCGAACGCAGATTTCAGCCTGTTATGGTTGAGGAGCCGAGCGTTGAGGACACCATCGGAATTTTGAGAGGACTAAAGGAGCGCTATGAGGTTTTTCACGGTGTAAAAATCACAGACAACGCGATAATAGCGGCGGCCACGTTGTCAGACAGGTATATATCAGATAGATTTTTGCCGGACAAGGCCATCGACTTGGTGGATGAGGCCTGCGCGATGATAAGGACAGAGATAGACTCTATGCCGACAGAGCTTGACATAATCAGGCGCAAAATCATTCAGCTTGAGATTGAGGAGGCGGCTCTGAAAAAGGAAAAGGACAGCTTGTCAAAAGAGCATTTGGCTGAAATACAAAGGGAATTGGCGGAAATGCGCGAGCACTTCAACTCCATGAAAATGCAGTGGGACAACGAAAAGGCCGATATAGAAAAGGTTCAAAAGCTGCGCGAACAGCTTGAAAATACTAATGCTCAGATTGAAAAGGCAGAGCGCGAATATGACCTCAACAAGGCGGCGCAGCTCAAATACGGAGAGCTGCCAAAAATTCAAAAGGAGCTTGAGGAGAGCGAAAAAGCGGCACAGAGTGGGGACAAAAAGGGAAGCCTGCTTCGCGACAAGGTCACTGACGAGGAAATAGCTAGAATTGTAGAGAGATGGACGGGCATACAGGTGTCGCGGCTCGTTGAGGGTGAGCGCGAAAAACTTATGCATCTGGGTGAAACCCTCCATAAGCGGGTGGTCGGTCAGGATGAGGCGGTTGACTGCGTGTGCGACGCGATAATACGCTCGCGCGCGGGAATAAAGGACCCAAACAGGCCCATAGGTTCATTCATGTTTTTAGGGCCGACAGGTGTCGGGAAAACAGAGCTGGCGAAAGCACTTGCAGAGAGCATGTTCGACGATGAGCGCAGCCTTGTGCGGATAGATATGAGCGAATATATGGAGAAATACTCCGTGTCAAGACTTATAGGAGCGCCTCCGGGATATATTGGCTATGAGGAGGGTGGCCAGCTGACAGAAGCAGTTCGCAGAAAGCCGTATTCCGTCGTGCTGTTCGACGAAATCGAAAAAGCGCACCCCGACGTGTTCAATGTGCTGCTGCAAGTGCTCGACGACGGAAGAATAACAGATTCGCAGGGGCGAATGGTCAACTTCAAAAATACTATCATAATAATGACATCAAACATAGGCTCTTCTTATCTGCTGGATGGAATTGACGCAAACGGTGCGATTACGCAGAGTGCGCGCGACGGCGTCATGGCACAGCTCAAGGCCTCTTTTAGACCGGAATTTCTCAACAGAATCGATGAAATCGTCTTTTATAAGCCCCTGACTAGGGAGGATATCTCGTGCATCGTCGGACTTCTCATAGCCGAAATCAACGAAAGGCTTGCAGAAAAACAGATAACGTGCGAGGTGACAAAGAGCGCAAGAGACTTCATTGTGGAAAACGGATATGACCCGGTGTACGGTGCGCGCCCTCTGAAACGCTTCCTGCAACAGAAAGTGGAGACGCTGATAGGCAAAAAAATCATTGAGGAGGACATCCTACCGCAGTCGGTGATGGTTGTCGATTATTCAAGAGACGGTGAAAACGAGCTTTTTGTAGAGGTCAAAAGACCATAGAGAGCATGTGCTTACGAGAAAAATATGCCGTGTAAGCAAAGCAATGTAAAAAAATAGACACGCCGCTTCACAGATTTTGATGAAGCGGCGCGCCCTTATTATCTTTCAAATTCAAATTGCAGCACAGCGGCGGCTACCACATTTCAGTGTAATTGCCATCGCCTGTGTAGATGTCATCCATAGGAATCACGTAGTCATATAGCGGGCTGTAAACCACGCTTGCATCGCGGTAGAATTCCATGACACGCACGGAGGTGAAAAGAGACTCTGCGATGTATATCTTCTCATCGGTCAGCCCAATTATGATAGCCATGTGCCCGTCGGTGGCGATGAGATCCCCGACCTTAACGCTATCTGATTGTATATAATCCACGGTCAGCCACACTTTGTCTGCGAGATCGCAGAGATCGTTGTCGCCGTATTCGTCGCCGGCACCGATATCTCCGACATCAGTTCCTCCATTGCACAAAACCCACGAGACAAATCCGCTGCAATCGAGCCCATTGGGATATAACGTTCCTGAGACAAAGTCATATTTTGTCTCCCAGTTGAGCAAGTACTCGCCCCAGGTTGCGGGGCCAAATCTAACTACCTCGAGAATGTCATATTTATCCTCTGAAAGATAGAGCCCTTTGTGGAAATAACGTCCCTCTCCGTCGCATTTTGGCCGTCCGGGTAGCGGGTCAAGCCTTCCGTTTTCGAAAAAGTAGGGCACTCTATAGGGAAATTCAAGCGTCAAAAAGCGAGCCGCCGCGACCGCCGCTGCCCTTGTCCCGTCACCGCCGGCTGCGGCAACACGCGCAAAGAGAATTTTGTCGAGCAGAGCGGCCTCATCGTCGGTGAAAACATCGGCGCCCAGCATTGGCTTTGAGTAGGTTTCGGTGTCCGGCAAGGTGATGAGATCTGTCACAAGCACCAAAACACTTGCCACAACGCCGTTTGAAGCAGTAGCAGTTATTACGGCTTCACCGCAGCTTATGCCTGTCACTGCTGCGTTTTCCACTGTGGCAACCTCTGTGTTTGAGGACTTCCATACAAGCGATTCGTCGGCAGCTCCAAATGAAATCAGGCTGACTGTTGGCGTATATACACCGTCTTTTGGCAAATATATGCTGTCGGTGCCAAGGTCTATGGACAGCACGGTGTTGATAGATGTGGCATCGGTACTCAAATCGGTTATATTTTTGTGCGAATCCATAGCATAAACATAAAAGCTGCCTGTGCTCACGGTCAATGAGCAGACATAATCCTCGGCGAGCACCCAGCCGATGTCATCAGCAGCAGGAGCGACCTGTTCATCGCTTGCAATACACCAGACCTCCCCGCTTTTGAGAAGCGCGGGCTTTCTCACACCGATAGCAACGTCAACGGTTTTGTCACTGTTTGGCAGCTCCGAAACCTTTATGTAGTTGAGCGTGGGCGGAAGAGAGTCTATATAAAAAGCGTACAGAAAAAAGCAAACGACCGCTCCAAATACGATAGAGAGCGTGATTGCGAACTTTTTTCTAAAAGCCCTGTCTTCAAATGTGCCACGAAATCCCGAAACAGTTTTTTGTGCTGCGGAGACAGGGGTGCCGCCGTATTCGGCACATTCTTCCGTTTCAAGTTGATTTTGAATTGATTGTACAAAATCGGCTTTATTCTCCAAGTGAAACGATGAAGCTTTTGCGCCTTTATGGGACCCGCCGGACGATTTGGACGCTGCCTTTTTGTCATCGTCCTTAGAGCTTCCCGAGGCCGCTGCAGACGGGGAACCTGACTTTTTCGCCTCGAAATTACGGGTGTCCGATGGCTTTGACGATGCGGTGTTTTTGACGGGAACGTCACCGCTTTTGCCTTTTTTGGAGGGCGATTTTGCGCCTTTATAGGACCCGCCAGACGATTTGGACGCTGCCTTTTTGTCATCGGCCTTAGAGCTTCCCGAGGCCGCTGCCGACGGGAAACCTGACTTTTTCGCCTCGAAATTCCGGGCGTCCGATGGCTTTGACGATGCGGAGTTTTTGACGGGAACGTCATCGCTTTTGCCCTTTTTGGAGGGCGCGTTTTTGTTCTTAGCGGATAAAACAGCGGGACTTTTTTCATTTCTTACCGGAGATGAAGTTTGCGCTTCAGCTGAAATCTCTGACTTTGAATCCAAAACATTGCGGCTATTCGAAGCGTTCTTGTCTTCCATATAAAGCTACCTTTTCTAAAAGTAAGTCCGATAAATTATTGATGTTCACTAAAATAAATATGCACAAATTTACAATAAATTTATTGTAATATAAAACAGTCCCTTTGTCCACTTATATCAAGCCTGGACATTTTGCGATTATTAAGCTTGTGATGAACCGTATCGGCGAACAAGAGCATGAAAAGAAGGTCC